>CAZWYT010000017.1:0-72474 GCA_964638325.1 uncultured Planctomycetales bacterium
CGACGATCCGGCCCGCGTCCCCCCCCGCCTCGACTTGCCGCGACTCAACGCCTAGGTAACCCGTGCCTTTCCCGTTGACGAGGCAGATGCGCAAATCCCCGAATTGCGCAACGTTACTTGTCACGCGCGGCTTCCGCGCGAAGGCAGCGTCGATGCGCTCTTGCGTCAGACCTCCTGGTGGCGCCGGCTTCCGCGGTTGCTCGAAGTTCAAATAAATTGTCTTCGAGTCCTGCTCGGTAAGTTCGTGCATCTGCACGGCCGTGTAGTGCGAAAAGTGGCATCCTAGTTTCAACGTCAAAAGCACGGAATGAAGCGGAATTTCGCCCCACGTATACCGAATCTCCGTGCGGTAGGGGAAGGCGAAATCCAGTCGCTTAAGCTCTGCGCTCTTCGCCAAGTAGTCGATAAACTCGCCAACGCGCGTGCTTTGGGCAAGGCGCCACTCGGCGCGGTGCGCAGCGAGAATCGCCTCAATGTCGCGCCGCCGAAAAACGTGCAGTGGATGCGAGCCAAAAGCCCTCAGAATGTCCTTTCGCGCGATCTGCACCCGCGTCGGCATCGGCTTTGCTCCTGTGTCGGTCGATGGAGTATATATACACCATCGGCCGATACATGCCAACTCCTTTCGGCCTCTTCTGTCGTCTTGGGCACAACAAGTATAAGCTATGTTCGTTGCTTATGTTACGACATGCCCTAACGCGGTTTTCTCGATTCTCAGCCAGCCATATACGCCAGCGGCCGTAGGACGTGAATCTCGCTCAGTGTAGCAGACTGGCTGCGTGCCTCGTCTCGTACGGTCGTGCCGATAGGCCTTCCGTGATGTATATATACATCACGGAAGCCCTATGGGCCCCCGCAGCAGGGCGACCAAGCGCGGAAAGGAAGCCCGGGGGAGAGCCGGGCCCATTCTCGCCATGCTCTCCAAACTTCGCCAACCTTTCCCCTTGTCGCGCACGCGCCGCCAATCCATCCCCGCCCCATCATCGCCGCGCTCCCGCGCGTCTACACTTTCTAGCGCGAGCGCCTGTACGGCCCCCGCCCGGAGACCGCCCGCATGCCCGCCCGCAACCACCTCGACCGCTACGGCCAGCCCGTTGAGGTCGGCCCGAAGCTTTACCCCGTGCTCAGCTACGCCGGGCATATTGCGCCTGAGGCGCGCGCCTGGCTGTGGCCGGGCTATATCCCCCGCGGCGCGCTGACTTTGCTCATCGGCGACCCCGGCGTCGGCAAATCCCTCCTCCTCGCCGACCTCGCCGCCCGCGCCTCTGCCGCCGTCCCCTGGCCTGACGCCGCCGCCTCTCCCTACCCCTCCGGTGTCCTGCTCATCTGCCCCGAAGACCGTCCCGCCGATACGCTCCTCCCTCGCCTCCTCGCCGCCGGCGCCGACCTCGGATACCTCTGCAGCCTTGCCGGCGTCACCCCTATTTTCCAACCGCTCCTCCCCACCTCTGAGCCGATTCCCGCGGCCTCTGCCCCGCTCTTCCTCCCGGACCACGTCTCCGTTCTTCGCCAGGCGATCGCCGCCGTGCGTTGCCCGGGCCTCGTTCTTCTCGATCCCCTCAACCTGCTCCTGTCGCCCGCTGCCCAGAACAATCCCGCAGTCCTGGGCACGGCCCTCGCCGCCCTCGCCGACATCGCTCACAGACTGGATGTGGCCGTTGTCGCAACCGGTCACCTCGCGAAGACCCGCGCCCTTCACACCCTCTACCGTGTCCGGGTCGCGGTCGCTGCTCGTCGCTGGATCGGCACACAGCATTCTCAACGAAGTTGCGTGCGTAATATTGCGTCCACTATTCCGACTCAGTTCTGTCGTACCAAAACGACTCCTTGTGCCACTTGCGGTGCGGGCTCGCAGGATCCTGTAGGTCCCAGACTTCGACATTCCGGCCAGCGACCACCACAAGCATATGCTGCCTTACCGACCAGCGCGCGTTCGGCTCGGACCAGTCGCCGGTCACGTACGCGCGCGGACGCCCCGAAGACCAATCCAGAACCGCTACCCAGTTCTGGCCATCCAGACGATGCGTGTACCCCGCCGCGAGCAGCTTCCCGTCCGGGGACGCGCTGAGCGAAACAACGCCATCACCGCCGGCGAACAAGCACCGCTCCAAGCGCCCATCAGGCACCGACCATATGCGGACCTGTTCGTCAGACCACTCCATGTTTACTCCCCTATACTTCGTGGCGAGTCCACCGCAGTAGGCTCCGGCGAGCCGCCCGTCGGGAAGAAACGCTAAGCCGGTGACAACGGCGCTGCCGCGCGAGAGACGCGCGACCGGTGCGAAGTCTGGCGCGCTCCACACCCTGATTATCCCGTCGCAGGCTCCGCCGGAGGCAAGCATCGAACCGCGTGCATTCCAAGCAACAGTCGTCACTTCTCGGGAGTGGGCGGACAATTCCTTCACGGTTTTCCCGCTTCGCGCTTCGAGCAGACGAACGAGTCCGTCGGCGCAGCCGACGGCAATCAGATTGCCGTCCGGGCTGAACGAGAGACTGGTCGCATACGCAGGCACAGCGAACGCTGCGCTTCTCTCCAGGTCATATCTGCACCGGAACCCAGCGCGCGCGACAACCCGCCAGAGGACGATTTGTCCTCCTTGGTCCGCTGCGGCGAGCACCTGCCCGTCCGGGCTGAATGCGATGGCAAGAAACTCGCCGTGCGTCCCGTTCGCATGGCGCTTGGCGATATATTCGTTACCGCTCTCGATGTCATAAAGCTTGACCAAACCGTCACATGAGCGGCCCTTTCGCCCGGTCACCGCAAGAACTGGCATGCTTGGACTGAACGCGGCCGACGTGAGATCGCCGTGGTCGCACAGCGGCCACCTATCGCCGGGAAGGTGATCCATAGGGCACGGACAGCCCGGGGCGATGAGGAACAGTGATACTGGCGCCACGAGGGCGAGGACCTTCCTCTTCACACTATGTCATCCAAGTAGTTCCGAGGGACTCGAGAATCTGGGACGCCATACCTATTTCTGCCCGCCTTTCTTCTTCGGGCGCGGTTTCCGTGGGCCGGGGCGCGGCCGGGCACCACCTCCGGCCGTCTCAGAAAGGGCCCCGCGCCGAGCGAGCGCCCCGTCGCCGTTGGTATCATACCCGATTGGGACATTGTTGTACCGCTGGTTCGTGGTCCCACGCGCCGGGCACGGAGGTCCGGTGCTACGGACGCGACCGGTTGGAAACCGGTCCCACGCTTCCGGGGAGGCCAAAAACGGGGCCCGCGACGATGTGCCAAAAGGGCTCGGTTCGCTCGATGACCAGCGGCGGGCGGACCACATCCTCGACCGTCGTCGACGGCACGCCGAGCACGCGGCCGCCCGCCCGCACGTGCGCGAGCAGCTCCTCGTCGGTGAGCGGCGGCTGGGTTCGGTCGGTGAGGCAGTCGCGCCACCAGTACACGCGGATATCTGGCGGGCCACCGTGGACGAGGTAGGTCACGGCGACTGTGTACGCGGTCGTCGAGTCGGCCAGCAGCCAACCGCCTTCGCCTGTGGCCGCCAACGCGGCCCGCGAACTCCTGGCCGACGCCCGCGCCGCCGGGTTGAGTCTTCCCACGCTCCGCCGCGCCAAGCGCCTCCTCCGCGTCTCTTCCGTCAAACCCGCCGCCGACTCCCCGTGGCTCTGGTCGCGCGAGCAACGTCCTGATAACCAAGATGATCAACGGGGGGGTGCAGAAATTTGATCACATTGATCACCTTCGGCTGGCGCTGTCGAAATCGCGGTTTGCTCCGCCCAGAACCCCCTCTCGCGCCAGCGCGCCACATGCCTCGGCCGGCGGGCCGCCGGCCGCTACGGCGCGAGGCGGATGTGCCAGAAGGGCTCGGTCCGGTCGATCACGAGCGGCGGGTGAACGGTATTCTCGACTTCGGATCGGGTGGACGACGGCACCCCGAGCACGCGGCCGCCGTGCTCCACAAAGGCGAGCAACTCGTCGTCCGTAAGCTTCGGGCGACCGAAGTCCGTCAGGCAGTTCACCCACCAGTACACACGCGCGCCGGCCGGTCCGCCGTGCACCAGGTAGGTCGCGGCCACGGTGTACGCCGTCGTCGAGTCCGCCAGCAGCCAGCCGTTCTCGCCGATGCGCGCCAGCGCCTCCTGCGAGAACACGGCGGCCGTATTGTCCGCAAACCGCCACGGCCGGAAGAAGTGCAGGTACTCGTTGCGATAGGGGATGTCGCGAAACTGGGCTCGCAGCCAGCCGCGGCGTTCCGCGACGATGGGGAAGCAGTAATAAACCGCGAGCGGCAGCAGTGCATTCGCAACGAGCAGTGCGACCACCCACCGCCGCCCCGCCCCGCCGGGCCACCACCGCAGCAGTGCCGACACTCCCAGGCCGAACCACAGCGCGGTCACGGCGCACACGGGCACGAAGTACTTGTACACGTCCGGCACGTTGTAGCGTCCGACGAACACGAGCATGATGATCGTCTGCGCCAGCAAAACGTGCCGGAACAGCCGGGCGCGCCGGCGCAGGCGCCGAAACAGTCCGACCAGCGCTACGAGCACGGCGACCGAGGGAAAGCAGTACCCCAGCGATGCGATTGCCAGCTTCGCCTGGGTCGCGGACGGCCATACGCTCAGGACGCTGCTAGCCCAGTCTTTCGCGTGGGGGTTGCCGCCAAATAGGGCCGACCGGACCGTCCCGCCCAAGTTGCCGGTGTGCTGCCAATGGCTCAGCACCAGCGTCGAGTACGGCGCCGACGTCGCGAGCCACACCGCGATCGCCACCGGCAGCCACCCGACCGCGATACGTCGGCGGACGATTCGCTCCAACAACAGGACGCCGTACGTGGCGAGCGGCAGCAGGCCGAGCAGGTGATCGGCGACATGCAGGCCGTTGACGGCGAAGACGGCCAGCAGCCACGCGGGCTGCCGCGTGCGGGCATAGCGGAGCAGGAGGGCCCACTCGACGGTCATGAGCGTTGCGGCCACGGTGTAGGTGTCGGTTCGGGCTGACATTTGCCAGTAGGACTGGGCCAACGCCAGCGTGACGCCCGCCAGGCCCCCGGCCAGGCGGCTCCTGGTAAGGCGGACCACCAGCCCGCTCAGCACTCCGACGCCGATCGCACCAAACACGCCCGAGAGCAGATTGAGTCGGTGCAGCGGATCGCCGAGCGGAAGGCGCAGCGTGGCGCGGCCGAGCCAGAAGTGCAGCGGATGGGACAGGGCCAGGCCGAAGGGGTTCTCAAGCTGGCCAACGAGGATTCGATATTGATGTACCCCCGCGTCCTGCCACTCCACGCCGCGGCTGCCGGTCGCCGCGTACAGCGCGAGCGCCGCCAGGCCAAGCAGTACCCCAAGCCGGGTCGCGGCTCCGCGCCGGGCGCCGGCGGCGGGGCGCAGATCACGCGCGGCCGAGGATGAGATCAAGCCGGGCATGCCTTCTCCCGACGGGCCAAACGGCGTTACGGTCGCTCCGCCAGTGCCCCGATGTAGGTAAAGAACTGGAGCTCGTCGACGGCGCCCTCGGTTCGACTCAAAGGGTTCCCTTTGGCATCCAGCAGCAGGAAGAGCGGGGTGTTGTTGTACCGGTACCTCAGGGGCAACAGATCGCCGGGTTTCACGGCGATGCGGCAGCACACGACGTGCGCGAGCGGCTTGCGCGCCCAATACTGCGTGAAGACATTGCGCTCATTCCGCTCGTGCGTCCGATCGCCGGGCTCGTAGAGATACAGGAAGACCTTGCGCTTGTGCTCCTGCGCCTGCCTCAGGGCCACGTCCAGACCATTGTTGATCCAGGCGACCGGCCGGCCGCCGGTGGTGGCGCACTGGTTGACGAGCACCAGCCCGCCCAGCAGAGCCAGGAACAGCACGATGCCCCAGGCCGGCGGGCGCCGCCGCCGGGGCCGCTCAGACTCGAGCGCCGGCTGCGGAGACGTAGCTTCGCTCATCATTCACTCCAGCGCCGCCCCGCGGTTCGGGAACGCGGATGGGACCCAGGCCCGGCGGCGCCTGTGGCCGACCTGGGGACTCTACCATCCTATCGGCGATCCGTAAATTGCGTTGCCGGACGGGGCGTACGTTGCCCCCGGGGTCCCCAAGACACCTGCACGGGGCAGACGATAGAATGGCGCGGACTGGCAAATAGGAGGCCGTCGTGCTGAGAACGATCCCGCTCGAGCTGGAGAAGCAGCGGCAGATCATCGAGGAAGCCGCCCGACAGCAGGGGCTGGACTTCTTCGACACCATGTTCGAGCTCGTCGACTTCGAGGAGATGAACCAGATCGCCGCGTATGGGGGCTTCCCACAGCGCTACCCGCACTGGCGCTTCGGGATGGAATATGAGCGGCTGCGCAAGCAACAACGCTACGGCCTGGGCAAGATTTACGAGATGGTCATCAACAATGACCCGTGCTACGCGTATCTGGTGACCGACAACGAGTTCGTGGACCAGAAGACCGTCATGGCCCACGTCTACGCCCACTGCGACTTCTTCAAGAACAACGTGTGGTTCGGTAAGACGAACCGCAAGATGATGGACGGCATGGCCAATCACGCGACCCGCGTGCATCGGCACATCGACCGCGAAGGCTTCGAGCCGGTGGAGAAGTTCCTGGACGTGTGCCTGTCGCTCGAGAATCTCATCGATCCCTACTCCCCGTTCATGAGCCGCGAGGAGGCGCCGCGCAAGCCGGCGCGGCCCACGCTCCGCGACCAGGTGGAACGCGCCATCCGCTTCCCCGCCAAAGGGTACATGGAGCGCTACATCAATCCCCCGGACCGCCTGCGCGCCGAGCGCGAGCGGGAGGAGAAGGTCGAGGAGGCCAAGCGCCAGGCCTTTCCGCCGGCCCCGCAGCGCGACGTGCTCTCGTTCCTGCTGCGGCACGCGCCGCTGGAGGACTGGCAGGCGGACTGCCTCGACATCGTCCGCGACGAGGCGTACTACTTCGCGCCGCAAGGGCAGACGAAGATCATGAACGAGGGCTGGGCGACCTTCTGGCACTCGCGCATGATGACCCGCTTCCACCTGCACGACGACGAGCTGATCACTTACGCCGACCACCATTCCGGCACGCTGGCCAGCGCGCCCGGCCATCTGAACCCCTACAAGATGGGCGTCGAGCTCCTGCGGGACATCGAGGACCGCTGGAATCGCGGCCGCTTCGGCAAAGAGTACGAAGAGTGCGAGTCCATCGAGCAGCGCCGCCGCTGGAACACGAACCTCAACCAGGGCTTAGCGAAGATCTTCGAGGTCCGGCGGGTGCACAACGACGTGACCTTCATCGACGAATTCCTGACGCCGGAGTTCGTCGATCGCTACGAGCTCTATCACTACCGCCGCGACCCCGCGACCGGCCGCATGGTGGTGGTCAATCGCGACTTCAACACGATCAAGCAGACGCTGCTGTTCATGCTGACCAACCACGGTCAGCCGTACATCTACGTGGTCGATGGGAACTACGCGAACCGCGGCGAGCTCTACCTGGCCCACAAACACATCGGCATCGACCTGGACATCAAGTACGCCACCGAGTGCCTGACGAACATTCAACGTGTCTGGCGCCGGCCCGTGCACCTCCAGGCCCGGATCAAGGATGACATGCTGCTGTTCAGCGCCGGCGGCGAGAACGTCACGCAGCAGAAGATCAAGGATGATCTCCCCAAGCCGGCACATGCGGTGAGCTAACACTACAACGCTACTTCCTGAACCGCCCAGAGGCCAAGAGCGCCGAGAACGCCAAGAAGTCTACCGGTTCGCGACAAGCCGCGCAACCCACTTCCATGTGGGGCGTTATGTCGCCCCGGATTTCCCCGATGACCCTTGTGGCGGCGTAGCCGTCCGTTGAAAAAATGTCGCACAGCCGTCCGCGGCTGTGTTTTCTGCGAGCCTCACGCGGTCTTGCGGACCGCGATTCCCCTTTTTGGTTCTTCACGGATTTGCGGGAAGCGCCGGCCCCGCAAATCCGTGAAGAACTCCTTTTTCAACGGCGAGGACTATGCCTCCTGATATGACACACGCAACAATCTGTGGAGTTGACGTGTGTCAATATCAGGTCACAATGCGTCATCGCCGGCGGAACGCCCAGAGACCACCGATGCAGAACAGGCCGATGGAGGCCGGCTCGGGAACACCCGTGGGGTACTCGTGGATCGGCAGCGTGCCGACGAAGGTCGTTCCGGGCAGGCCGTTGTAAACTAGATCCTTGCGAATATCGATCAGCGAACCCGGAGCGACCGGGTCGAAGAAGAACGACAAGCTGCCGCCGGAAAGCGAGGTGGTCAGGCCTGTCGGCACCGAGCCGTTCACAAGAATCGATGGGTTGGCCCAGCTCCAGTTCGGGTCGAGCACGTCCTCGTGCCAGTCGGTCCAAGCAAGATTGCCGGCGACCACGAGCAACTCAACAACGGGCAGCGGCGGTGCAAATGCGGGGTAAGAAAAGGGCCCGCCGTTGGGGCCGGTGAAGTTCTTCCCCCAGACCGGCCCGTTCGGATCGAGTGAGACGGGAATGGGTCCGCCCGCGGGATCAACAACAACCCAGCCGGTCGGCGGAATGGGCGTCTCAAACTGCGTGGGCAATGAGCCCAGATTGCCGACGCCCTGAGCGAGGGCCATCTGCGAGACGGCAAGACTGATCGAGGCGATCACCAGACACTTGATGTTGCTCTGCACTTTCATGTTTTTGCTCCTTGGAAAAGGGTGTGACTCACCCTCTGAACTAGACGAAAAAAGCCCGCGAAATAACCTGTTAGGGGGAGAGCTGCGGGTTGTTCCTGAGGAATGAAGCAACCCAGCGACGAGCTGCGCCGTGCGTTGATTTCAGCGACGGCGCATGCGCAGCGCGGTGGCGGCAACCACGAGCAGTCCGACGACACTGGCCGGTTCGGGCACAATCGTGAGCTCCGCCGCATCGACGTAGCTGGGGTAGGAGACACCATCCGCTCCCAGCAACGAAGCGTCGCTGTACACCACCTGCGACAACAGCCAGCGTGTGCCGGGGGGGATGGCGCCGCTGACCGAGATCGGTTCCCATGTGCTGGTGGCATTGTCGAGCGTGAGGGTGTTGCCGATGAAGCCGGTGAACGACCCATAGTAGTTCGCAGTGAAGAACGACACATATACGCCGCCTAATGCCGCGGATAGGTTTTGGTTGGCGTCGAACATGGCGCTCATGTTGACCGTGGCGCCGGCGCTGTCGATGAGCGCGGCGTACGACGTCACGTCGGTGACTTGCATGCCCTGTGTGGTGCCTGCTTGGCCGTCATCGACCATGCTGAGCATCTTGACGCCCTGGAACGGCGTGACGCCGCCGTCGACGCCCGTAATCGTCGCCGCTTCGACGCCCCAGATGCCCTGGTAGAGTGGGAAGTTGTTCAGCACGTTGAAGGCGGTGTCGAGCGGGTTGACCTCAAAGCCGGGATCAACCAGCAGGTTCGCCCGCGCTGAAGGCGCGGAGGCGGCGAAGGCCAGGGCTAGGCCCGCGCAAGCGAGAATCCAGTTCGTGCGAGTGTTCAAGTCTCTCTCCTTCTTAGCTCTTGTTGCAAATAAGCCTCGTCGCCGGCCGCCCGGCGACAGTGGAACCTCTATGAAGATGTTGAACCACATGGCAACACCTCCTTAACTCTGTTGGACCAGTTATGGGAGTCTTTTAGTCCCAATTACGAGATTAGCGCAGATTCCAGGTTTGTCAAGGCGCGGCGGCCGGATGGCGACGCTGGTATGCGTGCTGATGCCGGGCTGTCTGTTCGCGCCGGCGAGCGCAACTGGCGATGTGATGACTGGTTACGGTGAATGGAGCCGATGATGGATAAGAGGGACAGTCACCTATTATTGACATTCTATAACAAGCCCGGATCGCAAGAGCCACCTTCTTTCGATCAAAACCGCCCACCTCCGCCTTTCCCCACCCATCCCCGCACCCGCACTTGCGGCCCGCCCATTCCTACGTCACGCGCTCTCCACGGACCCGCCTGCGCGCCGTAGCCCACCAAGCAACTACCGCGCGGCGTGACGTCGGTGCCGCTGAAGAAAGCAGAGCCGCAGGGTGGCGGCGATTCGGCCCAGAACGCACCGTCTGCTTCTGGCCACCGGCCGCACGCCCCGGGCTCTGACGGGGAGCGCCTGCGCCACCGGTCCTATAGCAACTAGGACTCGGAGGGAATGTTCGTCGGACTGTCGCAAGTGCAATCCGGTACTTCCGGCGTGATCACCGCGCCGCTGAGCGGAATCTCGCCCACGGCGGACTCAATGAACTCGACGCCGTAAAGCCGGAAGTTCACACCGTTGTCCGGGCAGCCTGGGGAGGCCCATTCGCCGCCGAAGCCCAGAAGATCGCCGGGCAGCAAGTCATCCGGCAGAGCCAGCCCATCCGCCACGTTCAACGGCAGGTCGACCACCATGAACACCTTGGCCCACACGCAGCCGTCTTCCTGGACGTACTCGGCGTCCTCGATGGGCGGGACCTCGAGCGTGAGGTACTGCTCCAGCGGGCCGTAATGCTCCAGGGTGCCGCCGTGGCGCAACCGCAGCGCGACCAGACGGAGCACCTGGCACTCCGGCACTGGGAGCTGTTCCGGCAGAAAGCGGCCATACAGGAACATGCGCATCGTCACCTGGTTTCCGGCCTGGTAGCGATAGGGGATGGCCACCTTCCAGCCGCGGGCGCGGATGAACGTCGGGTACGCCCGGAACGAAAACCCGTCGGCGCCATAGAACTCGTCCACGAAGATGTCGAAGAACTCGGGCCCGGCTGCGCCGGCTGGTCCGGTCGCCCCGGTCGGCCCCTCAAGTCCCTGGGGACCCGTAGCGCCGGTTGCTCCCTCGGCCCCTTGTGGTCCCGTAGCTCCGGTTGCACCCTCGGGCCCCTGCGCCCCGGTCGGACCCGTTGGACCCGCGGGCCCGGTCGGCCCCTGCTCGCCGTCGGCACCCGCCTCGCCCGCCTCTCCTTGCGGACCGGTCGGGCCCGTGGGACCCGGTTCACCCTGCTCCCCCGGTGAACCTTCGGGGCCCGCTTCTCCCTGCTCTCCGGGCACACCGGGCGCCGGCAACCCCGCCATCTGCTCCAGGTCGCCGGTCAGGTCGTCGATGGTCGCGTCCTGTTGGCCCATGGCCGCCAGCGCCGCCGCAATCGCGCCACCCAACAGCACGTCGCGCCCCAAGTCGTGCGCCAGGAACGCCCCCACGGCGCCGCAACCAATCCACATGCTCGCCAGAGTCGCCAGCACCGCAACGGTGCTACCCAGCCGGCACACTCGCCCTCGTCTCATCTCTGTATACCTCCACGAAATACTCACATCCCGCACACTCTTCCTGCCCATTCTACAGTGCCGCGCGCCATGTCCCAACGTTATTCCCAAATATGCCGCAACATTGCATGATCGGACGTGTGTATTCTTCCCCCGCCCGATTATCGGTACATGCACACTATTGCCTGGACTTGAATGGCGCCCCCCGCGCCCTCTCGTCAGTCAAGACGCCAAAGCCCCGCAGCGCGCGCCAGGCGGCAGGCCTCGTCCAGCTCTCCGCGCGCCAGCCCACGGTTGATCTCCGGAAACTCGGTTCCGCACACACGGTTCGCCGGGTGGTACTGCCCCATAATGTTCACGTACGTGTGCCGTGAGAGCTCGCCGGCCAGCCAGCGGAGAATCGCGGCGCTCTCGCCGAGCAGGCCGGGCATCACCAGGTGCCGCACCAGCACCCCGCGGCAGGCCACCTGGTCCGATCCGAAGGATAGCTCCCCCACCTGGCGGTGCATTTCCATAATCGCGGCCCGGGCCCGCTCGCCATAGTCGCCAGCGCCCAGGTAGCGCTCTGCGGCGGCCACGGACCAGAACTTGAAGTCGGGCATGTAGATGTCCACGATGCCATCCAATAGCCGCAACGACTCTACCGAATCGTACGCGCTCGTGTTGTATACAATGGGCAGTCGCAGACCCCGACGCACCGCAGTCGCCAGTGCTTCGAGCACCTGGGGCACCACGTGCTCCGGCGTCACGAGGTTGACATTGTGACAACCCTGCTGCTGCAGCGCCAGCAGCATGTCGGCGATGGCTTCGGCCGGATATTCGCGTCCCGCCACCGCCTGGCTAATGTCGAAGTTCTGGCAAAAGACACACCGCAGGTTACACCCCGAGAAGAAAATCGTCCCACTGCCGCGCGACCCGCGCAGGCAGTCCTCCTCGCCGAAGTGTGGAAAGGCGGAGTTCACGCGTGCGTGGCGCCCAATCCGGCAGAAGCCGATCTCGTCCGCCTGCCGGTCGACCCCGCAATTCCGCGGGCAGGCCCGGCAACAGCGGAGCGCGGCGACGGCCTGCCGCGCCCGGTCGCACAGCTTTGCGGCCCGTCCCGCCTGAAGATAGGCGGGCTCAGAGTCGGCGACGACGAAGCGCTTGCTGTCGGGTTGCATCGTCACGCCTCCCCGCTTGCGCGGGCGACCGCGCCGACCGCAGCCGCCTCCGACGGTCGCAAAGCCCCTGACTCGTCGAGGCGCAGTTGCGCGCGAAGGACCCCCAGTGCCGCCGCAGCGGCGAGCGCACCCAGCGTGATCAGCCCAAGCGCCTCGGCGTAGTTAGCGCCCCGCGGCGTGATGATGTCGCTCGTCAACGTGCACAGGGCGAGCGACAGCAAGAGCAGCATTGCGACGATCCCCCGTCCACGACGTGGGTAGCGGGCGTCAGCGAGATAGGCCAGCAGCACCGAATACGGCAGCAGCAGGGTGACAAAGTGCGCCTTCCACGACAGCCCGGAGAGCAGCAGCATGGCGATTAACACGAGCCCCAGCTCTGCGGCGAAAGCGAGCGGCTGTGCGCGCGGATTCAGCCGGCGCCGACAGGCCCAGCCCAGGCCGACGAGCACGGCGCCGGTCAGCGACGTTCGAACCAGGTCGCGCACCGGCTGCGAGAGCTCCACCAAGGTCAGGCGCGTGTCCGGCAGGATCGCGACATGCGGGCCGAGCAGGCGGTTGAGGATCCCAACGAGTGCCTGGTTCGTGTGCTCCGAACGCACTGCCCCGTGCGACAGAAAGCCGGCCACAACGGTGTGGTACCAGCCGGCCAAGAGCTCCCAATTGCCCTGCCAACCGAAGAAGACCACCGGCCAGACCAGCAGGCAGAAGACCACCCCCGCGGCAGCTCCCACCCAGGGCCGCCACCAGCCCTTATAGGCGAAGTACACGAGCAGCAGCGCGGGCGTCAGCTTAATGCTCGCGGCGGCCGCGATGACAAAGCCGCCGCTAAGCTGCCGTCCGCGGCTCACCAGCCAACAGCCGGCGAGGATCGCGCAAAGTAGCAGGATGTTGACGTTCCCCATCCCGAGGTCGTTGTCGATGAACCGCCAGGTCAGCAAGAGGCTGCCCAGAGCCACAATGGGCGGCACGTCCTCCGCCGGCCGACTGCACAAGCGCCATGCGAGTCGCAGGCTGACGACGAGCGCCGCCCATTTCGCGGTCTCGAACGCCGCCGCCGCGACCGGGACCGGCAGCTTCGTCAACGGCCAAATGAGCGTGAGGAAGAAGGGCGGATAGATGTAGAACGGGTGCGCCGCATAGAAGTCGGCCTGGGGGCCGGCCATCAGCTCGGCCGCGTTTTCGAGCCAGCCGCGCAGATCGGGGTTGTACCACTGCATCCGCTGCTGAAAGGCCCATTGATCGGCCGCGAAGGGGATGGCCAACAGCAGGCACAGGCCCAGGAACGCCCGCGGCGCGCTCGCGACGCGAAAGCCCCGGTGCCCCCATCCCAGCCGCCGCAGCAACCCGGCCCGGCGGCTCTCCG
The DNA here is from genome assembly GCA_964638325.1 of uncultured Planctomycetales bacterium. Lineage (GTDB taxonomy): Bacteria > Planctomycetota > Phycisphaerae > UBA1845 > Fen-1342 > JALHJL01. The sequence continues at coordinate 13,711 of CAZWYT010000017.1, forward strand.
GCATGGCGGTCGACTGACGCTCCGGCATCCAGCACCTGCGCGCGTACTATTCACCGAAGACCAGCCGGCTGCAAGCGGCCGGCAGGTCCGCCGCCCTGGGGGCACCCCACTGTCGGGACTCAGCGCGGCAGCGGACGAGCCCGGAGTCCGCCGCGGCGGACGACGGGCCGGGGCCCCCTTGCTGGCGCTCGGGGCTCGTCTTGTTGGAACGTACTTACGTACGTTGCCTCAGCGCCCCTTGGCGAAGAACTCCTTGATGCTGTCGTAGATGTCGTCCTTGGTGTTCACGCGGCTCGTGACCAGGTTTTCGGCCTGGCCGAGCTGCTCCCGCAGGACGTTGATGAAGTGCCCGCTGCCGTACGCGCTGGCCACCTGGCAGTAGCCGAATTGGTTCACCTCCGGCAGCAGGCGGTCGCGCAGCAGGTCGCAGCAGTCGCGCGAGTCCGCCTCGGACGAGTTGTCCCCGTCGGAGAAGTGGAACAGGTAGATGTTCCACTCCGCCGCCGCGTAGTGCTTGTCGAGCATCTCCCGGCAGTACTTGAAGGCACTGGAGATCTTCGTGCCGCCATCCTCGCGGAGATGGAAAAACGTCTCGCGATCCACCTCCGCGGCATTCACGTCGTGCACGACATACCGGCTTTCGATGCCTTCGTAGTTCCGCCGCAACCACGCGTCGATCCAGAACGCTTCCAGCCGGACCAGCTCCTTCTGCTCATGCCCCATCGAGCCGGACACGTCCATCATGTAGACGATCACGGCGTTGGATTGCGGCTTGCGGACGGGCTTCCAACTGCGATACAGCTTGTCGGACCGCTCGAAGACCATCTTGGGATTGTTGGGGTCCCACGCGCCGGACATGATCAGCCGGCGCAGGGCCCGCCGAAACGTCCGCTTGAAATGCCGCAACGATTCCGGCCCGGACTGGCGGACACTGCTGTAGCGTTCCTTCACGGCGGTGATGTTGTGGTGGCCCTTGGGGACGATGCGCGGGAGTTGCAGCTCCTCGCCCAGGATATCCGCCAGCTCCTCGAGCGAGACTTCGACCTCCAGGATATGCTGGCCGGGCTCCGTGCCGCCGGGACCGATGCCGTCGGCATCCCCGTCCACCTGCTGGCCCGCTTCGCCCTCGCCCCGCCCGACGCCCTGGTCGTTGTTGTCGCCGTAACGGAAGTGCGGCAGGTCAATGCCCGGCACGGGAATGCTGACGAGGTGCTTGCCCTCTTTGCCGAGCAGCTCGCCGCGGGTCAGGAATTTGCGCAGGTCCTTCCGGATGCGCCCCTTGACGATCTGCCGGAAGCGCTGGTGGTCTTTCTCGATCTTGAGCGAGCCGCCGTTTCCCACATGGGCACCTGTAGCGCCGGACCGGGAGCGGTAGCGGCCGGCCGGTCCTGCACCCCGTGCGCACGCCTGGCCCCTCACTGCCGTTCGGGGCTCTACTGGGCGCACTGAACCGTCTTTCTATCGGATTCTATACCCTCACAGGTGAGACCCGTCGAGGGGCTGAGGCAATGGAGCCGGGAAGGCGATCAGGCGTTGGGGCAACGACACGACAACGGCCGAGCCAACAGGGCAACGAGGCGATCAAGCAAGCGTGCTAGAACCACCAATGCCACAGATACCAGGGACCGGCGAAGTGCATGTAGCTGTCCTCATGGGTCGCCGGCGGCGGGCCGTTCGGCGAGTAGGCCCACCCTTCCCGGTCTATGAATCCGGTGCCGCGGACAAAGAAGCGCACGCCGCCAGGAAAGCGCTCCACCTCGCACGCTGGGTAGAGGCCGGCCCAGGTGTCGGGCAAGCGGGCCCCGACTGGTGCCTGCATTGCGCTCACCGCCCAGCGGTCCATAGCGGGACGCGACATTAAGAAAGTCAGATGGAACGGCACGCGCGCCCAGAGCATTCCAGCGGTCAGGGCCACTATGACCGGCAACGCGAGCCACGTTTGCCATCTGTCCGGCCGCGACGACCAGTCGCGCCTGCCCATGAGTGCAGTCGCCAAGCAGAACAGCGCCCGCGACAACCAAATGGCCCCGAGCGCCAAGCCCGCCAGCGCCGCCGGAAAGACAATGCAGATCGTATCACCAGGCCACGCCGCATTGATGATGAGCACAACCGCGACCGCCAGGGCGCCGTAGTGCGAGAACGGCCCCGGCGGCGTGCGAAGAAGGCGCCAGCCGTCAAGCCGGGTTTCGCTCGAGTAGGTGGTTGGGTCGTTGGGATCGAACGCCCGGCCGCACTCGGGACAGCGCGGCTCGATAAGACCGCGCAGCGCATAGCCGCAGCCCAGGCACCGTGCTTGGCAGTCCGCCGGTAGCAGCTCGAGTTGGGGCGGGACGCTCATCTGCACTGCTCAAGAGCAGCGGCACACGCCCAGTCGCCTCGTTCCCTAGTCTTCCCGCTTTGTATCGCCGCGGGCGAAGATGCTGGCGACGTAGTTCAGTACGTCCGTGGCGCTGGTCTCGTTGTAGCCGAAGAACTTAATCAGGCGCTGCTTGACCACGTCGATCTTGGCCTGCGTCTCGTCGTCGACCACGCCGGAGACTACGTTCTTGAGCTTGATCGTGTCGCGGCTGTCCTCGAACAGCTTCAGCTCGAGGGCCTTGTAGAGGCGGGCGTTGGTGTTGTACTCGAAGCGCTTGCCGTCGAGAGCCAGGGCGCCGATGTAGTTCATGATCTCCTGGCGGAAGTCGTCCTTGCGGCTGTCGGGGATGTCGATCTTCTCCTCGATGGCGCGCATCAGCCGCTCGTCGGGAGGCTCGTCCCGGCCGGTGTACTTATTGCGGACCCGCTCGTGCTGCGTGTAGGCCCGCACGTTCTCGATGTAGTTGGTGCACAGCCGCTGGACGGCCTCCTCGTCGGCGGAGATGGCCCGCTGCACCTCGCCCTTGAGGACATCCTCGTACTCCTCGCGGACGATCGAGAGCAGCTCCTTGTAGCGTTTCTTCTGCTCCTCGTCGGTGATCAGGGAGTGATGGCTCAGCCCGTTCTCCAGCTCGTTCATGACCATGAACGGGTTAATGCAGCGATCGGCCTGGGCCTGCTCGCTGACCAGCGAGTTCGAGATCTTGTCCTGGATGTAGCGCGGGCTGATGCCCAGCATGCCCTCGCGTGGCCCCTCCTCACGCAGCTCCTTGACGGAGTCCTCGGTGAAGCCGGGGATGCTCTTGCCGTCGTACAGCTTGAGCTTCTGCATGAGCGTCAGCCCGGCCTTCTTGGGCTCCTGCAGGCGCGTCAGCACCGCCCACATCGAGGCCACCTCGATCGTGTGGGGCGCGATGTGGATGCCCCGCACGCGCTCCTTGCCGAAATCCTTCCCGTAGATCTTGACCTCGTCCGTGAGCCGCACGTTGTAGGGGATGTCAATCTTGATCGTGCGGTCGCGGAACGCCTCCATCAGCTCGTTCGACTGGAGCTTCTTGTACTCCGGCTCGTTCGTGTGCCCGATGATCACCTCGTCGATGTCGGTCTGGGCGAACTTCTTCGGCTTGATCGTATGTTCCTGCGACGCGCCCAGCAGGTCGTAGAGAAACGCGACGTCCAGCTTGAGCACCTCGATAAACTCGCACAGCCCGCGGTTCGAGATGTTCAGCTCCCCGTCGAAGTTGAACGCCCGCGGATCGGAGTCCGACCCGTACAGCGCGATCTTGCGGTAATTGATGTCGCCGGTCAGCTCGGTCGAGTCCTGGTTCTTCTCATCCTTCGGCTGGAAGGTCCCGATGCCCAGCCGGTCCTTCTCCGACAGCACCAGGCGCCGGACGACCAGGTGCTCCAGCACCTTGCGCCAGTCCCCTTCGTACTTGACCAGCAGGTCCTCGAAGGTTTTGCGGCAGAACGGATCGAGGTCGCCGTCGACGCGCACCTGGCGGTCCTCGGCCAGATCGACGTTCAACTGGGCCAGGATCTCGCGCCGCGGCCCGCGCGGAATGAGCTTGAGCGGCTCCTCGTTCATCGGACAGGGGTGCAGCTCGATCTGCCCGTGGTCGTCCTCCAGCTTCCACCAGAACGTGTAGAGCGCCCCCTCGTCCATCATGGAGTAATGTTCGAGCCCCTTCTTCAGCAGGCGCACGATAGTGCTCTTGCTCGACCCGACCGGCCCGTGCAGCAGCAGGATGCGCCGGTCGGTGCCATAGCCCTGCGCGGCCGACTTGAACGTCTCGACCAGCCGCATCAGCGAAGAATCCAGCCCGTAGACGGCGTCCGCCCCCTTGTCGATCGGGTCGTCGAAGAACTTGTAGTGCACGAAATCCTGCTTCAGGTACGTGTACTTCTCGGTCCCGAAGTGCAGGATCATGTCATACACGCGCTGGAACGCGTTCCGCGCCAGCCGCGGGTCGGCAATCACCATCTCGACGTACTCGAAGAACGTCCCCTCCCAATGCTGCTGGCGAAACTGCCGGCTGTCCAGGTGCCGGTCCATGACCGAGAGAACGCTGTCGCGGTTCGACATTGATCGCCTCCGCGCCTGCCGGCATGCGCAACCCGCGCGCGTCCGCGCAGACCAATGGGCCCCGCGCGGGCCGGCGGCTTATCGGACTCCGCGAACCCGCACGGCGGACTCGTCTATCTGATGCTACGAACGCCGGCGGCCCCCGTCAACGTGGACCCCGGCGCTCCATCCAATACATTATCGACTACTTTCACGCCGCCGCGTGAGCGCGGTCACTTAGGGGGCTCAATTGCCGTCGGCGTCAACGCCGTCCCCACGCGCCGGCTGCCGCACTCCCGGCATTGCAGCTCGGCCGGCCCCCCCACCGGCACGAACCGGTACCCGCAGTCGCGGCATTCCCACACCTTCTGGCAGGTGCGCTGACCGCAGAGCGGACACTTCAGCGGATACCGCGCCTCGCCCGGTTGCACCTGCACCACCCCTTCGTACCCGCAGTTCGGATCGACGCACTGCACCAGCACCGGTGAACCCAGCTCCGGCTTCTTCGGCTCGCGCGGCCGCAGCAGGGCGTGCGCCCCGAATGCCCCGCCGATCAGGGCCAAGCCGGCGATACCGATCAGAATCCCCTTCCGGCGCTCCGCCCGCGCGCGGGCACCAATCGCGATGTCGCCCTTGCCCGCCAACACCGCGCGGTAGTCGTTCAGATGACCGGGTCGTGCTCGTGGCATCTCATCGCCTGTGCTTCCTTTCTTATTATAATGGGGCGTCGCCGCTTCGTCCGGTGTCGAGTGCGCACACGATGAGCAACCGCGTGGGCCTGGGTTACGACCTGCACCGCCTCGTCGAGGGGCGGCCGCTGATGCTCGGCGGCCTGCGGATTCCCTACGCGCGCGGTTTGCTCGGCCATAGTGACGCGGACGTCGTGCTGCACGCCCTGTGCGATGCGCTGCTTGGGGCGCTCGGGCAGCCCGACATCGGCGAACTCTTCCCGGACCAGGACCCCCGGTGGCAGGGCACCGACAGCCAGCGGTTTGTCACTGAAGCGCTGCGCCGTGTGCTCGCCGCCGGGTACGAGGTCGGCAACGTGGACCTCGTGATCCACGCCCAGGAGCCGAAGCTCGGGCCCTACAAGGCGCAGATTCGCGAGTCGATCGCCGAGTTGCTGGGGCTGACGGCGGACGCGGTAGGCGTCAAGGCCACCACGAACGAGGGGCTGGACGCCATCGGCCGTGGTGAAGCCATCGCATGCTGGGCTGCCGTCCTCATAACGCTCACCGCGTGACGAGTGTGAGCGCGCGCCCGGCGGGGCGCGTGACGTTTCCGGCGGCAGACACGGCCGTTGAATTCCGCCGCGGTGGCTGCGAACCAGCGGTACGCGAGCGGGTCGGCTTCAGCCGACCGGGAGTTGCCACCCCCTTCAGTGGGTGGTCCTCGAAGCCCAGGCTCTTGCTCCTGAGCCGGCTTCAGCCGGCTGCGGACACGAATCGAAAGCCGGCTGGAGCCGGCTGTGGAAAAAGAGAGGGCGGCGGCTCGGCCCCACCGACTGAAGTCGGTGGCCGTGACTAGCCGGCTGAAGCCGGCCACCCACACCCCACCTAATCTGTCACACACCCCGCCCGGCGTGCCGCCCGCTTTCCTCTTGAAACCCGCGCCCCGAGCCGATAACCTAGAGAACGCAGCACTGGGCAGCGGACGGAATCCGATTCTCACCTCCGCCGTGCCCCCAAGCACCTGACGCAGTGTGAGCCCAAGCCCGGGAAAGAGGCTGTAGTCGCGTCCGGTGGTCTCGCACCGGGCGTCGCCAGCAAAAGGAGTCAGCCAATGCTACGTCGGCACCTGCCCCATCTGATCTCGCTCGTTGCGTTCACCGCGGGGTTCGCCTTGCCCGCCGCGGGCGCTGTGATCCACAAGGACATCGCGGAGTTGACGGCCGACGCGCAGCAGATCGTGATCGGCGATGTTAGGGACGTGATCAGCTTCTGGGACAACCAGCACGCGCTGATCAAAAGCCGGATCACCGTCCGCGTGGACGAGTACCTGCTCGGCCAGGGGACCGGCGAGGAGGTGCTCGAAATGAGCGGCGGAACCGTCGGCGACGTGACGCTCCGCGTTTCCGTGCTGCCCGTCTTTGAGCGTGGCGATCGCATCCTGCTGTTCCTGGGCGACAACGAGATTCGCCTGGTCGGTTCCTACCAGGGCGCGTTCCTGACCGACGGCCAGCAGGTCGTCCAGATGGGACCCGCCTGCGTCCGGACCATCCCGGAAACGCTCCAGCCGCTTAGCAGCCTCTTGCGCCAGATCGAGGCCGCTTTGCCGGAAGGCGTTTCGCTGCCGGAGCTCTTGCCAAGCGGCGGCGACTTTACGCTTCCAGCGGGCGAGCGGTACGCCTTCTGCGGGCCCAATTGGACCTACAAGGCCTGCCCCATGGGCGAGGACTACAAAATCAACCCAAACTGCGCCGACGCGTCGGCCGGCGATGCCGCCTCCCAGATTACGCAGCTTCAAAACGCCACCGCTGCCTGGAATGGCGCGGGCGCTGACTACCAATTCACCTACGGTGGACAGAGCAGCGTGGCCAACGTCCAGTACGACAACATCAACTTGATGTATTTCGATACCACCCCGCCGGACGGCGGCGGGTACGTGGCCGCCACATATTATTGGCCCAGCGGGAACAACATGACCGAGTGCGACACGGTCTTCAACGACTTGGAGTACACCTGGTGGAACGGCAGCGGCTCGTGCGGCGGCAACAAGATGGACATCTGGAACGTCGCGACCCACGAAACCGGCCACTGGCTGTGCCTGGCCGACCTGTACGGCGGCGGCGATACGCAGAAGACCATGTACGGTTACGTGACCTATTGCGAGACGATCAAGCGCACGCTGCACTCGGATGACATCGCCGGCATTATCGCCATCTACGGTCCGCACGAGAGCGCACCGCCGACGCCCAACCCGATGACCTGGGCCGTGGCCCCCGCCCCGACGAGCACCTCCGCCATCAGTATGACGGCCACCACCGCCACCGACGCGACTCCGCCGATACAGTATTTCTTCCACTTTGTCAGCGGCGGTAGCGGCGGCAACGACAGCGCGTGGCAGTCGGGCACGCTCTACACCGATTCGGGGCTCAGCGCGAACACCTCGTATACCTATCAGGTCAAAGCCCACGACAGTGCCTGCCCGGCGAACGAGACCGCGTACTCGGCGGAAACCGCGGCGATCACGTATATCGAGACGCCCACCGGCCTCACTTTCGGTACCGTGACGGACAACTCGATCGACCTCCTGGTCACCGGCCCGCTCACCAACCTGACGCTCGGCTCGTCCGGCCTTTACTTTGATTCGGTGACTGCGGGTGGCGACGGCGGGATCAACGAGTGGGTCCAGGTCACCACGGACACGGCCACCGGGCTGACCCCGAACAAGCAGTACACGTTCCGGGTCAAAGCGCGGAATCAGAACTCAGTGGAGACGGTGTACGGCCCGTCGGCCGGCAAGACCACGCTGGCCAACGTTCCCGCCGCCCCGACGCTTAGCAACGTCACGGGAAGCACAATGAGCCTGGACGTCAACCCGAACGGCAATCCCGCCAACACCGAGTTCGCGATCCAGTGCGCCGCCACCGTCGATCCGACGTGGAACGGCCAGTACGTCGATGCCGCCGGCAATCCGAGTGCGGCGGCCGTATGGCAAACCGATGCGACGTGGGGCAACATCGCCATCCAGGGCCTCGACAGCGGCACGCAGTACTGCTTCCAGGTCAAGGCGCGCAATGCCGAGCTGATCGAAACGGCCTACTCGCCGCCGGCCTGCGCGCAGACGACCTCGACGCTCGCCTACGGCGACATGAACTGCGATGGGGCGGTCGACTTCGGGGACATCAATCCGTTCGTGCTCGCGCTGGCCAATCCGGGGCAGTATGGGTTGACGTTCCCCGAGTGCAACATCATGAACGGGGATATTAATCAGGATCTGGCCGTCGACTTTGGAGACATCAACCCGTTCGTCAACTGCCTGACCACGGGCCACTGCCCGTAGCGAACCTGAGGCGGCGGACCGGCTCATAAAGCAGACAGGTACCGCGCGAGCCCGAGGCCCAAGCCGCCGGCCCGCCTGATGCGTTCTAAGTCCCGGACGTTACGGGAGCGCGCCCGGCCACGGACCAAGGTAGGCGCAGACGCGGCGTGCCTGTATAATGAAGAGTGAGGTGTTCCTGCGCCCCGACAGGTGTGAAGCTGGCTTGGAAGGCCCAGCGTGAGAGAGAACAGGCGCGGACCTCATAGCGTATTGGGGTAACGCACGCGCGAACAAGAGTGGGGCGCGGGCGGGGTAGCGGCCAAACCACCTCAACGCGAATCTGGCCAGTCGTGATTTGCTCCGACGAAGGGAGGAGGTGCAACGTGAGCGAAGAGCAGCCACTCAACGCACAAGGTCAACTATCGAGCGCAGAGACACGTGCATCTGCGCTGAAGGCCATCGCAGGGGGCGCCGGGGATAGCTCGGCGACCAGCGCCGGCTCCCTGCTCCACAGCGAGACGGTCGAGACTCCACGCACGGGCGGTCTTTCCCCCATCGCACCGCCGGATATCTTCCCTGGATACAAGATACTGCGTGAGATCCACCGCGGCGGCCAGGGCGTCGTCTATCAGGCCATTCAGCAATCGACCCGGCGAAAAGTGGCGATCAAGGTCGTGAAGGAAGGGCCTCACGCCGCCGCCGCCGACCTGGCCCGCTTCGAGCGCGAGGTGCATGTCCTCGGCCAGCTGAATCATCCGAATATCGTCGCGATCCACGAGTCCGGCGTGGCGTCGGGCAACGCGTTCTTTGTGATGGATTACATCAGTGGACAACCGCTCGACGAGTACGTTCGCACGACCCCGCGCCCGTTGTCCGAGATCCTCACGCTGTGCGTCAAAGTGTGCGAGGCCGTGAACGCCGCCCACCTGCGCGGAATCATCCACCGCGATTTGAAGCCGAGCAACATCCGCGTCGACGCGGACGGCGAACCGCACGTGCTCGACTTCGGCCTGGCCAAGACGCTGCTCGGCGACACCGAATCCTCGATGGTGACGTTGACGGGCCAATTCATGGGCAGCCTGCCGTGGGCCAGCCCCGAGCAGGCCGAGGCCGTCCCCAGCAAGATCGATGTGCGCACCGACGTGTACTCGCTCGGCGTGATCCTGTACCAGGTCCTGACCGGTCGTTTTCCCTACGAGGTCAGCGGCAGCATCCGCGACGTGCTCAACCGCATCATCCGTGTGGAGCCGGTGCGGCCCAGCACGATCCACAAGCAAGTCAATGATGAGGTGGAAACGATCGTCCTCAAGTGCCTGGCCAAGGAGCGCGAGCGCCGCTATCAGTCCGCGGGCGAGCTCGCCCGCGACATCCGGCACTACCTGGACGACGAGCCGATAGAAGCCAAGCGCGACAGCGCCTGGTACCTCCTCACGAAGACCGTGCGACGGCATCGGGTTCCGGCGGGCTTTGGCCTGGCGCTGCTCGTGTTGCTGATCGGCTTCGCGACGACGATGACCTTTGCCTACGGGCGGGTACGTGAGGAGGCGCGCAAGGCAGAGCTGGTGGCCAGTTTCCTCGACGGCATCGTGACCACGGTCGATCCCGACATCGAGTCCGAGCTTCTGGCGCTCGATTCCGGCCGGCCGCTGAACAAGGCCCTGCGCGACACCGCCGACGCCGCCTCACGCCGCATCGCGGAACTCGCGGATGAGCCCGAGGTGCAGGCCCGCGTGCGTCAGAGTCTTGGCCGGCTGTATATCAACCTTGGGCAGTATGGCGACGCGGAGAAGCATCTGCGCGCAGCCCTGGAGACGCGCCGCCAACGCTACGGGAACAGCCATCCCGGCACGGCCGAGTCGGAGCATTTCCTGGCGTGGGTGCTCAAGGAGCGCGGCGCCTTCGACGAGGCAGAGCGGCTCTACACCGAAGCGCTGGGTGTCCGCCAGGACCTCTCCGGTGACCACCATCTCGCGGTTGCCGAGACGCTAAACGGCCTCGGACAGTTGTATTACGTGCAACGCCGTTACGCGGACGCCGAACCCTATCTTCGAAGCGCGCTGGACCTGCGGCGCCGCCTGGGCGCCGCGGAGCGTGACATTGCAAGCAGTGTCGCGAACTTGGGGTCTCTGCTGCGGGACGCCGGCCGGCTTGACGAGGCCGAGCCGCTACTGCGCGACGCGCTCGCGTGGCGCCAGAAGCTGTTTGGCGACAAGCACTTCCATACCGTGGTGAGCAAGAACAAGCTCGGGTTGCTGCTGCGCGAGAAGGGCGACCTCCCGGCCGCCCACGACCTGCTCGAGGCCGCACTCAGCGACCGCAGGGCGCTCCTCGGTGACCGCCACCCGCACGTCGCCGTGAGTTTGAACAACCTGGCGCTGGTGCTCCAAGATGAGGGCCGGTACGCGGAGGCCGTACAAGACTTTCAGGACGCACTCAGCCTGTGGCGCGCCACGCTCGATCCGCAGCACCCGACGGTCGGTCGTGGACTCACCAATCTGGCCGCAGCGTTGCACCAGCTAGGCGAGCACGAGGCGGACATCGCGTCGTGTGAGGAGGCTTTGGGCATTCTCCGGACTGACAGCGCGGACCGCGCACAGGCGCTGACCCTGCTGGGCCGGCTGCATCTCGACCACGGCGACCCTGCGGCCGCAGAGGCGCTGCTGCGCAGCGCCGTGGCGCTCTCGGAACGAACGCTCGGCGTGGAACACCGGCGTACAGCACTGGCGACACGCGACTTGGCGAGCTGCCTGGTGGCCCAGGGGCGTTTCGCGGACGCCGAGCCCCTCCTACTCGAGAGCTACCCGCTAATCAGGGCTGCGTTCGGCGAGCATGGCCGCGAGACGATGAGGGCAGTAGAGGGGCTCGTCCAACTATACACGGCTTGGGACAAGCCGTCGGAAGCAGACCGATACCGCGGATTTCTGCCGACCGATAACCCACCCGGAGCGAATCCCGAACCGTGAGGTTAGAGTGGGCGACCGCGCCGGGCTGCCGAGCTCCGGTCGCCAGAAGGCCCGGTTCCCCAAGGTTACGCACCGTTAATCGCATCACTCCTGACCCGCAATTGCGAGAGGCCCCGTTTTTTTGGGTCCTTCACGGTTCTCCGGGGACTCGCATCCTCTCCGTCCCCCCTCCTAGGGGAAACCTTCTAGGGGGATCACTTATGGGGTCGAGCGGGGCGGGCGTGTAGGCCGAGCACTTTCGCCACCTGAAGCTCTGCCCCCACCCGCCCCCGCGGAGGGAAGGGGAGTACGCAAGCCGCACGTTTCCCGGAAATTCGTGAATTACCTTTTTTTTGTCTCCGTCAGTGGACTCCGGTGCTGACGCCGTCCTATACCACAAGGGAAGCATCGCGCACGCGTGTTGCGCGATAGATCACAGGTGGAGCGAGGGCCGGACTATGAACCGGCGGGCAGATCGACGCGGGTCGGCGATGTGGTTTGGCCCAGCCTGCGTAATGAGCAGCGTTGGGTTGTTCTGATGAGCGCCGCGTGCTGGCGGAGGGAAGTACGTATGAGAACGATCGTGCGGGTGGTACTGTGCGTCCTCGTGTTGCCGACCATCGCCCGGGCCGATGAGATCCAGCTCACAAACACACTGCCGGGGACTTTCCTCGACATCTCCAGCATCGGCACCAACTTGTACCTGAGCGACGACGGGTACGCGGAGATTACGACGACGATCGGAAACGCGCTTTTGCCCGCCGGCCTCGTGGCGGTTTCCAACAACGGCGGCATAGCCTTCAATCCACCCGACCCATTCCTCTCCCCCACGAACGAGCCGATTCCGAGCCCGTTGGCCTTCGGGGCCGGCCAGAGCCTGCTAACGTACTGGGACGACATCGGAAATGACGTGGGCGGCGTCTATGTTTACGAAAGTGACAACGCCTTGATTGTTCAGTGGGATAACCGCCTGGTGGGCCCGGGCCGCATCACCTTCGAGGTGCAGGTCTTCGACGCCTCCGAAGTCACAAACCCGTATTTTCAGTTTCTATATCCGAGCATCAGTGGCGGAGAGGGCGGTGCCAGCGCGACTATCGGCTACCAGGATGGAGGTACCGGCCACAACGACTCGCAATGGAGTTACAACACCGCTTGGGCGGTCTCGGACGGCACCGTGCTCTCCGTAGTCCCCGAGCCGGCCACGGCCCTGCTTCTGCTCGCCGTCATACAGCTCCGCCGACGTTAAAGGTCCGGTGAAAGGAGGGACCGGTGAATAGGAATTCTCTTGGCACGATCCTGCTGCTGCTCGTCACGGCGTCCATGGCATCCGCCGAAGTCGTGGTCGAGCCGGATGACTATCCTGCTGGCACCGAGATCAGTCATTTGTTCCCCGGCGTGACGCTGAGCACAGTGAACTCAGACCTCGGGGATCCGAGCGTGTTTGCGCTGGTGCCGCCCAAGCCGTATTGGGCGTCGACCGGTGAGCAGGTTTTCGGCCACGCCGGGGATTATCCGGCCCATTGGGTCATGGACACGGTCAGCCCGTTCAGGTACGGAGCACTGCGGGCAGACTTCCTGCCGCCGGCGCCGTCGGTCACGCTGGATTTTATCGGCAACGACGCTTCAGATTATGGCCAGCTCACCGCATACGATGCCGGGGGCACTCTGCTCGCGTCGCTTCAGACGGGGCTGTTGACCTCGGGTGAGGTGGAAACGCTCACCGTCGCCAATGTTGGGGACATCAGTTACATCATCGCTGGCGGCCTGCTCACCGATACCGTGTGCCTGGATCACATGACCTTCATCCCGGAGCCCGGCGCGGCGCTGCTCATGCTTGGAGCCGCGGCACTGGTCGGGCGGCGACGGGCGTGACACGACTGTAGGGGTACCGTCTCAAAACCTCGCGGGAGGCTTCTGGCTCGTCGTGTGAGTGGCTCAAGGCCAGCCGCCCGAGGTACAAAAGGGGGCCGTTCCGCGCAAACTTGCCGACCGGGCCGTGCGGTTTTTTCTGCGCGCCGGCCGCCCGGCGTTGGCTGGCTGCGCCTCCCTTTTCTGGTAGAATGCGTCAAACGGCACGCCGGCAGTCCCATGCTGCCATTTACGCCGCTCTGCCGGGTGCCCGCCACCAAAGGAGGTTTAGGAAGATGGTGTCCCGCCACGAAATGTATTCTGCCAGCTCTCCGGGCATGCATCGGGCCGTCGTCGTAGTTCTCCTGCTCGCGCTGCCGCTGATCCTGCCGGCTCAGACCGTCGACGTCGTCCAAAGCGGTCCGGCGTTCGAGCTGCGCTACACCGCGACCTTCTCGCCCGAGGAACTCACGTTCGGCAAAAACGTGGGCTACGACACGGTGAGTCTCTCGGGCGGCGGGTTTCTGACCGAACTCGGCCAGCCGATGTTGCCCACCCAGACGTTGCACATCGCCCTGCCCCCCGGCATGGCCGTGACGAATGTTTGCCTCGTCCGTACGGAGACCATCGAGTTGGCGGGCGAGTACCTGGTCTTCCCGGCCCAGCCGCCCCGGCGGATGTCCGGCCCGGCGCGCGCGACGGACTTCGTGCCGCCCGACCCGGCGACATACGCAGCGTCGTCCGCGTATCCGGCCGAAACTGTCACCCTTATCGGGCAGGCCGATCTGGCCGGCCAGGCGCTGGCCGTCGTGCAGGTCTGTCCGCTGCGGTACACGCCGGCGCAACGGCACCTCACACTCTGCACGACCGTGGCCTTCGTCCTGGAGGGAGTCGACGGCTACACCTGCGGCGACTACCTGCCCGAAAACATCTCTGACGCCGGGCGTGATTTCTACGAGCGCGCCATCACGACCAGCGTCGTCAATCCGGATGACGTCGAGCTGCATACCTCAGGCGGCGCGGCCCCGGGCCAGCGCGGCGTGGGTCCCGGTGATTATGACTACGTCATTATCACGACCGGCGACTGGGTCAGCGTGTTCCAGCCGCTGGCGGATTGGAAGACCCAGAAGGGCGTGCCCGCGAACATTGTGACCACCGCCTGGATCTACAGCACTTACAGCGGCTCCAACAACGTCGAGAAGATCCGCGCGTTCGTGCTGGACGCTTACACCAATTGGGGCACGACGTTCTTCCTGATGGGCGGCGATACGGCGTACGTGCCGTGTCACTTCAAGACGATCGGCAGCGTCGATCCCGATCCGATCCCGAACGACACCTACTACGCCGACTTCGACAGCGACTGGGTGTGCGAGGTGAACGTCGGCCGCGCTTCGGTAATCAACACGGGCAGCGGGGCGGGCGGGATCGCCAGCTTCATCAGCAAGGTCTTCACCTACGAGAAGAACCCGCCGACCACCAACTATCCCCGCAAGGCGGGCTTCTTCGGTTTTGACCTCGACTACAGCACGCCCACGGAGGACGCCAAGACCGCCATCGCGCAGCAGTACATGCCGCCTCCCTGGGCAGTGACGGCGGTGTACGATAGTCACAGTGGGAATCACCGGACGAACGTGATCGCGGCCATGAACGCCGGCCAGATGCTGATGAACCATTCCGATCACTCCGGGTCGGATTTCATGGGGACCGGCTACGTCAATCACGGCTGGGGCTTAGACAACGGCGATATGGACGCGCTGACCAACGGCGATCGTCAAGGCATCCTGTACTCGATGGGCTGCGATCCAGCGGCCTTCGACGTTGACGCCTGCATCGCTGAGCACTTCGTGCGGAACACCAATGGCGGCGGGGTGGCCTTTATCGGGAACTCCCGCTACGGCTGGTACTATCCTGGCGACCTCGACAGCTTGTCCCTGCTTTACGATAAGTACTTCTTCCGGTCTCTGGTCCAGCAAAACTGGTACAAGCTGGGGACGGCGGTCTTGGATCACAAGAACGACTACTACCCAAGCGATGACTACTACAAGTACATCTGGACGGAGCTGACCCTCCTGGGCGATCCCGAGCTACCGGTCTGGACCGGCGGGATCCTGAGCATGACCGTGACGCACCCGACCTCCATCAACGTCGGCGTGCCGAACACGTTCACGGTCCAGGTTTCCAGCGGGAGTAACCCGCTGTCGGCGGCCACGGTGTGCCTGTGGAAGGCCGGCGATGTCTATCAAATAATGCAGACCGACTCGAGCGGCTCGGCCACCTTCACGGTCACGCCGGCTTCCACCGGCACACTGTACGTGACCGTGACGAAGCAGGGCCGCCTGCCTTACGAGGGCAGCGCGAGCGTCGTGCAGTCCACCGGCTACACGTTGACGGTCAACACCAGCGGCGAGGGTACCGTGACCCTCGACCCGGCCGGCGGAACGTACCCCGCGGGCACCTCCGTGCAGCTCACCGCCCACCCGGCCGCGGGCTCGCGTTTTGACCAGTGGTCCGGCGACCTGAATGGCTCGACCAATCCCGCCACGATCGTGATGGACAGCAACAAGACCGTGTGGGCCGCGTTTAGCGTGATCGGCGACATGAATTGCGACGGCGTCGTGGACATCGGCGACATCAACCCGTTCGTGCTGGCGCTGACCGACCCGACGCAGTATCAGCAGATGTACCCCGATTGCTATTTCATGAACGCCGACATCAACCAGGATGGCGTCGTCGACTTTGGAGACATCAACCCGTTCGTGGTCTGCCTGAGCAGCGATCATTGCCCGTAGGAGTCCGCTGAAAAAGGGTACAGGCACCGCTGGAAGGCCGCTCGGCGCTACCGCGAAAGCCGTTTGTGGCGGTCCGCCGCGGCGGACAGTCCCCTTTTTCAACGGACTGCCAGGCGGAACCGAACCGGCAATCGGGCCTGGCAATTGCCTCGGAGACGCGGGTGCTGGGCCTACTCAACCCGTCGTCCGGCACTACCGTTGCAGGAAGACGGCCCCGGTGCGATCGGTGGGCGTGTCGTACGCGCCCTCCTCCGTGCGGTCGAACCGCGCCGCGCGCTGCGCCGCCGATTTGTCCGCGGCAGCGATTGCGTGGGCCTGCTCGCGCAAGGCACGCAGCGGGTCGGCCCCCAGCGCCGGAAGCGAATCGTCCAGGTGCGAGAACATCTCATAGGTGACCGCGACACGACCGTCGCCCGCGCTTCGCCAGACCTCGATCAGCCGCCCCTCCTGCGGCGGGTCCAGGGTCGAGCACGTCTCGATCTCGACGTAGCCGCCGCGGTCGATGACGCGGTTGCGGTGCGAATGTCCGCAAATGTGCAGCACGACGCTCGGGGACGCGCTCAGCACGTCACGAAACTCCTCCGGCGAGACTTCACTGCCCAACAGCGGAAACAGCGCCGCGCTTGGGTGATGCGAGGCCACGATGACCAGCTCGCCGCGAGTCGTTGCCGCCTCGAGCTCACCGCGCAGGAAGTCAAGCTGTGCCCGCGAGATGGCCCCCAAGTCGTACGGATATCCCGGCGACTTGGCGGCTCGATCGGTCGTGTCCAGACCGATGAGCCGCAACCCCTCGACGGGCGTAACCGAATACCAGGTGAGCGCCGTGTCCGGATCGCCGAAGCCGTGCCCGGGCGGTCCGGTTGTCGTCGCCAGCAGTGCCTCCACGTACTCCTGTTTGTTGAAATAGGCCCGCGCGGGATTGGGCTCAACGTACTGCGGCGCTTCCAGCAGCGGTGGCGGGCCGGGGTTCGCCAGCGTCACTCGGCCGTGCGCCCACGAGCCCACCGGATCGAAACGCACCGGCAGCAGCAGGCCGGGCCGCGTGTCGAGCGGCAGCGGCGCCGTTCGATGCCCGTCGGGGTCTTCGAAGATCGGGAACACGCCGATCGCGTAAACCTCGTGATTGCCCAGCAACGCGTACCACGGGATCGAGGGCAGGTCGCCGTGCCGCCCCTGTTGATACAGGCCCTGCGCCTGAAACGCGGCATAAGGGTCCAGGGCCGGCTCGGGCCGCTGGTCCGCGGAACGATCATCGGGTCCGGAAAGCGGATCAACCGCCGCGCCGTCCAGGAGGCCGACCAGCCAGGCCAGTTCGTTGGACTGCACGTTGTCGCACGCATCGCCCGTGTGCAGCAGGAGGTCGATGCGGCGTCCCGACGCGTGAATCCGGTTGACGGTGCGGATGACGCCGTCGAGAAGTTGAGTCGCGTAGGCCTCATACGGGCGCCAAGCACTCCGCGTGATCTCGTGCGCCCCGGCGAACCGGGCGGGCGAGAGCGTGTCCACCAGATGCGTGTCCGTGACATGCGCGAGTCGGGCCACGAGGGTGAACCCGCTCAGATCGACCGCGGGGCTCTCGCGCGCGGGCAGGAGCGCGCCCGGATCGGCGTCCTGGGGACACCCCCCAAGGCACATCACGAGGCTACCCAGCCCGAAGCACAGGAACCGGCGACCGTCCATACGCTGCCTCCGCGCGCTCGCAGGAGTATAGCGTCTGGGGGGATCGGTTGTTGCGCCCGCCCCGCCGCGGTGCCCCCCAACACACCGCGTCCGCGGGCCGGCAAGTCGGAAGTGAACTGACTCCCAGGATCTCAGACCGGCCGTTCGCGGGTCGGAGCGGATTCGACCGCCGCAACGGTCGCGCCGTCGCCTGTCCCCAGGTAGGCCCCAATCCAGCGCGTCATGGTGCCGACCAGCGTGTCGAACTCGCTCCGTTCGGTATCGAGCTTCGCGCGGCGGATTTCCGCCTCGCGTTCGCGCGCCGCCAGGACGTCGTCGCGACGATCCAGAACGCGGTCGCGCTCGTCCAACTCAATGGCCCGCTGATCCAGGCTCTCGGTCCGGCGGTCAAGCTGCAGGAGGCTAGTCCCAAGGTCCTCGCGCCGGCGGGCCAGCTCTCCCGCCCGCGCGCTGAGTGTCTCGGCCTCGGCCGCCAATGTCCTCGAGCGCGTAGCCAGCT
The DNA here is from genome assembly GCA_964638325.1 of uncultured Planctomycetales bacterium. Taxonomy (GTDB): domain Bacteria; phylum Planctomycetota; class Phycisphaerae; order UBA1845; family Fen-1342; genus JALHJL01. Next base: position 31,876 of record CAZWYT010000017.1, read on the forward strand.
CGCCGCGCACGGCCTCCGCCTCGGCGCGCTGTTGCTCGAGTTCGCGCCGGCGCTCCTTCAGCTTCCGCGCCGCGTTGGCCAACAGCGTCTGCCGTCGCGCCAGCTCAGCGTCCCGTGCCACCAGCTCGCGGGACACCTGCTCCTGCTGGCGCTGGCGCTGCTCCACGGCGTGTTCGCGGGCCACCGCCTTGGTGACCCGGGCCTCAAGCTCGCGCTCGCGGTTCCCCAGCTTCGCCCGCAGTTCCTCGAGCCCGGTCCGCGACTTTTCCAGCTCCGCCCGCCGCTCGTCCAACTCACGCCCCCGCACGACCAGCTCGCTGGCGCGCTCGTCGAGGGTCTGGGCCCGGGCCGTGAGCTCGCTGGTCCGCTCATCGAGCGCCGCGGCCCGCGCCGCCAGCTCCTCGGCGCGCGCTTGCTGGCCCTCAGCCTGCTTGTCCAGGTCCGCGCGGCGCGTGTCGAGCTGCGTGGCGTACTTGGCCAGGTCCGCGCTGCCATGGGCGAGCTCGGCCGCGAGCATCTCGCTGCGGCGGATCTGGGCGTCGAGGTCGCCCGCCCGCGCGTCCAGCTCCTTGGCGCGCGCTTCGAGCGCCGCGGCTTTCGGCTCGATCTCGTCGCGCAGCCGCCGCAGCATCTCGGCGCGCGCGGTCAGATCGTCACATAAGCGCCGCCACTTCGCCCCGCGTGATCCGGGCGGCTGGCTCGTCGTGCGCAACGCCGTCCCGGGCGCGTCAGCGGTAAGGACCAGTCCCCCGTCGTCCTCGTAGCTCCGAATTGCGTGGGCCACTACCGCGCTCATGCCCTGCCTCAGGTCCGAGTTCCGCAGCGGCGTGCCATGGGCCACACCAAGAGCCGTAATACTGCCGCTGCTCCGCTTCCATCGACTGGATTAGCGGGCGCGCTGAGCAAACTCCGATAGCTCTTTTGTACGCCTCGCAAATGTGGCCCCGGGCCCACGGCAGCTTCCGATAACCGCGCGCGCCGCCTTGCCCCAGGCCACCGCGCGCGCTACCGTTTTGGCATGTTCCCGCGGCGCGAGCACGTGCGATTCACCGGCGCCCTCGGCCACCGCATCGCCGCGCGCCTCGATTCACCCGCCAGCAACCCCCGCGCCTACGCCCTCTTCGCCCATTGCTTCACCTGCACCAAGGACCTCAAGGCCGTGGCCTGGATCAGTCGCGAGCTCGTCGATCGCCGGATTGCCATGCTGCGGTTCGATTTTACCGGGCTCGGCGAGAGCGAGGGGGACTTCGCCGACACCAACTTCACGTCGAACCTCGACGACCTCGTGGCGGCGGCGGATTTCCTCCGCACGAGTTATCGGGCGCCGCAGATTCTGATCGGCCACAGCCTCGGCGGGACGGCGATGCTGGCAGCCGCGCCGCGCATCCCCGAGGCGCGTTGCGTGGCCACCATCGCCGCCCCGAGCAGCACGCAGCACACGCTGGAGTTCCTGACCCGGCAGACGCGGCCGTTGCGGCCCGACGAATCGACCGAGGTCGATATCATGGGCCGGCCGGTGCGAATCAAGGGGCAGCTCCTGGATGACCTGCGGAAGCACGATCTGGAGCGCGATACGGCGGAGCTCGGGCTCCCGCTGCTGGTTTTCCATTCGCCGGACGATGACGTGGTCGTGATCGAGCACGCGCGGCGGATTTTTGATGCGGCGAAGTACCCGAAGAATTTCATCTCGCTGGACGGGGCCGACCACCTGCTGATCGCGCGCGAGGACGACGCGCGGTACGTCGCCGAGTTGCTGGCCGCCTGGGCGAGCCGTTACCTGTCGCCTACCGGCTGACGAAACCGCCAAGGCGCCGAGATCGCAAAGCGTGCGGAGAGTGATTCGCAGCACCCAACTTCGTTGCCGGAGATAAGAACGACGCTTTGTGCCCTCCGCGCTCTCCGCGTCCCCGCGGTTATAATTCACAGCGATGGGCACGACGCGCTGCGACTGCAAACAGCTCAGCTTCATCGGCCTGCGCAGCTACGCCCATCGCCACGACATCACCGACATCGAGGAGCTGATCCGCCGCACCGGCTGTTGCACCGGCTGCGGCACGTGCCGCGAGCACCTCGAGGAGTTTCTCCGCACGGGCGAAGTCCGCTACGGCGACCAGGTCTTTAAGTTGCCAGACCCCGACCGAAAGTAGCGGCCGACGACCCGTCGGCCGACGTGTAGCGTCCGACCTCCGTGTGGGCCAATCCGAACCGCGGACGCCAGTGAAAAGCGGGGACAGGCACCTTGCGGCTTCGCCGCTGCGGAGCCAGTCCCCGTTTTTCCTCACCACCCGACAATGTTGTACCCGCAATCCACGTAGTGCACCTCGCCGGTCACGCCGCTCGATAGGTCCGAGAGCAGGTACAGCCCCGCGGTGGCGACTTCGGCGGGGCGAATGTTGCGGTGTAACGGGGCCTTGGTCGGGTAGTGCCGCAGCATCTTGTCGAAATCGGACACGCCGGCCGACGACAGCGTCTGCACCGGGCCGGCGGAAATCGCGTTGACGCGGATGTTCTTCTCGCGGCCCAGCTCGCCGGCCAGGTACCGCACGCTGGACTCCAACGCGGCCTTGCACACGCCCATCACGTTGTAGCCGGGGACCATCTTGACCCCCCCGAGGTACGTCAGCGTCAGCACGCTGGCGCCCTCGCTGAGGTAGCGCAGGCCGTGCTGACACAACGCGAGCAGCGAGTACACGCTGATGTCCATCGCCTGGGCGAAGTCCGCCCGGCTCGTCTTGTAGAAGGGGTTCGACAGCGACGCCCGGCTCGCGTACGCGATCGAGTGCACGAGCAGGTCCAGCGGCCCGATCTGCCGATTCGCCTCCTGGAACGCCCGCCGCACCTGCTCGTCGTCCGTCACGTCGCACGGCACGATGCACGTCGCGCCCAGCGGCTCCGCGAGCAGCCGGACCCGCCGTTCCATCTTCGGCGGCGGCAGGTGCGTGAACGCCAGCTCCGCGCCCTCCGCGTGCAGCCGCTCGGCGATATGCCACGCCAGGGAGCGGTCGTTGGCGACGCCGAAGATCATGCCCTTCTTGCCGTTCATCAGGCCCAACGAGATGTCTTTCACCGTGGTCTCCTAGGCAGACGACCGGCCAAGCGGTCAGCTCTCAGCTTTCAGCGATCAGCCAGAGGCTGCTCAGCCACATGGGTAAGCCGTCTGATTCCCGGCCGTTGCACCACGCCAGTTGCACAAAGCTTAGGTACACGCCCCACAAAAGCAAGCGGAGGAGCCCAGCCACAGATGAACACGGGTGCACACGGATCAGCGACCCTGTCTGTATCTGTGCTCATGCGTGTTCATCTGTGGCCCGTCCCCCTTCCACGTCGGCCACGGGGGGCCGACGCTACAACGGCCGGCGAGGCGCCGGCCGCTACATCACCGGGTGGAAGCCCGCGCCACACAACGGCGGCGGCTTGACGGTGCTGCGGCGGGCGGCTAGTTTCCGGCTGTTTCCTGCAGCGAGAGAGTCAGGGAGCTCAGCGTGCCATACCACAGCATCGTCTGCGTGAAGCAGGTGCCGGACACGGCCAACGTGACCGCCGAGGCGATGAAGGCCGATGGGACGGTCAACCGGGCGGCGTTGCCGGCGATCTTCAACCCCGACGACCTCCGCGCGCTGGAGATCGCGCTCCAGGTTCGCGACCGGCACGGCGGGAGCGTGACGGTCCTCAGCATGGGCCCGCCGATGGCCGCCGCGGTGCTGCGCGAATGCCTCTACCGCAGCGCGGACCGTGTGATCCTGCTCACCGACCGCCGGGCCGCCGCCAGCGACACGCTCGCGACGAGCTACATCCTCAACCAGGCCATTCGGACCATCGGCCAGTACGACTTTGTTTTCTGCGGCCGGCAGGCGATCGACGGCGACACCGCCCAGGTCGGTCCGCAGTGCGCCGAGAAGCTCGGCATCCCGCAGGTAACATACCTCGAACAGCTCGTCGAGCTGCGCGATCGCACCGCCCGCATTCGGCGGAATGTCGGCAACGGCTGGGAGATCGTCGAGGTGCGGCTACCGGTGCTGGTGACTGTGCTGGACAGCGCGGCCGAGCCGCGGCCGCCGGCGGCCCGGCGGGTCATGAAGTACAAGCGCGCCCGGGTCCGCGCCGAGCTGGTCGCCGCGGTCGCCGCGGAAATGCCGAACGCAGCGGATGCGGCGAAGGAAGAAGAGGTCGAGCGCCGGGCGGAGCGGCTGCGCTGCCAGGGGCTCATGCTGGAGCAGTGGGGCCTGGATGACATCCGGGCGGACCTGAGCTGGTGCGGCCTGGCCGGCTCGCCGACGAAGGTGCACCGCGTGCAGGCGATCGTGCTGACGAAACAGGGCTATACGGAGATTCCGCCGACGGAGGACGGCGTGCGGCGGCTGGTGCGCGAGCTGGTCGTGGATCACACGCTCGGGTGATGTAGCGTCGGCCCCCCGTGGCCGACGTCGAGCTTTTCGTTGGTGGGCAATGCCCACCCTACCGTTGACCGAGAGTTCTTATGATCAAACAAAACCGCCAGGGCGAGGTCTGGGTATTCGCCGAGCAGGAAGACGGCTCGCTCCATGATGTCGCGCTGGAGCTGTGCGGCAAGGCCCGCGAACTGGCCGACCGCCTCGGCGTCAAAGTGGGCGCCGTGCTGCCCGGCTGGAATGTGCGCGAGCTGGCGTACCGGCTCATCGCACACGGGGCCGACCGCGTGTACCTGGTCGAGGACCGCCGGCTGGAGCATTACCAGACGCAGCCCTACGCGCGCGCGATCTGCACGCTGATCGAAAAGCACAAGCCGCAGATCGTGCTGTTCGGCGCGACCGCGCTCGGCCGCGACGTGGCCCCGCGCTGCGCGTCGGCGATGCGCTGCGGCCTGACCGCCGACTGCACCGATCTCGACATCGACGACGTGCCCGACCCCGCGGCCAAGACGACGCACAAGAACCTGTTGCTGCAGATTCGCCCGGCGTTCGGCGGGAACATCATCGCCACGATCATCAACCCCGAGCGCTGGCCGCAGATGGCGACCGTCCGCGAGGGCGTCATGCCGCTGCGCGAGCCGAACATGCAGCGCAAGGGCGAGATCGTCGCGGAGAAGATCGCGTTCCAGGAGGCGGACTTCGCCGTCCGGCTGATCGAGCGGCACCGTGAGGCGCGGCGGGTGAACCTGAAGGGCGCACGGACGATCGTGGCGGGCGGCGGCGGCGTCGGCAGTAAGGCAAACTTCAAGGTGATTCACGACCTGGCGGGCGCGATCGGCGGGGCGGTTGGAGCTTCGCGCGCCGCGGTCGACGGCGGCTTCATCGGCAAGGAGCACCAGGTTGGCCAGACCGGCACGACCGTACGGCCGGCCCTGTACATTGCCTGCGGCATCAGCGGTGCGATCCAGCACCGGGCCGGCATGGAGGAGTCCGCCAAGATCGTCGCGGTCAACTGGGACAAGGAAGCCCCGATCTTCGGCGTGGCCCACTACGGCATCGTCGGCGACCTGAACCAGGTGATTCCAATGATGGTGAAGGCGATCAAGGAGCGGCCCAAAGAGTAGCGGCCGGCGGCTCGCCGGCCGACGAACGTGCCGACCGGGCTCTGCGCGGGCGCAAGCGCGGTTGCTTGACGGGAGCACGATTATGGAAGTCATTCGCAAGCTGGCGCTGGCAATGCTGGTCATCGGTCTGGTACTGGTGGTGTGCGGGTATGTGCGCTACGGGATGGCGCACGAGACCCCGGCCTTTCGACTGCCCGATCTTGTTGAGTTGGCTATTCCAGGCTCTATACTGCTGGTCGCGGGCTGGGTCGGACTGGTCGGATACAACGTGTGGCGGTACTTGCTCCCAGTGGTGACCAAGGCGACCAAGGAGCAGCCGAAGGAGTGAGGCGACAGAAAGGAGCTGCGCGTGGGCGGTAAGTTGCCAGCGCCGACGGAGATTAGCGATAAGGAAGTGCGCCGGGTTCTAGAGCAGCACGGCTACAGCTTCACATCGCGCAAAGAACTCTCGCTCGACATACTGGACCTATTGCTTCCACTCTTAACGATGGTGCAGTGGACCCAATGGTGGGGCAAGGCGTGTGAGCTGAATAATCTCTGTGTCGGCTATGCGATGAACGTCGGGTTCCGCGCAATCTCAGTCCATGCCGCCGGCCGCGACCAGAAAGTCGGCGTTGTACCGGTACACACCCTTGAGGCCGCACTGAGCATGCCGAGCGTCTGGCTGGCGAACCTCAGGGCATTCGGAAGAAACGCGGAACTGAGAGCCGAGCGGATCAACGACGAAGGAGAAATGCAGGTCTCGAACGAGTGGCTGGATTCCGTTGCCCCGATGGTGATGGAGACGCTCAGCTTGACGCTACCTCCCAACCCTCGCCCTGAGACCGATCAATCGCCAGCGTGATGCTGGTGATTCTGCCTTGACTAAACCTGAGAGCTCAGAATGCCCAACTTCTTTCTCGACAACGACGATATCCTGTTCCTTTTCCAGCACATCGACCTGGGCGAGCTCGGGCGTATACAGGAGCGCGAGTTCGAGGACGCCAAGGCCGGCGTTGATTACGCCCCGATCGACGAGGCCGATGCGATCGACAACTATCGCCGGGTGCTGGAGATCGCCGGCGACGTCGCCGGCAACACGATCGCCCCGCGCGCCGAGCAGGTCGACGCCGAGGGCCATACCCTCAACGAGGATGGCACGGTCACGCTGCACCCGCTCGTGGCCGACAACCTCCGCCGCCTGGCCCAGGCCGACCTGATGGGCTTCACGCTGCCGCGCAAGTACGGCGGGCTCAATTGCCCGAACCTGGTCTACACGATGGCGATCGAGATGGTCAGCCGGGCCGACGCGTCGCTCATGAACATCTTCGGTCTCCAGGGCATCGCCGAGACGATCAACGCCTTCGCCGACGACCCGATCAAGGACGAATACCTGCCGCGTTTCGCACGCGGCGAGGTGACCGGCGCGATGGTTCTCACTGAGCCTGACGCCGGCAGCGACCTCCAGGCCATCCGCCTGCGGGCGATCCAGGACGACAACGGCGCGTGGTACCTCCGCGGCGTGAAGCGGTTCATCACCAACGGCTGCGGCGAGATTCTGCTCACGCTGGCCCGCAGCGAGGCGGACATCAGCGACGGCCGCGGCCTGAGCCTGTTCCTATCGGAGCGCAGCGCGCGCATCCGCGTCCGACACCTGGAGCACAAACTCGGCATCCACGGCTCGCCAACGTGCGAGCTGGTGTATGACGACGCGCCAGCCAAGCTGATCGGGCAGCGGCAGCGCGGCCTCATCACCTACGTCATGGCCCTCATGAACGGCGCCCGCGTCGGCATCGCCGCCCAGTCGCTCGGCATCGCCGAGGCGGCGTATCGGCTCGCGCGGACGTACGCGAATTCGCGGAAGCAGTTCGGCGGACCGATCGAGCGGCTGCCGGCGGTCGCCGAGATGATCACGGAGATGAAGATCGCGCTCGAGGCGGCCCGCGCGCTGACCTACGAGACGAGCCGTATCTGCGACATCGAGAACAACAACACGCTGATCCTGGAATTCCGGCCGCCGGCTGACAAGGACGAGTTGAAGGCCCGCAAGGAGCTGGCCCGGGCGCTCAAACGGCTCAGCGGCATGCTCACGCCGATGAGCAAGTACTACGCGTCGGAGATGTGCAACCGCGTCGCGGACACGGCGCTGCAGGTGCTCGGCGGGTCGGGCTACATGCGGGATTACCCGGCCGAACGCTACCTGCGCGACGCCCGCATCACGAACATCTACGAGGGCACGAGCCAGCTTCAGGTCGTGGCCGCGGTTCGCGGTGTGTGCTCCGGTGCGTTCGAGCGGCGGTTGGCGGAGCTCGAGGAAGTCCAGTACGCCGACCCGCTGCTGGCGGAGCTGAAGAACAAGCTCGTCGAGGGGCGGATGCACGTGCTCAACACGATCACGTTTGTAAAGAGCCAGAGCACGGACTTCCTCGATCTGGCGGGCCGCAAACTCGTCGACGCCGCCGCGGCGGTGTACATCGGCCATCTGCTGCTCCAGCAAGCCGAGCCGGGCCGTTTTCGGCCCGGTTCGCTGGTGGACCGTGACACTGCTCCAGAGCAGTGGCACAAGGCCCGCGAGCGCAAGAAGCGTGTCGCCCGCCGCTTCGTCGACATCGAAATGCCGAAGGTGCGGCTGAACTGCGAGCTGATCGCCGCCGGCGACCGCACGCCGTTGGAGGAATACGCGCTGCTCGCGGGACCTGTGCCAGCGAAGGATTGACCGGGCCAGGCGCGCGCAGGCACGGTTGAGGGAGCGCGGCAGTGCGCGAGCAACGACCGTTGCGGGAAGGGACTCCCGCCGCAAACGGTGCGAGAAAGGATTCTCGCACCAGCGTCGGACTTGTCCCGCTTTCTGTCCAGAACTGGACCTGTCCTGCTTTCTCTGTCCCGCTTCCTCTTACGTCCCAATAGTCGCGAACGCGCCGGCTCCAGCCGATTATCGTTGTAGTGCGCCAAGCCGTTTGATTAGAATCGCTGGTACGGGGCCTCTTACTGCGGTTTGAGCGCGAGCCGGCGGAGATCCGCGCCGCGCAGCATGGACGAGGAGAAGGAGAATCCCATGCGTTGCTTCGTGCCAGGAGTCATTGCGGCCCTCGTTCTGCCGGCCGCCGCGCTTGCGCAACTGATCTACCCGTTTGAGCAGGAGCGCTACCTCACCGTCGCTGTTACCGACTACTACAACACTCCGGTCGAGCAATCCGCCGCCGCTGCCGGCTTCGATACCTGGCAAGCTGACATCTGCGTCGACCTGCCCGATGTGCTCCGGTATGCCAGCGCTGACCAGTACTCGACGATCGGCGCGAACATCCTCGACGCGTTCGGGGCGGGCGAAATCCAGGTGACCCCTTTCGGCAACGCGCCCTGGGACTTTCACACCTCCAGCGCCCAGAGCTCCTACCGCGTGAAGTTTGCGTTTGCGGATGCGGCGACGCTCGATCTCCTCGGCCACATCGCGGTGGAGGCGGACGTCGACATTAGCGCGTGGGATTGGATGATGACCCTGCGGGTGTGGGTGCAAGTGAATCAAATCGCCGGCGAGGTGGTATACGAGGATGAGGTTCTGATCGCGGCCGATTACGGCACGTGGAATCCGTTGGAGCACTCCCTGGTCGTCGCCGCGCCGGTCGCCGGGGCCGCCGAGCTGAACCCGGGTGTGTACGAGCTGACGGTCTTCGCGACCCTGGATGGCGTTGCGCAGCAGGATGCTTTGCCGGTGATCGGGCAGGCCGCCTACGTCGTCTCCGCGGAGTTCACCCCGCTGCCGCCCGACGACCCGACGCAAGCCGACCTGGACGGCGACGGCGACGTGGATCTGGCCGATTTCGCGCGTTTCCAGCGTGCCATCACGAGCCCGCAGATCGGCGGCTAGCCGTAGCGCCGTGCCACTGCTCTCGAGCAGTGCCTCACGCGCCCGCCCCAAGCGCTGCCCGCAACGCCGCGCGCACGCGGGCGTACTCTCCGGCCGGTTGCGGTCGTTTCTGGTCGCCGGGGCGGTGCGGGAACGCCCCGCCCGCGCAACGGGAAGCGGCTCTGCCGCGCGGTCGGAGGCCGACGGCGCGCATGGTGCGCCGCCTATGACGAAGTCCCCCCGGTATTCTCACGGTCCCTCGCCTGGGCCGCGAGGACTTGCCTTGCCTCCTTGAGATCGATTCGTGCTCTGTGACCGTGCTTCTCGAGAAGGTGCAGCAGGTTACTCCCATTGAGGAGTGTAAGAGGCTTGTCGCGCGCGAACTCGTACGCGTCCGGTCCGTAGTCCGCGGTCGTCACGAGAATGCCCTTCGTCGCCCCTTCGTTGACAACGGTTCCGTACAGGTCGCGAACCGCTGAGACGCCGACAGTGTTGGTATACCGCTTTGCCTGGATCACGATCTTGCCGCCGCGAATGGGATCGGGATCGAAAGCTACGGCGTCCACCCCACCATCTCGGCTAGCGCGTGTCACCTTCACCTCACCACCACTCTCGGCGAACTCTCTCTCGAAAACCTCGCGGATCAAGTGTTCGAAATCCGCCCAGTCCATTGCTGCGAGATTGAAGCCTTCATTCACCTCCTGCACGACCCCGCGCGCTGCAATGAACCGCTTGTCCTCACGGTTCATCTGTACAATGGGCGCAACCGGCGTGAGGCTGTGCAGTTGAGCGGCCGCAACGCCCTTCAGTTTCTTAAAGCAAGCCTTCGGCACGACGTTTGCCAGATTGATCGCCAGGAACTCGTCTCGCTTGGTCTGGAGGGAAAGAACGCAGGAGTGTGCTTCCTTGCCCGTGGCTTGGTCAATCGAGTCGACGTACCCGTTGAAGGCAACCGAGTCTATTGCCTGCGCCACATCCGCCTCGTACAGTTCGTGAATGGTTCGAAGGGCGACTTGATAGAGGACATCGTCGAACAGCTCGTCCAAGTCGGCACCGTCGAGCGCCACCTCCCGGAACTCGTCCTCCGACTGGACATACCTGACCTCGGCGACGCGCGGAAGGTGCTGCGGCCCCGGCAGAGTAAAATCGACGATGACGGTGCGAGTGGGCTCGACGTACTCGATCTCATAGTTCCGCGGGAAGCTCTCGGGGTAGCGGGAGCGCCACAGCACGAACTCACAGTACTCTTGTATCGCGCGGGGGGCACGAGCTAGGTACTCGTCGCGCCGTTGGTCGATCGCCGCGTTCCGCACCGCCTGTTCGGACTCAAACTCCTTTCGCTGGCCCTCCCACTGCGCGAGGAGCTTGTCAACTTGGGCTTTCCAAACTCGATGAGCAGCGCGATATTCTTCACCCTCTGTCTTTTCGCGCGTCGAAAGCGATTCCACCTTGCGGCGCCAGGCCGCATGGTCCGCCTGAAACCTAGCCTTGCCGGCTGCCATCTTGGCATCCCAGCGCCGGGGAAACAGCCGCCCCAGAATACCGATGGGCGGAGCGTACTTCCGGTCCGAGCCGTCGGGCGCGGGCGGTCGCGCCAGTTTTGGCGGCGGACTGGGTTCAGGGGGCAACACAGGGCAAGGTTTGTCGAATTGCGAGTCGTCCTTCAACTTCTCCCAGTCGATCGCGTCGTTTACGCTCAGAGTGTCCCTGAGCAAATGGCGCGATGCGGTAATTGCCGCTTGTGCGTCTCGCGTCCGATCCGCAGCCAATCGCTTCTTCCGTTCACGGTCGGCGGCAAGCTTCTCCTTCTGCGCACGTCGTTCCGCAGCATTCTGCTCCTTGCGCGCCCGTCTTTCCTCAGCGGCTACGCGCCGTTCCCAAGCATTCTGCTCCTTGCGCGCCCGTCTTTCCTCAGCGGCTACGCGCCGTTCCCACATCTCATCCCATTGCGCCAATTGTGCGCGCGCCTTCTGCTCCACAACATACCGATCGTTGCCTTTGATGAGCCGGTACTTATTCAGCTCGTCGTGGCGGATTCCAATCTGGTACATCCGCGCTCCCCACAGGCACACGTAAAGAAGAAGGCCGGTGGACCTTGCCACCCTCTTTATTCTCGCCAGGCGACGGGGCCTCCCGCAAGGGGTTTGCGGGGGCTGACGGCCTCGCGCAGCGTTTCGTGAGGCGTGAAGACCCTGTCCGCTCGCACGGCACGGGCCCGCGGCCGCCCAGATTCCGGGCGGCCGCCACGCTCCCGGCTCAGCTCGCCTAGCCGCCGGCAAGCCCCAACGCTGCACGCAACGCCGTCTGCAATCTGGCGTACTCTTCGGCCGGCTGCGGGCGCTTCTGGTCGCCGGGGCGCTGCGAGAAGGCCCGCCCCCACCAGCCGTCGTCGGCGTACCGCGGCACCACGTGCCAATGCAAATGCGGCACCTTGTTGCCCAGGCAGGCGTAATTCAGCTTCGCCGGGCGACAGCATTCCATGATCGCCCGCGCGACCCGGCTGAGGTCTTCGGCCAACTGGCCGCGCTCGGCCGGCGTCAACTCGAACAGCTCCGTCGCGTGCCGACGGAAGTACAGGATGCAGTAGCCGGGGAAGTTCCCGTCACTCTGCAAGAGCACGCGGCCCGAGGGCAGCGTCGCCAGCCAAAGCGGATCGGCGCTCTCCGGCAGCGCAGCACAGACCGGACAGCTTTCGCCCGCCAACTGCCGCTCCCAAGCTGCTTGGTCAAACACGTGCATCCTCTGGTAACCCGCCGGAAAGGACTCCGGCTCACTCGGGTGCGAGAAGGGATTCTCGCACCAGCACTTACCCTCCAGCCAGTTGATGTGGGCGGTGCCCACCCTACCCCTTCGCGTCCTCGTGCTGCTCCGTCACCCGCGCGACCGCCCGGTTCGCCAGAACCGCGATCACGATCACCGCCACCACCGTGCCGGCGAGGCTGGCCAGCCACAACGCTCGGCTGTGCGGCGTTTCCATCGTGACCTCTCTGAGGCCGACCGCGAAAAACACGACCGCGCAGGTCCGCGGCGCCAGGCCGACCACCGTGCCGAGCACGTACGCCAGCGGATGCACGCGCGCCGCCGCCAGCAAGAAGTTCGTCAGCGCAAACGGCGACAAGGCCAGCCGCACGAGCAGCACGATCAGCAGCGCGCGCCAAAAGCCGCGTCCGACCAGCGCGTCGTACACGACCTGCCACTTCGGTTTCTCGGCGATCAGGCGGACGGCCCGCTCGCCGGTCGCCCGCAGCCCGACCGCGTAGCCCACCAGGGCCGCCCCTAGCACGCCGCAACACGCCGCCGGCGCGCCGACGGCGAACCCGACCGCCCAGCCGCCGAGCGCCGACAGGATGTGCGTCGGGAAGATGGCGAGCCCGGCGCACAGCGTGAAGCCGAGGATATAGATCGCCACGCCCACCCCAGCCTGCGCCTTGAGCCACGGACCAATGACGTTGAACAGGGACGCCAAAGTCGCCAGCCCGATCACGGGCAGCGTTGCGGCAATCAGGGCCAGCGGGCCGCCGGGGCCGAGTCGCCGGAGTGCATTCCGCACGCCGCGAAAGATCTCCCTAAAGCTCGGCTCGCTGGCCGGCGTGATCTTGTTGGTATCGTCGCTCATGGGCGTCCTGAGGTCGGCGGCAAACGCGAGGGAGTGTACCCGACGCCCACGGGCCGGGCCACCAGCGGCGCTGCCCATCCGAGCCCCAAGCGGCAGCGCGGGGCTCCGTGCTCGCGCTTGGAGCTCGGACGGGCCCGTCGCTCGCGCTCGGGGCTCGGATTGTGGGCGTCACGGCGCGGCGACCGGCTTGACGCGGATGACCGCGTCGAGCTTGGCCAGCGCTTCGAGCTTGCGCACATCGATCGTGCCGATCAGGAGGTTTATGGCTTTGCTCTCGCCCGTCTGGTCGAAGCCCAGGGCCTTGAGGGCCGCGACCGTCTGCTCCGACGTGTCCCGCAGTAGGATCATCACGTCTACGCGGTAGTTCGTGACCTTGAGCTTGCCAACGGTGAGGTCGCCGTCCTGGCCTTCCTCCGCGACTTTCGCCGCCAGGTCGCGCAACGGGTCGGCGAGCTTCGCCCGCGCCAGTTCCTCGGGACTGCGCGCCGACTCCGCCTCCGGCAACTCGACGACTCGCGCGCGGTCGAGCGCGACCTGCCGCTCACCCAGTTTCGCCTCCGGCGCAACATGCCCTCGGCCCCCCATACCTTGACCAAACATGCCGCCGCCCTGCCCACCCGCACCCTGCGTGACGTTGAACCCACCAGCGCGACGTGCCTGTGCCGGCACACCGGCATACGCCATGGATTGCGATTGCACGCCGGCCTGCTCGCCGAACACGCCCTCGTAGCTCACGCCATCCGGCATCTCGACCGGCACGGCGATCTTGGTCGGCTGGCCGCCGACGGTCACGGTCAGCTCTTCGACCGCGACAAAGCTGGTGAACTGCGTCATCAGGCGGTACTCGAGGCCGAGCGCGGTGATCTGCTGCTTAAGGGGCTCCGGGAACTGCCCACCCTGCAGCGCCGCGTAGTCCCGCATCATCAAATCGGCCACCTTCGCCCGCGCCCACAGCGACGCGACCGCGGGATGATTCGGCGGCTGCGCGGGCCAGGGCACTTCGATCTTGTCCTCGTATGCGCCGGCTCCTGTGTTGCCGCGCAGCGTGACTGTGCCAGTCGCCGCAGCGCTCAACCGGCCATGAATCATGATCGGCTTGGCGCTGAACAGGTCCGGGATCAAGGCCGGGTAGACCTCGGTCGCCGGCAGGTTGCCCCAATCGATCGTGACGTCGGTGAGCACCGGCGCGAGCACTCGCTCGTGGAAGCGCTTCATAGCCGCCTCGGCGTCGCCGTTGAGCGGCACATACTCCACCTCGCCGCGGCCCGCTTGCGCCATGCCGTCGAGCAGGAAGCGGTTGACCGAGTTCCCGATGCCGAAGCTGAACACGCGCGTCGTGCCGGCGTTCTTCTTGACGGCGTCGATGATCGCCATGTCGTTGCCGACGTAGCCGTCGGTCATGAAGCACACGATGCGGATCGCCGGAGCGGACTGTCGGGACTGGGTCTTCACCAGGGCCGCGTGAATGGCCTTCATCATCTCCGTCCCGCCGCCGCCCTGATGAGCCGCCAGGAACTGCTGCGCGAGGCCGACATTCTCCTTCGTCGCCGGCCGCGGCTGTTCCCACAGGACCCGCGTATCGCCCGAGAAAGTGATCACATTGAACGTGTCCGCCGGCAGCATCGTGTCGATGAGCCGGCCCATGACCTCCTTGGCCTTGTCGATCGGGAAGCCGTGCATCGAGCCCGACGTGTCGAGCACGAAGATCAGCTCGCGCGGGACGACCTGCGCCGGTACGACCCGCCGCGGCGGTTGCAGGATGAGCGTGAAGAAACGGCCGCGCTGATCCTCGTGCACCAGCAACGCGTCGCCAATCTCGTCCGTCGCCAGCCGATAGTGTAGGATGAAGTCCTTATTGGGTATTTCCCCCTGGTTCTTCAGCGTGACCCGGATCGGGCTGTCCGCGCGCCGTTCCAGGGCAGCCACGTCAATCTCGTGGAGCTCGCTCTTGAGGTCGAGGATTGGCATCCCCGCGTCGAGGGTGACCGTCAAGCTGATGTCGTGGCCCGCCCGCGTGCCTTTCGGCGTGACCGGCGGCGTGATCCGCGAGCCGTCGGGCACCTCCGGCGTGTCGCGGCCCGGCGTCATCGGGGCCGGTGCGCTGCCACCGCCTGGGATATAGCGCGGCCCGACGACCATTGGGAAGACCCACTCGTACACGCCGTCCGCGTACCTGAGCGTCTCCACGTAGCTGATCTCAATGGCGACCTCGACGCCCGGCTCGATGTTGGCGACGGACTGCGTGAAGATGTTCGGCCGCTCCTGGTCGAGCAGGCTGGCGATGTGGCCGGCGGCCTTGGCGGCCTCGTAGATTTCGCGGGCCTCTTCGCGCTCCTTGATCTGGCCGACAATCCGCCGGTCGCCGACCAGCATGACCATGTCGTCCACGGCGGCGTCCTGCGGGAGTGGGAAGATGTAGACGGCCTCGATCTTCTTGTCCGTCGGATTATGGAACGTCTGCTTGACGGTCACGCGGCCGACGAACCCGACGATGTCGGCGCTGACGTCGGTGTGCTTGAGCGGGCAGGCGCCGACGACAGTTCCTTTGTCGTCAATGATTTGCAGCTCCCCGCCGGGTAGCGGCTCCTTCGACTGGGCCAGGGCGGTCAGGCACACGGCCAGAACTGCACTTATCACGGTGGGGGCGAATCTCGGACGGTTCATGGGGTTCTCCTTCTGGCTACGGACGCTGCTTTAGACGCAGTCACCGCCGCCGGGTTCCCGTTTGATCAGTGTAGTGTCCGTGCCGGGTGCCACTGGCGGCTTGTCCGCCAGTGCATTTGGACGTCCAACGCATCGCACCCGGCGAGCGCACTGGCGGACAGGCTGCCAGTGGCACCCGCGGACTCTGCCAGCCGTTCCAACGGCCTGTTATACGGGCAGGAAAACGAAACCCCGCACCTGATGCGGCTCAATCTAATTGTTGTTAGGCTTCAGAGTCGCACGGGGCGCAGCGATGGACCAGACCACGATCATCGGTATCGATTGTGCGACCGACGATGCGAAGGTCGGCCTTTCGATAGCAGTTGCCGGACCCGACCGATGTGTCGCGCGGTTCGCGGGCGCGTGTTCCAGCGAAGGGGGAGTCGCTGAAGAGGTCGCCGCGTGGTTGGCCAGTCCAACCAGATCACTCATTGCGTTCGACGCGCCACTGGGATGGCCGCGCCCAATGGGCGAAGCGCTCGCGGCGCACAGAGCGGGTGAGCCCTTGACGGTGGCAGCAAACGACCTGTTTAGGCGCGCAACCGACCGATTCGTGAAGGCACGGCTTGGAAAGCAATCGCTGGACGTTGGCGCCGACAGGATTGCACGCACCGCTCATTCAGCACTCAAGCTGCTCGGCGACGTACGGCAGAAGACAGGTTTCCCGATTCCGATGGCATGGGAACCGAGCTATTCCGAGCGAGTCGCCGCGATCGAAGTATATCCCGCAGCCACCCTCATTGCGCACGGCATGCCAGATACGGGATACAAAAAGAAAGATAAGATCGCTGAGCGGAAAGCAATCATGGGCAGCTTGGAGCGCATCATTCAATTGCCGGAGGACAGGGCGGCGATGGAACTGAGCGCTGACGCCCTTGATGCAGCGGTCTGCGTGCTTGCCGGCTTCGACTTCCTCCGTGGAGAAGGGCAAGCACCCGAGGACACAGGATTGGCGCGGCACGAGGGCTGGATTTGGGTGCGGGCGAGGCCGCGCACAACCGCGAGCCGGGAAGCCTAACAAAACGCTGCACCTGACCGGGGCCGCATGACGGCTTTTCGGAGTTGAACGTCTCACCAGCGGCCCCGGCAGGTGAGCTTGCTCGTTAGGCCACGCCCGGGTCAGCAGGTCCGTCAGGTCATGGTAGCTCGCCCGATCGTTGGCGTACACCGAGTCAGGCTTGGCGGCGCGGCGCAGCGGCGGGTCGTTGAGCAGGCCGTAGTGGATCGAGCGGTCGCTCAGGGGCCAGGACGCGACCCGCTGTGCGAGAATGTGCTGCACCGCCGCCAGCATCGGCTCCTTGGCCCGGCTGCCCGCTGAGCCGAAGTTGCTCGAGCGCTGCATTCACGTTTCCGGGAGCGACGCGGTAGTCACCGCGTCCGGCGGAGGTCGGACTGTCACCGCCGCGCCGTCCAGAGTCTCGCTGCCGACGCTCCCGCAGACGACGTGGCAGGACAGCCTGGGTCGTGAGTTCGACTTCTACCTGGAGCATTTCCCGGAGGAGCCCGGCCCGCGCGAGTGCATCTTGCCGCACAACCCGCTGATCACGCGCGAGATGAACGTCCAGCCCGGGGACTTAATGATTGGACGCCCGCTGGGCATGTCCTGCGGGTGTCCGATCACGCATTGCGGCGTGGCGATGACAGTCGATCAGCGGACCGGCGTCATCAACTGGTGCGTGACCGGGCCGCTGCGGGTGCGGCAGGAGGGGTTCAAGGACCTGGGCTACTACATCGCCGAGGCGTACGACGGCCTGGTCCGCAACGCGCGGACCGAGCTGCGCATCGGCTGCCGCTACTACTTCCAGCCGCGGATGTGCATGCTCCAGTGGCGGCACAGCGGACTGATCAACTACCTGAACAAGACGACGGACGGGCTCCAGGTGCGACTGGAAGGGCTCTGGATCGGGTGATGCGTGCCGCCGATCGGCCGTCTTTCGCCACCACGGACTCGCGGCGCTGGCGAGCCTGTTCAAACGCCGGCCCGGCCGCCTTTGACAACGACCGGTCAGGGAATAGAATCGCGTCGAAGCCAGATTGGGGCTGAAGAGAGCTGGAAACCAAAGGAGCACCGCATGGCTGGCGCGCATACCCTGGCATTCGACGAGAGCAACTTCGAAGCGGAGGTGCTCAAGTCCGCCGTCCCCGTCCTGGTCGACTTCTGGGCCCAATGGTGCGGGCCGTGCCTGATGCTGGCCCCGACCATTGACGAGCTGGCCGAGACCTACGCGGGCAAGGCCAAGGTCGGCAAGGTCAACGTGGACGAAGCCGCCGCGCTCGCGAGCCAGTACGGCATTCAGAACATCCCCACGGTTTTGGTGTTTCACGCGGGGAATCAGGCGGCCCGCATCGTCGGCGCAAAGCACAAGCGCGAGTACCAGGCGGCCCTCGATGCGCTGCTGAACCGCTAGCCCGCCCACGAAAGAAAAGGGGACATTCTGATTTTCTGTGAAAAACCAGAATGTCCCCTTTTTCGGTCTAGCCGACCTGCCACCGCTCACCGGCCTGGAAGAGCCGTCCCAGCGTCGCCGGGCCTTCCTTCTGCCTTGCCTGGGCGATTTGCCCCATCAGCATCTCCTCGTAGGCGGGCTTGTCGACCGCCCGGAAAACGCCCAGCGGCTCGGGAAAGTCCGGATAGTGCATCTGCGCCAGCCGAAAGGCCATGGAGGAGTTCGCGGCCGTCTCGTCATGTATGACGAGCTCGTCGGGCGACACTTGGGACAGCTCCACCACCTCAAGCATCTCACCGTTCACGCGGATGCCCTTGTCGCGGTTGTTCCCGAAGATCAGCGGCTTGCCGTGCTCCAGGTAGACAATGTGCTCGTGCCGCGTCTGACGATCCGTCGCCCAGGCATACGCACTCGCGTTATAGACCTGGCAGTTCTGGTATACCTCGAGAAAGGCCGTGCCGCGATGCTGCATCATCCGCTGCAACACGTACTGCAGGTGCGCGACATCGGTGTCGACCGCCCGCGCGGCAAAGGTGATCTCGGCGCCGATGGCGACCGAGATCGGGTGGACCGGGTAATCAATCGAGCCCGCCGGCGAGGACTTCGTCCGCGTTCCGAACTCGCTCGTCGGAGAGTACTGTCCCTTGGTCAGACCATAGATGCGGTTGTTGAAGAGAATGATCTTGAGCCCGATGTTGCGGCGGACGGTGTGCAAGAAGTGATTGCCGCCGATGCTCAGGCCGTCGCCGTCGCCGGTGACCACCCACACGCTCAGCTCCGGGTTCGCGCACTTGACGCCGGTGGCCACGGCCGGCGCGCGGCCGTGAATACTGTGAAACCCGTACGTGTTCATGTAGTACGGGAAGCGGCTGGAGCAGCCGATGCCGGAGACGAACACCGTGTGGTCGCGGTCGGTGCCGCTGCTGGCCAGGACTTTCTGCAACTGCACGAGAATGGAGTGATCGCCGCAGCCCGGACACCACTTGACCTGCTGATCGGTCTTGAAGTCTCTGGGGCCGAGTCCGGCGGTATCAACGGGTGCAATACTCACAGCGTCTTGCCTCCGAGGAGCTCGTCGACTTTGTCGAGGATCTCACTGACCATGAAGGGGCGACCTTGCACTTTGTACAGCCCGAGCGCATCCACCAGATAGTGGGCGCGCAACAGCAACTGCAATTGCCCCAGGTTCAATTCGCATACCAACACCTTGCGGAAGCGCTTCAGGATGTCGCCCAGGTTCCGCGGCATGGGATTCAGCCAGCGCAGATGAACGTGCGCGACGTCCTGGCCCGCCTCGCACGCCCGTTCGATCGCCGTCCGCACGGCCCCGAACGTGCCCCCCCACGAAACCACGAGCAGTTCACCGCGCGACGCCCCGTAGACCTCCTGATCGGGCACCTCGCGGATCACGTTCGCGACCTTCTGCGCCCGCAGCGCCACCATGCGCTGGTGATTCTCCGGCACATAGCACACGTTGCCGGTCAGGTGCTCCTTCTCCAGGCCGCCGATTCGGTGGCGCACACCCGGCGTCCCCGGAATCGCCCACGGCCGAGCGCCGTTCTCCAGACGCGCGTACGGCTGGAACGTCTCGGGATTCGCCGCGAACTGCACCTTGACCTCGGGCAGCTCGTGCGACTCCGGAATCCGCCACGGCTCCGAGCCCTGCGCCAGGTACCCGTCGCTCAGCATGATGACCGGCGTCATGTACTTAACGGCGATGCGGGTGGCCTCGAGCGCGGTCCAGAAACAGTCCGCTGGGGAGCGAGACGCGAGCACCGGCACGGGGCATTCGCCGTTGCGCCCCAGAAGCGCCTGCCACAGATCGGCCTGCTCGGTTTTGGTGGGCAGGCCGGTGCTGGGCCCGCCGCGCTGGACGTTGATGATGACGCAGGGCAGCTCGGTCATCACGGCGAGCCCGATGGCCTCCTGCTTGAGGGCCATACCCGGCCCGCTGGTGCCCGTCGTCGCGATTGCGCCGGCGAAGGCCGCCCCAACCACCGAGCACATGGCGGCAATCTCGTCCTCCGCCTGAAAAACGCGCACATCGAAGCTGTGGTAGGTGCTCAGCTCGTGCAGGATCTCACTCGCCGGCGTGATGGGATAGCTGCCGTAGAAGAGCGGCCGGCCGGCGAGCTGCGCCGCCGTCACGAGCCCGAGCGCCGTCGCCTGGTTGCCGGTGAGGTTGCGGTAGCTGCCCGCGGGCAGGTCCGCCGCTTTCACGCGATACCGCTGCGTGAACAGCTCGGCGGTCTCGCCGAAGGCGTAGCCGGCTTGCAAGGCCAACGTGTTGGCCCGCGCCACGGCCGGGACCTTGTTGAACTTACTGTTGATCCAGCGCAGCGTGGAAGTGAGCGGGCGGTCGAATAGCCAGTACGCCACCCCCAGGGCGTAGAAGTTCTTGCACCGGGCCGCATCGCGCGGCCCGAGCCCGGTCTCCTTCACCGCCTCCAGGGTTTGTTGCGTAATCGGGATTTTGTAGAGCCGAAAGCGGCTCAACTCGCCCGTCTCCAGCGGGTTCGTGGCGAGCTGCGCACGCTGGAGGTTCGCCGCATCGAACTCATCCGCGTTGACGATCAGAATCCCGCCGTCGACCAGGTCGCCCAGGTTCACCTTGAGCGCCGCCGGGTTCATCGCCACCAACACGTCCACCCGATCCCCGGGCGTGAAGATGTGCCGGCTGGCGAAGTTGATTTGGAACCCCGAGACCCCCGCCGGCGTCCCGAGCGGCGCGCGAATCTCCGCCGGATAGTCCGGAAATGTCGCTACATCGTTCCCCAAGACCGCCGAGGTTGCGGTGAACTGTCCCCCGACAAGCTGCATGCCGTCGCCGGAGTCACCGGCGAACCGCACGGCGGCCTGTTGCAGGTCCTCAATTGGCTTGGCCGCTGTCCGGCCAGCCGGCGCGTCACGACAAGTTGCCTTGCCCATCGTTCCTCTCGTCACGGGGTGATAGCAAGCCCCCGCGCGACGCGGCTGCGTCGGCCAGGCCTGCGTTGGAGTGTCAAACAGGTGTTCGCGCTCACCGGAAGCCAGTATCCCTCCACCGGTTACGCTCGGCTGCCAATAAGGTATTGTATGCTAGCAACCCGACGGGCTGGACGCCAGTGCCGTTCCGCCCCGCGCACGGCCCTCCAGTTCTCCAGGGTCGTCGGCCGCGCCGCGGTCCACGTCCTGCCGCTCGGCCGACGCATCGTATAGAATCGGCGGCCCAGAATCCGTCCAGTTCGAGCGGCCGCCCATGGCATCGTCACCGCACGACCGACCACCGTCCGCCGGCTCCGGCACACCGCCTGCGTCGGGTTCGGGCAGCTCAACCCACGCCGATGAGCCCACTCGCGTCACCGGCACTGAAGCGCAGGATGCGGCGCGCGAGGCGGGGCAGCCAGACCCGCTGGGCCCGAGCATAGAAGGCTACGCACTCAAAGAGGAGCTGCATCGCGGCGGTCAGGGCGTCGTCTATCGGGCCACCCAGCTCGGCACAAAGCGGCAAGTCGCGTTGAAAGTCCTGCTCGAGGGCCCCTTCGCCAGCGAGAACGCCCGACGCCGCTTCGAGCGCGAGGTGGAGCTGGCCGCGTCCTTGCGGAATCCAAATATCGTGACGATCCTGGACTCGGGGCTCAGCCGCGGCCGCTATTACTTCGCGATGGAATACATCGACGGCCTGCGCCTCGACCGTTACATCGCCCAGACGCGCCCGACCCTCGACGATGCGCTGCTCCTGTTCGACAAGGTCTGCGAGGCCGTCAACTTCGCGCACCAGCGCGGCGTGATTCATCGCGATCTGAAGCCGCCCAACCTGCTGGTGGACGCTGACGGCGAGCCGCACATCCTCGACTTCGGGCTGGCGAAGCCGGTGCACGGCCTGGCGCCCACCGATTCCACGATCGCGGTCCTGTCCACGAGCGGGCAGCTCGTCGGCACGGTGGCCTACATGTCCCCGGAACAGGCGGCCGGCTCACAGGACGTGGACGTGCGCACCGACGTCTACTCGCTCGGCGTGATCTTCTACGAAGCCCTGACCGGTCAGCCGCCCTACGAAGTCGACGGCCCACTCGGCGAAGTGCTCAGTCACATCGCCCACCACGACCCGGTCAACCCACGTTCGCTGGCCGGGCAACTGCACGCGAACCTCAAGATCGACGACGAGGTGGCCACGATCCTGCTCAAGGCTCTGGAGAAGGAGCCGGCCCGCCGCTACCAGACCGCCGGCGAGCTCGGCCGTGACCTGCGTCACCGGCGCCTGGGCGAGCCCATCGAGGCCAAGCGGGCCAGCGGCCTATACATGTTCAAGAAGACCTTGCGGCGCTACCGCCTGCAGGCGGCGATGGCGGGGCTGATCCTGCTGATGCTCGTGGGCTTCCTGGTAGCATTCGCCGTGCTGTTCACCGGCGAGCGTGCCGCGCGCCGGGAGGCGGTGGAGAAAACGCAAGAGACCCGCGCGGCCGTGGTCATGCAGCAGGAAGCGCTGCACGAAGCCCGCGAGCGCACCACGGAGGCCATGCAGGCCCAACAGGACCTGCGCCGCGCGCTCGTCCGCCAACATATCCAGCGCGGCGACCTGGCCCTGGCGCGCAATGACGTGCGCGAGGCGCGCGACAGCTACTGGCAGGCGCTGGAAGTGGGGCCGAACCCGGCGGCGATCTGGGCGCTACGCCGCTACTACCTCCAGACCTCGGACAGCTTCGCCCTCCTGCTCAACCTGGCACCCCGCGCCCATGCCACCGGCCCGCCCAGCGCCGTGGCGCGCCTCTCCCCAAACGGTCAATGGGCCGCCGTGTGCAGCGCGCCGGATTCGATCTCCATTCGCCCGCTGTCCCCCGCGGCGACACCCAATTGGGTACGCACGCCCGGACCGGTGACCCTGCTCGACGTGACCAACGACGGCGCCCTGGCGGCCGCGGGCGAGGATTGGGCCCGCGCCTGGCCGCCGGGCGCCTCGTGCCCCAGCGTGGCCGTCCAGCTCACGGAGCGCTTCCGGCCGAGCGCAGTGCACGCCGCTGCGCAAGGACAAGCGCTTCTGTTGCTCGATGACCGCAGCGTCCGGCTGGTCAGCGGCCGGCGCGGTGAGCATATGCACCGGGTCGCGCTGCAGGGAACGCGCAACGGCCCGGCAGACTACGCCGCGCGCCCGGCACAACTGGCGGTGCCCACCACGGCCGGTGTCGAGCTCGTCTCCCTCGCGCCCGGTGAGACGCCACGCAGCAAGCTGGTCTGGACTGGCCCGGCAGCGCTCCGTGCGGTCCGGTTCGATGAAGATGGCCTCCTCGCGCTCCTGGCCGACGGTGTGTACGCCGCCACCGTCCGCGGCGCCGCACCGCCGCAATGGACGCGCCTCTTGGACGCCGCGCCTGACTGGGACCTCTTCGACATCAACGGCGGCGCGCGAATCGTGGTGCTGGGTGCACGCGATGGCCGGCTGGCGATTTTCCGCGGCGACGAGCTGCTGGGAAGCTGGCGCTGCACGGCCGACCGTCTGGAACAGCTCAGCCTGTCCGCGGCGGATCAGACCGTGGTCACCCTCGACGATCGCGGCCTGGCCGCACGCTGGATGTCCCCGGAGCGCATCGAGCAGCGCCGCGAGATTCACGATACGCCCCCGGTGACCTGGGCGGCTTCGGCCGACGGCTCCACCGTGCTGATGGCCGTGGCCCGGGGACAGGTCCTGGCCTACGCATCGCCGCGCGGCAGCGAGTCTCCCGACCCTGCCCCCCCGCAGCCGCGCACGATTCTCCGGCCGCGGCTGCTCGGGCTGGGCAGCGAAGAGATGTCTCTGGCGGTCGACGCCCACGGCGACCATGCTGTTATCCGCGATCGGTCAACGCTGCGACTGGTTCGGCTCGCCGATCTTGCCACCCGCGCGCACTCCTGGCGCGACGCCGTCCTCGCGGTGTTGGACAAGGTGGCGATCAGCGCAGACGGCGAGCGGATCGCCCTCCTGGTTCGCAATCAGAGCGGCGATCAGCAGCGGATCGTCTTTCGTCGGTGGTGGCTGCCCGATGACACGCCGTCGGCGAATGACGGTGAGTCGTCCACGACAACGGGTCCCGCTCAGGAGCAGGGCACACCCCGGTCGATGGACTTCGTTGGCGCGCTGATCCGGGACATGGCTTTCGTCCCGCAGACCGAGCAGTTGCTCGTGGTGCGCTCCAACGGGCAGCTCCTGCTGGTTGACCCAAACGCCCCCGCCGATCACAGCGCAAATGAACCAGGCGTGACGGCCGCCCGTCCGTCGCGTGCCGGCGGCAAGCCCCTTGGGCCACCCAAGAGCCAGACGCCCGAGCTCTGGCTCAAGCTGGACGCGCCCGCCACCGCTATCGCCTTCAGCCGCACCGGCGCTTACCTCGCCGCCGCCTGCGAGGACAACGTCGTCCGGCTCATCGCGGTTGCACGCCGCGAAATCCGGCAACGGATCCCGCTCAACAGCGGCGTGAGCGCCCTGGCGTTCAACCCGCGCGACGACGTACTCCTGGTCCGAACCCGAGACGGCGCGATCCACCTCTATGACCCCGCCACCGGCGAGCGCATCGCAGCCTGGTCGCTGCCGGCCGACACGGATCACCCGCTGGCGGCCTGGGTCGGCGACGATGCCGACGCGATGCTCCTAGGCCAAGGCAAGGGGGTGTACGAGTACCGCTACGCCGAGGCGGACGCGGTCATTGAGCGCAACCGCCCCTACGCGCGGGAGCAGCGGGTCGCGCGCAGCCTGGCCGACGCAGACTTCGCCGGCGCGTGGGACGCCGCCCGGCGCCTGTTCGAGTTGGACCCGCGCCGCGGGCGGTACGCACAGGTCACGGTGCTGGAGACTGCCCTGCGCCACCCCAACGTGGATATTTCGCCCCCCTGGATCACCACGAGCCTCCTCGATGCGGCGGCGTACGATTGTGCCCGCGTGGGTCACGCGGCCTACGACGGGGAACGGTTCGACTTCGCCCGGCAGTGTCTGCGGCACAGCGACGAGCTCGCGGGTCATGCGCTGGACGCCTTCAGCCGCTGGCGCCTCGCCGCTTGCGACTACCTGGGCGGCGCGTATGACGGGGCGGCGTCCGAACTGGCGGCGGCGATCCAACAGCCCGACTTCGACCCGGCTCAGGCCCCGACCGCCGCCCTCCAGCGGGTCGCCGCCCTGTGGCTCGCCGGCCGGCCCGCGGAGGCCCGCCAGGTCGCGCTGCACGTGGGGGAGCCCGATACCCAGGGACGGCGCGGCGATCCCGTGGCGGCGACGTATGCGGCCGCGATCGCCCGCGTGATGACCGGCATCGAGCGTGAGGACCGCATGGCGACGATCGTCGACAGCCTGCTCGGCAACGTCGGCGAACGCCCGCTGCTTTTCCAGGAGGACGAGCACTTCTTCGCCGGCGAGCTGGCCCGCCAGCGCGGCGACCTGGGCGGAGCGGCGATGCGCTATCAACGGTCCATCGACCTGGCCCGCGACGAGTGGCCGGCGAACTGGGCCCGCTTTAGACTCAGCCAACTCGCATCCGCCGCCGCCAGCCGGCCCGCCGAACCCGGTAGTGGACCGACCGTCGCCGGCCCGGCGGCCAGCGGCGCCCGAGCAGCAACTCCGTAGCACGGTGCCACCTGCGGCGCACGGCGACCGAGGAGCGCGCATGAACGTACTGGTGATCGGCTCCGGCGGACGGGAACACGCGTTGTGTCACGCTTTCGTCCGTTCGCCAAGCTTGACCAAGCTCTTCGTTCTTCCTGGCAATGCCGGCACCGAGCCGCTTGGCACGCACATCGCCGGCTCGGCGGAAGACATCGACCTGGCCCTCGCTGTCGCGCGGCGTGAGTCCATCGGCCTGACCATCGTCGGACCTGAAGATCCGCTGGCCGCGGGCATCGTCGACGCGTTTCAGGCCGCCGGGCTCCGCATCTTTGGCCCGACGGCCGCGGGTGCGCGGCTCGAGGCCGACAAGGTCTTCGCCAAGCAGCTCATGCGGCAGTACGCCGTGCCGACCGCGGACGCCCGCATGTTTGCCGACTTCGAGCTGGCGCGGCAGTACATCGCCACGCGCGACGAGCCGGTCGTGGTCAAAGCCGCCGGTTTGGCCAAAGGCAAGGGCGTCCTCGTGTGCGACGACCCCGCGGACGCGATCCTGGCGGCGGAGAAGATGCTGGTCCACCGCAGCTTCGGCGACGCGGGCGCGCGGATTGTCGTGGAGGAGCGGCTACTCGGCCGCGAGGCGTCGCTGCTGGCCATCGTCGACGACGCCACGGCGTACCTGCTCGAGCCGGCCCAGGACCACAAACGCTTGCGCGATCACGACCAGGGCCCCAACACCGGGGGCATGGGCGCCTTCTGCCCTTCGCCCGCGGTCGACGAGCAGGTCATCGGACAGGTCCAGTCACAGATCATCGTCCCCATCCTCGACGGACTACGTCGCGAAGAGATTCACTACTGCGGCGTGCTGTACGTTGGGCTCATGCTCACGACGGCCGGACCCAAGGTGCTGGAATTCAATTGCCGCTTCGGCGATCCCGAGGCGCAGGCGATTCTGCTGCGTCTGCGGTCCGATCTGCTGGAATTGCTCAACGCGGCGGTCGATGGCCGGCTGGACCAGGCCGATCTCCGCTGGGACCCGCGGGCGGCGCTGTGCGTCGTAATGGCCTCGGAGGGTTATCCCGAGAAAAGCCGCGTCGGCGTGCCCGTCCGCGGCCTGCCCGAAAACACCGACGACCTCGTGGTCTTCCACGCCGGCACGCGGCGGGCCGATGACCAGGTCGTCACCGCGGGCGGGCGCGTGCTCGGGGTGACGGCGCTGGGCGAAACACTCGCCGATGCGCGCCGCCGCGCGTATAGTGCCGTCGAACGAATTCACTTTGACGGAGCGCAGTATCGCACGGACCTTGGCGCGTAGGGGCAGGCGCGGGCGTACCGCCCGCGGGATACAAGCATGCTCTACATCGGCGACATCCACATCTACGTCAGCGATTTCAAGCTCGCCCTCCGCTTCTGGGCCGAGGGCCTCGGACTGGAAGTGGCCGAGAAGGAGGTCAGCCGGCACAGCGCCTATGCCCGGCTCGACTTCCCGGACGGCGGCTCGTCGCTCCGGCTGCTGTGGCCGGTGGAGCCGTGGGATCCGGACGTGCAGCCGCCCCCGGGCAAATATCCAGCCGTCCGCTTCGACGTCACGACCGACGACTTCGATGCCACACTGGTCTGTTTGCTCGAGCATGGCGGTCAACAGGTTGACGAAATCGAGACCTACAACGACCTGCGCATCGTTACCGTCACCGATCCGGACGGGAATCTGTTCGAGTTGCTCGAGATTCGCGAGGAGTGAGGCTGCAGTGCCGGCAGCATCCGATACGTGTCCATCGCTGCGCTTGTGCGGAGCGACTCGGACGACGATTCCTCTGTGACCCAGAACCACACTCTGCCCGTTGAATCGAGTGTCACCTGACACACCAATTCGTCGAATTCGGGGAACATTAGACTTATTCCGCCCGGCCTCTACGGCCAGTCGCGCGGGCCGCAGGAGAGCAGCAGCCCGTCGCCCGAGATGGGGAACTGCTGCAGGTAGCGGACGATCGTCGGCACGCTGACGGCCTCGACCGCGGCCAGGCGTGCTTCCGCGGTACGCATCCGGTCGTGCGTCTCCAGGTCATCCACGAGCTGCATCACCCGCGTGCGCGGGCTTTCGGCCTCGAGCGCGAGGTGGGTACGGCGTTGATTCTTCACCCGTTGCACCTCGTCCGCGCGCACGCCGCTGTCGCTGACCGCGCGAATCTCCGCGCGCAGGCCGTCGAGCATCTGCTGGCAGCGCTCGGGCTCCCCGTCGGCGTACAGCGCCAGAAGGCCGCTGTTCTGGTACGCGATCCAAACGGCGCCCGCCTCCGTGCAGATGCCTTTCTGGACGATGTTCCAGTAGCAGCGCGAGTTGTGTCCCCCAAACAGCGCCGTGAACGCCTCCACCGATTCCTCGTGCGCGTGCCCGCGCGGGACCGATGGGTAAAGCAGGATTACGGATTGCTGCTTGAAGCGGTCCAGCTTCAGCTTGCGGACCCCGCTCAGGACCGGCGGCACCCCGTCGGCCGCCCCACCGGCCGCACCGCCCTGCCACGCGCCGCAATAACGCCCCGCTGCCGCAAAGACGGCCTCCGCCTCGATCGCCCCGGCGGCGATCAGGCAGACGTTGTCGGCGGCGTACCGCCGGCGGTGATAAGCGACCATGGTCGCGCGCGGCAGGCCCTGGATGGTCGGCTTGTCGCCGAGGACCTCGTGCCCGAGCGGATGCGCGCCGAAGACGACCTCGTGGACGAAGTTCCAGACCCGGCGGTCGAAGCTGTCGTCGTTCATCGCGATCTCTTCGAGGATGACGTGGCGCTCGGTCTCGAAGTCGTCGGGCGGCAGGCTCGGCCGCAGCATGTCCGCGAGCAGCTCGATCTGCTCCGCGAGGCGGCGCGCGGGGATCCAGCCGTAGTACACCGTGTGTTCCTTGCTGGTGTACGCGTTGTAGATGCTGCCGAGCTCGTCAAAACGCACGTTCACGTCGCGACTGCTCCGCCGCGCCGTCCCCTTGAAGCACATGTGCTCGAGGAAATGGCTGACCCCGTGCTCGCCCGGCTGTTCGTGCCGCGCCCCCGTGCGGGCCAGAAACGCCGCCGCCGCGGAGCGCACGCGCGGCATCACTTCGCACACAACGCGCAGCCCGTTGGGCAATACGTGCTCGACAAAGCTCGCGGACATGTTCGGGATTGTAGCGGCCCCGCTGGCCGGAGGTTAGCCCGTGCGCCCCAGCCCCGGACCGTGTGGCCCGGTCGCCCCGTCACTTGTGGCGGAAGCGGCGGCTCAGGTGCCCTCCGACTCCGTGTTTGCGTCCGACTCGAAGGTGAACTCCACGCCGATCAGATAGCCGACGTGAGCGCGCGTGCAATGCCGCACCACGCCGTAGCCGTAGCAGCTCATGCTCGGCTGATGGATGGCCAGCGAGATGCGTGTGTCTTTGGCGACGGGGCGGCGCGAGCGCATGGCCAGCCCGTGGGGGCTCAGGTTGTGCAGGGTGGCCAGAACGTGGCGCTCCCCGTAGCAATCCTCCGGCAACCAGACCTCCACCGTGCCGGGAAACGGCCAGCGTTCTTCCCGCCGTTGCCCCGGCACCTGTTTGGCAACGGCGTCGATGCGCTGCGAATCGATGAGCTCGCGAACCGCCGCGGGCGTCAGCTTAACGATTTCCTCGGCATCCATGGAAACAACCTCAGCACCGCCACCCCGTCTGCCCGGCGCAACTTCGGACACGCTGTTCTCATCGGATCGAGACCCGGTCGAAATCAGTCGCGGGCGCGCCGTTGAAAAAGGGGACAGGCACCTCGCGGGCGCGCGTTCTGGAAATCGTCACGGCGGTACGACTTGGAGCCAGTCCCCTTTTTCAACGGACTGTTACCGGAACCTCTCCCACTACGCTCGGCATGGAGTCCCCCGCCCCCACTCCCTGTAGTCCGCGCCCCGCCGCGATTCTCGGACATCACTGCCGGGAGGATTTCTTGCGCGTGGGCGCTCATGGCTGGCCAGCGTGAATGCGATAGTTCAGGTAGCCTTTTGCCAGGCGTCTTCGGCCTTTGGCCGACTGCGCCGCCGCATGTCGCAAACCCCTTGGGGAGAGAAGACATGCGGCTTTACAACGTAGCACTTCTAGCGCTCGGAACCCTCGTGGTCGTCGGGGGGTGTACGCCGGCGACGCCCGATCCGCAGGACGAGGGCCTGATCACCGCCGTCGCGGGCATTGTGGAATCGGGTCCTGCGCTTGCGTCCCCATCCGCCGGGGGCGCGGGCAGCGGCGCGCCTCTTCGCCTGCAGGGCCGGCTGGACAGCGACAATGACTACCAGTTGATCGACCTCGGTCCGGCCGCGGCCGGGGAGCAGTGGACCGTGGCGAACCTCAACGCGCGCCTGGTCGGCGACGCGTTCCTGGTCGTGCTGCTGGACGCGGACTACGACCTGCTCCGCCGGCAGGTCATTGCCGGGGGCGCGTCGCTGGCCCACATCGCGCGCGGGGACACCCCCGCCCTCTATGTCGGCGTCGCGCCGGCATACGGGACCAGCGCCGGTGAATTCCAGCTCGAGGTCGGCGCGCGCAGCGGCGCCGCCATACCTGCGCCGCAACCGCAGGTTGTGTGGCTCAACTTCAACAGGGCCGCGGACGTGCGTATTCACGCGCGCGACGCGGTTTCGTTTGCGCCCTTTGACGCCGCCGCTCTTGGTCCGGCGTACGCCGGTGCGACCGAGGTAGTGAAGGCCGCGATCCTGGCGACGATGCAGGAGGACTACAGTGGGTACAACGTGCGGGTTCTCACATCGGACGACGGTGCGCCGCCGGACGGCCCGTACGCCACGGTCCACTTCGGCAGCTACGACGCCCAACTGCTCGGACTCGCCGATAATGTGGACCAATACAACGCGGATCCGTGGCAAAGCGCTATCATCTACGTTGAGGG
This sequence comes from uncultured Planctomycetales bacterium, assembly GCA_964638325.1. Lineage (GTDB taxonomy): Bacteria > Planctomycetota > Phycisphaerae > UBA1845 > Fen-1342 > JALHJL01. The sequence continues at coordinate 62,412 of CAZWYT010000017.1, forward strand.
TTTCGCCGACTTTGCGGTCATGGGACTGCGCGACGAGGAAATGGGGCAGATGGTCGGCAACGTGGCGAGCCATGAGTTCGGTCACCTGCTGGGCCTGTTCCATACGCAGGTCCCGGAAGACCTAATGGACACGACGGGAACGGCGTGGGATCTGGCCGACGATCAGACGTTTACGCGCGCCCGGCTGGAGCCCAGCGTATTCCCGATCGGCTTCGAAGATTCACCCGCCCGCCTGGCGGAGACGGTCGGGGTCGCGGCGGCCCCCGAGGCAGGCCGCTTGGCAAAACCCCTGGGAGCGGAAAGAATGGTGCGTAAAGCCGCCGTGCGGAGGCTCGTTAAGGACGTGCTTCGCCATCGTTGCGGCACCTGCCTGGAGTTGGACCGCTAAAGGAGTGATCCGGGTGAAGCGCTATCCGCCGAACCGGGGGCCAAGCCTGACCCTGCTGGCCCTCCTGACCGTCCCCGTGGGCGTGTTGTGTCTCGGCTGCCCGTTGACGCCGTTCTCCTCAGACAGCCAATCCGCGTCTGACGGGAATGAGCCGACCGTGCTCGACACCAACAGCAACGGGTCCCTGAACAGCGCCACCGCGCTCGCCCTCGACGCGACCGGTCAGTTGCAGTTCACGGGGACCATCGATCGCGCCGGCGACATCGACGTGTATGAGGTCGGGACCCTGTCGCCCGGGGATCGGCTCTATGTGGACGTGCAGCGGCGGAACGGGGACCTCGATCCGGTCGCGGCGATCTTCGACAGCCGGGAGTACCTGGTGGCCTTCAATGACGATCGCCGGCCCGACGGCTCGAACCTCAATCCGCTCATCGACATCGTCATCCGGGGGGACACGGGCACGTACTATCTGGCGATCATTGCGTACCCCGGCAACCAGACCTTCGGGCAGTACGAGGTGAGCGTGCAGATACAGCGCCAGGTGGGCCAGCCGCCGCCGCAGGCACAGACCGTCTTCCTGGACTGGGCCGGTGGTGACAACATCGTCGTCCCGAATGTGGGCACTTTCAATCTGCCGCCGTTCAGCGCGACCGACGTCGGGTTCCCGGCAGCGCAGACCAAGTCGCTCAAGCAACGGGTCCAGCAGATCGTGAAGGAGCGCTACACCGACCTCGACCTGATCGTCCTCAATTCGGACGACGACCCGAACCCGTCCAACCCGCATTCGACCGTGTACTTCGGCGGCAACGACGCGCAGGCGTTCGCCATCTCGGAGCAGATCGACACCTTTAACAAGGATCCGTCGGACTCCTCCATCGTGTTTACACAGAGCTTTCAAGGGGCCTTCCTGCACACGCCGACGTTCGAGCAAATGGGCGAGGCGCTCGGCAATACGGTCGCCCACGAGGTCGGGCACCTGCTGGGACTCGTCCACACGGCCGACTGCAACGACCTCATGGACACGAGCTGCTTCAACGACCGGATTCTGTCAGCCCAGCAGTTCTCCACCGCCCCGATCGACAAGTCCATCTTCCCGTTCGGCTACCAGCCGGAACTGGAGATCCTGTCCTGGCTGATCGGCTTCTAGGAGCCCTTGAAAACGGGTACCGGCACCGCTGGCAGGCCACTCGGCGTTACCGCGAAGGCCCTTTATGGCGGTCCGCCGCGGCGGACAGTCCCCGTTTTCAACGGACTCCTAGACGGGGGCGCTGCGGCTACGATTCGGACGGTCTAGTTTCACGCGGGGCGGGGCTTCAACTCGTGGCCAAGAGGGGCTACACTTCAGGGGTTCGGCGGTCGCTGGCCCGCGGAAGGGCCGGCTGGCAGAGACGGGTGCCGCCGACCACGTGAGAAAAGACTGGATGGCGAAGAGTCACGAGCAACCGAATGGGGCCTCCCAAGCACCTGAGACCACTGAGGCCGACCAGACCCGGGCGCGCCAGTGGTTCACCAAGGCGACCGAATGCCGGGAGCGCCGGGAGTACGATTACGCCATCGAGTGCTATATCACTGGATTGAGCTACTGGCCGGAGGCGGTCGAGGAGGGGCACATGCCGCTGCGGTCGCTGGCGATTCAGCGGCAGCAGGTGGGGGGCAAGAAGCCCGGGCTGATGGACGGGGTGCGCGGCTCGCTGGGGGGCAAGGACCCCAAGCGGGCCATGCTGAATGCCGAGCGGCTGTTGAGCATGGATCCGCAGAGCGGCGGGCACGCCGAGGCCGTGCTGAAGCACGCGATCAAAGCGGGGTTTCTCGAGACCGCGAAATGGATCGCGCCGCTCATCTTCGACTCGCTGAGAAAGGACAAGAAGCCGAACAGGGGGCGTTTCAAGACGTTTCGGGACGCGCTGGTTGAGGCCGCGATGCTGGCCGACGCGCGGGGGGACGGCGCCCTGGAGACCTGGCTGCTCGATCAGGCCGTCAACTCGCTGGAGTACGTGATCGTGCGCTGCCCCGGCGACGAGGAACAGCGGAACGAGCAGCGGGACCTGGCCGGCAAGCTCACCATCTCGCGGGGCAAGTACGAACACGCGGAGGATTTTCGCGATTCGCTTTACGACGCCGAGAAGCAGAAGCTCCTGCATGATTTGGACCGCGTTCAGCAGGGGGAAGAGACGCTCGAAGCGCTGATCGTTGCGGCGCGGGGTGCGTGGGAGGCGTCGCCGAACGCGCCGGCGAAACTGCATGCGTACGTGGACGTGCTGCTTAGGACCGAGCGGAAGCCGCAGGAAGACGAGGCCATCAAGGTGCTGATGGGTATGTTTGCGGCCACGCGGAACTACAGCTTCAAGTCGCGGGCGGACGAAGTTCGGCTGCGGCAACTCGCGCGCGCGGCGCGAACCCAGCACGCCAAGGCGCGGGAGACCGGGTCGGAAGAGGACAAGCAGCAGGCGCGTCTGGCGGCGCTGGAGCAACGGCAGACGGCGCTGGAAGTGTTCCGCGAGCGGGTGGCGAAGTACCCGACCGACCTGCGCTTGAAATTCAAGCTGGGGAGCGTCCTATTCGAAGCGGGGGAGTACGCCGAGGCAATCCCCATGCTGCAGGTGGCGCAGGGGGACCCGCGCAGCCGGGCGCGGTGCGCACTCCTTCTCGGACGGGCGTTCTTCGAGAAGGGGGACGCGACCCAGGCGGCGGCGGTGCTCCGCGAGGCGATCGACCAGTACGAATTGACCGATGAACACAGCAAGGAATTGCTCTATTGGCTGGGGCGGGCCTGCGAAGCCGCGGGCAACGCCGCCGCGGCCAAAGAGGCTTTTGGCAAGCTGCTGCGGCAGGATTATAACTTCATGGACGGCGACGCCCGAAGACGCTTGGAACAGCTCGGGTAACGCCGGGCATTGCTAAAGGGAGTAACTGTGGCTCATTCACTGTCCGCCAAGAAACGCATCCGTCAGAATGTTCGCCGCCGCGCGCTGAATCGCTCGCGGCGCAGCGCGTTGCGCACGAAGTTGCGCAAGTGCGGCGACGTGCTCGCCCGCGGCAGCGCGGAGACCGCGGAGCGCACGGTCCACGACACGTGCCAGTCGCTGGACCGGGAGGCGAATCGCGGCACCCTGCACCGCAACGCCGCGGCCCGCCGCAAGGGCCGTCTGGCCCGCCGCCTCAACGCTTTGAAGCAGAAGGCCGCCCAGTAAGCCCTTGATCCCCGGGGTAGTCCTCGACCGTGTTCAACGCGATCCACGTCACGCATGAGGCGATCTACAAGGTCGGCGGTATCGGCACGGTGCTGGAAGGCCTGATCAACAGCCGGCCCTATCGCGACGGAGTCGGCCGGACGGTGCTCGTCTGCCCGATGTTCTACCCCGAGAACACGCAACGGCTCGGACCCGGTGGCGTGCTCGAGTACTCGTCGCTCGATCAGGTCTACGACGGCCCCTATGCGGGCGCATTTCAGCAGGTGGAGCGCGACTTCGGCGTGCGGCTGGCCTATGGACGACGGCCGCTGGAGGACGAGCCGTCGGCGCGGCGCACCGTGTGCGAGGCCCTGCTGGTCGACCTGCGCGGGATCAACCTGCACCGGGTGAACGCGCTCAAGGGGCAGCTCTGGGAGCAATACGGCATCCGTTCGGATCCCTATGAGCACATCTGGGAATACGAGCAGTACGTGCAATTGGCCGCGCCGGCGGTTGCAGCCCTCGAGGTGATGCGGCTGGCGACACGCGACACGCCGGCGGTCGTCTTCGCCCACGAGTTCATGGGCGTGGCCACGGCGCTGGCCCTGCAAGGCCTGCATCCGGAGCGCTACCGGACGCTGTTCTATGCGCACGAGGTGGCCCCCATTCGCCGGATCGTCGAGCGGCATCCCGGGCACGACGTGATGTTCTACAACGCGATGCACGTGGCGGCCGAAGGCGGGCTGTACCTGGAGCAGGTGTTCGGGCCGCAGCACGAGTACTTCAAGCATGCGGTCGTCGAAGCGGCCCGGCATTGCGACGGCCTGCTGGCCGTGGGTCACCACGTGGTCGATGAGCTGCGCTTCATCAACCGCGATTTCGCGGACGCCGAGATCACGCTGGCCTACAACGGCGTGCCGGCGCGGTCCATCGATTTGCAGCAGCGGCGGGCGGCCCGCGAGCGCATGCGAAACTACTGCGAGAACCTGCTCGGCTGGCGGCCGGACCACCTCTTCACGCACGTGACGCGCATGGCCCTGAGCAAGGCCATGTGGCGCGACATGGACGTGCTCACCGCGCTGGACGCCCGGTTCCGCGCGAGCGGTCAGACGGCGGTCACGCTGGTCCTGTCGACCGAGCTCCCGCGGCGTCCGGTGGAGGACATCCTCGAGCTGGAGCAGCAGTACGCCTGGCCGCTGGCCCACCGCGAGGGCGGACGCGATCTGACCGGCGGCGAAGCCCGCTTCTATCAGTGGGTGCAGGCGTTCAACACCCGCGCCCGCAATATCAAGATCATCTACATCAACCAGTTCGGCTTTGACCGCCAGCGCTGTGGCCGGCTCGTCCCCGAAGACGTCGAGTTCCTCGACATCCGCCGGGCGAGCGACCTGGAGCTCGGCCTCAGCCTGTACGAGCCGTTCGGCATTTCCCCACTAGAGACCCTGACGTACGGCGGGCTCTGCCTCGTGAGCACGAGTTGCGGCTGCGTGGGGTTCATCAAGCAGGCGCTGGCCGCGAAGCGGTCCCCGAACGTGATTCTCGCGAACTACATCGATCTGGTGCGGCGGCCGCGCACGGTTAAGGACGCGCTGGCCGTCGGCGCCGCGGAGCGGCGGGAGGTCGAGGCCCGGCTGGCGGAACAGCTCGCGGAACAAATCATGAAGCGCTTGCCCAACAACGAGGCCGAAGAGCAGCGGCTGATTGAGGCGGGTTCAGATCTGGCGCACCGGATGAGCTGGGATGTGGTCGCCGAACGGTTCGTGTTTCCGGCCGTACGGCGGGTGTGCGCGCATCGCCGCGTCCTCCACGTGGCGTGATACAACTAGGAAGAGGGCGCGGTGGGGGTTACCGCCGGGCGGGCGCGGCGGAGAAAGCTAGACGTACATGTCGAGGTGCCCGGCGCGGAAGCCGCTGATCGCCGAAGCGACCTGGAGGTTTCCGGTGGTGTCGAGCAGGTCCGCGAACTGTCGCGCCGACTCACTGAGCCGTTGCAGGTCCGCTGGCATCTGCCCGAGCGCGGAGCCTGTGTGCTGATGCCTCAGCTCCGCGCGGGCTGTGTCCTCGACGACGCGTTGCTCCGCTTGCGGGCGGCTGACGGGCACCGGCACCATCCCGGCGACCGCGGCCACCCCTGTGGAGAAATCCGGGCCAAACATGGCAACTCTCCGACTGGCGAACGGACCGTCGGAAGTTGCGTGTCCCGCGGAAGCGGCGTGCCCTATGCCAGTATTCAATTCCCACCGGTTTGAAGTCAAGCCAGCGCGGCGATAAAATGCGGACCGGCGGAGCGTGTTCGCCGGGCGTCGGGTTCTGCCGGTCTTATCAGACCCGCGGGCTGTCGCGGCCGATGGCGGCACGCGGTCCGGGCGAGATTTGGAGAGGTGGCCGAGTGGCTGAAGGCAACGGTTTGCTAAACCGTCGTACTGCCTTAAAGCGGTACCGCGGGTTCGAATCCCGCCCTCTCCGTTCTATTTCGCACAATGTCGCTTTCTTGCGCAATTCGCAATGGGTATGCGTGTCGCCTGGCAGGCCCGCCGCACTCGCGTCATCGCACAGTGCCGCGCTTGGTGGCGGTGTTTCGCGCCCCAACTGGTGGGCGAATGGATGGGGGTCATCAAAGTGCGTTCGGTTGACGTTGTCCTTCCACACCCGCTCGCCGAAGGCGGTGTAGGCCACCAGGGGGAAGGCGATGTTGCCGCTCGTGTCGCTGGTCGTGACCGTCGAGCCGAGCATGTCGTCATGATAATACCGCAAGTCCTCGGTGGATACATCCTGCTGGCCGTGAATGCCGAGGCCGAACACGTACCAGGTCTTTTCCGTCACACTCGGCGTGTTATTAGGGTCGAGCGTGACGTCGTAATCGCTCCAGGGCTCATCCGCGAGGTAGTCCGTCCACGCCGTGCCCAGCTCCTCCCAGTCATCCGTCCAGTTCCAGCCCTGGGTGTCCCAGTAGCGGAGCAGGTGCCGGCGGCGGCCGGACTCGTAGCGGAACTCCTCCGCCCCGGTCACCTTGTCCGCCTGGTTCGGGTCGTTCGGGTCCGGGTTGAAGTTGCTCGTCCACGGGCGGTTCGGGTCGTTCGGGTCGTAGCGCCACTCTTCGGCGATGGCCACGCCCATCTTCTCGTCGGTGCCGTAGGCGAGGTACAGGTCCTTCACCGTGTCGTACCCTTCGTCCTTGAAGGTTATGTGGCTCACGTGGCCCGTGTTCTGGTACGTATAGTATACCGTCCGCTCCAGCGGCCGCGTGCCCGTCGACCAACACCTGCGTGCCGTCATACGTCACATGCACATCGCACCGCGCGTCGGGTTTGGAGCGGGCCTTGGTCTCGCTCACGTAGACGCCCGTCGGCCCAATGGGCACACGGTCAACGTGGTAGCCGTCCTCGACGAGGTCGTGGATGACGTGGTAGCCGGCGGGCTTCCGGTCGTCGAGGACCGCGCCTACTCTGCCCGCACCACCCGCAACCCGCGCCGTTCCGCCTCGACCCGCAGGTTGGCGACCACCGGTTGGGCCATCGGCACCGGCCCGGCCGGTGTATCGAACTCGACCGCCGCGGGGTGGGCGTTGGGTAGCCAGGCGGCGTAGTGCCGGCGGACGATCTCCGGGCTGTTGACCATCGACTTGACGATGGCGGGCCCATCGTAACCGGCCATGGTCAACTGCATGCCGAAGCGGTTCAGGTACGCAGCCCCATTTCAGCACCTCCTTGATCCGGTGCGAGGGAGCCAGCCCGAAGAGGGGCGGCGCTCAAGGTCGTGCCAAGTACGGGGACCACCCCGTCACTGTATGGTCACTACCGTATGTCGGCGTGTTAGGGTCCTATGTCGCTTATTCTGGCTAGAACGGACGTGCTGTTAGGGTGTACAGGCGGGACGGTGGATTAGAAATCCGCTGCTCTCTCCGCCTGAGCTACGGGCGCATGCTCCGCCGTTGGTGCTTGGAACCAACGGGCGGCCATATCAACAGCTTACCGTGCTTTCCACCCCAACGCGCAACGCCTCCGGCCCGTCGAGGTCCGCCCGGGGCTTGGGACTCACAGGAGGCGGGAACCAGTTGTGGACCGGAACCGACGCTTGCCCGGCCAAGGCCGCCGCCCGGTGTGCCGCGTGAACGTAGGACGTGTTGCTGATGACCAGCGCATCGGGCGAGAGGGCCAGGGCATCACGGACCGGCATGATGGGCAGCCCCCGGTACAGGAGGCATGAATCGCCGCAGGTGCCCACGTCCGCGGCATACAGGTCGTCCGCGACGGCAAGGACCTCGAGCCCGGCCTGGCGGGCACCCCGATAGAACGCGTAGACGTTCTTCCCGTAGTCGACCAGCACCAGTCGCCGAACCCCGTCAGACCTCAATGCCGTCATGCGCGACGCGACATAGGACCAGCTCAGAACCTGTTCGAGCACGACCGGGGACAAACGCCAGCGCGAGTATCGGGGTTGATCCACGAGGGCCCGCCACCACCCCACGCGCCGTCCGCGCCGCAGCGCGGCCTCATGACCCTGCACCCGGGCAAGCCGGCGATAACGCGTGAGCCAATCCTCGCGGTAGATGCGATAGTACGGCGGCGGCAGATAGCGAGCGGCGACGCGGAGGTTGTTGACCACGTCGTAGTACGTGGTGCGCTCCGAGCGGCGGGCCTGGGGCGTCTTCAGGTGCTCGACTTCGAGGTCGCCGAAAACCTCGACCCCCCACCCCGCCTGCAACAGCCGAAAGCTGAGGTCATATTCCTCGGCCTGCATAAAGAACGAACGATCGAGCCCCCCTACCGCCCGCAGGGCCGCCGCGCGCAGACCTACGCCACAGCCGACAAACACGTGCGGCAAAGCGCTGCACTCCTGCGAGCCGTCGCGAAGGTGAACGGTGAAGCCCGCCGCGCCCAGCCGCGGATCTTCATCGAACCGGGCCAACATGCGTTCGATGCTGCCGAGGCGCGGATAAGAGTCGTCGTCCAGGAACAGGACCACCGGCGCGCGGGCCAGGTCAACGCCGTACGCCTTCGCGCAGGACCCGGCGTTGCGGTCCAGCCGCAGCAGGCGCAGGCCGGCGCGGCCGCGCGTGACCTCGGCGACATCTTCCTGCGAGGCGTTGTCGACGACGATGATTTCAAGCTTGGGCGGCGTGAGCTCCAGTGCCGCCAGTCGCTCCAGGGTGTGGGCCAATGCCGCAGGCCGGTCATGCGTGGCTAGCACGATGCTCAGTCGGGGAGCGTGCATGGGGTCATCTCGGCGGCGGGCAACCGCGCGGGCGTCTGGGCGACGAAGCGTGTCTCGGCCTGCAGTTCCGGGCGGCGGTCCAGCAGCGCGAGCAGCGCGGCCGCGTTCGGCGGGTTGCCGCCGCTGTAGCCGACGGCCAGGGATTCGACCGCCGCCGCGAGGTAGGTCGCCAGCGCAAGCGCGCCGCCGCCCGCTAGGGTCAAGGCCGCCGCCACCAGCACGGCCTCTTCCGCTCCCAGCAGGTCGGCATAGTGCCGGGTAAGCGACGGCACGAACTCGCTGCGGAGGCGTTGCCGCCAGCCGGGCGCGGCCGCGGCGTCGGTGCCGCGTGCGTCAAAGGCGATCAGGCCACGTTTGCGCAGCGAGACGACCGCGGTCTGGCCGCGTGTGACGTGCAGTAGGTTCGAGACGACGGCCGGCAGGCCCGAGGCCATGTCGTGCAACGCGTCGCGGACTTGGCGCTCCGTCGCGGTGAGCAGGTGCGTCCGTGTCAGTGCGAGGAGTTGCCCACGCGACCCCGACGCGCAGCCCGCGACGAATAGCCGCCGCTGGCGCGCGGCTTTTCCGACCGCGGCCAGCAGACCCGGCGTAACCGCCCCCAGCCCCTGGTCGCACCAGAGCAGCATGTCGGCGCGGCGTAGGTGATCCGCGAGTGCGGCCGCGGCGCGCTTCTCGGCAGCGCTATCCAAGGGCACGGAAGGGCCCGTAGTAAGCTTGAGCAGCTTGGCGTCGTCCGCGATGAACGTCGTGCGCTCGACCAGTGCCGGGCGCAGCGGCAACAGGTCGCACGCCACGCCATGCGAGCTCAGATGCTCCACACCGCGCCGACTGCCGTCGTCTTGGCCCGCGACGCCAAACAGGCACGCTTGGGCCCCCAGGGCGGCGACTTGCAGGGCCACCGCGGCCGCCCCGCCCCAGTACTCCGCCGCACCAAGCTGCTGCGCGGAGAGCACCGGCGCTTCGTCCGCCACGGCCCCCACGTCGCAGAACGCATAGCGCTCCCGGATCACGTCGCCCACGACGACAACCCGCGCGCCGGCGAAGGCGGCGACGGCCTGGCGCACCGAGTCGGCGTGAATACGCTGCCGGCGACACAGCGTCTGGAGCCGCTGCTCGTCGAGCTGCTCGTCGGCGCGCAGGGTCTCCAGCAGGCGCGTCGAGCTGAAGACGACGTCGCCGCTGTGGAACGCGATGCGCCCGCCGTAGCTCTCAACGACTTCGCGTTCCTGTTGGAAGCGCGGGTCGGCGGCCTGGGCGTATTCGCGGCCCTTGACGTAGACGTCCGGGCGGA
>CAZWYT010000018.1:0-71566 GCA_964638325.1 uncultured Planctomycetales bacterium
TCCAAAACTTGGTCCGACTCTCATAGCAACTGGTACATAAACCGGGGGCAGGTCAAGACCATCGAGGAGTTCTGGGCGGATGTTCTTGGCCAGTTGCCGGCGTTCCTCAGGTACCACATCGACTATCCGGGAATCGCCCGGGACTCAGAGCTTAACGGGGATATTTTCACGGTCGAATGCGGCGGCAAGGTGCACGTTTTTGTTGGGTACATGGAGCCTTGAGTTACAACGCAGACAGATAGCGGGGGAGAGGATGATTGTGACAGCATGTCGAGCGGCGGGAGCATGGGCGGACGCTATCGTCAAACACGCACGGGCACTGGGCAGTCTGGCCGCATTTGCGTGCGGATGGCGGCCTGCGGGACCAGGGGCATATGACGAATACTGGGGAGTATGCCCGCGGTGCAAGCGAAACGACGGCTACTTGAACATCAGGCGGGTGCATTGGTTCGTCTGTCACCGGCACCGCGTCAGGTGGTGGGGAGGTGAGAACCTGTTCAGCACGTGGCGATGGGAAACGGATGCGGACTGGAAAAGAAATGCCCGTCGAATTCGTGATTATGAGCTGCTTGCGGAACCCGCATCCGCCGAGCCAACGACGGGGAACGTCGACGGTGAAGCGGGAGCCGTGCGAGCCGGTCATGAGGAAGAATGAAGGCGAGCGTGGCCGGGCAGCATAACCGAGGGGAGAAGGCGGCGTTCCCGAGAACAGCGATTCAGCCCGGGCAGAGAAATGGACCGAACAATCCGCTGGACACGGCGTTTTTCGACGGTGGACCGCAGCAACCCGTCAGCCCGCACCCGTCGCAAGGTGCGTTTTCGCGATGGCTGACGGTGGAGCAGGTTCGAAAGATGCAGCGAATGCGACGGCAACGCGTCATTGAAGCGATAGAGGCCGGCGAGCTTCCTTTTGAGCAGCGTGGCCGTATCCGCTACGTTCGACTGTCGGACGTGCTCCTCTGGGAGGAACGACGGCTGACTCACACGGTGGGGCCGTCCGAGCAGGCCGTCGACCCGGATTTCGCCGACTTGGCGGGCTGACCCGCGGGCCGTGGCTGGCGGTGGGATAGAGCGAGCGAAAAAGGAGGGGGGAAGATGTTTCGAGATGATTTGAAGGCCATGGAAAACGCGGTTGCCATCATCGCCCACGAGCCCTTTCCGGCAAGCGAGCACGAAGCGAACGCCTACGCCGCCAATCCGGCGATGAGTTCCATCGTGTCGTACCCGGCACGGTGCCGGCTATGGGGAAAGGCCGAGTACCACGGGAATTGCGACGGCACGCTCTTCAAGGACCTTGTGCTACGTTACGGAGCGCGGCGAATCGCGGACCCGATGCGTGGTTCCGGAACGACGGGGGACGTGGTGCAGGGTCTGAACCGATGCCGCGGCCTCAAGCTCGAATACTGGGGCGGCGACCTTCGCGACGGTTTCAACCTCGTGAGGCAGAACCTGCCGGGGAAGTACGATTTCGTGTGGGTCCATCCCCCGTATTGGAACATCGTGCAGTACAGCGACCATCCGGACGACCTGTCGAAGGCCGCCGATTACGCGGGGTTCTTGGAGCAACTCGAAGTTTGCCTTGTCCGGTGTTTCCGTGCCCTGGAGCCAGGCGGGCGGCTGGCCGTGCTCGTCGCCGACATCCGGCGAAGCGGCGGGTACATGCCGCTCGGACGAGACGTGATGAACATGTCCGACACGCTCGGGGCACTCGTTTCTGTCATCATCAAGGCACAGCACAATTGTCGTTCCGACGCCAAGACCTACGGTCGGATGGCAGAGGTGCCCATCAAGCACGAGTACTGCGTCGTGTTCCAGAACGGGGTGCACAATGGCTCAGGGGGCTAGCGTGAAGAGACGGCGACGGATGAGGACGTGCGGACCCCGGCCAGGGAAAGCGGCAGGTTCCAAAAGCAGCGTGGACCCGGACGACCTGTGGGGCTGCCCGATATGCTGCCGCTGGGACCAGTACCTACCTTTGGGGTCTGAGGATTGGGTCGTGTGTCACCGGCACCGGACCAAGTTCATGTGGGCTGCCGGCGGGGGTTGCTGGTCTGATGCCGAGGAGCAAGACCCTAAGAGTGCCGAGGTCCTGCAACATTATTCGGAGGTCGAGCCCGCTTACCCGACCGTACCGCTCGACCTGGCTGCCGCATTACGCCGACTGGCCGCTGCAGCGTGCGGCGGACACGTGAGAAAGGCGGGGGCCTCCCGCAAGAAGCTTGCGGCCGACGCCCGCTTGGTCCAGAACTGGTTGGCGGCGTACGAGACAACGTGGGTTCAACGCGTCCTTATTAGCGATGAGCTCAATCCCTTGCTAAAGGGGGCCGTCCAGCGATGAGGGAGCCCCACGTGCGATGGCAGAACCGTCATCGCCGTATCACCCCTTGGCCTCTGTCTTACATGGTCCGCTCAGCCCGGGCGGTGGACTCCGACGAGCCCATCATCGGCCCATTCTCGCCCACCGCCGGGCTAAACGCCGGCAGCACCGTGGGTGGGAGCTTGCCACGAGGTTAGGGAGCGGAAGCGATATTCGCAGGGCTGACGCCGGCTGTTTTCGACGCCGAGGCCTCGAGCCTGAAACAGCCCTTGACAATGCAGCACACCTGTGCACCTTGCCGATGCATACGAAAAGAATCGCGCATGATCATAAGGTACTGTAGCAGAACCGCTTACACTGTTTACACTTCGTATACTAGCAGCGCTGGTTTTTACATAAAATCGCGTTGAAACAAGCTGTTCGCGCCTGTATGCTGGAATCGTCGAATTCGACGAGATAGGTGCACCGATGCGGGAGCGAAGCCAACCGGTCAGTTTCCGGCTGTCCACCACCTTCGCCAAACAGCTCGCGGACCGTGCCGCGGCGCAGCATGAGAGCCTGGGAGCACATGCCCGCCGGCTCGTCGTCGAGGCTTTGAACGATACCGATCGTGAGCGCCTGCACGAGGAGGTTGCGGAGCTTCGGAGGGTTCTTGTCGCCCTGAGGGAAGACATCGCCACCTCCGTCGCGGCGTTGCTTGTCCGAGCCGGGAAAACCGACGCGCGTGAGGCTCAGGAGTGGGTCCGGAAGATGCTCCTCCATTGAGAGGCACAGGAAAGGACGCCGACCATGCTTTCCATCGGCCGCATCGCGAAGGGCCAGGGAAAGTATTATCTCGACCTTGCCCGCGAGGATTACTACCTCGCCGGCGGTGAGCCGCCCGGCCGCTGGTGGGGGAAGGGGGCCGAGCAACTCCGGCTTACCGGGCGGGTGGAACGCGAGCAGCTTGCCAAGCTTCTGTACGGCTACTCCCCAGCCGGGGAGCCGCTTGTCCAGAACGCGGGCCAGCCGTCACACCGCCCTGGCTTCGACCTCACATTCTCTCCGCCGAAGTCCGTGAGCGTGCTATGGAGCCAAGCGGACAGCGAGACCCGGCGCGAGGTCCAAGAGGCCCATTTCGCCGCAGTCACTGCGGCGCTAGATTACCTTGACCAGGAGGCTGCCTTCACGCGCCGCGGTAGGGCAGGCAGCGAACGCGTACCCGCTGGGCTTATCGTGGCCACGTTCGAGCATGGCACCAGCCGCGCGCTGGACCCCCAGCTCCATACCCACTGCCTGGTCATGAACGCCGCCGTGCCGGCCGACGGTCGTCCGGGCGCCCTTGCGGCCTACACCCTCTACAAGCGCAAAATGACGACCGGAGCCCTGTATCGGGCCGAGCTTGCCGCGCAGCTCCAGCGGCGGCTCGGTGTCGAGTGTGAGCCGCGGCGTACCTGGTTTGAGCTTAAGGGCGTGCCGGAGGCCCTCCTGCAGGAGTTCTCCAAGCGCCGCGCGGCGATCGAGAAGAAGTTGGCGGCAGATGGCCTTGAGACCGCGACCGCAGCCGCCTTCGCCGCGCTCGCGACCCGCGAGGTGAAGGAGCTCGTCCCGCCGCGCAGCGAGCTGTTCGCCACGTGGCAGGCTGTGGGCCGGCGCCACGGCTTCAGGCCGGAGCTGCTTCTGCACCGTCCGCGGGCGCGGACGTGCGAGCCCGCCCAACTCGTCGAGCAAGCCATCGCCGACATCACGCAGACCAGGGACCACTTCTCTGAGCCGGAGGTGCTCCGCCGCACGGCAGAGCTGGCCGCGCCGAGCGCCGGCGGCGCAGAGTCGATTCGTCAAGCTGTCCACGAGGAGTTACGGCGATCTGCTTCCATCGTGCGCGTCGGGAAGTCGGGCGGGCTTGTCCGGTATACGACCCAAGAGCTTCTCCGGTGCGCACGGGCAGTGGTGGCAGTCGCCGCCAGCCTTGCAGGCCTGGCGTACGGCGTGCCAAGGCCAATCGTCGAGCGCAGGATCAAGGCGCTTTCCTCGAAGCGTTCGCCCCTCGCGGAGGAGCTTCGACACCACGTTCGGCAACTCGGCCGGGCCGCCGGGCGGCGACGGACAATGCCCATCGATCGCAAAAGCGTCAGGCAGGGCGCGCACGTTACGCTCGACGACAAACGCGCCGACATGGTCCGCCACCTTACCCGCATAAGTCGCGCACAAATCCGCTGTATTGAGAGTGCGAAAGGCGCCGAACATTATCTCACGCTGCGCGCGGTGCGCGAGGCGTACGAGAAAGCCGGCTACCGCGTGATCGGTGTGTCAGCTTCCAGGCGCGGGGTTGAAGCGCTTAAGCACGAAGCCGGCATCGTCGATTGCACGACGCTACGGGGCCTCCTCGCCTGGATGAAGCCCACCTTGAAGTACCGCGTCAAACATCACGCGAAGCAGGTCGCCAAGGCGGCGCTGGGCCTGAAGACCCAGCGCCTTCGCCCGTTCCGCATGCACCTCAAGACCGTGGTCATCATCGACGATGCGACATGGCTCGGTACCCGCCCGTTCGAGAAGCTCATCGCCTCATTAAAGTGGCACGGCGGTCTGCTCATCTTTACCGGCTTCCCCAAGGACGCGCGCTTGGAAGTGCCGACGCTGTTCCAACAACTCCTCAGCGCTGCTCAGGCAGCCGCGCAAACTCTCAACCAAGTCAAGCGACAGCTCGCGCCCCACCATTCGCTTCGCGATTTGGCCGACCAGGGCCTTCTGACCGTCAGCGACGACCGCGAGCACGCCGCCCAAGATCTGCTCTCGGACTGGACCACGAACCAGGTCCAATGCCCCGAGAAAAGCGCCATTATCTGCGACGGGCCAGCCGACGTTGAGCAAATGAACCGCTGGTGTCAGGACCACCGCCGGCGGGCCGGATTGCTGCAGACCGGCAACCGCCTGCAACGCGGCACCGGCTATCTCTATCAAGGCGATCGCGTGCTCTTCACCAAGACCTCCCGGCTTTTGGGCTTCAGACGCGGCGACACCGGCACCTTGATCGCCATCAAGCCGGCGTCCCGCGTCTGCATGGCCCGACTCGATAGCGGCCGAACCGTCGTCGTCCCGCTTCGTGAGTACCCGTACCTGCAGCTCGCCTACGCCGTCGCCGCGCGCCAGGCTCAGGTCACCGCCCTCGACCGTGTCTATCTTCTCCCTTCGGGTTCCATCCCGAAGCGCGGCGTGCGGCTTCCGAATCCGAAGACGCGCGTGTACGTTACCGAGCAGGATGCGGGGCCAGAACTTGCCGCGCAGGCTGCCCGCACGCGCACCGCCCGAGCCCGATCGGCTGCAGACGATTATTCCAGCGGCGCACGTCCACGTCAGCCGGAGCCCGAGATGAGCCGTACCCGCTAGGAAACGCCAGTTGTGAACGGTCGGCGACAAACCGCGGAGAGCTGAATGTTGAGCCTCGCTCGGAGATTCTACCGCCGGTTACGAGAGTCGCGTGCAAACGGGCTGGAAGCGACATCCGCGCCTCGCCGTATCATGGCTGAGTTGGGGAATCACAGGCCGCGCGTTTTTTGGGGAGGCGAGTGGGTTCCGTTTGAGGACGAAGTGACGCACTTCTGCGTGGCCGGCGCCACCGGCAGCGGAAAAACCGTCATGCTCCGGCTGCTTATGCAGAGCGTTCTCCCATTAGTTCGTGCCCAGCCCGACACGCGCGCCCTCGTTTACGACGCGAAACGCGAGCTTCACCAGATTATCTACGGCATACTCAAGGCGCACCGCGAGCTTCCGGGCAGCGGTGAAAACACCCGCCCGGAGGACTGGGTCCGGACCCTGGACCCCTTTGATACGCGCTGCTACGCGTGGAACATGGGCGCTGACGTGACATCGGCTCCGAGCGCCCTGGAAATCGCCTCGATCCTCGCCCCCGTCGACAAGAACGACGCCAATCCGTTCTTCCTCAATGCCGGCCGAGACATCCTCTGCGGCGTGATGCGCAGCTTCATCCGGGCCGGCCAGCCCTGGACGCTGCGCGACGTTCTCCTCGCCACGATGAACCGAGACGACCTCAAGGCCATCCTGAAGCGCGATGCCACCACGCGGCACCTGCTCAACGAACGGTACCGCAACCCCAAGCTGCTCTCGGACGTCATCGCCACGCTGGGCAGCAAGCTCATGTACTTCGAGCCCATAGCTGCCGCCTGGCACCGTGCCGCACAAGCCAACCGCACGCTCAGCCTGAAGGACTGGACCAAGGAGGGGTACATTCTTCTGCTCGGCAACGACGAGGAAAATCGCTCGGCACTCGACGCGATGAACCG
The DNA here is from genome assembly GCA_964638325.1 of uncultured Planctomycetales bacterium. Taxonomy (GTDB): domain Bacteria; phylum Planctomycetota; class Phycisphaerae; order UBA1845; family Fen-1342; genus JALHJL01. Next base: position 6,598 of record CAZWYT010000018.1, read on the forward strand.
GCTCCTGTTCAAGCGGATCAGCGAGTTGCTGCTCGCCCGACCTCCCGATGACCGCCGGCGCACCTGGATCATCCTTGATGAGTTCCCCAAGGCCGGGCGGCTCGACGGCATCGACGACCTGCTGACCAAGGGTCGCGCCTATGGCACGTGTGTCGTGCTTGGTTTCCAGGACATCGAAGCGCTCCGCGACCGCGATGTGTACGGGGAGCACGTCGCCAACGTGCTGGTCGGGCAATGCGCCTACAAGGCCATCCTGAAGCTTTACAGCCGTGCCACCGCCGACTGGGCCTGCGGTTTGGCCGGCGATTTTGAGCATCTCGAAGAAGCCGTGAGCTACACCTACGGGACAAGCGACTCGCAGACCCTCAGCTATCACGTCCAAAAGCGCGAGGCGGTCCTGGCCACGGAGTTCATGACACTCGCCAAGTCGAATCGCGAGCGGTTCGAGGGCTGGTTCATCTCCCCCGACAAGGTCCAGCATCGCCCGGTTCCGCACGGCTGCCTGTTGATCGACCCGGACGACGATGTTCCCAATTTCAATCGCCGGCCCGACCCCGACTATGACCTTCCACCGTGGACCGACGATGAAGCCCGTTCGTTTCGGACGCCCGCTGGCCCCGCCGTCCAGGGCGGTGAAGGAAAACCACCCGCGCCGGACGACCTTTGGAGCATCCCACGCATCCGGACGGAAATTCGCCGCTAGCGGTGTAACTGTCGCCGCTGCCTCCGCGCTAAGCGTCAGCATGAATCGTTCCGCCGTCGCCTGGCGCCCGTTCTGCTCGCTTCTGGACGCACTGAATTTGCCGCGTTACGCTTTAGCGGATATCGCGACACCTAGCCGGGCCTGAACCGGAGCGGTCCACATGGTGCGCACGCTCAGAATCTTCGCCGCCCTGCTATTCCTTGTTCTTGCCGACTTCTTGGTCGTCGCCTTCGCCTCGTTTGTCTGCCTCAGCGCGGCTTGGCTCGCCTTAACCCCTGCTTCGACATCTGCCGTCGTTCGCGCCCTATCGTCCGAGCCTCTCACTCTTGTCACCCGAGCCCCCGGAGCTCCCGGTGATCTTCCAGCAGTTGCCGCTCTAATCGGCATCGGCGCCGTTGGCGTCTTGGTGGGCTTGGTTGTCGAAACCTTCAGGGATGTTGTTGCTTCGCCTACCCCCTCCGTTCGCATTGCTCTTACCACGCTCCTTATCCGCGGCGCGCTGCTCACCGTTTTGGTCCCCCTGAGTGCTGTCATAGGCGTCTGGGCTGCCGGGCTTCTTGCTGTCCGCCCCACCCTCCGCTGGGTCTTCTTCGCAGGTGGCGGAATCCTGGGCTTCGGCGTCTACGTTCTATTCCTGTATGCTCTTCACATCGCCGCGAAGCCACGACCCCTGGAAGTTCTTCGTGGCCGCGCGAGGGACGACCGCCATGCATAGACCTGTTGTTGACACGGCGCTGCCCCTCTGCACGGGGAGAGCCGCTTGGCTGCCCCTGCTTACGGTCTCGTTCGTGCTTCCGCTTCTGTCGTGCAACCGCTCACCCGCGCCGCCGCAAAGTTCCCAGACCGCTCCATCTAACACGGCGAGCGCAGTCAGCACCGCCCCTTCGACACAGCCGGTCGGCCAAGACCGCGTTGATGACTCGCTCCCCGATGTCGCTGCTTCGCGGAGGCTCCTCGCCGAATTCTATCGTCAAGGGCTACCCGTCAGCCCCGAAGACAAGCGACATCTCGGGCGTTTCGTCGAGACTTATTGGCCATACTGCCGAACCATGGATTACGTTGAGCAATCGCTTGTCTGCCAAGTCGTCTTGCTCAAAGAAGAGGAAGAGCGCGTCATGTCCGCGCTTATCAACGGTCGTCTCCCACAGGATCTGGCCGAACTCTATAAGCGAACTGTCAATCTTAACTCGCTCGACGACCTCGCAGACGATCTTCGCCGCCCGCGTCTTGAGAGGTTCCCTAATCAGCCGGAACTGGACCGCTTCGACTCTAGCCAAGCCCTTAAGCCTGAAAAAAGGGAGTGGATGGGTGCCGAGTTTCAGCGCCGAATCGCCTTCGACGAAGTCCGTAATGATGACATGCTGCGCGTACGTTGCATGATTAGCGCGCTTCGGCAACGTGACGCGATTCTGAAGGAGAAGCTTGACGCCCTCGCCACTATGCTCCCTCAGCTCCGCGCCGCCGGCATCAATGTTAAGACCCCGCCGGAGCCTTACGACCCCGACTCCCGGCGACGCGGTGGTATGACGGCCCTTGACGAGTTCAGGGAAAGATCCCGTCGCACGGAGCAGATGTACGATTTGCCCAAACCATGCGCTCGCCTCCTTGACATCCCCCGCCCGCCTGGTACGCCCTGGCAGTCTCCCAAGGAGCTGGCTGAGGTAGAGACGCACTTCAAGCAGATCATGGACCGCCTCGTCGCCGAGGAGCAGCCGCTTCTCAAAGCCGCGGAGGAATGATCTGACGCCCTTGGCTATCAGCCGTGTGCTCAGCACCCGGCAAAAGTCTGCTGCAGCTCGATCGGCAGCACCTCGTCGGCGGAGACCGACTGGTTGACGCTCAGCCAATACGCAATCATCGCCAGCGCTGCGGGCAGAGGTTCCGCGTTGCCGTAGGTGCGGGCATCCTGCAGCACCCAGTGTCCGCTGCTCGACCGACCCAGCCGGAGCGTCACGCGTTCGGGACGCTGCATCCGGTAGAAGTAGGCCTGTCCCTCCTCGACCGCGGACACGCACCGGCCGGCGCAGTGAGCCATGACCTGTCCCTCGACGGCCAGTGCCGCACGGCTCCGAATCGCGGTAATGCGGACCGGTGTCGCCACGACATCGGGAATTGGCGGCGGCGGGAACCGCGGGTCATGCGTCGTGCGTACAGCGCCCACCTGCTTCAGCAGCTCCGCTAGGTGCTTGTCGATCTGTTCAATGGAACCGAACGCTACGCGCTCACAGCGTCCGACCACCTCCGCCAGGTGCAGCGCCCGTTCGATCTTGTCCGCCGTCACTCCGACCCGCTCCTCGGCCCGTTGTGCAGCCACCTCCGCAATCAGCCAGGGCTCGACGATGGACTCCGCGTTCGGGAGGTGGATCAGCCGGAGCACCCCGACGTTCAGACGGGACTCCTGTCGCAGCGCCCCAAGCCGCCACATGCTCAGCCTGCTTGGGCTCAGCAATTCCCGGAAGAGCTGCACAGTTCGCGTACTGACGGCGCCCGCCGGGAGGCGTCGTAGCACGTCGACGGCTTCGCTCGCGCATGGATAATCGAAGCCCAACTTGCGCGCCAGTTCCGCATCCGCCAGCTCCACAAGCTGCGTCAGCTCGTGCGGCGAGCGTAAAGCCGCCATGAACCCGAGCACGGGGATGCGCTGCAAGATGCCGGAACCGCCGGCGGCGCACCATTGCGCCAGGTGCAGCGAATGCCGACCGTGAAAACCCATGAGCTGCCGCACCACGCTGCATGGGTAGCTCAGCCAGTAGCTTCGCACCGCGGCAGTGGCGTCCGCTGCCGGCTCGAATGAGAATTCGACCTGCGCTGCGTCGATCTCGGCATCGCCCACGCCACCGGCCCAACTGAATGGCTGGAGTGCCCGCCGAATGGAAAGCTGCGGCCGGCAGACCCGTTGGCCGGCCGACGTGCTTACGACGGCCTGCGGATTCGGCCAGCCGTCCACCTGGATACGCCCGGCTGGCGACATCATGTCCAGCACGCGTGTTTGAGGATCGAACTGCGCGGCGTACGCGGACCCTCGGCCCGACCGTCGCCGCCCGCGGTTATGGTTGTACCTGGTATTCATCTTTCACCCAGGTCCGATCGTTCCGGTGCTGGCCGGCCCCGTCAAGCCAGTTCTTAAGGCCGTCTGGGAGCCCTCTCCTGCGCCATTGATAACGCATGATAAAGGATGTTATCATGCACTAATCGGGCATCAGGGAGGGCAGGTCTATGAGCAACGAAATCGTCCCGTACGCGCCGCGGGAACTGGCCGAGGCGGGACCATCGCAAATCCCGGCCATCATCGGGCCGGCGGGCTCGGGTGCTCGCTTCGCCTACGAAGAGTTTTTCGGTGCCGAGATCAACAACGACCATACGCGACGGGCGTACCGCAAAGCGGTGCATCGATGCCTGACGTGGTGCCAGGACCGGGGCCTTGCGCTGCAGCAGATCAGCCCGGCCGTCGTCGGCGAGTACATCCGCACGCTCCAGACCGAGTGTCGGGCCACCAAGCAAGGCGGCGTGCAGACCCGCCCGGCGTCGAAGCCGATGAAGAAGCTTCACCTAGCCGGAATCCGTCGCTTCTTCGACAACCTGGTGGTCCGCCACGCCATCGTGCTGAATCCCGCCGCCTCCGTCCGCGGTCCCAGGCACCAGGCTAGCGAGGGCAAAACGCCGGCGCTGGGCGTCCAGCAGGCCCGCCAGGTGCTTCTCAGCATCGACACGACTGACGTGGTCGGACTCCGCGACCGGGCCATCATCGGGGTGATGATTTACACCGCTGTCCGCGCCGGAGCCGTAGCCAAGCTCCGTTGCCGAGACTTCTACAGCGACGGCCGGCAATGGCACTTCCGCTTTGATGAAAAGGGCGGCAAGGTCCGACACATCCCGGCGCGACACGACCTGGAGGCCTACCTGCGCGAGTACCTCGCCGCGGCTGGCTACGCCGGCGACGACGCGCCGCTTTTTCGCACGGCCGTTCGCAAGACGAAGGTGCTTACACTCAACGGAATGACCGCAAACGACGTGTTCCGCATGGTGAAGCGCCGCTTCAAGGACGCCGGGCTGCCCGCGGAGCAACTAACCTGCCACTCTTTTCGCGCAACCACGATCACCGACCTGCTTGAGCAGGGTGTGCCGCTGGACGACGTGCAGTACCTGGCCGGCCACGCCGACCCGCGGACGACGCGCCTCTACGACCGACGCCGGCGCCAAGTGACGCGCAACATCGTCGAGAGGATCTCTGTTTGATCGGCCGCGGCCCCCACCACGGCCTGCTCCGTGCGATTAGGTGCTCGGCGCAGCCTTCCGTTCGCGCTCACCGGCCTTCGGGTTGCGCGTTCTCTTTTCCGGCGGGCTCACCTGCTGTGAGATGGCCTCCTTCGCGAGCGTCTTGCTCGTCCGTCGATTGACGACGCCTCCGCCGCTGTCGTGACCGTTTGTCATGGCTGACCTGCCCTTCTCGGGTGCCCAGCAGGATGGCTGAGCGACGATAGTACTTGCGCAGGGCGTCCCGCGACGCCGCGAGAAACACGCCCTCGACAAGCAGGAATCCCAGGTCTGTGATTTGGAATGCGCCGGCGTGCACACGAAGGCGCCAGACCGGGTAAACCAGCGCCAGCGCCACGAGCATGTTGGCGTAAAACTGGTAGTAGCGGTAATGGTTCTCGACCAGGGCTTCGAACGCCGGCAGCCGTTCGTTCAGCCTGGAGTCGTCCCACTCCGGCCGGCGCACGCCGCTCACGGCGTGGAGCCAGTCCACCGCGGCCCAACGTACCGCGCTGACCGTCATCCCCGCGGCGACTGACCCGATCGACACGTACAGGAACCCGCCGACATTCGGCCCGCCCGCCGTGGAGCCCACCAGCCAGACCGCAACCGCCGGCGATATGAGGCTCGCCCCCCACAGCATCACAAAGCCGGGCAGCACGTATGCGATCAGCAATCCGAAATTCCGCGCCGAGAGCTCTGGCACCTTTTCCCCCGATGGCCAAGTTGGCTCGGACCATGCTCACGTCGCCTGTCCTCCGGGCGACCCGGAAGCGGGCTTCCCGAGCCCTACGTTCCCGATCGTCCACAGCCTGGGTTATCTAAAGGATAACTATATCTATGCGCGTATTCAAGCGGCACGCTTGAAAATTCTTTCAGATATCGCAGACTTAGGGCATGGGCCAGCAGGCCCGGCAAGTGAGCAACCATGCCCAGCGTCGGAGAGCGTATCCGCCAGCGGCGTCGCGAGCTTGGCTGGACCCAGGACGAGCTGGGGCGTAAGGCCGGCATCAGCAAGGGGTTCCTATCCAACCTAGAAAACAGCAAGCGCAGCGTAGGGGCCGAGAAGCTCTACGACCTGGCCCGTGCGCTGGGCGTGTCGCTCGACCACCTGATGACCGGCAGCGACGTGGACGCCCCAACCCGCGATGTGCAGATCCCCAGGTCGCTGGCCGAATTCGCCCAGCGCGAGAGCGTCTCCTTCCGCCACACGCTGCTCCTGCTCGACCTGCAGCGCCGCATCATCGCGGCCCGCACGCCGGGGAAGAAGACACCGAAGGCCACCCTCGACGATGTGGACTGGCGCCGCTTCTTCGAAGCCGTTAAGCCATTCCTGTGATCTCACGCCTTTGCGACGCTCAGCCGCACGTCACGACAGGACGCTGACGGCACATTTGCCTCGCTAACCGCCATAACCCTTCTTCAGTGGCGCTCGCCGCGTTCACGCGCGGCGCTGACGCTCTTTTCACCACGATGATGCACACACAGCTTCAGTTCCCGTGGGGCGAGGAAGGCCGGCGGAATTGCGAGCCGATTGATGGCTCGCCGTCCGGCGGCGCCGAGTTGCCCCGGTTCTCCCAACCCGCGCACGGGCCGAGCACGGCCACTTTAGCCATCGCCGTGGACATCCCGGCGCCCGTGAGCACCTTGCCCCAGTCCGACGGTCCCCCGCTGTTTCCACCGCTTCCGGATGCCGTCGAGTGCGGCGTGTTCGGCGTCACCGAAGCAGGACCGATTGAACCCGACGAAGAAGACGTCGCGAGCCTGACCACGGAACACGCAAACGAGATGATGGGTCTGCTCGCTGACCTCGCCGCCGTAGAAGACGGCCTGCGAACGGGCCGCGACCCGCGAACTGGTAAGCTACCGCGAACGCCTGAGACCCGCGCTCGGCTCGCGGAGCGACTTCGAACCGAGCGCGTCCGGCTCCAGGAAGCCTACGCCGACGCGCTGGCCGTTTACGCCGAGGCCTTCGGCGACGACGCCGCAGCGGCGCTGAATGCCTGGGTTCACAGGCTTGCGGCCGAAGGTGTCTGACATCGTAGGCGGCCCGCCCCAAACGTTTCGCAACGTCCGCGCCGGAGCAAACAGCGGCTCCGTCACGGACGTTGCCGGCACGCGCCACAAGGGAGGAGGAACCCTCAGACTCGGGACCTTACCGGCAGAGGTGGAACCCAGCCCCTGCCTGCGGCCGGTCGTCTCGGGTCCCAGCCGGTCTATGAGGACCCGAGGACGACGGCCTTATACGGCAGGGGGCAGGAGCTCCTCACTCGCGACGCGCAGGCGCTTGCCGCTACCCGCCACGCGTGCGCCGAAAAGCCGGGAGAGGGATTACTGGTTGGCGAGAAGCACCCTCAGGTCGCGTGCGCCATGCAGCACTCGCACCACTTCCAGGGGTTTGGAGTCGGTCTTGTACACGACGAGGTACGACCACACGGGCCAGAATCGCACCGGCTCGGACGTGAGATCCTCGCGCGTGTGGCCTATTCCCGGTCGCTCCGCCAACTTGAGGAAAGCCTCTTCAAGACGGTCCGCCACGTGCCGAGCGCGGGCCGGGCCGCTGTGCTCAAGGACGTAGGCGAGGATTCCGTCGAGGTCTTCGGCGGCGAGAGATGAGAGGATGAAGCGTGGACTCATGCGCGTCTCTTCGCCCGCTCATCCTTGGCTGAATCGGCCGCGCTTTCAAGGCGCGACCGCCAGCGGGCGAAGAACGCCTCTCCATCGACCGCCTCACCACGCGCAAGGGCGTTGAGGCCGGCCCGAATCCTCTCGTTCACCGTCTCTCGGGCGTGCTCCAGCAGCTCGGGAGGAAGCTTGGCCTGCTCCTCAGGCGTCAGCCCCTCAGCCAGCCACTTTTCGAGCAACCGCTGCCGCTCGGCCTGTTCGAGGAGCCGCAGGCCCTCGCGGAAGACCTCGCTCGCGGAGTGATAGCGGCCCGAGGCGACCAGGGTCTGCACGAACTGCTCCAGCTCCGGCGTGAGCGACACGTTCATTGTGGTTCGCACTGCCATACTCAGAAGTGTATCACGCGTCGGAGCCTGTGTCAACTTTTGCCACAGCCCACGAACGATTGACACGACGTGCCCGATAATAACGTACAAAAGACGCTATGTACCGCTAATCACGGGCAACGGGGAGCAAGATCATGAGTGTGGAAATCATCCCCGCGAAGCGCCAGGCGCCGGGTGAGGGGGCTGGCGCACGGTCGCTGCCGTTGATCGCCCTAGACGCCGGCGGTAAGGCGTAGCCCACCTACCACATGATTTGCGCTCCGCCGATCCATGGGTCGCCTGCGAATGGCTCTGCGCCCCACCGCCGGACGAACGCCGCTTCCAAAACGTAGGGTTGGCGAAGTACGCGTTTCCATCAAACCAGTGAGGCTCAGAACCATTCGCACGCATCGGCGGCCAGACGCCGCCGACTGGCTTCAGCCTTGACATGGTGGTGATCTTTCGTAGTTCACCGGCCGACCATAGCACGGTTCGCCACCCTTAATCAAACGCCGTTTGACCCGGCGGAATGCTCGTCCCGAAGAAGGTGAGAGGCCCGGTGGTGCGTGAGCCTCAGGAACCTTCGATGGCGACCGTCGCCGTCGAAAAATCATGCCGCCAGGGCGAGCAGCGACGCGGCTTTTACGTCCGCGTCCGTCCGCTCGCCGGCGAACTTCATCCGCTTGGACATGCGCGTCAGCGCATCGACCAACGCGAACACGGTGAACCGCCCGCTTTCCTTGGCGACTTCCAGGGCCTCCTTCGCCAGGGCACGTGTGATGCCCTTCGCGCTCAGGACCTTGAGCACCTCGTCGGCGCTGCCGCCGAGCTGCGTCTCCATCGCCTTGCGGATGACGCGGGCGAAGCCGTCGCGGCGTTCGTCGCGCTTGGCGACGAGCCGCCCGACGATTTCCCGGATCTGGCTGAACGCATCGTGGACGTTCGCCGTGTGCTTCCGGCTGAACTCCACGACCTCGACCGCATCCCAGACGATGTGATTCTGACACACGGCCTGGAACCAGAACGTCTGAATGCCGACCGAACGCTTGCCGACCTCCGAGTTCCACAAGAAGAACCCCGGCGCGAAGGCCTCGCCAGCGATCTCCGTCCAGCCCGTCGGGTCGATCAGGAACACGAACATGTCCTGCTCGCCGCGGTACAGGCCGGTCCCGCCGCGGCGCGCTCCGCCGTCTCCGATTGAGCCGTCGCCGGAATCATCGCGCTGGGCGGACTGCCCGCCCGGCGCGAAGCCGGCTTCTTGTGGCGGCTGGAAATCCGTCGCGAACTCACGGACCATCGACAACAAATCCGCGTCGAACAGCCTCGTGTACGCGGCGCCATGCACCGCACGCACCAGCTCCGCGTCGCCGCCGCCGTTCACCGCGAGTAACTGGAGCGGCTTCCCGCCGCCGGGCAACGTTTCCGCGAACACCTGGCTGGCTGTCGCCGCCGACAGCCGATTGACCGTATCCTTACTTACGCCGGCCAGCGAACAGAGCTGTGTGAAGCTCCAATCGTTCAGCCGATACGTCGCCTCATCGCCGCCGAGCAGCCGAAGCCGCCCGGCGTAGGGCTCGACCCGCAACTCGGTCGGCGGATGCCACCGCTCGACCGACCGGGCCTTCGCCTCCTGGCAGTGCTGCCAGAGGGCGTCGAACGTCGCGAAGCACTCGTCCGGCCCACGCCGGAAAAGCTCCTCGCTCGCACGGGTTAAGTTTTGCATCACAAACCTCCTTCGGTCCCTGGGACCGCGTTGAACCTGAAATGCACCACCGGTCTCTCGGCGCAGCCGTGCGGGCCGCGGGAGCGTCCAGGACCGGTTGGCTCGAACCCTCGTGAGTCCCCGTCCTCGCAGAAGTGTTATGGACGATTTGCCGCGCGATGATGCACAAGACACGAGACCGCTCGGACTCCGGACCGAACCGGCAGGTGGGAAAGCCGTCCCACGTCCATCGTCATCGCGGCCAAGGGCCTGACGGCCTCACGGGGCGAGCCGCGACGACGACGTCCGACGACGGCAGGAGCAGTCGGCGCTGCGCACGGCACGACCGTGCCGCGGCTGACGACGGTGCCTCCTTGTTGCCGGAGCCGGACAGGCTTATGCTGGCCATGCGTTGCCCAGGGGCGCCTGCGGAAGACCGGTCCGTTCGTAGGAGCGTAAACAGGAACGGCGCGTGGATCGTGCACAACGCGGTGCGTAAGTCTTTTGACCAACCGAGTTGGCGGTGCCCGCGCTGGTCCGACTGGCTTTGGAGGGCGTTCTTACGCCTCGACATGTTGCAATGCTGCATTCGGCGTGTCCGGCCACTGCGCCTTCGGCAAGCACGTTGCGAGAGCCCTGCACCATGAACACACACAGCTCGGCAGCGCGGCCGGGCCAACTTATCCGGGCAATGTTCGTCAAAACAGGAGGGTTACCTCATGAGAAAGGCCGTTCTTGCCATAGCCGTCTTGCTGTGCGGCTGTACCGTGGGATGCGTCGGCTCGGGCGGAAACCTCGGCCGCCGTATCGAGCTTCAGATCGGAACAGGCTTTGTTGGTGATCAGATTGTCGGCAGCGAGAACCGATCGTTCAGAGTCGCCGACCGCGTTCATTTTCTCTGCTCGGCCTATGGTTGTGGCGGGCAGCACATGGTCTTACGAATAGTCAACCCCAGCACAGGCGAAAGCTGGACACTGCACGAAGATGTGGTGCCTCCAAATGGCGGAGCATTCAAATACAGCATTGATGCCCCCGCCATCAGCGCCGCCACCCAGTTCATAGCGCGGCTCGAAGTAGGAGTCGAGTCGCGCGATGTATATTTCACCGTGACGCCACGTACTCCAGGTGCTCCTCCTCCCGAGAACGTACCGCGCCCACAGACCAAGGCCTTCGATCCCTCACTAATCGATGCGAAGTTCGGGAGCGACGTTGTTCCTCGCGGTGGTTCTTTTCAAGTGATTGACGAGGGCAAAAGCCGCTTTCGAGTCGGTGAGCAGTTTGCCTACCTCGTATCAGTAGGTAGTGATCATGCCGGACAGAAAATCGAAATCATGTTGATGGACCCGAAGCACGAGGGGTACAGGGTTCTCCTCTCGGATACTGTGCCAAGCAGCGCGCAGGGCACGTTTGTGTCGTACGGTAAGTTTCAAGTCGACGGCCAGGAACCGGTGATGGCCATTTTTCAGGTAACCGTCGGCGGATCCAGCATACACAGAGCGTTGATAATAGGTGGCTCGACCGAAAGCACGCCCGGCGCGCACCGCGATGCCGATAGTGGGTCATCACAAGGCGGCTCGGGGCGGGCACCAAGTCAAAAGGATTTCGAGATTGTCGCACCGCACTTCTCACTCTCGGGTAAGGTCGTTGCAGTGCTGCCGTTCAAAGGCGATGGGGTCTATGCCACTGCGGTCGAAACGTGTTTGGTTCGCGGATGCTTTTTTGCCGAAGCGGCCATGCCGTCTGGTTGGGCATATGTGCCGGGAGAAGCTTACGATGAGCGGACCGAACTGAAGGACACACTCGCCGGACAGATCAAGACTGAGCTTCCGGTCGTAGTGACTCGATCACAACTGGAAGACGTTCTGCGAGAACAGGATTTAGAGGCGACGGGCTTAGTTGGGGCCAGCGCTGCGATGCGCATTGGAAAGCTAGCGGGAGCCGATCTCATAATCACGGGAGAAGCAGAGTATATCGCGCCGACCGAGCGTACCGCGTGTGCGTACCGCGTGTTGTCGTGCCAAGTTGTTGACACGAAGAGCGGTCAGATCGTGTATTCGTACGACGAAGGCGTGATCCTGCCGACTGCAGGCACCAGGGAGCAAGCGGCAATCGCTAGCGCGTCGGACCTTGTTGGTCGATCCTTCCTGTCACACCTTCGAGCGAAGTAGCCGCAGCATGGCGTCCCACCGTGGCTACATTGGTGGAGGCCGAGTAGTTGCCTTACTCCGTTCCTAAGCCCGTAGCGGGGCGGCTAGTACACCCCCTAGCAAAGCAGGGGGCTTTACATCAGCGCGCATTAGGCTCGCCGTCTCGGCACGTCGCCGTGATCTCACGGATCGGTCTTCGCTTTCTCAGCAGCGCCGGCAAAATCGCCGATGCGTGTTCCAGCAGTACGAACCGCCGTCGCTTGTAGCTGATAATCTCCTCTGACAGGCCATAGCGCTCCAGTTCCGCGCGGTTCGCGGCGACGCCGTTGAGCACGAGTTCAACGACTTCATCGCCGGCAATCCGCGCGGTGATCAGGTGCCAGCCATTGTCCAGCTCGATGACGGCCCCGCCCGCCAGCAGGCCGAGAATTTCCGCGGGTGAAGCCTCGCCGAGCGGCGTGCCGATGCCGAGGCGCTGCTTGACGTTGGGCACGTCGGAGGGGCTCAGGTTCAAGCCGACCAAAGCGCGGCCGTCCACCAGAGTGGCCCGCGCGATTTTGACGTTGTGGATGCCGGAAGAGCCCATGATCTTGTCGTAGACCGGGAAGATGGCCCCGCTAAGGATGTGAAACCGCCGCACCTCTGTCGCCGGCGTCTGCGCGTACTCCGCTTCCCACCACCGGCGCGCTTCGTCGCGCTCCACCCGTTCGTACTTCTCGGCTAGCTCCGACCGTTCCAAGCCCCGCCGCGGGCCCTTCACGCCGATCAGCAGGACCTCGCCGGCCCGCGTGTCCAGGTGCGGTCCGACCCCGTAGATGCGTCCGCTCCGCAGATTACGGTACAAACCCTCGCCGGCATAAATGGCCAGAACCGTCTCGAACGTGTGCCGCTCCACGTCCACCTCGCCCTCCAACTCGTGCAGCGTCGTGCGGGCGCCGGACGCCGGGTCCACGAACAGCGTCTGCGTCTCGGCGACGCTCCGCAGGTTCCGTGCCCGGATCTCCTCCACGCCGAAGTCGAACGCCCCGGCCCGCTTCGCGGCCTCGACCGCCGCCAGGTAACGCTCGTAGAACAACTCGAAGAAGCGGTTCTGTTGCTCGACGTGCAGGACCATGATGCGGTTGAGGAACTGCTCCACGTTTGAGGCGTAGCTGTCCCGCACGGCGGTCTTCTCCCTGTTCAACACGCCCATGCGCTCCAGCTCACGCAGGCCGAGGCCCTGCTCCGCGTGCGTGTTCAGCACGACCTCGCGATACAGCCGGGTCAGCGCGGCCTTGCCGTATTCGTCGGTCACATCTTCCGGCCGGAACAGCTCGCCCGAAAGCGACAGCCGCTCGCCCTTCGTCAATGCGCCGAGGGCTGCTAATCGCTTCGAGACCGCGTTGACCAGCCGCTTCTGGCCGGCTAGGTCGAGCAGAACGAGCCGGATGACCGGCGCCGAGGCCTGGTTCGAGCGGTGAACGCGGCCGAACGCCTGCATCTGCTGGTCGGCCGACCAAGAAAGCTGAAACGCATAGAACACCCGCCGCTGTTGATTCTGCGCCTCCAGGTCGGCATGCACGCTGATGCCAATCGCCCCGGCGCCGGAGAGGATGGCCAGGCGCTTCCGGCCGCCCTGAAACAGCCGCGTTTCGTATTCGTTCAACTGCCGCCGGTGTACGCCGTGGAGCTTGCGGCGTACGTACCGGCCGTTTTCCCAGCGGTGCGTCCGGCCGCTGATTTCAGCGACCGTGTCCACGCCGAACCGGGCGGTCAGCGCGTCCATCGGGTTGTGCGGGAAGTCCATGTCCGCCACTTTGTCGAGGAGTTGCTGCTGGCGGCGCTGGTTCTCGCGGTTGATTTCGGGATTGCCGGCGGCATCCTCGACACGCACGCTGATGACGTTGCCGGTCACCGGGTCGGTTCGCTCCTGGTACTGATAGATGGGGAACTGGTTCTCGATCAGCTGGACGATCATCTCGCGCGGCGTTGCGTCCATTTCCCGCAGTTCCAGGCCCTGCGCCCGTGCGTCTCGCACCTTCCGTTCGGCCTGCGCCTCGCCGGTGTTGAACAGGCTGACGACCACCGAGCGCCCTTGTGCCACATCCTTTTCGATTTCCGGAATCACATCCGGCAAGGCGTACGCCATCATCAGTTGCAAGAAGAAGCGCTGCTGCGCGGAGTAGAACTGGGCGTACCGGCCGGCGTTGCGGCGCTGGCACGCGTTCTTCTCGCCGGTCTCGAAGGCGACGAGCAACTCCGACCAGAGGTCCGCGATTTCGTCGTACTGCCGCCGCTCAGCTTCCGTGAGCTGGTGGACAAGCGGCTCGTATTCGACGGCGCTCTCCGGGACGGTGCTGCCGTCGGGCAGGCGGGTCGGTCCGTAGCTGATCGTGCGGGCCAGGTAGGTACCGACCGACTTCAGGTCGCGACAGAGCATTTCCATCGCCGCGACACCGCCGCGTTCCATCGCAACCAGGAACGCCGAGAAGTCCGCGAACGGTGCTCCGACGCCCCACAGTCCGAGCCGCTCATACGGGGCCATGTGCCGGGCCTCCGTGGCCCCAGTGGCGCTGAAGTAACGGACGCGGGCCTGTGGATAGAGCCGCTGGAGCGTGATCCCCATGTTCCCGCGGAGGGTCCCCTCGTCCACGGTCGCCTTGCCGCCGTGCGGCGTGACCGCCGCGTTCTTCATGAAGTGGGCCTCGTCGAAGGCGATCACGCCGTCGAAATCGGGTCCCAGCCAGTCGGTGAGCTGCCTGAAACGCTGCCGCTCGCCGTCGAAATCCATGCTGAGCATCGTGTAGGTGGTGAACAGCACGCCGCAATCCGCCTGAATCGGCTCGTCCGGCGCGTACCGGGCCTGATGGATGAGCCGTAGCGGCACGCCGACGGCATCCCGGTCGCGTTCGGCATCGGCGTGCAGTTGATGGGAGGCTGAGATATGGACGTGTTTTTGCCGACCCCGCTGGAGCTGGTCGTAGATGAAGGCATAGATCTCGCGGCCCTTGCCAATGCCCGTGCCGTCGCCGTTCCAGTGGCCCTTGCGCGAGCGGTCGGGCAGGAGGACCTCCGTCGCCTGTCCCGCGTAGATGACATCCTCAAGCTGGAGGTCGGAAATCCGCTCTTCGCTGATTACTTCGGCCGGCAAGTGGTGCTGGTACGCGGGGTCTGGCGGCTCTACCGAAGCCATCGCCGTCGATTCGACAATGCGGGCGGGATGCGGCTGTGCGCCGCGCACAATGGCCTTCTGCACGCGGTATTCGGCAAAGACGGTCCCCTCCTCGATGCGCAGAGCCGCCGCCCTGGCTTCGCGTTCGAGCTGGCCTACAGCATCCCCAGGCGGTCCAGCGTGCTCAGTAGCACCTGCGCCGCCCACGCGCGCATCGCTTCCTTGTCCTGCGGCTGGCTCCGTCGCTCGCGTTTCAGTTCCCGCATCACCGTCCGCGCCAGCGCCCGTGGGTGCTCCGCCGTAAGGCGGTTCCAGGTCAACCACTGCTCCGTTGTCACCGGTGCGCCCGGCGGCGGAAGAATGCCCCCCGCCCCGTCCTCCAGCAGAAACCCGATCAGTTCGATCACCGGGTCTGCCCCGCGGCCCGGATCGTGCCGAAACATCGCCCGTAGTGCCTGTGCGGCCTGTCGCCGCAGCGCGTTTGCGAATCCGCCCATAAACGTCCTCCTGCGATAGACCCTTAAGTAGCTCATAAGCCTCATGAACCGACAGCCCGCTGCCAGTGACGATGTCGGATTCGCTCACCGTCGGGCCGTCGTGGTCAATAACGATGATCTGATGATCGAACGACGTGCCGAACTTCGCGTAGACGTTGCCGTCCATGCCGATGTTCGCCCGCACCCGGAATCGCTGCTCGATCTCGCCCCACCATGCCCGAAACATCGGCCGATCGAGGGCCATGCCCCGTCCGACGATCGCCACGAGCCGCCCGCCCGGCTTCAGTCGCAGCAAGGCCTGTTCGACGTGCCGGGCCCCGAACTCCGTGCTATGCCCCCTAACCCGCCCGCCGGTAGCGGAGAACGGCGGGTTCATCACAACCGCGTCGTAGAATTTGTCTGTCGGCAGCAGGTTATCAAGCCGCTCCGCATCCACCGCGGTCGGTGAGAACCCCTGTAGCGCCAGCAGGCTGCGTCGGCGCTCGTCAATCTCGTTCGTATCCACGTCCCCGCCCAGCATCCGGGCCAGCACGGCGATATTTCCGGTGCCCGCGCTGGGCTCAAGAACCTGAATACCAGCTCGCAACGCAGCCGCCGCCACGACCAGCACGGCCTCCGCCGGCGGCGTGCTAAACTGCTGCAACTCCACCTGGACCTCGTCCCGCCGAGTTTGCCGCGGCATGCGCGCCTCTAGCCTTCGCAGCCACCGCATTGAGCCCGAAACGTCGCCGAGGTCGAGACCGATCCGGTCCAGGTAGATATTCAAGCCAGCTTCGGCGGCGTCGTAAGCATCACGTCCACGACCAGCCGAGCTACCAAATAGCTCGCGCGACAATTGAGCGATCGCGCTGTTGTTGAAGTTGCCGCACGGTTCAGCTTCGAGTAGTGCCGCGAAACGCAAGGCGAACTGTTCCCATGGGGGGCGTTTCAGGGACGTTGCGATCGAACCAGGAGTTGCGCCGGTAGCGTTCGCCGACGCGGTATCGGATTCCCCGACATCGCCCCATAGGCTTCTCTCGTACAGGGCGCCATTGGGACTTGCGTCGGTGTTGAGGGACGGCGCCACGATCGCGTCGTCGGCCAAGCCCTTCGAGCGGAGTGCATTGTGCGCATCGTTCTCGAAATCGAAAAACAACTGAGCGCCTGTTCGCGACGGTGCGCAGCCGACACGTTCATCGCTCGTCCGCCCTTCGGCGGAGGTTGATGTGTCCGTTTGATGTTGCTCGAACTTGGCCATGTTGATCACGAGAAAAGCGGTTTCGCTCTTCAGGTGTTATGGCCAGTTTCGTAACAGACGTGCTCCGGCCCAACAGACAGGGGCCCGCCACACATCCTGCATGGCCGTTACTGGTAGCGGGACCTTCTCTACACCATCATTCGATTCGGAACCCCTCGGTGACGGTGCCCAATACGCGATTGACACCATCAATAACGGCATCGTTGGGTGCCTTCTTGCCCGTCAATTCAACGCGAACTGAAAACGCCAACTCGTAATCTCCCCTCGCCTTCAGCAGATCCCCCATTACGTCAGCCAAGTCCTGGATCTGACTCGGCTGCAATCGAGCTTCGCCGGACCGGGTTCCCGGTTTCGGCGGCGGAGGCTGGACCGGCGGTGGAGACACCGGGCCTGTAGCGACGCGCAAACGGAGAGTCGACGAACCCGCATATTCACACGGCCACGGCCCCGAGTCGGGGAGCCGCTCAACCATCCGAGCGCGTAACGCCCCCTCGATTGCTTCGCGCACCGTCGTCCAGGGCAGCACCTTCCCCGCGCGCTTCGAAAGGACCGCAACCAGCACCTGCCCCGTCGTAACGCCCTCCGTCCACGCCTCCGCTGTACGCTGCGGAAGTACATCCATCGGCGGGATAGCGGCCGGCGGCGCTTGGAGCGTCGCATCATCGGTCATCAGACCCGTGGGCACGTCCTCTGCAAGAAAACTCGCCGGCCCCGAAGTCATCCAGAGCCTCCCATCGCGCACGGCCGCCACTGTTGCTGCATCGACCGCCGTCGCCGGCACACGCGGAACGGCGATCGGTTCCTCGTAGCCACCTCGGCCCGCCGTCATGCACCGGCCGCCGCCGAAGAACTCACGCACGCGCTTCAGCGTGACCTCCGGCCCGTCCCACAGCTCCTTGATTGCCTGCGGATAGACCATCGCCGGCGCCAACTCAGTCAACTCTGCCCTCTCGGGCAGAACGAGTTCCAGGCCGGGATCATCGAGAACCGCCTCGTCCAATCGCTGGCGCCAGAACGTTCGGATCGACTTGTCCGGCCGCGTCAAACGGCCGACAAAGACGCCCTCCTGGCAGCCATTGACGATCGTGTCGAGGATCGCCTTACGGTTCAGCATCTTCGGCAGCCGTGGGAACCGCGCGAATGCGCCCACCAGGTCTTTGACGCGCCGAGCATCCTCGTCCTCGCGCCACAGGTCGTACGGGCCGCCCGGGAGGATTGCATCCGCACTGATCGCGGTGTCCTGAATCCTCGACCGCTTGTCGTTCTTGATGGTCTGAAACAACGGATCGTCGCCGACCTGCACTTTGAACGCCTGCACCTCGTCTTTCTCGTTCGCCGCTATGACGATGCAGTAGGCCTGTTGCAGCGTTCCTGGAATGCGTTTGTTGGCCGCGTCAATGTAACCCTGGAGCATTGCCTGCCGAATCGGGTCAAGTTCTTGGCCCTGTCGCTTAAGCGTGTCGCGTACCGTCTCCCAGCCGAGGTACTCGCGAATCGCGGCGCGAACACCGATCAGCCCATCACGCGACGGCACAGCTAACACCACCGCGTTCCGCTCCTTGCGCGGCCGCTCAGCGTTCGTGGTCTCTTCGATAAAGTGCCGCGCCGCTGCCGGCTTACCCGATTCGCACGCGAAGTTAGGGCCGAGCACGCCGTAGTGAAAATCGCCGTCATCTTCGATCTGGGCGGGCCTATCAGGTAGCAAGTGCACCTTGGCGCCAGCCGCCGACGCAGTCGCGGTCAGGCTCTTCAGCTTGCGAATATCCTCAATAAGCCGCATTTCGACCAGCTCTTCGGGCACACGCGTGCAGGCGTCGGCGTGCATTTGCCGTAGATTCGGTTTCGATCCTAGCCGCCAGGACACCGGCAGTGGCTTTGCTCCGTTCGCCGGCTTCACTTCGGCGTCCGCCGATTCGTCGAGGAACCACGATCGGTCGAACCACTGGCGCAGCGCCTTCTCCAACTCAATCTTGTCCGGCCGTGTCGCCCCCACCAGTACCAGCAGATCACGCAGCAGCGCCTTCGCCCCAATCGGCTGCGAATGCAGGAACGTCGCAAACACAGCCTGCTCGACCTCGCGATGCTTCAGCCCCGTGTAATCGCTTTGGGTTTCGCGCGCCTTGGCTAACTCGCTCTGGAGGATCGCCGTCCACTCCTGTCGCTTGCCCTCGTACACTTCAGACGTAGCCACACTCGTCAGTTCGCGGGACGCCTCCGAGATTCCATCCTTCTCGGGCTCGTGCAGGAATACGTTCGGACCGACCAACGGCGACTGATCCCATTTTTCCGCGTCGCGCAGAGCTAACGCGAAGGTCCGCAAGATGCCGCGCGTCCGCTGAAACCCCTCAAGCTGCGTCCATTTGGAGTACAGCACGTCCGTCAAATCGGGATGGAATGGATAACTCGCAAGAAAACGCTCTTCCGCCTTCTTCTGGCTTTTCTTCGTTTCGTCATCTAGTTCGACGATCCCCTTCATCGCCGCAAACACTGCTTGCCGAAACGCCTCTTTGTCCTGAATCGACTCCGGCGTGAAGAACCGGCGACGGAGCACCTCCGCTACATCCTCTTTGAGGACCGGCTGGACGCCTTCCTCGCGCTCCCGGCGAAAGATCGCGTACAACTCGTCCTGAAGCGCTTTCCCAAGCTCGTCGCTCTTCCGTGGGTCAGTCGCCAGCAGCGACGCAACGACAGCGCAGCGATCGACCTTCGTCGCCGCCTGCGTCAGGTACTGGAAGAAGTTGACGAGCCGGTCCCGCCACACGGCGTCCATGCCGACTTTTTCGCGCGCGTACATCAGCACTTCGTCGATCAGCACTAACGTCCCGAGGTTGTCCTTCTCCGGCGCGCTCAGCAGCTCGACAATCAGCGTTTCGGCTGGGGCGGTCTCCCGCTCCTCGTCCTTGTCGTCCGCGTTCAGCAGTTTGATTCCCGCACTTCCCGCGAGCTGCCAGGCGAGCACGCTCCATGGTTGGCGCAAACGCCGTTTTTTCCCCGTCGGGTCGAAAACCTCCATGCCCTTTTCGACATCCAGCTTGTCGAACGGCAACACCGCCACACGCGCCTGCGGCGGCGTCATTCCGATATGGGCCAGAAACTCCTTAACGCTCGGCAGGTCCGGCAGCTTCGCCGGATCGTTGACCAGGTGGTACAGCGTGATGAGTGTGTGCGTCTTACCGCCGCCGTAAGTCAGCTCAAGCTGTCGCACTGCCTTCTGGTTCTTGCCCGCCAGCCGCAGGCACACGTCCTTCGCCAGGTCGCGCAGGTTCGTGGTAGGGTACGTGAGCGCAAAGAACTCGCGCGGATCTTCGTAGATGCGCCGCTTTCCGCTGCGCAGCGCCACGTCGTACAGGTCCGCCGCGAACTCGTTCAGTGCCAGCTCGCCGGTCCGGACATCCTCGCGGAGCTTCACGACTTCATGCCAGGGCTTCCACGGTAACTTGCTCATTGGGTTACTCCTGCTCCGCTTCCACGATCTCCACGAACGGCAACGTGGGCGCTTCCTTCGCCTTGATGCCCCGCGCCTGCACGTGGTTGCTGATGCTCTCCAGCACGCTCCGCTCTTCGCTGCCTTCCGGCGAAAGCTCGATCAGCGCCTGCAAAAGCTGCTTGAACAGCTCGCTCCGCCGCAGGCCACGGTCCTCAAGATACTGATCCACCTTCACTTGGTCGCCGGCCTTCCACAGGTGCATCAGCCGGTGTACCTGGTCGATCAGCGGCATCATCTTCGGCGCCGCCGGCCCCGGTTCAACCGGCTCGGTTCCCTCGAACAGCCGCGGCCCCTGCGCCTCCTCGCGCAGCCGCCGCGACCGCGCCGCATCCGCCAGCGGATCGACGCCCATCCCCGGCCGCTTGCGCTGCTTCCAGGCCTTCAGCTTGAACGTGCTGCCGCTGCCTTCTTCCGCCTCGCCTTCCGCGTCGGCGTCGCCGGCATCCGGCTCGCCGTCCTCGTCCTTATCCACGCCGCCCGACCGCACCAGCAGGTCATACTTGTCCGCCAGGTCGCTCTCCGACAGGTTGCACGATATGGCGTACAGAATACACGCTCCGGCGGGCGCATCTTCCATGCCGAAGTCGTGCCGGTGCAGCAGGTAGTACGTGGTCACGTCGTCCAGGCTGCTCGTATCGACTTCCTTCGTGCCTTCGTGCCTTCGTGCCTCCGTGCCTTCCCCCGACAGCACGCGGCCGACGACGAAATCGACCACGATTCGGCGGACCGCCCGCAGAAACTCCGACACGCTCATCGTCTCGCCCGGCTGGTCGGCCTTTTTGACGAATGGGTGCTTGCTGTACGACTCCATCGCTGGCCCGGTCGCCGCCCACACAAAGTCCGGCCCGCGAATGCCGGCGTCCCAGAACGTGCGAAGCTGCTCACCGATGCGCGCCCGCATTTCGCCGAGCACCGTGTTGTCCCAGCCGGGGCGAGCCGTTTCGGCGCGTTTCTTGCAAACAAGCCAGACCGACGATGCCAGCGCAGCCGCGCCCTGTGCTCGTGTGCGGTTGCTCATCTCTGTCTGGATCGGCCATGAGCCGTCCACGGCGAAGCCCGCGCGGACGATGCTTGATACCAGTGTCTCCCATGCGTCGGGTTGCTTGTTCGCGAAGACGACCACCAGCCTACCATCGGGTTTGAGCGCGGCGGCGCACTGTGTGAACACGCGCGCCATGCCGTCCTCATAGATCTGCTTGGACTTCTGCGCGTCGTTCCCGTGTCGGCTGCAGTCGTCTATCAATTCGCCGTCGTTGGTCTCGTGATTCCACTTCGGCGCCAGCGGATTGGCGAAGCCCGCGTCAGCATCCGCAGACAGACCATTCAACGAGCGCCGGAGCCAGATATAGAAGAAATCCATCAAGTCCGAGTACGGGATCGAATCGTAGTACGGCGGGTCAGTCACGATGGTGTCGAAGCCGACACCGACGCGATTCGTCGATGACATTTGCTGAGCTTGCGGCGCCGGAGAGTCCGTGGCCGCGCGCATGCCGTGATCGACGAAGAGACTGACCCAATCAATCTGTCCGAGAAAGCCGCCTGCAGAATCGCCGACTGGTACTGCCTCCGCGAAGTCCCAGTTAATTGGAAGTGCGTAACGCTGGAATGTCCCCGACACTGTGTCGCGAGAAATGTCATAGTGGCAGAGCGCGCTGTTGCGCTCTGCCACGCGATCGACCGATACAGCCAAAAACGCCCCGACCACCTCCACCCACTCCGTCGGGTACTTCGCCGCTGCGCCGCCAACCCCATCCACTCCGGCCATGACGACCCGCGCCGCCCGCGTCGCCTTCGCGAACGTCCCCAGCGCCATCAGTTGCCGCGGCGTGAACAGGTCGCGCCAGCGCGTGAAGCCGTAGAGCGGCACGCGAATGCCGAGCGCCTCCTTGCTTGGCATCGGCTCTTCCGGCACGCCGAATGGCACGTCGGCGAACACGCGCTCGATGTGCCCCCCCGCATCGTCGGCCGCCCGCAGTTCCTCCGGTGTCGGCAGCCGATACTCCTTGCCGTCCGGCCCATCGACCACCACAGCGGTAAGCCGCGCGCCCAGCCGGCCGTTGACCCCTTCCTGTCGAATGTCCTCCATCTCCATCGCGACCGTGCCCGGCTTGCCGCAGCATGGGCACCACGCACCCGCGCGGCTCATCGTCCCGGCGCCGAGCTTCCGGTCGTGCTCACGTTTCTGGGCGTTGTTTCCGCCGGCCGCGGGGACGTTGCTCTCCACGCCGAACACGGCGCCGGTCTTATCAGCGTTCGGCTCCATCGTCAGTACTACGCGCTTATTGCCCTTCTTCGTCACCCAGCGCGTTTTGAGCAGCGGGACGACCGCGCGGCAGTTCTTGCACCGCACGGTCCGCGCCCACAGGTACGCCACCGCCGGCTTCGCGACCCAGCGCGGATTGCTCTTGTTGCTGAAGAACGCCTCCGATGCTTCCCTGCGGTGCTTGGCGGCCTCTTTGCTCTTACCCCAGAACGCCTTGTCGTCAGCGAACGCCTCCTTCAGCACTTCCTCATTCAGCGCGTCCATGTCCGGCGTGCCGTCCTCGGTGAGCGGCACGAGCCGCATCGGCTGCACCCTTTCCGGGTGCGTTTCCCGCCATTCCGCGACGTTTTCCAGCGGCTGATAGTCGGCGTACATCGGATAGAAGCGGGCCAACTCCTTCCGCGCTTCGGCCAGCACCCAGCGGCCCCACGCCCGCACGTGCCAGGCCAGGTCCGCCTCCAGAAACGACGAATCGACGTTTTGCCCCGTCATCCCCGGCAGCGGCGGCGCAAAATCCGTGTCCGTCAAATGGAGATCATTCAGGAACGTGCGAATCTGCGCCTTCTTGAAGCCCTCGGCCTTGAAGAAGTCCTGCATGAACTCCACGTCGCGCAGGGCGAAGTCCGGCAGCCGCCGCTTCTGGCCGGCCAGCTTCTGCGGATATTCGAGCGTACACTTGAGGATGAACCACGCGACCGGGTTGATGTCGATGGCCGTGACGTCGCAGCCCAGCCGCATTGCCTCCAGCGGAATGGCCCCGCCGCCGGCGAACGGGTCAAGCACCTTCGGCGCCCGACCGCCGTAGGTCTTGCGGATTTCCTCGCGGAACCAGTCCACGTCGGCCTTGTTCTCCGTCTCGCGGCCCCAGTGCAGGATGCCGCCGACCGTCTCCTCGACGACCTTGTCCTCAACCTTGCCGCTCGGCAGCTTCTTCCGCTTGACGACCTTCACAACCTTGCCGCCGATCTTCTCGCACAGCGCTTTGCGCAGCTCCGGCGTCCCCGGGTCCGGCAGCAGCGTCGCAATCAGCGCCGCCCGACAAGCCGCCAACGGCCGCCGCGCCGGCCAGATGTGCAGCGTCGAAATGTGCCCGTGGCGAACATTCTTCTCGTGGACCGAGTCCAACGAGGTCTGCTTGAGCGGAAAGGCGACTTCGATGAGGCGACGATCGGTCATTTCTTCCTTCCCTTCCGGTGCGTAAGCGCGTATCCGTGCTTTGCCCAGCAATCCTCGACCGTGTCGATCTTTCCGCGCAGGACCTCTAAGGCCTTCATGCTATATCGCTTGTAGCGCTGCGAACCAATCTGGACCTCACGGTAGCACTCGTCGTCTGATTCAAGTTTGTACTCTCGGATCATGGCGATGGTCCGCCACCGGCTTACGCCGAGTTTCGTGGCGAGCTGATCGAGGCCGAGATTGAATTTGTCGAAGATATTGACCTCTTTGTGAATGATGAACCCTTCCGCGGGTTCGGGGTCGCCGGGTTTCAATACGCGAACCGCTCGCGCGTCTGGGGTGTCCTTCACCACCTTGAACCCCACCGGGATGCCGTCACCCTCCGACATGAACTCGATCTTCGCGATCTCCGGAAAAACGACGCGCCAATTCTCCGCGGCGCTCAGGTTCTCGACCGCGACCTCAAGTTCCGCCGTCGTCATCCGTCGATGCTGCTCCTCACCCCCAATCTTGAACGCCATCAGCGGTCGAAGCATCGCCATTGCTCGCTGCTTGCTCATGTCGGGACGGCGCAGAAGATCACGCAAGCGGTTGAATTCGTCATCGAGCATGCGGCCAAGCTGCTGCGGCGGGATCGACGAGATGGGGAGCACTCGACCCGGCAGAAAATCAAGGAGGCCCTTCCCCGTCGCCTTGCGAATTAGGTCGTTGAACAACGAAACGGACGCCTGCGCAAAGATATACAAGACCTGCTCCGACACAACCTGGTAGTAGTGCATCGCCGAATCGCGAAGGTTGTCGAGCATCGAGAGAAACTGCCGCTGGTCCTTGTCGATCAGGCCGATTTGTTCGCTCGCCAGCCGAAGGCAGGTGTCAAACCCGTATGTGTAACCACGCTCCCCGTCGATGACGGTCCCCGTGCGCTCGACGATCAGCGACTTCAGCATCATCTCGAAGCTGTGGTGGAGCAGAATGAGCACCGTCTCCGCCCGCGCGCACTCGTGCGGCCGGTTGAATAGTTCAATCGCAAGCTGGATGCTCTCCAGCGCCCGGCGACGAAGCTGCTCGACGTCAGGCTGGATCTGAGCTTCGAGTTGTTGCTGCTCAGTTGAGATTGCTCATGCCTTTCGTGTGCTTTCACGTGCGGGGCAATCTACAACACTGCCCACACTCACTTCTTCCCCTTTGGTCCCTTCTTCCGCGGCGCCGACTTGCTCTTGCCCTTTCGAACGCGGTGCAAACCAACATTGATCGCGTTCGCCGTCGTCCCGAGGATGTCGGCGATCTCTGCGTTCCCAAACCCGCACCGACTCAGGCGCAGGGCTTTCAATTCCTGGCCGAGTTCACCGAGGTGGGACGCATAAAGCGCACCCAGAACCATCCCGATGCGATTCAGCGCCTCGACCGCCCGGTCAACCTGCTTCTCGTTCATGCCTTCAACTCCTGCCTAAGGAACTTATCGAAACCCTTGATGCTCGCGACCTTCCGCGCAGTACCTTTCAGGGCGCGCTTCCACTTGCGCCGGACTACTAAACCGTAATCAACCAGGAAGACATTCCGAAATAGCAGCCCTTGCTTCTTGCGCCACTTCGCGATTCGGCTAATGAGCGCGCGCAGGTGGAAGTCTGTATCGATGAGGGAGCAGCCAATCACTACGAGCGCGTCCGCTTCGCGAAGTGCCTTGTAGGCCTGGTCCCAGAGTTGTCGCCAGTGGCCGTGCTTGAACACCTTCCCATAGATTGGCGGGACGATTTGCCGAATGTGGCCGCTGATCTCGTTCGAACGCGGCGCGCTGACCCGAACGGGCTTTTTCTCGAAAACCGCAGTGAGATCGGCAAAAGACCCACGGACGAACCAGTTCACGGAGCCGTGGAGTTTCAGCAGACGCACCTTCTGTACGTTGCGGTCGACGCCGCCCGATGGCGCACCCCACGACACCTTTCCGGGGCCGCCACGCAGGCCATAGCCGGCTCGTGGGTCCCACCCACGGCGGCGCAAGGCGGAGTCCAGCAATGTGTCGTAGTTCAGCGTGATGATCACGTCGTCCGCGCCGAGCTTTGTCGCGAGACGGTCGTAGCCCGTGTTCGTGTGAGCGGTCGAATCGAGCGAAATGAGGATTCCAAACACAAGTCGCAGAAAGTCCTCGATTTCCTGACGCTCGCCGGGCGTCGGCTTGCGTCCGCGGCTCCCCTTGTATATCTCCGGGAAGTCCTTTGCGATGTATAGGAGGCTGAATGCTTCCTCCATTGTGGGTACACCACGAACCGGCAAGTCCTCCTTAAACGCCTTCCGTAGTCGTTTTAGTCGTTTCGATTCGGCGGACGCGCCACCGTGGGCGCGGGCGAAGGTGTCGGCCACCTTGAAGAAGTCGCCGTTCAGAGGTGGCTTGAGGCGCTTTCCGTTGAGCAACACGTGCCGCACGGCACCGCGCGTCGCCCCGGCGCCGAGCAAGAAGACGGTCCGGATGTTCCGCTCGCCGATCTGCAACTCAGCGCCCCTTCCTGGCTTTCCGTGTTCTCCTCGCCTTCTGCTTCCCCGCAGAAACGGCGTAGACGTGCATCAAGCGCGCGTCCGTGCCGTCCCCGATCCAAAACGCAACGCCGTTCTCGACCCACCGGCCCATAGCTCGGCTCAGGTTTGCTTGGTGAACCCCAGCTTTCCGGGCTACCTCGGATTGGCTGCGCGTTCCGTCGCACAGATTGAACGCCTTAAGCTGCTTAGCGCCGGTAGCCACGACCTCGCGCACCCGATCCTCAGGTATCGCCGCTCGGCCAATTACGTGAATCAGGCACTGAACCAACTGCTCTAGTCGTTCATTAGGACTCATACGCGTTTCTCCGGGACTTGGTCGAACGAATCGACCGCTAGGCCTCCGCCGCGGCGAAGATCGCGTTCTCGTCGATCACGACGCCGCCCTTGGCACGGAACAGCAGTTTTCCGAACGGATCGCGTACCCGCGTCACCTGTGGGTGCGGTGACGCACAGTTGAACACCGCGTAGAGCCAGTAGCCGTCGCGCAGATTGCAGGCCTTGGCCCACTCGTTCTGGGTGATTTCCACGTCGCCGATGGCAGCCCGACCCTTCACTTCGATCGCCCGGCGTTCGCCCGTGGGATGAATCGAGAGCAGGTCGAACCCCGGACTATCGGACAGGCCGGCCGCGCGGGCTTTCGGCGGCGTCGAGACGTCGCGGACCGTCGCGCCAAGGGCTTCCTCGTACGCGGCGGCTACACCCATCGCAACGGCCTCCACTTCGGCGTCGTGCCGTTTTCGGTCCTCCGGATCGCTCGACGGCACGACCAGAGCGTGCGCCAGGAAACGAATGTCGCCCGGTGCGATGTTCGCCGGCTCGGCTCGCAACGCGGCCACGGCCGCATCGCGCCGCCCGGCCAGCGACCGCTGCTGTTCCTTCACCCGCTCCAGCGCTTTCTTCGCTCGGCCATCACCGGCGCGGGCGCGGTCCGTCAATCGTGCCCGCTGGCCGGCCAGCTCGGCATCGTGGGAGTTGTATCCACGAATCAAGAACTCCTCCCGTTCTGCGAGAGACTCCAGGCATACCCGCTGACGCGCCGCTGCAAGCGGAGTGGCTATGCTCTGTTCCGCGTACTCCGTCGTACGGACGATCGACTCGTCAGCGCTCATCGCGACGCGTGCGAACTCCGGCGGAAACCGGTCACTCCCCCGAAGCAGCAGGAGATACTCGACCGGACATTCCGCAACCACGCCGCCTTCGTCCTTGAGGCCGGCCAGGCGGCATTCGAGCAATTCGTCATCGCCGGGCGGGGCATCGGGGGTGGAGGCCCGCCGAACGACGGTCAGTTCGAGAAGGTGAAATACGTACGGCCGGCTCGCGGCCGGATCAATGAACACGGCGCCCTGGCGGGCGTCGGTGGCGAATCGTTCCAGTACGACGGCCCGCAGCCGTTCGAACAGGGGCTCACCCGGATGCAGGAAGATTGCTTCGCTCTTCTCCTTCGGTCGGTGGACCGTCAACCGCTCCCGCACATCCGCGGGGTACGTTTCCAACACTGACCACAGCAGCTCCAGGCCCCCGCGACGCCCCGGGCGCAGGGCGAAGACCCCGTCGAGGTCGCCGTCGATGACCAGATCGAGCTCACCGGCAGCTCGTTGCACGAACTGGCGAACGTAGCCGGGGAGCAGGCGTCGGAACGCTTCGGTCTGCGTTTCTTCGCGTAGCCGCGGAAGCTCGGTTTTTACGTCCCCGCCGTCCCCGAACAACCGCTTCTGGCGTGCTTCAAGTGCCTCGAATTGCTCCTTGGTCAGCATGCCCTCAATGCGGTTCTCGGCTTCGGCGGCCCCCGTTTCGGTCAAGGCCAGGGCCATGAATGCCGTGATTGAGACGTTTTCGAAGAGCCGCCCGACCACATCGAACACCTTGTCCGACCGTAGCTCCTTCCTCATGTTTTCGAGTTTCTTCAGCAGCGTGCTCAGCACCCGACCTTCGCGCGTCTTGCCCGCGATCAGGTTCACGATGATCACGGGGTCGTGCTTCTGTCCGTACCGGTGGATGCGACCCATGCGCTGCTCAAGGCGGGCTGGGTTCCACGGAATGTCGTAGTTCACCATCAGCCAGCAGAATTGCAGGTTGATGCCCTCGCCCGCCGCGTCCGTGGCGACCAGGTATTGGGCACCACCATCCGTGACTGGTCGGCGAAATTGCTCGACCTGTCGCTCGCGCTGTTTGTAGTCCATTCCCCCGTGGACAAATGCGATCTTGTCCGTGAATCCAAGGGCCTCCAATCGCTGAGCAAGCCATTGCAGCGTGTCGCGGTGCTCCGTGAAGACGATCAGCTTCTCATCCCGGTATTGCGGATCGGTCAGCACCTCCCGCAGTTTCTCGAACTTCGACTCGTGTCCCGTGGCCAGCACGGCTTGGGCGAGGTCGAGCAGCCGTTTCACTTGCAGCCGTTCGGCTTCGAGTTCCCCGAGCGATGTATACACGATTGCCTGGAGGAGCTTCTCCTCCGCCAACTCGTGCTGCTCCTGCCCGTCCTCACTCGCGTCCTCATCAGCGGTCGTGCTGTCAAAGGGGTCTTTCAACTCATCGAGCCGGCGCTGCGCCGCGAGCATTTGCTCAGGCGTGACGCGACCGGCCCGCAGCTCTGCGATGAAGTTATCCAGCCGCTCCAGCCTACGCTCGAATGACCTCCTCAGGGCATGCGTAGAACTGGCCAGGCGTCTCTGGAACACGCTCATGGCCAACCTCGCCGCCGACCGATTCAGAATTTGTGCCCGGTTGTAGAATGCGTCCATGTACGCCGTCGTCTCGTCGTACAGCGTTTGCTCGCTGACCGCCCCCTGCGTTAGGTCGTAGCTAAGCGTGCTCGACTCGCGCTTCGGATAGAGCGGCGTCCCGTCCAGGTGGACCATTTCCTCCTTCGTCCGGCGGATGAACCTCCGGGAGCGAGCATCCGGCGGGTAGTCGTTGAACGCGTCAAACGTCGGCAGGATTTCCGGTTCCAGCAGCCGCCAGAGGCAGTAGTAGGGAAAGTCCTTTCCCATGTGCGGCGTTGCCGTCAGGAGCAGCAGGTGCTGCGCCGCCCAACGCAGCGACCAACGTGAATCGCCCGCCTGGATACCAGCAAGCGCCTCCCCCAGCTTGTACCGATCGGTCCTTCGAACCGTCAGATCGGCCTCGCGGTCCGCAGATAGTTTGTGCGCCTCATCGAAGATGACGAGGTCGTACGGCTCCACCGCCTCTTCTTGAAGCCGACCGAACACGCGGTCACCCGCGAGCGTATCCATGCTGCAGATGACCAGTTCACCTTGCGCGCCGCTGAACGGATTTTCGTGGCGTGCCTCGCCGCCTCGCACGATGTGAAAGCGAAGGCTGAAAAGCGTCCGCAGCTCGCGCTCCCAGTTCCCGACGAGCCCGGCGGGAGGAACGACTAAGACGCGCCGAATCAGTCTGCGGGCCAACATCTCACGCACGTACAAACCCGCCATGATGGTCTTCCCCGCACCCGCGTCGTCAGCCAACAGGTACCGCAGCCGTGGCTGGATGAGCATGTGCTCGTACACGGCAATCCGCTGATGGGGCAACGGGTCGATGAGCGACATCTCTGTCGCGAATGTCGGGTTGAAGAGATGACCGAACGAAAGTCTTTGGGCCTCCGCACAAAGCCTTACGCGCTCGGGCGAGGCGAGAAAGTCCAGGCGCGCGCCTTCGTCTGCGACAATTGCTGGCGGGTTTCCGACATTCGCCTTCGTTGAATCTCGCAGCTCGCCGACCCCCGCTGCTTCAAGCCGCAGGAGTTGCTGCCAGGCGAGCGCAGATGGCCGCGCTTGCCCGTTCTCCCACCTGTTGATTGATGCGAACGACACGCCCAGTACTTCCGCGAGCCGAACCTGCGTGAGGCCGAGCTTCTCTCGGAGCCGCCTGATCCGCAACGCGGAGTTCGGACCGATCTCGTCGCCCCGTATCGCACGCATCATACTTTTACATCATAACGTCGCGCCAGCACATGTCAATCTATCTGTAACGCGTGCATGTTTACTGCGCTATCGCACACGCTATAGACGCTCAGTAACTTATCTAGCGACAAAGGCTTACGACTCAAACGTAATCGAGCCAGAATCTTGCGATCACGCAGCTTGCGACGATGTGAATGGATGAACGATCCGCCGTCGCATACGCATGTCCGAGAACTCAAGCGTGTCAAGTGACGCGGCGATCCTGACGGAGTTCACTGCCCGTGTGATCATCAGGAGTTGCCGCCGCACCGGGGCGTACGGTTGAAACGGCAGTCGATTCAGCTCCGACACGAGGGCATCCTTTGATCGATGTCGCGCCCGCTCCGCCATGTATTCCTTTAGATTCGCAAAATCCTGCGAGCACATTCGCACGCACGGGTGCCACCGACCGTCCGGACCTATCCGGCAGCCGATGCTGTAGCCGGCGAACTTGATCGGCACGCGGCGGATGTCGCAAATCGTCTCCCGCTCCCGCTCAAAGAACTCGTGCCGCCCTTTGGTCGCGACCAGAACGAACGTTCGCTCGTGCCGCAGGTACTGCATGTTGGCGAGCCGCCGGCGCTTTCGCCGTGCCCGAGCCCATTTCGAGATTGCGATCCCGTACCGCTCGACGAGCTTCTGGTCGACCGCCGCCGGGTCCTTCCCCTCCGGGATCTGCCCCGTCACGTAGAACCAGTAGCCGTGCGTCACGTACGCGACCGCGAGCTGCTGGACGAATCCCTCCACCGACGTTGCCACGCACCGATACTCCATGTCTCCCTCCATCGAAATGTGCGGGTTGTTCTGGCACAACCCGGAAAGCCTTGTTGACCTTCTTTCGTTCGAGCTTCAACCGTCGCCGGTCTCCTTCCGGCAGAAGATGAGCAGTTCCTCAAGCTCCTGCTCCGACGGCGCCCGGCCCAGATCCTCTCGGTAACAAGCGGCAATCTCCGCTCGTACCGCGGCGGGAATCTGGCTCGGCTCAGTCCAGCCCTCGTCGAACTCCTCGATGATGTTCGCCGGCCCGTCGCCGATGACCCCGCCACTCGCCGTTTGCCACCAACCCATGCAGCACACCTCCTTTCGTTCGAATCCAAGCCCTCGCGCCCGCCGGGCCACGGATCGGCCGTCAAACCGACCCGGCGGGCACAACCACACGTCCTTGCTCAAATCCCTCGTGCCGCAATCGCCGTGCTTGGGCACCCCGCTTTGCAGAACCAGCCATGCCATTGCTGGGAACGTCACGCCGTCGCACCGTGCCATCGCGACCGGCATGCATCCGCACCATGCGGCTAGATTCAGATCATTGCAGTTGCCCAATTCATAGCGGTAGCGGATCACAACCGCCGATGCACCGGCGCGTACACCACGCCGGCGCATCGTCATTCCGTTGCCAGGCGAAGGCCGTCTCCCGACGGACCTCGTCCGGCCGCGTAACCGTCTTCCGACACCCAGCGCGGTTCTGGGGAGGTCGTAATCTCCCCGTCCCCGCGCCGGCACGTCACAAATCGTGGAGAAATGCTCGTCAGCCCTTTCGTTGTCGATCCGTGCCCGGCATCACCCGTAGCACTCGAACGGCCTCGCGACTGCCTTGCCGCTTGGCCGCCCGCCTTCCGGCGGCTCCTACTCAGGCCCCGCTCCCAGACTCCGGCTTTTCAAGCACCCGCGCGACTGTCGCGGGCACCGGGCATCACCCCGGCCGCCAGAGTCCTTCCCCGGTTAGAGCCAGTCTTCATCTGATCGGTCACGTTGCTGGACCTGGAAACGCCGCGTGCGTCTCTCCCGCACGCTGCGCTCACATCGCTGATCGCCGGCCGGCTTCCGCCGCCCGACATGTTTGCGCCCGCCGGCTGGCGGACGATTTCAGGGTACGAATCTAGAAGCTCCCCTTACCCTCAGCGAAGGTCGTTGTAACGCAGTTCGGCACCGTCTCCGATCGGATTCACCCAGAAGCGGTTTCCCGCCTTTCACCGTTGAGCTTTTCACCGTCCGCTGCTTGAAGCGGAACGCCGAGGCTTGTCATCACCCCGGTCGCCGACGTCACCGCCGACGAGCTCCCGGCCTGGGCTGGCGTTGAGCGGACCGCGGGTACGAAGGGCACCCCGCCCGTCGAACCCGTTTGGCCCGAACCCCGCAGGGGGATTAGCCGCCGCTTGGCGGCATCACCCGCTTTGACTGACCCGGCTCGCGCCGCAGCGCGAGTATGTCCCGGTCGCCCATTTTCAAGGAGATAGCGCGAGCGCCCTGCCGGCCAACACCGCGGCGAACCGCTCGCACAGAAAACCCATGGGATCGAACGACAGGATTACTCCGAAAAAGAATCGGGTTTACTCTGTCGAGCCTCCCTCGCACTGGACGAGCGACTCTCATCGCAATCCAGCGCTACGAGCCTCGAACGTGGCGGCTGATGAAGTCCGCCCCCTTAGCCGGTTTGGTGGACCGGTTTGCCGGGTGTTCGATCCCACGATTCAGACGCCAGGTTCGACGCGTTTGCGTGATTCTGACGACCGTGAAACACCGTTTCACTGCCACAGGATAGCGCATTGCGAACGACTAGTCACCACCCGGGGCACGTCCTCGGTTGGGGATTAGCGGAAATGCACGCTACACCCGCTCGACCAGACGCGATATAATGGAATGCGTATGCTGAGCTACCAGTGCCGCACCGTTCGCGCAGGACGGGGGACCAAACACACGCCGAACCGTCAGCTCTACTTAAGCGGCCGATTCAGCTCTACTTGGGTCGATTCA
Organism: uncultured Planctomycetales bacterium; assembly: GCA_964638325.1. GTDB lineage: Bacteria > Planctomycetota > Phycisphaerae > UBA1845 > Fen-1342 > JALHJL01. Next base: position 39,429 of record CAZWYT010000018.1, read on the forward strand.
TCGTCCCGACGGGTTCTGAAAAACCGCGTTCTTGACAGCGCCAGTGCGGTTTTTGAGGTGCTTATGTAGAGCTAGCTCGGTTTGGGAAGCTGGCATTCTACCACTGAATTACGCCAGCAAGTCGTTGTAGGAAAATAACTTACACACAATTGCCAAGTTCGCTTAAGTAGAGCTAATTGCTCTACTTAAGTCCGTCCAAGCCGCATCATACGCCGTTTTCAGCGATTGGGAAGGGGTAACGGGAATGAAAACAGCGCGAAAAGCTGGCATTCGTCGGTCGCCACGCTAGACGCATGGGCGTTCCAAAGTGGGCGCGTCGAGGGTGGTCTCGTTGCCACACCCCGCCGATGCTGAATCACGATGAGGCGGATTGCGGCGCCTCCTTATGAGGCAGGGCAGCCACGTAACCGCGCAGCTCAAAGATGGCGGCTCTCATGGATCGGCCCGCCGCAGCCTCCCGCTGCGACGATGGCGCGCTCCGCTGCCGTTGCGGCGTGCTGGGCGTACGTTTTGGTTTCCCGATCAATCGCGAGTGTTGGCGCGATGTGGCGCGCTCACGGGACTCGGCTGCTCTTTACTCATAACGAAGTGCCTGAATCGGATCGAGCCGAGAGGCTTTCCACGCGGGGTAGTAGCCGAAGATGATGCCGACGGTCGCCGAGACCAGCACCGCCGCGGCGATAGCTGGAACGGACAACTCGGTCGGCCAGTTGAGCAGCGTCCGCACCAGGGTTGAAGCTCCCCGTCCGAGCGCAATCCCAATTCCTCCGCCGAGCAGGCAGAGGGCGACCGCTTCGACCAGGAACTGCCGCAGAATGTCGCGCGGCTGCGCGCCGACGGCCATGCGCAACCCGATCTCGCGGGTACGCTCGGTCACCGAAACCAGCATGATATTCATGATTCCCACGCCGCCGACGACGAGTGAGATCGTGGCCACGCACAGCAGCAGATTGGTCATCAGGGAAGTGGTCGAGGTGAGCATGTTGCTCATCTCGGTCATGTCGCGCACGTCGAAGTCATCGGCGACGCCGTCGCGCAAATGATGGCGGCGCCGCAGGAGTTCAGTAATCTGCTTGATCGCCGGCTGGATTGAGTTGACATCCCGCGCGACGGCGAGAATCTGATCCACGTTCGTGAAACGCACCGGCATCGGGTTGTTCGCCGTTTGGACCGCGGAGCGCTCCGGATACAGGCTGGTCTGGCCGCTGGGATAGAGGTTGCTGAGTGTGTTCACCGAGCTGCTGCCCGAACTGCTGCTGATACTCTGGTTGGCGTTTTCCAGCGTTGATCCGCTCACTCGATACTTGATGGTGGACCACGGGGCGAGAAGCAGGTCGTCCTGGTCCATACCCATCATGTTGGCGCCCTTGCTGTTGAGTACGCCGACCACGCGGAACGTGACGTTCTTGACGCGGATCTCCTTGCCGATGGGCGACTGCCCCTGGAACAGCTCCCGCACCAATGTCTTGCCGAGCACACAGACGCGATTACCGTTGAGGATGTCCCGCTCGCTGAACATCTCGCCCTCGGCCATCCGGCCCCATTGCCGGACTTGAAGAAAGGCCGCGGTCGTGCCGTAGATCGTGTTGGGGACCCAGTTGCGGCTGCCGTAGACGACCTGCGTCCGGGCGCGCACGATCGGCGCGGCCGTGCGAATCGCCGAGCATTCGCGGAGAATGGCGTCGCAGTCCTGCGGAGTCAGCGTGGTCACGCTGCCGGTACCGAGGTTCACACCTGCCGTGGACGCCGTGCCGGGCGTGATCAGCAGGACGTTCGCGCCCATGCTGGAAATGCCCTTCTGAATCTGCGAGGACGAGCCGGCGCCGATCTCCATCATCGCAATGACCGCACCCACGCCGATGACGATGCCGAGCGTCGTCAGCGTCGCCCGCATCGGGTTCTTTCGCAGAGCCCTCAGGGCCGTTCGCGTTGTGCGCCAGATTCTCATATGCCGGCTCCCTCGTCGGCGCCCGCCGGTACTGGAGCCAACGGCTCCTTGGTGTCGTCTGAGAACGCGCCATTCACAATGGCGCCATCGCAGATATGGATGACGCGCCGGGCGAACCTCGCCACGCAGGCATCATGCGTGACGAGAATGATTGTGAGGCCGTCCTGCTGATTTAGTTGTTGGAACATCTGGAGCACGTCGATGCTCGTCCGGGAATCCAGGTTCCCCGTGGGTTCATCGGCCAGAAGCAGCGGCGGCCGGTTCACCAGTGCCCGGGCGATCGCGACGCGCTGTTGCTGACCGCCTGACAATTGCGACGGCTCGTGATGCAATCGGTCCGCGAGCCCAAACCGGCAGAGCATGTCCCGAGCGCGACGCTGGGCTTCGCGTTCGGAAAGATGGTCCGCTGTGTACGAAAGCGGCATGGCCACATTGTCGAGGGCACTAGTGCGGGGCAGGAGATTGAAGTTCTGAAATACGAACCCGATCTTCCGGTTCCGCTCGATCGCCCGCTGGCTAACCGACAGCTCAGAAGCCTCCTTGCCGTCGAGCCAGTACTGGCCAGAAGTCGGTCGGTCCAGACAGCCCAGGACATTCATCAAGGTACTCTTGCCCGAGCCGGAAGCCCCCATGAGCGCGACCAACTCGCCGCGCTCGATGATTAAGGAAACGTCCTTGAGCACCGGTACACTGATCTCGCCGATGTGATACGTCTTGCAGATATCTTGAAGTTGGATCATTGGCATGACTCATACCCAGAGGAGTCCGCGATGACCTACATGGGCGGCGGCGGTCCACCTTTGCCGCCGTTGGGCGGCTTGGGCAGGAAGGGATTGGTGCTGGCGGACGCGCTCGTGACTTCTTCCAGACCGGTCACAAGCTTCGTTCCTTCGGTCAGTCCCTCGCCCGCAACCTCGGTCATGACGTCATCGCTCAGGCCAAGGCGGACGAAAACGGGCCGCACAAGCCGCCCGTCCGCTACCCAAACCACGCCCTGCCCCACCCCGGCGCCTGGGCCAGATGCAGGCTGGGACGCAGCACCGCCAGCCAGCGCCGACGGGGATGCGGCAGCCGACTGCTGCTCGAAAGCTGCGCGAACGTCGGCCGCAACCTGATCCGTGGTCGGCGTCCATCGCAAGGCGGCATTGGGGATCATCAGAACGTTGTCACGACGATCCAGCTCGAATTTCACGTTCGCCGTGAGATACGGAAGCAGCAGCCCGTTGGAGTTGTCGGCGACAACCTCCACCGTGTACGTGACGACGTTTTGGGTCATCGACGCGTTCAGGCGAATCTTGCCCACCTGTCCGTTGAACGACTCACCCGGAAACGCGTCCACGGTGAAAGTGACTGGCTGGCCGGTCCGCAGCCGACCGATATCGCCCTCGTTCACGGCCGCCCAGACCTGAATGCGGGTGAGATCCTTGGCGATGAGGAACAGGCTGGGGGTATTCAGGCTCGCCACGACCGTCTGACCGGTGTTGACGCGTCGATCGATGATGACGCCCTTGACCGGCGACGTGATCGTGGTGAAGCCCAAATTGCGCTGCGCCCGCTCCAGCATACCCTCGGCCTGGGCGAGGCTGCCCCTGGCCTGGACGATTGCCGCTTCGCCAATCAAGACACTTGCTGTCGCGGTCTCAAAGGCGGTCTTGTAGTCCACGTACTCCGTATCCGCCAACGTCGATGTTTGCATCAGTTGTTGGGCGCGATTCCAGTTATGCTCCGCCTGGTACAGTTTGGCCTTCAACTGATTCAGATCTGCCTCGGCGCGCTGCAAGCCGCCCCTGGCGGACAACACTTGGGCCTGAGCCTGGGTCACCTCGGACGTGTAGAGAGCATCATCAATCTTGGCCAGCACCGTCCCGGCTTCCACCGGCGAGCAGTAATCCACTGGATTGCCGTTGGCATCCTTGCCGAACGACAGAATCTGGCCCGCGACCTGCGCGCCGACGTCGATGACTTCTTCTGGCTCAACGGTGCCGGTGGCGCTGATCGAGACGACCAAGTCGCCGCGCTGCACTTCCGCCGTTTGGAAGACCGTTGTGGCAGGGGTGTCGCGGCGCCAGTACGTCCAGCCAACGCCAAGAATCAGAGCCGCGAGGATCAGTGGGACTAGGACCTTTTTCATGGCGAGACTCACTTTGCCGGCGCCTCTTGCCGGGCTTGAACCTGGGCCGCGCCGGCCACTGCGCGCAATGTACGTGTATGAACCTTAAGGTGAGATGAAGGCGCGGCGGATGGCGCCCCTGTGTGGCACTTCGTCGTGGCGGTGACGTATTCAGGCCGTGGCCGTCAGGTCAGCAAGCGGCAATCGAACCACGAACGTCGTGCCCTGGCCGACGACGCTGTGAAACGTGATCGTGCCACCATGTGCCTCGACGATCGTCTTGCAGATCGCCAGGCCCAACCCGCTGCCGCCTTCCTCGCGGCTGCGGGCCTTGTCCACCCGGTAGAAACGCTCGAAGATGTGCGGCTGGTTCTCTACGGGAATTCCCAACCCCGTGTCGGTGATGGTCAGCACGGCACACCGACCGTCGGCATCTAGCGAAACGCGGATGTTACCTCCCTTGCGGTTGTACCGGATTGCGTTCGTGAGGAGGTTCGTCGTTACCTGGGCCATTCGTGACGGGTCAGCGGCCAGTTCTGCGGCGCGCAGCTCAGTTTCAACGACCACGCCCTTCGCTTCCGCCAAGGGAGCGACCATCGCGATACAGCCCTCCACCGTCGTCCGAAAGTCCAAACGCTCCCTTCTTAGGGTCAGCCGGCCGGCATCCGCACCGGCCAACAGCAGCAACGAGTCCACGAGGTCCTTCATCCGGCCGGAGGCCCGTAGGCAAGTCTCCAGCGTTTTGCGGAACTCCTCCGCCGAGCGCTCCCGCGAAAGGGCCAGTTGGACATGCGTATGGATGACCGACAGTGGCGTACGCAGCTCATGGGAAGCATCCGCCGTGAAGCGGACCTGGTGCTGAAAGGCCGCCTCGAGTCGGGCGAACATCTCGTTCAGCACGGCCGCGAGGCTCCCCAACTCGCTCTGAACTTCCGCGGCCTCAATCCGGCGCGACAGGTTGGACGCGGAAATCTCCTGCGCCACCTCGGTGATAGCTCGGATCGGCTTCACGGCACGAAGGGACACTAACCACCCTCCGACCAGTCCAATGACGAGCACGCCGGCACCGATCGCCGCGAGCAGGCACGCGACGCGACGCAACTCAAGCTGCACTGGACGAGTGGGCGTACCGATCAACACCCGCGTCCAGAGCGGGCCGTTCACAAAGGCCTCCTGGAACGCGCCCCGGCTCCTTATCTGTGGCGGCCCGGGTGCAGGCGGGCCTGCGGTCCATTCGGGGCGCGCCCCGGGATAGGGCACATCTGCCCCAGCGCGCGAACCTGAGGCCTGGATTACTCGCCCGTCGTGGTCCCATATCACGTAGTAGTCCGATTCCGGCTGATCGGCGGCAAACCGCGGGACTAATGCGGCGGGCAGTTGGAACTCCGGTGCCGGCAGTCCGTCCCACGGGTGGCGCGGGGGACCGCCGGCCGAATTCGTGGACAATTCTCCGGATGGCGAGTCCGGCAGCTTCGGTGGAATGAAACCGGCGGCCAGCAACTGGACCGAGCGCTCCAACTCAGTATCCAGCTGCTGAAAACGCGAGCGGGAAATGCCAAAATACGAGGCCGTGCCAAAGCCGATCAGCACGACCGCCAGGAGGCCGGCATGCCAGAGCTGAAGCGTCCACTGGATGGATCTACGCATGCAACTGGTACCCTTCGCCGCGGCGCGTGATGATGAACTCCTTGCCGAGCTTCTTTCGCACATTGGCCACGTGGACATCGACGAGGTTGGACAGGGTGTCGTCGTCTTCGTCGAATAGATGCTCGTAGATCATCGTTCGCGTAACGAGCTTGCCCTTGTGCAGGGCTAGAAGTTCGACCAGCGAATACTCGGTTGGCGTGAGGGGCACGACCTGCCCCGCCTGCCGAACCGTTCGCTCGGCTGTATCCACGGCCACGTCGCCAATCTCGATCTTCACAGTCGCTTGACCGGCGCCCCGGCGAATGAGCGCCCGGAGGCGCGCCAGCAACTCGGGTAGCTCGAAGGGCTTTGTAAGGTAATCATCAGCCCCGGCGTCCAGGCCCCGCACCCGATCGGGCAGTGTGTCGCGGGCGGTCAGGATCAGCACGGGCGTCGCCTTGCTCTTCCGGAGCTCGCGCAGCAGGTCCCATCCGCTCATGCCTGGCAACATCAGGTCCAGCACAATGGCGTCGTATTCCGTCCCGGCCGCTTTGAACAGGCCGTCCCGGCCGTCCGCAGCCTCGTCCACGGCGTACCCCGCCTCGCGCAGCGCCTGCACCAGCGCCTCCAGCAGGTCCGGTTCGTCCTCGATCACCAGCACTCGCATGCGCTTCCTCGTGGTGCTCACGCCGGGCTCTCACCGAGTTCACTGTAGCGGCCCTGGCCTTAAGAACACGTGAAGGCCAGTCCACGGTCGTCGAGCAGTTTCCGCCCCGCGACGCGGCGGGCGGGGTCCGAATTCATGCTATCTTAAGGTGCGCCCCCGTAAAAGCGGGAGCATGTGGTCAGGAGCGCACGCGACAGGCAACGGCAGTCCGCCGTGTCCCCAAGTTGCACCCCGGACGGACCCTCTGGCTGAGGCGCTGGAGTGCCTTGAGTTGCGCTGCTGGATTCCGGGCCGTTTTCAGCTCACGGCGCCCTGGGGATTGCGATCCGAGACTCGCCTGGGGTGGTTCTACCTGGTGCTCCGCTCGCCCTGCCGGCTGGCCGTCGACGGCATCGGCACGACCGTCAACGCTGCAGACGGCGACCTGGTCGTCGTGTTCCCCGGGCACAAGCATACGCTGCGAAACGCTGACGACGCTCCCCCCGCGCCCATTCACACGTTGTTGAAGCCACGGCATTTTGAAGCACGGGATGCGCTGGAGTACGGGGGTGGCGGCGCGCTCAGCGAACTGATCTGTGGGTGCATTCTTGTCGAGGGGCTCGAAAGCAACCCCATCTGCGTGGTGCTGCCGGCGCTCATTCACCTGCGGTCTGAAGCCGAGCAGGGCCTGCCGTACATAGATCACGTTGTGCGCCTGCTGGAGCTGGAAGCGGCGGCGGGAGGCAGCGACCGCCCAGAGACGCTGAACCGACTCATGCGCATACTGCTGCACAAAGCACTTCAGCAACACATGTCGGACCTGCCCGACCAGCACGCGAACTGGCTGGCGGCCCTCGCCGACCCCGGCATCGGGCAGGCTATGGCACTCATGCACGCGCAGCCCGGGGCGCCCTGGACCGTTGCAGGCCTCGCGCAGAAGGCGGCGATGTCGCGGTCGACGTTTGCGGCACGGTTTACGCAGCGGGTGGGCGCCCCACCGCTGGAATACCTCACCCAATGGCGCCTGCAGAAAGCCGGTCTGCTCCTGCGCACCACCCAGAGTGAGCTCAAGGAGATTGCCGCCCAGGTTGGCTACGAGTCGCCGTCGGCTTTCAGCAAGGCTTTTGCGCGCTGGGCCGGGGTGGCCCCGGGCGCGTATCGTCGCGCCGCAATCTCGGCGCGAGAATCGCGTCCCGAGATGCCGCCGATGTAGCCGGCTCAGCCCGGGGCACGGGCCTGGTATGCAAGCGGCGCAGCCGGATCCGGACTCAGGCCAGCTCGTCCACGAGTGGGAGGGTGTTGCCGCTGGCTAATGACTGGAGCTGACTCTTGAACTCGTCCAGATCGACGCCGTACTTCTCAAGCAGACTGTCAACCGCGGCCTGGATGGCCTCCCGCAGATCGCTCTGCTCGGAGCTGCTGTTCAGCAGCGAGGAGATGGCTGCCTCGATCTCACTCTGCAGGCTGTCGGCTTCGCTGCTGTCGAGACCGGATGCCAGCGCCGCCTGTGTGAATTTGGCCTGAAAGTCGGCCTGCCTGGAGCTGCCGCCGGCATCCGGCGGGCCACCCGGCGGTGGACCACCCGCACCACCCGGGCCGCTCGGACCGCCAGAGGGTGGCTGCATCAGCTCATGGAACTTATCGAGATCAACGCCGTGCTTCTGCAGCACGCCGTCAATGGCCTGCTGCATCGCCTGCCTGCGGTCGGTGGTGCTGCCGGCCGATTGCCTGGCGGCGTTCACCGCGGCCTTGATCTCATCCTGAAGCCCGTCGGCCGCGGTTGAATCCAGACCCGCGGCCAGCGCTGCCTGTTTGAATCGTGCTTCGAACTCTGCCCGCCGCGAGTCTCCACTTTGGCCGGCCTGCCACAGGCTCCCCGTACCCACGGTGGTCATCGCATCGATACTGGACATAACGGCCCTTTCTGTCTGCGCGCTTGCGTGCGATCCGCACGCCGTGTCGGCATGACACCTGCTACGTATCGGCAAACGAACGCTCGACGCAAATGTCCGAAGGTCCAGATCTTGTGTTTGGCCATCCATCCTTCGGCGATTCCCGCGCCTGACACACGTGTGCCGCGTACATTCCCATGACTGTCCGGCCGCCGGCCTCAATAACCACCCGACGGCCGCGTCTTCTATGACGTGCGGGTCCAGTGGGCGAGGGCCGGCTGGGATGCCGGCCTTCCCCCGTGGCTTCGATGGGCATCAAAGCGTGACCTGGCCGGCGATGAACCTGCTTGAATTCAACGACTGGCATGAATATCTGACCAAGCCCCAGCCGGTTTTTCTGGATGACTGGCTCGAAGCGCTCAGGCTCCAAAGCCGTCCCGGAGGCCCGGGCCGTCGGGCGCCCCGCCTCCCCCCCATGATTCTCGGAGAAAGCACGATGTGTACTTCCGCGCGACCGCGCAGCCTGAGGAATGTCCGTCTCTCTCGAATCGATGTCCAAGCGTCCGGCTTGGCGGACCTTCATGATTTCTTCAGCTGCTCCCAACGAGAGTGGGGCGGCGCGCGGCCCGACTCGGCTTGGGTCACGTTCGTGCGGCTGTCGCGTGGCGTTCAGCCGCCCGCCGAAAGGCTAGGCGTTCCCGAACGTCGCGGTCGGCGCGATGGCTAGCGCTGTGGTAGCTGGACAATGATCTCGCACAGTCTGCATCGATGCATGCGTAGAAAAGGCTGGTTGCCGCGACACGCCGTCGCGATCGCGGCACGTTTCGGAAGTAACGGGTCTCACGTTTTGAAAGGAGTAGCGTGATGCGATCTTCTCCCGTCAAGTTGCAGCTGGCCGTAATGGCAAGCGTGGCCATGATTGCCGCCGGCGGTTGTGCGGGAATCAGTGGCGATTCCACCCTGCAGGAGGTTCTCGATGCCTCCGGCCTGGGCAGTGTGACGATTAATGACGTTTTGGGGGCCATCGAAGACTTCACTGGCCAATCCGCCTCGTTGCCGTTTGGTCAGGAGCTTACGTCCGACCAGCAGGACCAGATCGCCTCGCTTCAGGACCAGCTCAACAACGGCGAAATTACCGGGCAGCAATACGTCGAGCAACTCGCCGATGTGATCGGCGTGCAAGCCGTCGGGCGTCCCTTCGCTGCGGGGCCGGGGCGCCAGTTCGGCCCGGGCGGCTTTCGCGACGGTCCGCTAGGTCTTGGCGCCGGCCCCGGTCCGGTCGGCCGGCTCGACGCCAACCTGGACCTGACCGAAGCTCAGCAATCGCAGGCACAAGAGATCTTCGACAACATGCGTACGGACATCGTCGCCCTCCAGGATGCGGCGCAGACCTCCATCGATGCAGTCCTGACCGCCGATCAGTTGGCTACTTTGGACAGCTTGGACGTCGGCCTGTTCGACGGCATGCGCTTTTTGGGGGCTGGCGCTGGACTTAACCGAGTAATCAACGAACTGGGCCTGAGCGACGACCAGCAGACCCAGATCCAGTCCATTCTGGACCAGTTGAAGACGGACATGGACGCACGTCGTCAGAAGGCACGCGACGAGTTTCGCGCCATACTGACGGCGGACCAGTTGGCGACACTGGACGAACTCGACGCCCCGCATGAGCTTTCCACTGCGGGCGAGTCGGCGGAAAGCTGACGGGACAGCTGGCCCGATGAAGGCGCGTGCTGATCCGCGCGCCTTCATCTCGTTCTGATCGCGGTACCGCTGTCGCCGCGCTTGCCCGTTCCTCGTGATTCTTGGAGAAAGCACGATGTGTACTTCCGAGGGACCGCGCAGCAAGACTTGCGCATGGATCGTGGCTCTCGCGGCAACATGCCTGCTTACGCTTCCAGCAACCGCGCGGGCCGCGCGTATGTCGACCCGCACTTGAGGAGAAAACGCATGAAACGTCTGCAATGGGCCGGCCTCGTCCTGGCGGGCAGCCTACTCCTTTCAATTGGCTCGTGTATGTCGGACCTGGGCTACACGCTGATTTCTTATCTACCGGACCTGCTGGAGACCTGGCTGGGAACTTCCACGACGACCGCGTGACGCAAAACCGCCAGCGGTTACGCCACCCGCGCTTCTCGCAGCCTGTCGATGAGCCGGCGTGTATACAGGGAGACGCGCGGCGGCGGTGAACCGGCCGTCCCAATGCGGCATTGGCCGCAGGAGATTGACATGCGTAGCGCTGCGCGAGTAAGCGCGGTGTACGGGGCTCGGGTAGCAGTTGCAGCGATGCTCCTGGCGCTCTTGCCAGGGCGGGCAGCCGGCCAGACCACGTCCGACCCGAATGACCCCAACGCCACCAGCAGCAGTAACACCGTGAGTGTGAGCACCTTCGAGGTGAGCGGCGGCACGCCGGGCAGTTGGATTGAGGCCGCGCTCAGCCGGCATGCAGCCTTTGTCGCGGCGCGAGTGAACGCGGCCCGCAACGGGGATCGGCCGGGCGTGCAGTGGAGCAGCAGCACGACCAGCACGACCACCAGCAGCACAACTACTGACAACTCGTCGAGCACTCTGGACAGCCTGAGCCCCCTGTTGAGCCTGTATGGCAGCTCATCCAGCTCGCTCGGTTCGCTCAGCAGCCTGCTCAGCAGTCTGACGGGGACATCCTCCACCACGACGACCAGCACTGCGGAGAGCAAGTCGTCCGCCACACAGGAGAGCGCGAGCAGCACGACCACCACCACGGACTCCACCAGCGACCCCGAGACGCCCTTCCGCATACGACTGGTCAGCAGCCTGCTCGACACGTTCCTGAACGCCTTGGCGCTGGAGTTCCAGTCCAGCGATTTCGTGGACTTCTTGAAGACGCTACTGGAGCCGCTTGTTCTTCCGCCGACATCCGACCAGACGAGCGGCACGAGCACCGGCGGCTAATCGCGCCGCCTGCCACGCGCGCCGCGGAGGAAACGCACGAGGAGGTACGTCATGACGGGCCCGAGGGTACGAGTGGCGATGCTTGCTGTCGCGCTTCCGATGCTCCCGGTGGCGGGCTGCCCGACGAGCTCGGAAGGCATCGATTTGGCCACCGAGGCGACCCTGACGCTCGTAGTCAGCCGCGTTTCACTAGCTTCGACCGCGACCGCGAGCGCAGTGGTCGTAAAGAGCGGCACCACGGCCCTGCCGCAGAACAAGATCGCGCTGGCCGACGATCAGATTTTGTCCGTGAACAACGTGGCCCTGACGGGGACCACCTGGACCAGCGTCGGCGTGGACGCGACCGTGGCCTCCACCGTCGCGGCCGTGGAGGCGCCGGCGACGTACAGCATCCAGTTCGACGCTCAGGGCACGATCACGACGTGTACGGTCACACCGCCGAAGGACTTCTCGGCCGTCACGCCGGCCGCCTCGACGACCGTGCCGCGGACCGGGTTTACGATCGCGTGGACGCCCTCCGGCGAGTCCGACGTCACGGTGGGCATCACGATTACCGGATACGTTTGGTCGTACACCCAGAGTGGGACCCTGCAGGCAACGCAGACCTCTGTATCGCTGGCCGATGTCCCCGACACCGGCACGGCGACAGTTGGGACCACGCAACTGTCGTCCTTCACCGTGGGCAGCATCACCGCGACGCTGACACGGCAGCGCACCGTCTCGCAGAGCCTCGGCTTTTCGTCGGGCACGGTCCGCCTGAAAATCGTGCGTGAGATCCCGCTGACGCTTGCCGAGACGGTGGCGACAACTGGGAGCTAGACAACCAGTGCGAGCAACTCGACCAGCACCGGGGCCGCGACCTCATCCATGAGCTCACTAATGTCCCTGCTGACATCATTGCTGGGTTCGCAAAGCACGAGCACGACTATGCTGTCAAATCAAGAGCCGACCAACACGACCGCCACCACCTCCAGCCGCACGGGAAGTTCTGCCGGTGCGGCCGACGCAGCCAGATTCCCCACCCGGCTCACCGGCGGCCGGCTGGACCGCTTCTTTAGCGCGCTGGCAACCGAGTTTCAGTCCACGCGATTCATCGACCTGCTGAAGAAGGCGCTCGAGCCGCTCATCCCGCCCTCCGCGCAAGATCAAACGCAGACGACAACCGACACCGGGACTGCGGGAAGCGCGTGAGACGTTACGTTAGTCCATTTAAGCGCCTTTTGCGAAAGAGAGGCATGTGCATGAAGACACACGGACGACGACTACGGTATGTAGTGCTGCTCGTTTTGGGGACCACCCTGTTTGCGGCAACCGGCTGCACCACCGATCAGACGACACTGGTGTATGACTTGTTGTCGGCGATCGCGAGTGCTCTTGAGTCATCCTTGAGTACGTCATCGAGCACGTAACCAGCACAAACACCAGAACGTGAGCCGTGGGATAGCGAGCTCGCGCCGAACGGCACCGAGCTCATGCCGCCCCTAGACCCTGGTGTCAGGCGAAGATCTCAACCCGCGTACCCCGCCCGTCAGCCGGCGACACGCGGCCGGGCTGGCCAGGGCGCTGCACTTTTCAACCGACCACCGGCAACCCCCCAGGCGCTGCACTTTTCAACCGCCGTTCACAGAAGGTGCGGTCCACGCAGCGAGTGTGAAGTACGGACGGTGTTAGGAATACGGAATAGCTCTACTTAAGCGGTCGATTTAGCTCTACATGGGTCGATTCATCGACCCGCGTGATTCTGAAAAACCGCATTCTCGATAGCGCCATGGCGGTTTCTGCGGTGCGTAAGTAGAGCTAACCCGAATTGGGAAGCTGGCATTCTACCACTGAATTACGCCCGCGTAAGCCATTGCGAGGAAATAACTTATCGTGTTTCGCTGGTGCGCGTGCACTGCTTAAGCAACCGCCTTTCTGCACTACAAAATAACCCAATCTGCTCGCGGAATCAAGCCTCAGCCGCGCAGCCAAGTCACTGGTTCGGCGACCACACAGCGAGTACGAACGGATGTGCGACGGCAGCAAACCTCAAGCCCGTCTGCGCCGCGCTCCGGAAGATCCTCGCGCCGTTCGAGAAACCCCTGGCGCTCGCCACCGACGAGCCCGATCGCTATGCGCTCAACACCCGGCAGCTCGACGTGAAGAAGCGGCCGAACTACTCCGGCGGGGTTCGCACGATGAAGAGCCACGTGAGCCTCCACCTCATGCCGGTCTACGTGTTTCCCGATCTGCTGGAAGGTGCATCGCCGGCCCTCCGCCGGCGCCCGGCTCGCCCCCCGGGGGCCCAGACCGGAGACCTGTTGTCCAAGCTGACGGCTGCGGCACTCCATCGCGGAGCCGTCCGGCGCTGAGGCCTGACGCGACGACAGCGTCATTCGCCGCTAAGCAGCGCGACAAACGGATTAATGTCCTCGAATCCGACCGAGCCGTTGCCGCTAATGTCACCGTTGATGCGGATACAGTCCGGAAATGCGGCCAGGTAGCCGGCCTCATCGGAGAGCAGCAACACGAACGGATTGATGTCGCCGAAGTCGACCGCGCCATCGCAGTTGATATCGCCGGTCAGCTTCTCGCATTCGTCGGGCACGCTATTGCCGTTGTCATCGTTGCTCGTACCGCTGGCAATGTCCTGGTCGTCGGGGACGCCGTTGCCGTTGCAGTCCAGGTAGCAAGCCGGCCCGTCGATCGTAAGCGAGTAGTTGCCGCTCGCACCGCTCCAGCCGCTCACGCGGACGATGTACGTCGTCCCGGCCGTCACGCTCCGCGTGATCTCAGAGGGCGCGGCATACGGCTCCCCACAAGCATCGTCGTTGCAGTTGAGCGTATTGCCCGACGTGCCAGGGCACGCGCTATGAATCGACATCACCGTGTCATACGTCGTCCCCGGGCCGCACAAGCTGAACATTGCCGGGCCGCCTGTGCCGGGCGTGTACTTGTACCACACGTCCGGCGTGCTGTTGGAGGTTCCGCAGGTGGTCGAGCCGTCGACGTTCGCAGCGTTGGTGCTTCCACTGTAGGCCTGCCCCGGGCACGCGACGATCGCGTCGGCGCAGTCGTCGTTCGGCGGCGTCGGCGCCGGGACCATATTGTGGGCCGCAAAGCCGGCGGTGATCTCCGTCTGATGCGCTCCGCCGTAGAACGCGTCGTCCAGCGCGATAAAGTCGCTATAGATGGCCGGCGTGACCTCGGTGCCGATGTGCAGCAGAATCGAGTTCACGGTCAGCTTGGAAATGACCTGCAATGCGGTGCTGGGATTCGTGGCTCCCAACTCCTGGCGGGTATCCCACACGCAGCCCGCGAGCAACCAGCCGCAGTAGCTGTCCAAGCCGGAGCAGGGGTACTGGATGGTGTTCTCGGCGGTGCCAACCCCGGCATTGCAATTGCCCTCCAGACCGTAGCCGAAGACGGGGTCGTCAGCGATCAGCACCGCGATCGAGTCGGCCATGCCTTCGCCGTACTGGCCCTGGCCGCTCCCGCCGCACTGCACTAGGTGATGCCCGTACTCGTGGTGCACGATGCCCGAAAACGCCATGTTGGAGCACCCGCCGCCGGCCCGCCCGAGACTGATCATGCTGCCGTCGTAATAGGACCCGCAGTAGTTGAAGGCATCAACGGTGATGGGGAAGTTCGTCTGGGCCGCGATGACCGGGTAGCTGGGATTCTGGACGAGCGCGAAGTCGCGCACGACGTTGGCCTGAACGTACGCGTTCACCTCGGCACGGACGAATTCGCTGGTATTGGCAGCATTGTGCAGAAAGTTCGCCGGGCCGGGCGGCACGACGTTCAGCGACAGGGTCTCGACCGGGCCAGCCAGATCGTTGATCAGGAAGTAGTGCCCGCTCATGTAGGACACCACGGTCACCGGGTCCGTGCCGGCGTTCGGGATCACGAAGTTGCCGCTCGCGTCGGCGTAGACGACCGTGTTGCCGATCGCCACCTTCGCATAGCTTAAACCGACCGGGTTCTCGGGGTTGCAGATATCCGCTTTGGGCGGAACACCAGCCGTAGCCTTACCCTGCACATGACCGACCACATCCGTGCGCACGATCCGGTTTTCGCGGTCGAGCATCTCACCAGTGGCGGCATCCGCGACGAGGTGCCACTTCTGCGGGTCCGTCGCCGGCGCCGGGCCGTTGTCGGCCTCGAATCTGATCGCCAAACGTGGCGGCGCCGAGACATCCTTGGCACCGGCCCAGATGACCAGCTCAGACTCGCCGAAACAGGTCAGCCCGGGCATGGCGGCCACGGCGGCGGCGTGAGCGGCGCCCGCGGCGACCTTAGCCGCCGCAGCGGGCGACGGCGTGAAATCGCCAAGGTCGTGCAGGCTGGAGCCCGCCCAAATGAGCGGATAGGCGGGTTGATTGAGCACGAGCAGGCGTAATTCGGAGCCATAGACGGGGATACCTTCCTGGTATTGGTGGTAGTAAACCAGGGTGGCCGTGCACGTCCGGTTCTGGCCGTCATACCCGATGGGTTGTGTGTACTGCCCGCTGAACACGTTACCCGGCAGCAACTCGTCGGCCGCCACGCCGCACACCTCGCTGTAGGTCCGCACGAAGTTCTCGGCACTCTCTTCGACCGAGAGGCCGTAACTGAACGGCGCGCCGTACACCCGCCGAACCTGCGCATCTGCGATGTAGAAACGCACGTTTGGGTACGCTTGCTGAAGCGGGCTGGCCGCGTCGCGTGCCGCCTCCGCCAGCCCCCACGAACTGCCCGTAACCACCGCGGTTAGTAACACTACGACTCGAAGAGCCCGCCGTCGTCGCATCGCCCAACCTCCTCTTGCCGCTCACTTCAGGTGTGTGAAATGGGCCTATAGGTAGATTACCAAGTGGCCGACCTCCAATGCAACCGCCCGCCGGCGCGCGCGCATCAAGTTTCAGACCTTTGCGACTATGTGCTCCGCGGGTCCGGAGTGAGCCGCGCGGGCTCCGCACGACGCGGAAGTGCTGAACGTCTCGGTTCTTGGCCGGTGTGAAATCGTCGCTCGCCGCGCTCGCCGGGCGCAACCGCCGTATACTGCGCGGCACAGGGCATGTGGTGATGTTGGCCAATCGAATGCGGTAGCGCACGCGCAGGAGTGGACCATGGGCCCGGCTACTGAGCACTTGGGAGGTTGCCTGGTTTCACCTAGACGCTGGGCTTGGGCAGTGCCAACAGCCTTGCTGGCCTGCGGCGTGGCGCTGGCCCAACCGGAATTCTTGAGCCTCGACCAGCGCATGGGCCCCGAGCCCGAGTCCAGCACCCGGCGGTTTCCTTTCGTCGTCCAAGAGTCGCAAACCAAGCTGTTCTTTGACACTAAGGCGACGCTCACTACGGGCCATCTGACGCTGCGGATCCTGGACCCCCAGGGCGCCGTGCTGCGCGAAGACGGCACCGGGGAGCAGCTAATCGTCCAGGGTAGCGTGCCGACGCAGGCGCACGGCACATTCCAGTTGGAAGTGATCGCGGAAGACGCCGTGGGCAAATGGAAAGCGCAGGTGTGTCCACTGTTGCCCCCGTCGGCCTTCCGGCTGGGCCTGATCACCGGGCCAGCGATGGTTGTGGTCGCCGGGGCCAGCGTGCTCTACTGGCGGGCGCGGTCGAGAGCACTTTGGTGCTGGTTCTGGGTCGGCGCCGGCGTTTGGGCGATCGGCGTGGCCTTGAAGGTCGGCTGCGCCCTTCTGGTGAACGGCCCCGTGCTCCAAGGGCTGGAGAAGAGCCTGCCGGCTACCTGGTATCTGGTCGGGGGAGCCCTGTATGTGGGACTGTTGACCGGGGTCTTCGAGATTGGCGTGACGCTGGGCCTCGCGCTGTACTGGCGCAAGATGGCCGCGGACGCCCCGCGGGCGGTCGCCGTCGGCGTGGGAGCGGGCGCGTTCGAGGCACTGCTGCTGGGCTTGGGCGGCGTGGCCTTCGCGGTGCTGCTGGTTTCCGGTAAAGCGCCCGATGTACTCGTGGCCCAGGGTTCCCAACTGCTCGCGGTCACGCCCCTGGCGTGGCTGACGGGCCCGGTTGAGCGCCTCATTGCGATTCTGTGCCACACCTCTTCCAGAGCGCTCACCCTGTTGACCGTGGCAACGGGCCGTTGGCGCTACTTCTGGTGGGGGTTTGTGCTGATGACCGTGCTGGACGGAATCGCCGGGCTCTTCCTGCTGTCGAACAAGGTGGCGACGATCTCCACCTGGTGGATCGAGCTAGCCATCGTTCCGGCGGCCGTGGTGAGTGTGCCGATCATTCGCTGGTGTGTGAGTCATTGGCCCGCGGCTGCCGCTGCGCCCCCAGGCGTCGCGCCGGAGTCGCCGAACCCACAGCCGAGCGCCTGATGCCGCGGCCGCCTGCGGAAGGCCCAGCGTCACGGCGACGCCGACACGCCGATGATCGGCACCCACAACTACCGGATGGTGGGCGAATTCGTGGGGGATGAAACGGGCAGCTCATACGACAGCCGCACCGCACCCGGCCGGCTCGAGCGGCACGTCAATCCCAATATCCACTTCCGAATTGAACACGGGGTAGTCGATTCGAACGCGGTAACCGCGGAAGCGTTGCGCATCCCAGCCCAGAGTTTCGCACACTTCCCGGAGCATCGCAATGTAGTCGGGTACCTCCTGGGCCCAAAAGCGCTCGATGCCCCACCCCAGGAATTCAACGTGTTCCACGATGGGCAGAACGTCTGAATCCCGGCTCGGGTCGTTTGGGTCGGACATGCCGCGCGCGCCCGTCTCGACTGTCCGGACCTGCGGGCGCCAGTCAGGATAGAGGTCGGCGTGAAGTAACACGTCAAACACCAACGTGCGCGCCGGCACGATCACGAATTCACAGATAGCCGTTCTTGGCCGGGGGTCGTCCTTCTTGCGATAGCGGCGCAGGGCCCCCTCGACGAGGTCGCACATCACGATATTGCGCGCCGAGTTTGGTCCCACCGCATCGCGCCATTCCAGGTCGTAAACCAGGTCGTCGCTGCCGGGGACGTGATGGACGACCAATTCGACCTCCGGCTGCGAGCAGAACCGGTGCCAGAGGATTTCATGCGGGTCTTCGACCGGCTTCTTTGTCAGCGTCAGCGTTCGCCCCGTCGGGTTACTCGTGCCACGCAGTACACCCAGCTTGAGTGTGGCCTCCGGGCGCATGCGGCACAGCCCCAAGAAGCCGAAGAGCGTGGCGGCGTCGCACCACAGCGGGTCCGCGGAGGGATGAAGGATGCTCGCCGCAAAGTGGACCTCGGCGGACAACCCCTTGAGTTGGCGCGCCCCCCGGTACATCGTCTGCTTGGCGAGCTTCTCGAAGCGCTCTCGGGCGCTCGGCAGCCACGCGCCGATGATCGCGTCGAGGCCGCTGCGGTCGCCCCCTTCGTCGGAAATGAGCGACTCAAAAGCCACGATAGCGTTCTCGACCCGACTGATAGCCGGCTCCGGCACGTGCTGCTGGCGCGCGGATCTCGCGATGCGGCGGAGCGGCTCAGGGCCGGGAATCACGTGAGCGGTCGCCAATGGATCGTCTTTGCGGATCGCGGTGATCAGTCGATGCGAAACGCTCTTATCGATCTTGAGGACGCGGGCGAGCGCCTGCGGTCGCCGGGGACGGCTGGGGATAGCGTCGACGAGGCCTCGAAACGCCTCAGCGAGTTCACGTGCGACCGCGACGATCCGGGCGTTGGTGGGCGTCGCCGAAGCGGCAGTTGCGGGTTTGAGATCCGTGGTCATCCGGTCCCTTCTTGTGATCGGCACAGTTCCTGTCGTGCTCCGTCGATAGTATACGGTATGCTATATTGGGGAGAAGGTCAAATTGTGAGATCGGTGAGAAAAAAATAATTGACATCTCACCGAGAAGGTGCCATACTAAGAATACATGCGTGAACGCGGCGACGGACCGTCATCGCCCGCAGTACGCCACCGATGGCGGTCCACGATGCGCGTCGGCACGCCGGAGAGTCGGATTGCGGACAGCGACACCGATGAGTCGCCGTGTGCGCTTCCGGCTATCCGCCAGATGCTCGTCCTCGATCTCCGGCATGTAGGCCGACTGCGATGGACGCGCGTCGTGAGGTGTTGGCGGAGTTGGACACCGGACTTATCTGTCATGCTGTTTGCGATGTCTGGAGAGCGTGTTTCAGAGTTCGATGGGCCGTTGCCGGGCCGGCCCAGGGCGCATTGTGCGGCTGCCTTACGCCCCGGATTCATCAGTGCGGAAGGAGGTTCGACATGAAGTTCTCTTGGATGCATCATTACTTGGGCTGGTTCGCCGACAAACCGTTCCGGGTGGCCAGAGCTGCCCGGCCTGGCATGTGGCATGCGGCCCTGACGGCGACGCTCGCCCTGTCTCTGCTGGCTCTGCCCGATGTATGCCCGGCGGGCGATCTGTTTGGGACGCCGACGGCTTACCCCGTCGGCTTGGCGCCTTGGTGCGTCGTGATCAAGGATCTGAACGGCGACGGCGCGCCGGACCTGGCCGTGGCGAACAACGAGAGCGACACGATCGGATTCCTGAAGAACCTGGGCGACGGCACATTCGGGGCACAGGTCGTCTACGACGCCGGTGACGGGCCCGTCGGTCTCGCGACCGGCGACGTGGACCTCGACGGCGATGCGGACCTGGCCGTGGCGAACTGGCGCAGCAACAACGTGTCGATTCTGCTGAATCTCGGGAACGGCACGTTCGCGCCGCAGGTGACGTATAACGTGGGCGTTGGACCCTGGTTCCTCGCGCTCGCGGACCTGGACGGCGACGGGGATTTGGACCTGGCCGTGACAAATTACAGCGGCAACAGCGTCTCGGTCCTGCTGAACAATGGGGACGGCACATTCGCGGCGCAGGTCGCCTACAGCGTCGGAATCAACCCCTACGGTATCGCGGCCGCGGACCTGGACGGTGACTGGGATGCGGATCTGGCCGTCACGAACTTCGGGTCAGGGAACGTTTCGGTCCTGCTGAACAACGGGAACGGCACCTTCGCGGCGCAGGTCACCTACGCCACCGGCAATGGGGCGAATTCCGTTGCCATTGCCGATCTGGACGGCGACGGCGATGCGGATCTGGCCGTGGCGAACTTCCTCGCTGGCACCGCTTCGGTCCTGCTCAACAACGGGGATGGCACCTTCGCAGCGCAGGTTTCCTACACCGCCGGGACGTACGCTTTCTTCGTCGCGATCGCGGACTTGAACGGCGACGACGATGCGGACCTGGCCGTGGTGAACTATATGTCGCTGAGCGCTTCCGTTTTTCTCAACCACGGGGACGGCACCTTCGCGGCGCAGGACGTCTACACGACTCCCGGATTTCCCACCTGCGTTGCGCTGGGCGATGTGGACGGTGACGGGGATGCCGAGATGGCCGTAACGAGTGCCCAGGCCAAAACCGTGTCGGTTTTCCCAAACCGGACGGCCGGCGGTCCTGGCGACCTCGACTGCGACGGCGACGTCGACTTCGGCGACATCAACCCGTTTGTGCTGCGTTTGAGCGACCCGGCGGCCTACGCCACTGCGTATCCCGACTGCTGCACCGCGAACGGTGACATCAACGGCGATGGCGGCGTGGACTTCGGCGACATCAACCCCTTCGTGGAGTGCATCGTCAGCGGAGGCTGCCCCTAGCATAGTGCCTCAATGAAATCGCCACGTATCCGAGCCGCGACCGGCAGGGAGCGGACCCGTTTCGGCAGCCCAATACCGCTCCCTGCCGGTCGCGGCTCCGATCAAATATGTTGCACTTATTCAGAGGCACTACGCTTGCCGCTGGACTGAGAACCTGTTCTTGGCAACAGACTTCCGGGCGTCCCCGAGACATCCCTGAAGTAGCGCGCGAAAGGTCTGCGGCTCAGACCTGCTCGACGCGGTGTTCGTGCGGCTGGGGCGCCGCAGGCTCGCTTTCCGCGGGCTCCGCCGCCTCCTGTGGATAGACCAGCGGCTCGGTGTAGTCCGGATATGCCCGCCGCAACGCGGCATGTACCAGCCCTAGGAAAAACGGCTGGGGCGAGAGCGGCCGGCTGGTCAGCTCGGGGTGGGCCTGCGTGCCGACGTAGTAGGGGTGCAAATCGGGCCGCAGCTCGAGGATGTTCATGATCTCGGCCCGCGGCGACTTGCCCGCGAAGATCATCCCGCCCGCCTCGAGCTGTGGAATATACCGCGGGTCGACCTCATAGCGGTGACGAAACCGCAGGCGCGTCCGCGCGCCGAACATGCGTGCCGCCAGCGTCCCCGGCTTGACGACGATGTCGTGCCCGCCGAGGCGCATCGTGCCGCCGAGCCCCTCGATTTCCTTCTGCTCCGGCAGCAGGTTGATCACCGGGTAGCGGCACTCGCTCTCGATTTCGGTGGAGTTCGCGTCCTCCATGCCACACACGTTGCGGGCGAACTCGATGACCGCCATCTGGAAGCCGTAACAGATGCCCAGGCAGGGCAGCCGGCTCTGCCGGGCGTACTTCAGGCAGGCGATCTTGCCTTCGGCCCCGCGCGTCCCGAACGCTCCAGGCACGATGATCCCATGCAAATCTTGCACGGCCGCCGCGGCCGTCTCATCCGTCAGCTCGGATGTATCCACCCAGCGCGTCTGCACTTTGCAGCCCAGGTATACGCCGGCATGCTCCAGCGCCTTCAGAATGCTGGCGTACGCGTCGCGCACGGCGGTGTACTTGCCGGTGATCCCGATGGTCACCTCGCGGGTCGCGTTGCGCAGGCGAACGAGGTACTGGGTCCAGGCCTCACGGGCGACCCGTTCCTCTTCTTCCGACACGCGCGGCCGGAGCTCCAGCCATTCCATCACCGCTTTGTCGTAGCCCGCCCCGCGGAGCAACTCCGGGATCAGATAGACGCTTTCGCAGTCGTGCATGCTGAAGACGCGCTCCAGCGGGACGTTCGAGAACAGCGCGATCTTCTCGCGCACCTTGCGGGTGACCGGCTCATGCGCCCGGCAGGCGATGATGTGCGGCTGCACGCCGCATTCCAGCAGCTGGCGGATGCCCAGTTGGGCCGCCTTGCTCTTCTGCTCGCCGAGGATGGCCGGCTCGAGCACGTAGGTCAGCGCGACGAAACAGACGCTGCGCTGCCCCTCTTCGAACGCGAGCTGCCGGACGGCCTCGATATAGTGGGCGTTCTCGACGTCGCCCACCGTGCCGCCGATCTCGACGAACACCACGTCGGCCTGGGCGGCGACCGCGAGCTCGCGGAGGCGGTTCTTCACTTCGCCGGTGACGTGCGGAATCATCTGCACGTCGCGGCCGAGGTAAGCCCCGGTCCGCTCGCGTTCGAGCACGCGGCGGTAGATCTGGCCGTTGGTGGCGAAATTGAGCCGGCTAAGATTCTGGTCCAGGGCCCGCTCGTAGGTCCCCAGGTCCATGTCGCACTCGGTGCCGTCGTCGAGCACGAAGACCTCGCCGTGGCGGAACGGGTTCAACGTGCCGGAGTCGATGTTGAGGTAGCCTTCGAGCTTAATCGGGGCGACGCGCAGGCCCTGGTCCTGGATGCACTTGGCGAGCGAGGAGCTGAAAATCCCCTTGCCCAGCCCGCTCATCACGGTGCCGAACACCACCACGAACTTGGTGGCCCCCGGCTTATATCCAGCCGGCAGCGGCAGGTAGAACTCCGTGTCGCCGGACTGATCGCGAACCGAGTCGAATAGCCGATCAGCATCCATGTTCTCGCCGCCGTGAAAAAGGGGTCAGGAACCTTTGCTTCCGACGTCTATCACTCAACACTCACGGCACCGCGCCACGAAGCGCTCGTAGTCCTGCAGCGTGTCGATGCCGACGCACGCGTGTTCGACGATCTCGACCGCCAGCGCGATGCCGCGTTCCAGCACGCGTAGCTGCTCGAGTTTCTCGATCTGCTCCAGCGCGCCCGGTTTCCAGGCGGCGAGCTCCAGCAGGAACGCCCGACGGTACGCGTAAACCCCGAGATGCAGGAGGCATCTGTACGGAGCTCCGCCCCCACCGTCGTCTCGTGGATATGGTACCAGCGACCGCGAAAAATACAGCGCCCGGCCGGCGGAATTCGTGACCACCTTCACGCAATTCGGGTCGCGTGGGTCGGCCTCGGCCGGGAACGGGCACGCCAGGGTCGCGACGGGGCAGTCGGGCGGCTCGCGGCCCAGCCGGTCGGCCAGCCGGTCCAGGTACGCCGGCTCGATCTCCGGCTCGTCGCCCTGCACGTTCAGGATGAGGTCGTCCG
This sequence comes from uncultured Planctomycetales bacterium, assembly GCA_964638325.1. Taxonomy (GTDB): domain Bacteria; phylum Planctomycetota; class Phycisphaerae; order UBA1845; family Fen-1342; genus JALHJL01. The sequence goes on from CAZWYT010000018.1 coordinate 62,728, forward strand.
GTTGGCCGGGCAGGCCGCGGACGACTTCGGCGATGCGGTCGGTGCCGCTGGGGTGGTCCGGCCGGGTCATGAAGACGTCGCCGCCGAACTCGCGGACGGCCGCCTCGATCCGGGCATCATCCGTGGCGACGATACAGCGGTGAATCCGCCGGGCGGCGGAGACGCGCTCGTACACGTGCTGGATCAGGTACTTGCCGGTCTGTCGGGCGAGAGGTTTCCCGGGGAAGCGTGTCGACGCGTAGCGGGCCGGGATGATGGCAACTACGTCCATGCGTCGCAGGTCCGCGGGTGCGGTGAAGTTGATTCGGTCAAAATCATAACCGAGCCGTCCAGTTGTGCCAACGCACCGCCCGGCGGATCTTCGTGGCGGGTGGCAGGGCCGACCGGGACTCGGCGCGCAACGGCGTCGCGCGACGGAGCCATCCGTCCGTCAACGGCGGCCCACGCGGCGGCCTATTTCTCCTTGCCCCAGAGCTGCGCCAACTCGACCAGCAGCTTGACCGACGCCTCCATCTCCTCCAGGCACGCAAACTCGAGCGGCGAATGGAAGTTGTGCATGCCGGTCGAGAGGTTCGGCGTCGGCAACCCGGCCTCGCTGAGGCGCGAGCCATCGGTCCCGCCGCGGATCGAGCGGTACTTGGGCTCGATGCCGAGCTGACGGTAAGCTTCGGCGGCGAGCTTGACCGCGCGCGGCTCTTTCTCCAGGTGCTCGATCATGTTGCGGTACTGCTTGGTGACGTTCACGTTGATCTTGGCCTTGGGGTGCTCCGCGGCCAGCGAGGCGGCGATGGTTTGCAGGAGCTTCGCCTCTTCGGCCAGGTCGGCGGTCACGAAGCTCCGCAGCAGAATCTTGATCCTCGCCTCGGGCACGCCGCCTTCGATGATGTACGGGTGCAGGAACCCGTCCCGCTTGCAGGTCGTCTCCGGGGCGAGCCGGTGCCACGGCATGCGCGTCAGGAACTGTCCCGCCAGGCGGATGGCATTGACCATCCGGCCGGTCGCCAGACCGGGGTGAATGTTCACGCCGGTGATGGTGACGACGGCCAGATCGGCGGAGAAGGTCTCGTTTTCGAGCTCGCCGGCGGCCTCGCCGTCGAGGGTGTACGCGCAGGTGGCGTTGATCTTGCCGATGTCGACCTTGTCGGTTCCGCGGCCGACCTCTTCGTCTACGGTGAAGACCACGCGAACGGGGCCGTGCTTGGTCTGCGGGCTGTTCATCAGGTGGGCCGCGGCCGTCATGATGACCGCAATACCGCACTTGTCGTCGGCGCCGAGCAGGGTCGTACCGTCGGAAGTGATGAGCGTTTTGCCCTTCAGCTCGGCCAGACCCGTGGTCTCTTCGACGCGAATGACCTTGGACGGATCGCCGGGCAGCGTGATGTCCTTACCGTCGTAGTTCTTGTGAATGATGGGCTTGACGTTCTTGCCGCTCGCCTCCGGCGACGTGTCCTGGTGCGCGAGCCAGGCGATCGTCGGCGCGCCGCTCGCGTTCCCGGGAACGGTCCCCATGACGACCCCGTGCTCGCTGACGCTAACGTCCTGAAGCTTCAGGGCGCGCAACTCCTCCCCGAGCATCCTGGCCAGGTCGAGCTGCCCCGCTGAGCTCGGATACTTGTCCGTTTCCTCAACGGACGTTGTCTCCACCTTCACGTAGCGGCAAAAACGATCCAGCAACGTATCCACGGCACGCCTCCACGGCTCCGGCACCGGCCTCTGGTTCCGGCATTTCCTCGGTAACGCCGGACTTCCGAGCCCGGCGGGTTCGAATCCCAGTTTTTTCCGTCCTCGGCTGACGCTCGCCGCGCTTACTTGCCCTTGCCGGCCATGCCCTCCGCTGCGCCGGTGCCGACTTTCCTGCTCTTGTCCGGATACGCGGGGGGCGGCGGCAACTCGAACGGCTTCTCGCGGACCTGCTTCATCAGGTGCTCAATGGCCGCGTCAAGCTGAGCGTCCTTCCCGCGCAGCACGTCACCGGGCATGTTCTGCACCTCGATGTCCGGGACGACGCCGACACCCTCGATCAGCCACCGCCGATCGAGGCCGTACAGCCCGAACTGCGGCGGCGTGACGGTGCCGCCGTCGAGCAGGTCCTGGTGGGCCTCGATGCCGATCGCGCCGCCCCAGGTCCGCATGCCGATGACCGGGGCGAGCTTCGTGATCTTGATGGCTTCGGCGAAGAACTCGCCGTCGGAACCGGTATCCTCGTTGATGAGCACAACCATTGGGCCGTGGAACGCGCGCTCGGGCACCCGCAGCGGCTTGCCCTCGCGTGGCTGCGTAATGGCCCACAGCGTGCGTTCCAGCCGGTCAAGGATCATGTCTGCGGTGAAGCCGCCGCCGTTGTAGCGGTCGTCAATGATGAAGCCCTGCTTGGCATACTGTGGATACCAGGCCTTGGCGAATTCGATGAGGCCGCTCTCGCCCATGTCGGGGAGGTGGACATAGCCAAGCTGCCCGCCGGTCTTCTCGGTGACGTAGGTCCGGTTCCGCTCCACCCACTCGCGGTACCGGATAGTACCTTCACTACCGATCGTCCGGACACGATAGGTCTTCGCTTCTTCGGGAGCAGGCTGGTCGTTGTACGTCAGCGTGACCACCGTGCTGGCCTTGTTCTGGAGGAACTTGTAGACTTCGTCCGCGGTAGTGACTGTCTCTCCGTCAACCGCGATCAGATAGCTTCCGACCTTGATCGGGCAGCCCGGCTCATCCAACGGCGAACGACCGTCGGGGTCGCCGGGCGTGCCGGGAATGATACGACTGATCCGGTAGTACTTCCCGCCCGGCTCGACGGCAAACTCGGCGCCGAGCATCCCGGTGGAGACCCACCGGCCGCGGCTGCCGATGTCGCCGCCGGACACGTAGGTGTGGCCGATGTTGAGCTCGGCGATCATCTCTCCAATCAGGTAGTTCAGGTCGCTGCGGTTGCCGCAGAACGGCACGAGTTTGCTGTAGTGCTCGCGGACCGCCTCCCAGTCGACGCCATGCATGTTGCGGTCATAAAACCAATCGCGCTGGATGCGCCAGGCTTCATTGAGGAGCTGCCGGAATTCCTCACTCCGGTTGACGGTGATCTTCACACGGCCCACGTCCACCTTACCGTCGCCGACCTTGGCCGCGCTGCCCGTATCCACAACACCATAGGCGCTGCCCGCGCGGTAGACCAGTTTCTTGCCGTCGGCGGACAGATGGTAATTCGCGATGCCGCCGAGGACTTTGCTGGTCTCCTTCTTTTCCAGATCATAGTGGTAGAGGTCCAGACTTCCGCCGGTGTGGTCGGTGACCGTCTGGTACTTGGTGAATTCGGGCTCCGGCTTGGACAGATACAGGAAGCCCTTGGAGGCAGCCTCCAGCCGGAAGTAGTTGCCGGCCGAGACGTTCTCGGCGGCCAGGACCCGCCGCTCGAGGCCCTCCAGGTCGATCTTCGTCTTCTTCTCGTCCGCCTTCTTCTCGTCGGCCTTCTTCTCCTCGCTGGCCTTGGTCTCCTCCTTACCGGCCGGCTTCTCCTCAGCCGGTTCCTCTTTCTTCTCCGCCGCTGCGGGCTCCTCCGCACCGGCTTCGGCCGCGGGCTTCTTCTCGGCCTCCTTGACTTCTTCGGCCGAGTCCTTCGGGGCGAACGGCGAGGGCGTGTCCGCCGCGAGCAGCACGACGTAGGGTCTGGCCATGTCCAGGAAGACGTGGTTTTGATCGACGGCGCACATGAGTGGGTTGAACGTGCGGTTGGACAGGAAGTACAGGTACTTCCCGTCGGGCGAGAAGGATGGACTCCAGTCCTCGGTCTGGTCACTAGTCAGCCGATAGGACTTCTTCTCGGCGAGGGAGTACAGAAAGACGGAGTCGTACATCGTCTGCTCCATCTTGGTGTAGGCAATCCACTGGCTGTCGGGCGACCAGACGTAATCCTGAATGCCCCAGCGCTCCCACGCGTCATCGTAATCGCACTGGTCGACCACCGTAATCTCACCCGTCTCGGCCGCGACCAGGTTCAACCGCATGAACTTGTCCGAGAACAGCAGGTGCTTGCTGTCCGGCGACCAGACGAGCTGCAGGCGGAAGCCGACGCCGCCGTGCGTCAGTTGCTGCCATTCCTTCTCCGCCTTCTGATCGACGAGGTAGACTTCCTCCTCGCCGGTCTTGTCCGAGAGAAAGGCGATCCAGCGGCCGTCCGGCGACCAGGCGGCGTTCTTCTCACGGGAGCCGGAGGCGCGCGTCAAATTGACCGGCTCGCCATCCTTCACCGGGAGATTGAGAATCTCGCCGCGGGCCTCAAGCAGCATGCGCACGCCGGTGGGCGAAAGGCCGAACGAGCCGGCACTGGGGGATACGCCCTCGAGCTCCGGCCGCAGCCGCACGAGGTCGGTGGGAATCTCGACCGGCACCGGGTTGGTCTTGCCGGTCGCCAAGTCGAGCAGGTGCAGCGTCTCGCCATACTGGTAGATAATGTGTCTGGGGCCAATGGATGGATACTTGACGTCGTAATCCTTGTACGACGTCCGCGGCGTGACTTTGCCGGTCTTGACATCATACTTGTAGATGTTGAGCGTGCCGTACTCGCGATCGGAAGTGAAGTAGATCGCGTCGCCCTGCCACATCGGGTAATTGTCGGTCCCTACCCAGTCGGTGATCTTTTTGTAGTCCTGTTTCTCCAGGCTGCCCATCCAGATGTCCTGGGCGTCGCCGCCGACGTGCCGCTTCCATGTAGCCGACTCGCGGCTGATCCGGTTGTACGCGATCATCTTGCCGTCCGGGGACACGGCGGCCAGACCGGCGCGGTCCACCGGCAGCTTCTCCGCCGGCCCGCCTTCGACCGGCACGCGGTAAACCTCCTCGCCGCGGAACGGGTACTCGCGGGTCGAGCGGAACAGCACGTACTGGCCGTCGGGCCACCAGCCGAGCACGCGGTCCATCGCGGGGTGGTACGTCAGCCGCCGCGGGACCCCGCCCGTCGCCTCCATGACGTACACGTCGGTACCGCCGTCGTACTGCCCGGTAAACGCGATCCACTTTCCGTCGGGCGAGAACTTGGCCCAGACTTCAGCACCCGGATCGTTCGTGATTCGCCGGGCCGGACCGCCCGTGATCGGGGCCAGCCAGAGGTCATCCTCATACGTGAACACGATCTGGCCTTCGTGCACGTCGGCGAAGCGCATCAGGTGACTTTCGCCATAGGCGGCAACCGCCAGGGCCACGGCCGCCACTAGCAGGGCTGTTCGGCCAAGTCCGTTGAGCATGACGTCGGTTCCTTTCTGGTCGAGAGAGTCCACCGCGTGGGTGACCGCGCAGCTCCGGGCCAGCGGTCACGCCACATCGCTGCGAGCCCCGTCGCCGGGTATGGCATGGTAACGGGTCGGCTCGCTCGGGCAAGACAGCTTGCTGCAATCTGGTCTCGCAGGCGCTTTCGGGTAAACGGGGACCCATAATGCCCTGTTATTTTCTTCATATTTTTTCCAAAATGCGCGTTCCGCGGCGTCGCCGGCAGCGACTAGTGGGGCAGGAATACTCCGTGTTGTCGCTCGGCGCTGCCAGGGCACGGCGTGAGTCCGTCTCCAAGTTGCCGCCAAAGCGTATGAGCAGTGGGCTTATGCTCCTTCTCCAGCCCGGGGAATGCGGAGTACGCCGAGCGTGCACCGGGTGGCTGGGGACTACCGCCCCGGTCACCCGCCCGTGCACCGCTCTCAGCCGTCGGTCGATGACGGCCGACGTTTGAGCGCTCGGCTGCGCCGCGGGGTTGATCTCGTCGCGATGGGGGAGGTCGGCGTTCCGCGTCGGACGGCGGTGGCACACGTCGTCCTGCGGGATCAGTTCGGCTGGGGACCGGTGGTGCTATACTGGGGGTGGAAAGAGAGCAAACAATGGCTGGGCGAACACTCATCCGGTTCTTAAGCCGTGGGATTCTGGCGACCACACTCGGATGGCTCGGTGGGGGTGCTGCAACGCAGGCCCAGGACGACTGCGCGCTGTTCCCGCACCCCGACGCCTGGGCTGTCGGGAGCGGACCCTATGATGTCGTGGTCGGCGACCTGAACGGCGATGGGGCCGCCGACCTCGTGACGGCCGACTTTTTGGGCGACTCCGTCTCGGTCGTGTTGAATAACGGCGACGGCACGTTGGCTGCGCCGGTCAGCTACGCCGTGGGCAGTAATCCCTGCGCGATTACACTCGCGGGCGCCGACCTGGCAGTCGCGAACCAGGGGAGCGACACGGTTTCCGTTCTGCGAAGCAACGGCGACGGCACATTCGCTCCACAGCTCACCTATTCTGTGGGAGCAATCCCTTCCTCCGTCGCCGCGGCGGATCTGAACGGCGATGGTCACGTCGATCTCGCCGTGACGAGCTACCTGAGCAACACCGTCTCGGTCCTGCTGAGCGACGGCGCTGGCTCGTTCGGTGCGCCAACCACGTATGCCGTCGGAGCCGACCCCGTGTCGATCGTGGCCGGCGACGTGAACGGCGACGGCCACGCGGACCTGGTCGTCACCAACTACGGCGAGCACGGCGGCGGCGACACGGTCTCGGTCCTGCGGAATCTCGGCGACGGAACGTTCGCTGCCCAAACTACTTGGCCCGCTGGCGTGCGTCCGACGCGCGTCGCTATCGCCGACCTGGACCAGGACGGCGACTTGGATCTGGCGGTGGCCAATGAGGGGCCGCCGGGGGGCAGCGGCGGCGGCGTGTCCATGTTGCGGAACAACGGCGACGGCACCTTCGCGGCCGCCGCTACCTACCCGACTGGGTCTTCCCCTTCGTGCGTATCGATCGGCGACCTGGATAACGACGCCCGGGCAGACCTGGTCGTCGTGAACGCGGGCAGTACCAACGTGTCCGCGTTACGCAACGAGGGTGCCGGCCTGTTCGTCGTATGCGGCACGTACCCCGTGGGACGAGTCCCGACCGCCGCGGCGCTGGCCGACCTGAACGGCGACGGCCAGCTCGACGTGGCCGTCACGGATTTCGGCACCTCATCGCAGCCCGGCACTACAGTGTTCGTGCTGCCAGGTAATGGCGATGGCACGTTCCGCGTGCCAGCCACCTACGGCGTGGGCCGCGCGCCACGCTCGGTGGCGCTGGCCGATTTGGACGGCGATGGCGATCGCGACCTGGCGGTCGCGAACTACGGCTACGACACTGTCTCGCTCCGCTGGAACGATGGCAGTGGCCGCTTCCCGACGCACGACAAATACAGCGTGGGGGACGGACCCGTTGCGGTCGTCGTCGCGGAGCTGAACGGTGACCAGGCCGCCGACCTGGTCGTGGCCAACTATGACAGCGGCACGATCTCGGTCCTCCTGAACGATGGCCAGGGGCTGTTCGCGCCGCACGCGACGTACACCGTCGGCGGTGGTCCACGTAGCGTGGCCGTCGGTGACCTGGATGGCGACCAAGACCTCGACGTCGTGGTGGCCAATGAGTACACCGTAACGGTGTCCGTGTTGCTTAGTAACGGCGACGGCACGTTCGTCGCGGGCGGCACGTACCCTGTGGTCGGCAGTCCACGCACCGTGGCACTGGGCGACGTCGACGGGGACGGCGACCTGGACCTGGTCGTGACGAACTGGAGCGCGGCCAGCGTGTCTGTGCTCCAGAACAACGGGGATGGGACCTTCGCTCCACAAACCCCGTATGACGCAGGACGCACACCGTCTGGGCTCGCGCTCGGCGACCTCGACGGCGACGGCACCCCGGACGTGGTCGTGACGAACGAATACGACAACAAGGTTTCGGTGCTGCGGAACAACGGCAACGGGACGTTCGCGCCACGGGTCATGTACGGCGTCGGGAACTACCCCACCGCCGTGACCATCGGCGACCTCGATGGCGACGCGAATGGCGACCTAGTCGTAGCGAATCAGTTCGCGCACACAATCTCGTTTCTGGCGAACCACGGAGACGGTACGTTCGCCGGGCAAATCCCCTTCGGCGTGGGCAACAATCCGTACTCGGTCGGGGCCGGCGACCTGGATGACGACGGTGACGCCGACCTGGCCGTGGTGAACTGGGGGGACTCCAACGTCCTGGTGCTGCTGAATCTGGGACTCTTGGTCCACATCACCGTACCGCCGACGTCGCAGACCGTTTTCGTGAACGAGGCGGCGGTGCTGAGCGTGACTGCGGCCGGCGGCCAGCCGCTGGTCTATCAGTGGCGCCGCTATGACGGCGCGCAGTGGGTGCCGCTCGTGGACGACGAGCGGATTACGGGCGCGACCACGGACACGTTAAGAATCGACCCGGCCCAGCTCAGCGACACGGGCGTGTACGACGTGGTCATCACCAACGAATGCAGCGACGCGACCAGCCTGTCGGTGACGCTCACAGTGGCGGTAGTTCCCGGGGACCTCGACTACGACGGCGATGTCGACTTGGACGATTATCAGGTGTTTCGCGCTGCCTTCGGCCACTGCGTTGGCCAGGCCGGCTTCAACGTGTTGACCGACTATGACGGGGACGGGTGTACCACACTCGTCGATTACCTGATTTGGGAGGCCTACTTCACAGGGGCCGGCGGCAATCCGGACACACTACCACCGCTGCTCCATCCCGGCGACATGAATTGTGACGGCACCTTGGATTTCGGCGACATCTGCCCATTTGTCTTGGCGTTATCTGATCCGGCGGCGTGGTGCTCGACGTACCCCAACTGCAGCATTCGAAACGGCGACGTCAACGCCGATGGCAGCGTCGACCTGGGTGACGTGAATCCATTTGTCGCGCTACTCGTAGCCGGATATTGATCGGGTCTCGCGGCCCAGTGAGTGCGTGCCCAATCCCGTAGCCGCACAGCGGATACGAGAGGGGGCACCCGCTGCAACAGACTACAGACCCGTCAGCAACGCGATGAACGGGT
>CAZWYT010000019.1:0-71358 GCA_964638325.1 uncultured Planctomycetales bacterium
TCGCTGCAATACTCCGCGCCGCCCCAGCAGTACGTGAGCGGCTCGCACGGATGCGGATCACACGTCGTATTCGCCCCCAGCCACGTCGCGGCGCAATCGGACGCGATCGTCACCGCACAAGCGCCGTCGGCGTGGCAACACGCGCCGGTCGGCGGGCAAGGACTCGCGTCGCAGGTCGTATTCAGCCCCAACCATGTCCCGCTGCAATTCGCCGGCGTCGTCACCCCACAACTGCCATCGGCGTAGCAGCACGCCCCGGTTCCAGGGCTCGCGCTCAGCAGCGCCACAAAGGGGTTGATGTCGGCGACATTCACCAAACCGTCGCCGTTCACGTCTCCGTCGACGATGTTGCAGTTGCCATACTGCGCGTGGTATCCGACGGGATCCGATAGCGCCATCACGAAGGGGTTGATATCGCCGAAATTCACCCGACCGTCGCAGTTCAGGTCGCCCAGCAGGGCGAGCCAAAGGTCGTCCAGGGCCGGGGCATTGCCGTCCCACTCCAGGGAAAAATCGAGAATCGTGATCACCGCTGCCGTGGCGGTGCCTGCGTCCCAGTTGCCGGAAACGGGGAACCATTCGCCCACAACCGGCATCTCCCAGAACGCGACCGGCGTGCCATTGATGCGAAAGTCCAGCGGCGCGTAGTGCCCGGGATTACCGTCCGACCAATTGGCCGCCCAGGCCGCGAAGGCGTAGCGCGCACCGGGTATGACCGGCACCGTCTGCGACCATACGAGGACCAGGTTCGGCAGTCCCGCGTTCACCGCCAGCATCAGTCCGGCCCCGGTCGTATGGTCTTGGTGCAGCTCGGCCAGGGGATGGGCGTCGCTGACATCGTACACCACGTCGTAAGTCCCGGGCAGCCAGATGTCGCCCGGCGAGTAGAAAAAGTCTATGGAAAACCCGACGTTCCCCGCTTCGAAATCACCGTTGACGATCAGGTTTTGGGCGCACGCCAAACCGGTGCAGCCCAGCGCCCATGCCACAAAAAGCACCCGACGCCCTGTTGCCATGATCTGTCCTCCTTCAGCGGTACTGAGCACGCAAACGGTGCTTACCCGACACGGCCCTTAGCTGCAGGCCCAGGCTGTGGTAGTGGCCCCCCGCGGCGCTGACGAAGCCGGTGTTGGACGCCGGGACGTTGCCCTGGCCAGCACTCCCTTCCGCGCCCAGCGCGGCAGACGTTCCCAGCAGCAGCCCCGCCAGCAGGCCCACTCTCCTGGAAGTTGTCATTCCGCGTCCTCCTCCGCCTTCGCCCGGGTGGCGAGCGTCGCCAAACTGGCCGCCAAACACCCGGACCCGAAACGTACCGAGGGCCGGCACGTACCGGGAGCCACAACACGGGGGGGGGAATCTCGCCAACATCGCGACTTACCCCCAGCACTGCTAGTCTACCACTTCCGGCGACCAACAAGTAGGTCCTTGATGTTTTCGGCGCCCTGGGTCCGGCTGCGGTATTGCGGCGGAATGGGGCGCCCGCCGGAGCGGACGGAGGGGGCTTGCGAGCCACTGGACATCCTGCGGCACCTGGGCTACACAGGTCCGCAGTGTTGACGGCCCGACCGTCGGGGCCAGGGGCGAAGTCGCAAGGAGTCCTTGCCGTGCCAAGCGAAAAGCAGAACCCCGCGTCGCGACCGCTGGACGCGTTGGCCGATGGCTGGTCGCACCACCTCAAGCCGCTCGAACCCATCGATGTGCGCCAGACGCGCACCTGCTCCGAGCTGCTGGCCGCCATGTCGAAGACCGCCTTCAGCGGCCGCAGTCTCGGCGAAGCGGCGGACATCCTGTACGAGATGGCCACCGACGAGAAGTGCTTCGTCGTCGGCACGTTCTCCGGGGCCATGACGATCGCCAAGCAGGGCCTGCTGATCGCCGAGATGATCGACCAGGGGATTCTGGATGCGGTCGTCGCCACCGGGGCGCTGATGTGTCACGGGCTCATCGAGCAGAGCGGGTGCACGCACTTTCGCCACGACCCGCACTGGACCGACGAGCAGCTTTACGAGGCCGGCTATTGCCGCGTCTACGACACGCTCGAGCTGGAACGCAACCTCGAAGAGGCCGCCGGGCTGATGCAGCATGTCCTGGCCGGGCTGCCCACCGATCGGGCCTTCGGCAGTCACGAGCTGAACTGGCGCATCGGCGAGTACGTGCGCCAAACAGCCAAAGGCCGCGGCATTCTGCAATCGGCGTTCGAGAAGAACGTGCCGGTGTACGTGCCCGGCTTCACCGACAGCGAGCTCGGCCTCGACTTGTTCGTGCACAACCTGGTCGCCGCCGACCAGCACCGGCCGCCGGTCCAGCTCGACCTGCTGCGGGACATCGCCGACTACTACGAGCGCGCCCGCCGGGCCGAGCGGCTGGGAATCTTCACCATCGGCGGCGGCGTGCCGCGTAACTGGGCCCAACAGGTTGGACCGCTGGGCGAAATCCTCGACCGCCGCACCGGCAGCCAGCACGGCCAGTTCATCCGCTTCCACTACGCGATTCGTATCTGCCCGGAGCCGGTGCACTGGGGCGGGCTATCCGGCTGCACGTATTCCGAGGGCGTCTCGTGGGGCAAATTCGTCTCGCCGAAGGAAGGCGGGCGCTTCGCCGAGGTTTTCGCAGACGCGACCATTGCCTGGCCGCTCCTGCTGCGCGGCGTGTTGGAGCGAATGGGACGGGTCTGACCGAACGGGGAACGGGGCTCGGGGATCGGGTTTCGGGTGCAGGATGGGGGGCGTCTGCGACACCCGAAACCCGAAACCCGATTCCCGCCTCAGCCTTCAGCGCGCCGCACGGACTCCCAGAGGCCGACCGCTGCTGCGCCGGGGTCCGGCTGGGCGTAGATTCCGCGGCCGACAATCGCCAGTGCGCTGTGCGGCTCGACCTGCCGGAAGGCCTCCACGATGTCGCCGCCCTGGCCCTTGCCAACGCCGGGAAACATGAACACGGGCCGCTCGCAGACTCCCTCGATCGCCTTCCGATGCTGGGCCATGCTCTGGGGCTTGGTGGCCGGCAGGACAAAACGCCGGACCCCCAGCTTGGCCGCATCCTGGTAGATCCTGGCCGGACCCGTGTCGGCGATGTACCCGCCGTCGCGGACCAGGAACCCCGCGTGCGTCATCTCTCCCCCGACGATGGGCTCCAGGTCGTGTTTCCGGCACCCGTTGACGAACGCCTTCAGCGTCTCGATGCCGGCAAACGGGAACGCAATCACCTGCGTGACGCCGATGTCCTTCAGCAGGCCGAGGACCTGTCCGCCGCAGATGTCCGGGATGTCCGTGCCGAACTTCTGGTGGTCGTAGATGACGTCCTGGTGGCCATGTCGGCGAATGATCTCGCACGCCCGCCGCAGACCGATCGAAAGGGCCAGCAGGACACCGACCTTGAACCCGCGAATGAAATCCAGCCCCGCCGTCGCCGCGGCGACGCGTTCCAACTCGGGCTCCGAAGTAAGGTCACAGGCGACAATCAGACCGCGATCCGCTGCCGAGAGCGTCATGGCTGCTCCTCACCGCGGCCGGGCACCATAGGAGTCCCCCCGATCCACGTCAAGCGTGGGCTGCGCTGGGTCACGTGCTGCGGCCAGCCGGGAACCATTACTCCTGCGATCCGCGCCGTGGCCCAACCTTACCCGTACGCCCCGCGGCGGTCGAGGGAATCAGTGTGGTGTCCCCCGGTTCCGGAGGGAATCAGCATGGTGTCCGCGGATTCCCCCCGGATTCCCCCGTGACAGCGTCCCACACCGCGACTCGGGCGAGTATGTGTGTCCGCACGCCTCGGAGGAAGTCTGACACCGCTGTTGCAGCCAACCCTGCACCGTAACGCGTGCCGGTTGCCAGGCGAAGCCAACCGCCTGCCGTCTCGTCATTTCTTGGCAGCCGGAGTAGCGGACAGATCCCAGTCCTCCACGATGCGGAGGTCGCTGAGCGGATGTGCGTCATCGTCGGTGCGCGTCGCGGTGGCGCGCAGAGAAAGTGCGTGCTCGACCGTGATTGCCGACTCGACCATGAAGGGCAGCTTTGGATCGTCGAAGTAGGTCTCAGCTACCTCGGCTGGCGCTGCGAGAGGTATCGTGGGCCCGCCGAATAGGCGCGCCGAGTTCATTTGCGAGATGGTCAGATTGAGGCTTACAACGACGCTCAACAGGATAGGGATGTTCTTGGTGCCTGCTGGCTGCGATAGAAAGCCGTGCCTGGGAAGGGCGTCCTGAACGTTCTTTGGTTCGACAGAGTTAACACGCTTTATCGTCGCGTTGTACAGCGGGTCAAGCACGCCCCTGCCGAATCTAAGCATCCACTCGCTAACCTGGCACTTGTAAACATGTGCGAAAATGAGCTGCCGGTTTTCGTTGAGAAACTCCAGAGCAACCATCGCCTCATGTTCCCGGAGTTGCTGGACAGCCTGATCGAGTGATTCCTCGATTGTCTTGTTAAGCATGCTGATACCACAAAGCTGGACGCTAAGCCCGGCTTTGGTTAGCGCGCGAACCCCTCCACAAAACGGCGTGTCCTCAGAAGCTACGATTACACGGTCGTTTGGGTGTTCCGCTTCGATGTGCGCGAGAATCGACTCTACGATGACAGCATCCCGGAAGCCCTTGTCCCCTGATTGAAACTGGGGCACCTTCTCGACCGCTCTCTTCAGTAGCAATTGCAGGTCTGGGATCGCGTTCTCAATCGTCCGGAAGCCCGCGGCGACGAGCCGTCTGCTATGTGCCGCACTGAGGGTTTGAACTAATTCGGCTTGAGAGGGGTGCCGCAATCCGACTACTTCTTCTCCCGTCCAGCGATTCAGCTCGTCCCGGTTCCTGCAAAGCTGGGACAGGGCCTCAAGCCCCTTCTGGCAGATGTCGAAGACCCACTCTTCGACAACGAGTCGAGGCAGATACAGGGCGATATCGAGATCGGCCGCAAGTGCACAGCTGCTGCACCCACGGGCTGGATAGCAGGTGCCCCGCCTTCCGCATCACGTTCGTGTCAAGGTAGACGGCGCGAATGAGAGTCTTACGCGGATCAAATGGCATACCTACCTCGCTCGCGGGACCGTAGGCCGAGCGACGATCCCAGAGGGTGTACTCCATGCCTTTATCTTACAGTCGTCCAGTCCATTGCTCGGGAGGACTGAGGTCCGTCGGTTTTTTCGCGATGAATGACTCAACCAGCTTCTCGCCGTCGATCAGCATCAACTTCTTGCGAGTTTTTGCCCATTGGCGGGCCGGACCAGTGAATGAAGAAGTCGTGACGAAGAAGCCCTTTGAAAAGCGCCCATGGAGAGCACCATAGAATTCGCGCACGCGCGGTTCACTTACTACTCCACGGAAACGCTTACATTGAACCGCGGCAGTTCCGCTCTCCCTCACAAGCACTAAATCGATGCCGTGATCGGCCGAGCGGGCCGTGGAATATGCAGTCCAACCGAGCGCTCGAAAAAGTCCCGCAACCGCGCGTTCGAAGTCAACGGGAGATAGCTTAACCAAGCCGTCCAAACAGCCTAACGCGGCCTGTCGCGACTTTTCGCGGGCCTCGCGCTGCCGCGCTATGTCCGCTCGCCGCAGGTCGAGGCCGCTTATCGCTTGCCGCAGCTTGATTTCGCCCGCAGCCAGGGCGTCCAGACGACTGCGCAATTGCGCATCTTGAACGGATGAGCTGGACGCACCCCAGAGCGCGCTACCTAGTTCTTCGAAGAACGACCGGCCAGTAACCGCTCGGTGACATGCCCAGCAATCACTCTGCATCAAATACGCGGAGCCCGTCCGTCCCGAACGAAGACAATGGAAGTCCGCGTCCTTGGGTTCGGCAAGTCGCGATTGAGCAAAACCGCACCACTTGCAAATGATGGTCCTGGTGTGCGCATCCGGCCAGGGTGTCGGGAATGGGCCACGTCCGCATTTGCATTGAAAGTCAAGCGGCAAGTGCGACAATTCCCCATCTGAGAAGAGAAACAAGAACGCATGGTGGCATCCCGGACAAACCCACCACCGGAAGGCGACGGCGTTTCGGATCAACTTCTCCTCGGTTAATGGCATTCGCTCTCCGGGCGTTGCACCTTCCCGCTGGCTGCCTGCGTTCGGGCCACGCCTGGCCGTCCGCTGCACCATCGGTGAGCCGCATCGCGGACAAGCATGAAATCAGGGGACAAAGTCAGGGGACACCATATCTATTTCTCCTAGCCCTTCATGTTCCGACCGGGCCTCCGCGGGCGCAGCCTGATGTTATTATACCCGATTCTCACGTCGTCGTGCTGCTGAATCGCCGACCCGCCCCTTGACGGGTGTGACCAGTCATCGGCCCCGGGGGGGCCAGCGGGGCTAGCCAGGGGCGCAGCCCCTAGATTGCGTGCCGTGTCATTGCGCCCGCCCTGAAGGGGCGGACGAACCATAAGCACCTCTGTTCGCCCCGTAGGGGCGAAGGACCACGGGCGCACGTACCTCACCAGGGGCTGCACTTCTGGCTATCCGCCGCGGCGGACGGCCCCGTTTGGGCCAGGAATGCACCCGCCGATTGCGTCGCGTGTGTGTGTTGCTTTCGGCTTACGGCGGGATTTTATCGAGTTGCTTGTTGACCTCGGCGAGCAGTGGGCCGGCTTCCTTGCCGAAGCGGCCGTTGGGATCGAGTTTGCAGACCGTCTCCAGGCTCTGGTGGGCCGCCAGCAGGGCCTCGCGACTACGCGCGTTGTTTTTCGCGACGAGGTGGACCGCCGCGATCCGGCTCTGGCACTTGCCCAGCCCCAGGTAGGCCCAGGTGTAGTGCGGGTTGCACTCGATCGCCTTGGCGAAATAACCCCGCGTGTAGTTGAGCAGGTCCAGGTTGTAGACTTTTTTGGCGGCGAAGTCCTGGTCGGCCCGGTTCAGCCCCAGCAGCCCGAGGTTGAAGTAGGGCGTCGCATAGCTCGGCCGTTCCTGATAGGACTTCTGGAACGCCTTGGCCGCTTCCGCCGGATTGGTCTTCATCAGCACGGCGCCCTTGGAGTTCCACGCCAGGGCCCGCCCCTCCGAGCTCTTGTACGTCTCGAGCGCTCTGTCGAAGCACTCCATCGCCTTGGTGTCCTGGTCGCGCTTCAGGTACGCCTGCCCCAGCGTGTGCCACGGCAGGCCCGCCGGGTCCTTGCTCGTCACGTCCGTCCAGAGCGCGATATTGTCCTCCCAGACTGCCACCCGGCCCCGCGCCCAGTACGAATACACGCCGACAATGCCCAGGACGGCGATGACGGCCGGCACGCGCCAGACCCGCCGCGACCACGCCACGCAGAACAGGCCGCCCGCCAGCAGGCACGCACCCGCCGATGGCAAATACAGATAGCGCTCCGCGACCGGGGTCTCGGAGATTTGACGCACGGCGATCGCCAGCGAGGGCGCCAGCGTGAGCAGAATCCAGCCGAGCGCGAGCAGCAGGAGCGGCGCGCCGCGCCGATACAGCCACACGCCCGCAGCAAGCAGCACGAGGGCGGCCGCCAGCGCCGGCACGATCGCGGTCAAGGGCGGAAGGCTGGTCGGATAGGCGGACTGCGGCGGGGGGACCACGAGCTTGATCAGATAGTAGGTAACGGCCGCGCAAGCGCGTTGAAGGAGTTGAGCCCATTCGAGCCCCAGGGGCGCCGTGCGCGCGGAGGCGCCTATCATACGCAGCCAGAGGTAGACTGCGGTGGCTCCGAGGTACAGCCCGCCCAGCAGCGACCAGTCCCAACGCATGCGCGCGACCAGCCGCGCCTCAGCCAACCGGTTGCTGCGCGGTGTCGGCAGCGGCACCAGCCAGAGCAGCAGCGGCATTACCAGTAGGGCCGCCAGGGCCACCTCCTTCGACAGGGCCGCGCATAGGAATAGCAGCGGTGACACGACTAGCGCCCAGCGCGACCCCTGGTCGCGGTAGTAGAGCGCGGTCACCATCGCCGGCATGAAGAACATGGCCGCCACCGTATCGCTCCGCCCGGTGATCCAGCACACCGATTCGGTGTGGATCGGGTGCACGGCGAAGAGCACGCCCGCGACGACCGCCCCCAATTCCGCCCATTGCTGCCGACGCAGCACCTGCCGCGCGAGCGCCCACACGAAGAAGGTCGCAATCAAATGGTACAGCACGACCGCGGCGTGCGGACCGCGGCTCGCCCCGCGGCCGTATAGTGACTGATCGAGCAGGTAGGTCAATGTCACCATCGGGCGGTAATAGCTCGTGCCCCACTGCGGGATGCCCCGGGGCGGGAAGAACACGTCGTGCAGAGTGCGGAACGCGACCATCTGGTCCTTCTGCACGATCCCGTCATCCCACACCAACTCCCCGTTCACCGACGGGTAATAGAGAACAGCCGCCGCCGCGACGGGAATGAGCCAGCCCCACCAGCGCAGCAGAGTTGAACCGGCCGAAAGGGCACCCTGGTCCTGTGCTGGGGCCTCATCCATGTCCGCACACCTCCTCGCCTGCGGGCCTCTGCGCAATGACGATTACATTCTCGCCGCACCGTGGCGGCAAGATCGGCCGGGCCAGAATGCACTGCACCGCGGCGGGTGCGATGAAAACGGGAAGCTGAAGCCAGCGCGGCAGCCAGCGGACGTACGGCACGTCCCAGTGGCCGTCGGAGAGCTCGCGACACACGCGAAGTCCGGCGTCACGCGTGAATTGCAGCCACGTCGCGGGTGGCAGCAGCGAGCAGTGGGTCGGGTCCTGGTGGGCGTACCAGTCGGGTCCTTTCCAACGTGCCCCCAGCGACACGGTATTGGGGACGGAGAAAAAGAAGAACCCGCCGGGCCGCAACAGGGTCGCAACCTCCCCCATCGTGCGGCGCGGGTCGCGCAGGTGTTCGAGCACGTAACGCGCCAGGATGAGGTCAAAGGTGCCGCGCGGGAGGTGCTGCGGCAACCCCTGCTCGACGTCCGCGACGCTGCAAGCGGACCCGGGGGCCACCCGCCGGCACTGCTCAATCGCATGGGCGGAGATATCGACCCCGAACGTCTCGTACTTGTCTTCGAGCCTGGCCAGGACGAAGCCAAACCCGCACCCGACTTCGAGCACGCGCTGACCCTGGACCGGCTGTAGAAGCCGCCGGGCCATCCCCGCATACAGCCGCACCGACCACCACGCCTGGCTGAACCGCCGACACTCCGTGACCCCGTAGTGCGTGCGGAAGTACTCGGCGTCGAAGCGCTCCGGCGGCGGCGTGCTCATCGCCGCAGTACCTCCTCAATGGCGGCGATGACGTCCGCCACTTGAATGGCGTCCATGCACGCGACGCCGTAGGGACACGGCGGCGTGTACCCGTAGCGCGTGCACGGGCTGCACGGCAGGCCCTGGTTCACGACGACGTAGCGGCGACCCTGCGGCGCCCATTTCTCCATGATCCCGCTGCCGAACATGTGGACCGTCGGCGTGCCCACACCGTAGGCGATGTGCAGCGGCCCGGTGTCGGAGCTGACATAGAGGCGCGCGTGCTGGATCAGGCCGGCGGCCTCCGGCAAGGACGTGCGGCCGGCCAGGTTCAAGACTTCGTCCGGTCCATGTCGGGCCACGACGACGCGCGCGAATTCCAGCGCGTCCGGCCCGCCCAGGATGACCACGTAGTACCCCCGTTGGATCATCCAGGCAGCGACCTCCGCGTACCGCTCCGGCGGCCAGTACTTGTGGGGCGTCGAGGCCCCCGGAACGATGACGGCGATGGGGCGGCCGTTGTGCCCGGCCAGCACTTCGGCCGCCCAATCCCGCCAGCGCTGGTCCACGTCGAGAAACGGCTGGTCGCGCTCGAAAGGCAGCGCGCGTCCGATGAGCGCTTCCGCCAGATGCAGGAACGAGTAGACCTCGTAGATGCTCTCCGTGTAGCGGACGCGATGGGTTTGCAGACGGCCGCGCCCCAGCGTGTCGAAGCCGCAGATGTAGGTCGGGCGCAGGGAGTTGGCCACGACGGACGTCAGGCGGTGGTACTGCTCAGTGTCGACGATCATCTGGTAGCGCCGGGCGGCCAGCGTGCGCAACGTACGCAGGCTCGCCAGCGGGCCTTCATCATACCGGTACGTCTCGCGCACCAGCCCGTTGATGCGATAGATGGCGGCGTTGCGACGCTCGCCCAGCACGTCGATGGTCGCTTCGTCATAGTACCGGCGAAGCGCCTGAAGCATCGGGAAGGTGAGCACCGCATCGCCGATGCCGCCGGGCCGGATGATCAGGATGCGCTGGACGCCCGCCTTCGGGACCGGGGCACCCCGCCAGGTCGGCCGGTCCGTGGCGGGCGGCGCCGTACCGCCCGGAAACGCGGGCCGGACACGCCGGCCCAGCCAGGCCCCCGCCACGCGGTCGAACCGTTTGAGCGCTCGCAGCTTCAGGGAGAGCACCCGGTGGGTTCCTCCGCCTCAGGCCGGCCGTGCCGCGGGCTGCGGCGGGTCGAGGAGCGTGCGGACACAGCGCAGCAGGCGCTCGCGGGTGAAGGGCTTCTCGAGCAGCTCCAGCCCCATGTCCCGTACGCCGTGGTGGGCGATGACGTTCGACGTGTACCCAGACATGAACAGCGTCTTCAGCTCCGGCCGGGCGGCCGTCAGCGCATCGGCCAGTTGCCGGCCGTTGAGGTCCGGCATGATCACGTCGGTGACCAGTAAGTGGATCGGCCCCGCATGGGCGGCGGCTGCCTCGAGCGCGCGCTGGCCATTCTCCGCGGCCAGCACGGTGTAGCCAGCGATGCGCAGAAAGTAGGCGGCCAGGTCGCGAACCGCCGGGTCGTCTTCACACACCAGCACGGTCTCGCGTCCGCGCAGCACGCGGCGTTCATCGGGGGTCGTGGTCCGCGGGAGGGCGTGCGCTGCGGCAGCGGGCCAGAACACCTCGAATGTGGATCCACCGCGGGGCCGGCTGGAGACCGTCACGTGGCCCCCGGCCTGCCCGACGATGCCATACACCGTGGCCAGTCCCAGCCCCGTCCCCTGTCCCAACGGCTTGGTGGTGAAGAACGGCTCAAAGATGCGGCTCAAAACCTCCGCCGACATCCCGCAGCCGTTGTCGCGAACGGCGAGCTTGACGTACGGTCCCGGGCGGGCCTCGGGATGGGCCGCGACGTACGTCGCGTCCAGGTCCACGTTCGCGGTCTCCAGCACCACGCGGCCACCCCCGGGCAGCGCATCCCGGGCATTCACCACCAGGTTCATGACGACCTGCTCGACCTGCCCGCTGTCGGCCCATACACTCGCGAGATCGTCGCACAGAACCAGTTCGAGCACGATGTTCTCGCTGATGAGCCGTCCCAGCATTGTCCGCATGTCGGCCAGAATCCGGTTGACGTCGAGCAGCTCCTGCCGCGTCGCCTGCTGGCGCGTGAAGGCCAGCAACTGACGGGTGAGGGACGCCGCCCGCTGGGCCGCCCGGTCGATCTGTTCCAGATGCGCCGCCCACTCGTGCGGGGCCACCGCGCTCTGCTCCAGTTGGCCGCGCAGCATCTCCGCATTGCCCATCATCGCCGTGAGGATGTTGTTGAAATCGTGCGCTACGCCGCCCGCGAGTTGGCCGAAAGCCTCCATTTTCTGGGCCTGCCGCAGCCGCGCTTCGAGTTGCGCGCGGGCCTGCTCGGCCTGCTTGCGCGCGGTGATGTCGAGCGCAATCTCCATGCGCACCAGCCGGCCGTCCGACCAGCGAATCGCCCGGTCGATGCACTGGTACCAGCGCTGCGTCCGGGTGTTTTGGAACTCCCACAGGACCGGCGGCGCGGGCGCCCCGTCCGGACCGACCAGCCGTGCATCCGTGCACGACGGACAGGCCTCGGTCTGGCCCCGCTGGAGCAGCTCGTAACATTTCTTCCCCGGCCAGTCGGCGCCACACATGCGCTTCACGTGCTCGTTGGCCGCGAGCACCTCGTGCGTCTCCATGTCGGCGATGTACACCGCACCGTCAATGCCGTTGAACACGGCGAACAGCTCGTCAAGCTGGCGGCGCAGGGCCTCCACGATCTGTTGGCGCTCGGTGATGTCGCGGGCCGCGGACAGGGCCCCGACCACGTTCCCCGCGGCGTCCTTCAGCACCCGGCACCACCAGCCCAGGAGGCGCTTCTGCCCGTCCCGGCGACGCTGCCAGCTCTCCAGGTAGAAAACGCTCTCGTCGCCCTTGAACAGCGACTGCACCTTCTCGTACGTGTCCTGCTGCCCGGCGAAGTAGTAGGCGGCCTCCTTGCCCAGCATGTCGTCGCCGAAGAACTCCAGCGCGGCCGGGTTGGCCCAGGCGTAGACCTTGTGCCGGTCCACCTCGACGATGATGTCGGGGACGGCGGCCAGGATCGCTTCATAGCGCGAAGTGAGCCGCTGCAGCTTCTCGTCCGCAACGGGCGGGTCCGCGGCCTCGCCGGGCACGGGCTAGTCCTCCACGATCTCAGGAATCCGCCGGATCCGCGGGTCGGTGAAGAGGTCCGACTCGTCGCGGCTCGTACTCGAGAACTCCGACACAATGGCCCCTTCGTCGCCGGCCTGGAACCAGTGCAGCGTGTCGAGCGGAATCGTGTACTGGTCGCCCGGGTTCAACTCAATCTCGTGGAACACGGTGTAGTACGGCGCGCTGCCCGCCGGCACGCGGGCCCGCGGCGCCGGCGCGGGCGCCCCCGGCACATAGAGCCACACTCGGCCCCAGCGGCAGCGGAACGTCTCCATCTTGCCGGGCTGGCCGTCGACCGCGGGATGACGGTGCTCCGGACAGGTCTGCCGCGGGAACAGGACCAGTTCCTTTGCGCAATAACGGTCCGTGTTGACGTACACGACCAGCTCCAGGCCGGTCCGCTCGAGCTCCCCCAGGCCCAGCTCCGCTACTTCGATGCTCCTGGCTTCCGCGGGCGTAAGGACAATGCCGGCCTCCTGCAACATGGCCAGAGCACGGGCCTGCGCTATTCGAACCTCACCACGCTTGATCATCGCGGCATCCGGTCGTGTTATATTGACTGTAGTCGGTCAGGCACGTCCACCGCCAGTGAGCGGCGTGCTATGCCACGCGCAGCGGCCGGGCGCTCCCGGCGCGCCGGGACCGGCCGTGAACGCGCCCAGCGGCCCGATGGCCACAGCCGACACGGAAATCGGCCGTTACGTTCTCTGCGGAGCGGGGCCCTGGGTGTCCCCGGTGCCAGGTTGCTCCTCGCGCGCCGCCGGCATGTACACCCGAAACTCGGCGCCGCCGTCCGGTGGATCGACCAACTCGATACGCCCCCCCAGCTCCCCAACGATTTTCCGCGCCACCGCCAGCCCGAGTCCGGTGCCCCCCTGCCCTTTCGTCGAATGGAACGGTTCAAAGATCTTGTGGCGTGCGTCCGGCGGCACACCCACGCCATTGTCGGTGACGGAGACCATCAGCTCGTGTCGCTCCGCCTCATACCGGGTACGGACGTTGATCATCCCGCGGCTTTCGGGCGCGGCGTCGACGGCGTTGGTCAGGATGTTGAGGACGACCTGGTGGATGCCGTCGTAGTCGACCAGAATGGGCGGCGCGTGCTCGTCGAGATCGGCGAGCAGCACGATCCGTTTCGCGTCGGCTTGCTTCTGGACCAGCTCGACCACCTCTTCCACGATGCGGTTGACCTGCAGCAGCTCAAAGTGCGGCTCGCGCTCCTTGCTGAAGGCGAGCATGTTCAGCATGAGGTTGTAGGAGCGGTCGAGGTTGCGCTCGACGATCCGCCAGCCCTGGGTGGCCGTCGCCAGGTCACGCTTCTCCAGGCCGCGCTCGACCATGTCCGCCCCGCTGCGCATGCCCTGCAAGATGGTCTTGATGTAGTGCGACAGGTAGGCCACGGTCTCGCCGGCGGCGGCCAGGCGCTCGTGTTGCAGGTGCGATTGCACGAGCCGGGCGTTCTCGATCGCCAGGCCGGTCTGATAGCCGATGGCGGTCACCAGGCGGAGCTCCTGCTCGTTGTAGGTGTGCCGCGTGACCGCGCAGTCCAGGTGGATGACGCCGAGGACCTGCTCGCGGGCGACGATCGGCGCGCAGATGACGGAGCGCATGCCGAGGTTCTGCACGCTCTTACCGCTCTGAAAACGCTTGTCGGCCACCACGTTCGAGCACAGGACGCCCGTCCGCGAATCGACGACGTGCTTGATGATGGTCCGCGAGGCGATGATGGACTTGCCGTTGCTGTCCGGCGCTTGCGCCGGATTGCGAAAACGAACCACGTCGGGCAACAGCTCGCCGGTGGCCTCGTCCCGCACGAAGATCACGCCGCGGTCGATCTCGGCCTCCCCAAAGATGATGTCCATGACGCGCACCAGGAGTTGGTCGGTGGGCAACAGACTGCCGATCACGGCCGACAGCTCGCGCATCACATTCCAGGCTTTCACGGCGTAGGCGGTCTCCGAGGCCGCGAGGACGAGGCTGTCCTCGCTTGACGGCACGCTGGCCACCACCGCGGAATCCGCGGTCAGGCTGCCGGCATCCAAGGTCACCAGGTCGGTCGGAATGCCGGCCCCGCTGAATTCCTGCACCGCTTCGTCCCCGGTGTACACCATCAGCGTGCTGCCCACGCGGATCTGGTCCCCGTGCTTGAGCCGCGTGGGCCTCTGAATGTGCACGCCGTTGACGTACGTCCCGTTCGCGCTGTGGAGATCGGTCAGCACCCAGCCCCCGTCGATCATCTGCAACTGCGCATGTTGGCGGCTGATCGTCTGATCGGTCAACGGAATCTGCGTGCCGCCGCGCCCCAGCAGCACCACGTCGTCGTGAGTCTGCAACGTGCGGCCTTTGTCCGGACCCTGCAATACGATCAGCGTCGCCAAGCGGTTATTCCTGTGGCCCGCGACCGGCGGCTCTCGCGGTGAGAAGCAAGCAGCAGCGCCCCAGCGGCCTAGCGGCGGAATGAGCTTCTACTAGGCCGCAGGCGGAGGAGGGACCCGCACATGGCTCGCGGCCAAGCCTTTCGGCGTATCAATCACGTCGAATTCGACGTGCTCGCCCTCACGGAGGCAACGAAAGCCGTCCCCTTCGATACTCGTGTAATGCACAAAAACGTCCCGGCCCTCCGGCCCGACGATGAACCCGTAGCCCTTCTTCGTGTCAAACCACTTCACATTACCGTCCGTCATGACACCGACCTCCGGGAGCCGTCCAGACGTGCCCTCGCACGGCCCACGCACATACGCTTGCCTGTCGGCGAAATCCAGCCACCTCGCATGATCAGCAGGTGCCCAGTTCCGGTGACAAACTGTGCCCGACCGCGACCGGCAAACAGGTAGATTCGAGAAGTGACCGGCCGAGACGGGCTCCGTCCGGCAATATTCCTTCATCAGTCGGCAGCCCAGCGCCGCGGGGCGCTTTTCCGGCTGCTATTCCCGCGGCCCCGAACTCGGTTCCTTGGCCGCAGCCTTCAGGGCCGCCTTCCGTGATAATTTTACCCGGCCCTGCTCGTCGATTGCAATGACCTTGACCTTCACCATGTCCCCGACCTTGACCACGTCGGAGACCGTGCGCACGTAGTTGTCGTCCAGCTCGCTGATGTGGCACAGGCCGTCCTGGCCGTCCTGAATCTCGATGAACGCTCCGAAGTCTTTGATGCTAATGACTTTACCTTCGTAGATGCGGCCGATCTGCACGTCCTCCGTGATCCGTTGCACCATCGCCAGCGCCCGCTCCGCCTTCGCTGCATCCAGGCACGAGATGACCACCGTCCCGTCGTCCTCGATGTCGATTTCGGCCCCGGTTTCGGCCTGGATCGCCTTGACCGATTTCCCGCCCGGGCCAATCAGCTTCCCGATCTTTTCCGGGTTGATCTTGATCGTGATGAGCCGCGGCGCGTACTCGCTGATCTCCGGCCGCGGTTTGGCAATCGCCCGGTCCATTTGATCCAGGATGTGCATCCGGGACTTATGCGACAGCTTCAGGGCCTCGCGCATGATCTTGTGGGGCAGGCCCGTGGCCTTGATGTCCATTTGGACGCCCGTGATGCCCTTCCGGGTGCCCGCCACCTTGAAATCCATGTCCCCATAGTGGTCTTCCTCGCCGATGATGTCGGCCAGCAGCTTGTAGCGGCCGTCCGGCTCAAGGACCACGCCGATCGAGATGCCTGACACAGCGCCGCTCACCGGAACACCGGCATCCATGAGCGCCAACGACCCGCCGCACACGCTGGCCATCGAGCTCGACCCGTTCGACTCCAGAATGTCGCTGACCACGCGTATGGTGTACGGGAAGTTCTCTGGTCCCGGTAGGACGGCTTCCAGGCTCCGCTCCGCCAGTGCCCCGTGACCGATTTCGCGGCGAGCCGGCGGACCGATGCGGCGTACCTCGCCCACCGAGAATGGCGGGAAATTGTAGTGCAGCATGAACTTCTTGCTGTACTCCTCCAGCAGGTCGTCGATGATCTGCTCGTCGCGGGACGTCCCCAGCGTGCACACCACCATGGCCTGGGTCTCCCCCCGCGTGAAGAGGGCCGATCCGTGGACCCGCGGCAGCCAACCAACCTCGCACATGATCTTGCGAACCTCGTCCAGCTTCCGCCCGTCTGGACGACGATTCTCGTCAAGGATCATGTCCCGCGTGAGCCGTTCCTCAACCGCGCTGATGGCCGCTTTGACTGCTTCCGGCGTGTGCGGCGGCTCCGCGACGCCCGCGGGGCAGTACTCGGCGACAACCCGCTCATAGACCGCCTTCACGGCGTCCGCGCGCTCCTGCTTGCCCTTGAGCTCCTTGGCTTTGCGCAGGTCTCCCAGGACCTTCGCGCGGACCTCCTCCAGGAACGCCGTGTCCTTGGGCGGCGGCTCCCACGTCTTCGGCTGACCGGCTTGGCGCCCGAGTTCCTTGAGCATCTCGCAGATCGGCTTGACCCCGTTCTCGTGGCCGAACTGGATGGCGTCGGCGATCACCTCCTCCGGCAGCTCGCGGCAGCCGACCTCGATCATGGTCACGGCCTCGAGATGTCCGGCCACGATCATGTCGAGGTCGGAGTACTCAAGCTGCGCCATTGTCGGATT
Source organism: uncultured Planctomycetales bacterium (assembly GCA_964638325.1). Lineage (GTDB taxonomy): Bacteria > Planctomycetota > Phycisphaerae > UBA1845 > Fen-1342 > JALHJL01. The sequence goes on from CAZWYT010000019.1 coordinate 16,886, forward strand.
GATGATGAACTTGCCGTCGACGTGCCCCACGCGGACGCCGGCGACCGGCCCATTGAAGGGGACCGGAGCAATGGCCAGCGCGGCGGCGGCCGAAACCAGCCCGACCACGTCCGGATCGTTCTGCATGTCGGTGGCCAGCACCATGACCTGAATCTGCACCTCGTCTCGGAAGCCTGCGGGGAACAGCGGCCGCATCGGACGATCGATGAGCCGGCTGGTCAGGACTTCCTTCAGCGTCGGACGCCCCTCGCGCTTAAAAAAACCGCCGGGAAACTTGCCGGCGGCGGACATCTTCTCGCGGTAGTCGACGGTGAGCGGGAAGAAATCGATCCCCTCGCGGGGCTCGGCGGTCACCACGGTGCCGAGCACCACCGTGTCTCCGTAGCGGACGACGGCGGCCCCCGCGGCCTGCCGGGCCAGCTTCCCCGTTTCGATCGATAGTACGCTACCCCCGATTGCACGCTCCACTTTGAACATCATCTTGCCTTACTCGCCTTACTTTTTCTTGCTGTCTGACTACTTTCCATTACCGACCTGTCTGTTACCGACGAACCGCCTCGACTACGTCAAAACACAACCGCGCGCGTACCGCCCCAGCCCAGGCCCGCCGCGCGGCACCCCAGCGCCCACCCGTAAAAGACCCTGTCACCTTGTTTACTTCCGTAGACCAAGCTTCCCAATCGTGGCGAGATAGCGCTCACGGTCTTGGCGGGCGAGAAACTTCAACAGGGAGGAGCGCTTGCCCACCATTTTGAGCAGCCCACGTCGGGAGGAGTGATCCTTCGAGTGGATCTTCAGGTGCTCCGTGAGCCGCGAGATCCGTTCGGTGAGCAACGCGATCTGCACCTCGGCCGAGCCCGAGTCGTTGTCGTGCCGACGGTGCTCCGTTACAAGCTGCGTCTTCTTCTCTGCTGCTAACGCCATGGCCCAACCTTCCTACACTTGGGCTTGCCCCAGCCGCGCCTGTGGGCCCAGACACGCCAGGACAGCCTGCCGCTTGCCATCCTTTTGGTGGTAGTATACGGCGGCAGCCGGCCGCTGGCAACGGCGGAAAGATGGGTCGCACGCTTACCGTCCGGCCAGCGCGCCTCGATTGTCACTACCATTTGTCAGTTATTAACTTACCGCGATCTGGCGACACCAATTCAGGTCACCAGCGTGGTAGCGCGGTGTCGACCTCCGCGGCGCCAGAGCCGGCGTCGCCGCCCGCCTCAGTGTCGCGGCGATCCGTGCTGTCGCCCTTCCATTGCCCGCCGACCGCATCGCACTCCTCGCGCCTCACGGTCTCCAGGCTCGACCCGTCGCGTAAATAACACGTACCCGTCGGAGAACCCATCTCCACGGGCGGGCGCAGCTCGAGGAAATGGCTTTGCAAGTGCGGCGACCCGGCCACGTGGATTACTCGCCGCCAGTGCTGGGGCTGCCCCGGGGGATTCTCTTCGACGCCCGGGGCGAAATTTGTGCCGCAGGCCCATACCGGGCCACTCGGGTCCAACTGGAATACGAACGGCGCCACGCCCATCGTCGTGAACCACACCGGCGGCCGCCCCAGCAGGCCGGTGTCGAGGACGCGCTGATCATACGGCGGCTCGACGCGCGTAAAGATGAACACAGGCTGCACCGAGAACTCGGCCGTGTAGGTGCCGCCGTTATTGTGCGTCCGCGTAACAACCATCGAGCCTTCGGGCGGCGGGCCGTACTGTGAGAGGCCGACAGCGACATCCCAGGCTACCGGCTGGCCATTGGTCATGACGCGAATGGGCTGGCAACTGACCAGCTCCAAGTACTCGGCGCGGATCGCGCTACCCGCCGTGGAGGGCACGGTGTCGAAAACCATCTCGTTGAGCCGCTCCAGGCGAACATCGAAATCGTCCGTCGGGCCCCCGCGGAGCTGTACGATCCCAGAGAACAACGCAGACCCAGGGTCGAAGAAGTCCGGTGGTAGAGGGGTGTCGCGAAAGTTGTACTGCGTGCGCCCGCAGCCGGTCTGCCAGCAATCCAAGCCCGGCGGCACGGTTCGCGGGCCGAAACCCGCGAATCGGAAGACGCCGCCTGCGACCACCGGGTCGAATGGCGGCCAACAACTGATTTCCGTGATCAGGATTTCGTAGATCTTGCCGTCTGCCGGGGCCTCGACCGCGCCCACGAGCGCGAGGCGGCTCGACCCCTGCCACAGGTTCCACGGCAGATCTGCGGCCAGATTCCGGAACCCAAACGCGCCCACCGCGACGAGTGTCTGCGGGTTGTTGTGCCACTCGGCATAGTCCGGCGGTACGGCCACGCCGTCCCACCGCTTGTTGCCGATCACGTTGTTCATGTTGTTGCACACGTAGTACGTGGCCGAGACGGCGGCCGGGGTGGTCTGGCCGAGCTCGCGGATCGTGATCTGCAATCCGTTGATCACGGCGCCGTTGGGCTCATCCTGGAACTGAAGCCAGATGTACGCGAAGTCACCCTCGGGAACCACGACCGGGTCATCGGCAGTTCCCGAGGGCGCGCCAAGCGGCGGGAAGCCATCGGGACGGATGGGACCCGGAGTCGTGCCGTCGTAATCCGCCCAGTAGTCATACGCGTTCGCGTTGGTGTTGTTCACATAGACGGTGCTGACCGTGGGGACCATGTGATTCGCGTCGTCCTCGAGCCCGCATGGGTAACTCGACGTGGTAACAAACACGCGCACGGTAGCGCTGGCCGTCGCCACCGTCGCCAAGAGCGCACCCAGACCCAGAGCCCTCATCCGCGTATACATGACGCCAACCTCCTCTTTGACATGTCCCGCTCCGACCCGCATCGGTCGAGGGCGCTTGCGGTACAAACCGCGTAAGCGACAGGAAGGTGAGCAGCCACCACCTCCAGCAATAGAATAACCGCGCCAAGCCCCGATAGCAAAACGGCGTCGCTGGTATGTTCCCGACTTGGGCAGGTTTCGGCCGCACCGGAAGGGGAACGGGTGCGCTGGCGGGCTCTGTCTCCCCAGCCTGACCGACGCGGGCACCCGCGGGAGCCGGGGAACGTCCGGCGCCGGTAATCCGCGCCATACGCGCGGCATCCGGGTAGAAGTCTGACCCTACTTGCCTTTCGCCACCGCCTGAACGATTCTGACTGCGATTGCCACGGCGGGCAACGCGACCGACACCCAGCCCAGGAGGAGACCTGCCAACGCCCGTCGACCGCCGAGCCAGTGGCCCGGCTCGCTGCGCATCCGCTTCCGCGCCCCCATCGCGAACACGATCGCCAGGATGCCCAGCACCAGCCCCGCGGCCATGGCCAGGCACGCTCCCAGGCCGCCGATCACCAGCGGCAGCGGCGGCATCTGCCGCTTGGCCGGATCGAAGCTCTGCATGTCGAAGCCCGCGTACTTCGCCTGCAAGGCGAACTGCGCGGCGAACGCGACTGCCCACAGACCCACGGCGATCAGCCCGCAAACCAACCCCGCATTCGCCCCGCGCATCAGCCGCGCCGTCAGAACGCGCGGGCCGGCCGGCTGGGCTTCAACCGGTTCGGCTGCCGCGGCAGCGTCCGCAATCCACTTGCGCGGCGCAGAGCGTCCTTCCGCGGCAATCACTTCTGCCGCCGGGCGGTCCGAGACGATCTTGCCGTCGCGCATCTGCACAATCCGGCGGGCCTGTTGGGCAATGTCCGGTTCGTGCGTGACCATGACGACGGTGACGCCCTGCTCATTGAGCCGGCGGAAGGTCTCCATGATCTGCACGCCGGTCCGCGAATCGAGATTGCCGGTCGGTTCATCCGCCAGCAGCAGCGCCGGATCGTTGACGATGGCGCGGGCGATCGCCACGCGCTGCCGCTCGCCGCCCGACAATTCGTTCGGATTGTGATGCGCCCGCGGCACGAGGCCGACGCGGTCCAGGGCCCGCAGCGCCGGCGCGCGCGTATTGGTTCTCCGCGCATAGAACAGCGGCACCGCCACGTTCTCGGCGGCCGACGTCCGGTTGATCAAGTTGAACGTCTGGAACACAAAGCCGACCTCCTTGTTGCGTACGGCCGCCAGCTCGCGGTCGGAAAGCTCGCTGACCGGCCGGCCATCCAGGACGTACGTGCCGCCCGTCGGACGATCCAGGCATCCCAGCAGATGCATCATCGTGCTCTTGCCGCTGCCGGACGGCCCCGTGATGGCCACGAACTCCCCGCGCTCGATCGTCAAGTCCACCCCGTCCAGCGCATGGACAACCGCGGTCCCCATGCGGTAGAGCTTGGTCAGCCCGCGGACCTCGATCAGCGCCACTCTAGTCCCCGCCTCCCCCGGCTTCCTGCGGCAACTTCGTGTAAACCTCGGTCCCTTCCTTCAGCTCGTTCCCCGCGAGGACGCCCAGGACCTGCGTGTGCTCGCCGTCGCTGATCCCGAACCGGCACGCCATAAACCGCTTGCCGAACTCCTCCCGCGACCCGGACTCCGGCGGCACTTTGATCCATACGCCGCGCTGCTCTTCGAACGTCTTGACCGCCTCCGCCGGCACGAGCAGGGCGCCAACGGCGCTCTCCACCGTGAACTCGACCTGGGCCTGCGCCCCAAGCGGCAGCATGTGCCGCTTCGGGTCGGTGATCTCGACGTGGACGTCGAACTGGATGATCGACGAACCGGCGTTGAGCTTGCCCTGCGGTTCGACGCGCTCGATTTCTCCCACGAACTGGTCGTCGGGGAACGCGTCCACGGTGATCCGCACCTGCCCGCTGCGCTTCTCCAGTTGCTGCGCATCCTGCTCGGCGGCCTCGCGCAGCTCGGGCATCTCCGGCAACGCGTCGATGGGCGAGATCGCAAGCACGCGGCCGTAGTCGGCCTCGTCCAGCCGGGCGACCACTTTCTTCTTCGAGACATCGGCCAGCGACATCAGCGGCGTCCCGCCCGTGAAGGCCTGGATGGCGGACTGCACCAGCATGCCCGGGCGCACGTAGACATCGGTCACGATGGCGTCCTGCCGGGCGATGACGGTGGTCTCGGTGAGCCGCTTCTGTGCGTCCTCCAGGGTCTTGCGGGCCGCACGCACCACCGCCTCCTGGGAGCGCACCGCAGCCTCCGCATCCTGCTTGGAGAGTTCGGCACTCGCAATCGCGATGCGCCCGGACTCCTGTTGCGCGCGGTTCATGCGGTCCTGGGCCCGCGCGTCGTTGATATCCTGCGTGCTGGCCTGTCCGCTCCCGGACATCTCCTCCACCTTCTGCAACTGGAACGCCGTGATCTGCCCCTGCGCCTGGATCTCCTCCAGGTGGGCTTTGGCACTATCGATGGCCACCTGGGCGCGCTCGACCGCCACCCGCGCCTGGGTCAGCAGGGCGTCCGCGCGGTCGAAATCCGCCTGCGCCCGTTCCATCGCCCGCTGCTCGTCGTCCGGATCCAATACGACGACCGGGCTACCCGCGTGCACAAACGAGCCCTCGACGACCGGCACCTGCGTAATCCGCCCCGACGCCTCCGACTTGACCTCGATGACCTGGTTCGCCCGAATCAGCCCGGCGGCCGAAATCGGCACCTTGATGTCGCCGCGGGTCACCTTGCCGATCTTGGGCTGCGCCCAAAGCGGAACCATTACCTGCCGGCGCGCGACGTACCAGCCAATCCCGAGGACCGCCAAGCCAATTACCACGATAATCCACTTCTTCATCGCGCCACCCTCGCTGCGCAAACCACCGCCCGTGCCGGTCCACAACCGGCGCCACCAGCGTCCGGCAACGAATTCAATCGCGCAATTAGACTATTTCGGGGTGAGCGGTTCAAACCGAAAACCGAACGCCTCCGCCACCGGCTGGTTGGTAATCTTGCCATGCGCCATATTGACGCCGGCGGCCAGTCCCGGATCAGCCGCGCACGCCTTCTCCCAGCCCGCGCTGGCGAGCTTCACCAGGTACGGGATCGTGGCATTCGTCAGCCCGAATGTGCTCGTCCGGCCGACCGCCCCCGGCATGTTGGCCACGCCGTAGTGGATCACGCCCTCGACGATGTAGGTCGGCTCCCCGTGCGTCGTCGGCCGCGTGGTCTCGCAACATCCGCCCTGGTCGACCCCCACGTCGACGATCACCGAGCCGGGCTTCATCAGCTTGAGGTTCTCGCGTCGGACCAGCATCGGACAACGCGCGCCCGGAATGAGCACCCCGCCGATGACCAGATCCGCCGTCTGCAAGTGCCGACGGATTGCCTCGGGCGTGCTGAACACCGTGGTCACGTTCGCGGGCATGACTTCGGCCAGGTACCGCAGTCGGTACAGGTCGATGTCCATGATGGTGACGTTCGCGCCGAGCCCGGCGGCCACCTTGGCGGCGTTGGTGCCGACGATGCCGCCGCCCAGGACCAGCACGTCCGCGGGCTCCACGCCCGGAATCCCGCCCAGCAGGATGCCGCGGCCCATCATCGGCCGCTCGAGGTACTTCGCGCCTTCCTGAATGCTCATCTTGCCGGCCACCTCGCTCATCGGGGCCAGCAGCGGCAGGCGCCCTTGCGCGTCGAAGATCGTCTCGTACGCGACGGCAATGCAGCCCGAATCGCGGACCCCCTCGGTCAGTTCCCGGCTCGCGGCAAAGTGGAAATACGTAAAGACCACCTGCTTGGGGCGGATGAGGTGGATCTCCTCCGGCAGGGGCGCCATCACCTTCGAGATCAGCTCGGCACGTTCCCAGACTTCGGCCGCGGATGACACCAACTGAGCGCCATACGCCTCATAATCCGCATCGGGTAGGCCCGAGCCGACGCCCGCTCCCCGTTCTAGCAGCACGCGGTGCCCGGCACGCTTCAATTGCTCAACCCCCGCCGGCACCACCGCTACGCGATACTCGTCGGACCTAATCTCTTTGGGAACACCAATGACCATGCGGACAACTCTTGGATGGGTATCAAATGGCCGATACTCACCGCGAAACAATGCACAAACACAGCAGAAAGACGAGCTTAAGGACTGCCATGCCCCTTTGCAAGGACGCCAGGCTCGGCAGCACCCATAAACGCTCCCGGTGGGCTCTCCTGCTGCTGGCGATCGGGTGGTCGTTGCCGGCTTGCCGCCTGGAGCCGGCGGCAAAGACCGTTACGCTGACCGACCTCGAATCCGCCCCACCGGTGGTTGTCACGCACACGCAGCGCATCCACGTCACCGACGCGGAAAGGTTGCGCGCGCTCTGCACGCCGCTGGGGCCGCGGCTGGGGCTGTTGCAGATACGCTCCGTCGCTGACTGGAACCGGCTCGCGAGGGTCGCTCCTGGGCTCGGCCGCTGCCCGGACCTGCGGTGTGGCACATTCGTCGGCCTGGCCTGCTGGGCGGGTACGCGAGTGGACGGCCACTGGCCGATCCACATCGAAGCCATCCGCGTTCGCGAAGGTGCTGGGCTCATCGAAGCGAAGTTCCAGGGGGGCACGTTTCTGCCGGACGGCACAGTTGCGCTCGAAACCGCTCACGTCCCCGGCCTGGCGACCGTTCTGGTTGCCGAAATCAACGGCACCACGTTCTGCCCAAAGTGACAGCGTCACAGCGCCTCAGGGTTGACACGCAGCCCGCAAAGCGCATGATGTTCACCGTGGGCATCATTGGGCGTCGATAAAAACCACCAATTCAGCGGAATCGTGACGCCCCTTGCGAACGGAAGTTGCCATGACTGCCGGGCTGCCGGGCCATCAGGCAAACCAACCCAATGGTAACGCCGAGCGGCACCAGAGCGCCCGCGTCCTGCTGGTCGACGACGAGCGTATGGTGCAGGAGGCGCTGGGCCGCTTCCTCACGACGGACGGTCACGAAGTTGTGGCCGTCGGCTCGGCCGGCGAAGCGCTCGCCGAGCTGGAACGATCCCCCTTCGACGTGCTGATCACTGACGTGATCCTGCGGGATGGCAATGGGGTGGACCTGCTGCGCACGGCGCGGGATCGCTGGCCCGATCTGCTCGTCGTCGCAATGAGCGGTTATGGAACCATTCAGTCCGCCGTCGAAGCGATGAAGGTGGGAGCCTTCGAGTTCCTCTCCAAGCCGGTCCGCCTCGAGGAGATTCGTCAGGTCGCCCGCCGCGCGATCGAGCAGCAGCACGTGCTGCGCGCCAGCCGCACGCTGCGCCGCGTGCTCGACGCCCCTTACAGCCTGGACACCGTGGTCGGCCGGACTTACCAGATGCAACGGGTGTTCGATCTGATCGAGGCCGTCGCGGATTCGAAGGCCACCGTGCTGATTCGCGGCGAGACGGGCACCGGCAAGTCGGTGGTCGCGCGGGCCGTTCATCAGCGCAGCCAGCGTCGCGGGCGGCCGTTTGTGGAGATCAGTTGCGGCGCCATCCCGGAAACACTCCTCGCGTCGGAGCTGTTCGGCCACGCCAAGGGCGCGTTTACCGGCGCTCTGGCCGACAAGGACGGCAAGTTCCGGGCGGCCGACGGGGGCACGATTTTCCTGGATGAGGTGGCGTGTGCGCCGCCGAGCCTCCAGGTCAAGCTGCTGCGCGTGCTGCAAGACCGGCAGTTCGAGCCGTTGGGCTCGAACCGGACGCTGACCGTGGATGTCCGCGTCATCCTGGCCACCAACGTCGACCTGGCGTGCGAGGTGGAGGCGGGGCGCTTCCGACCCGATCTGTATTACCGCATCAACGTGGTCAACATCGACCTGCCGCCGCTGCGCGAGCGGCTCATGGATATCCCGCTGCTGGCGGAGCACTTCCTGCGGAAGTACGCGCATCAGTGCGGCAAGCGGCGGCTGAGCTTCACTGAAGAGGCGTTGCAGTCCATGCAGCGCTACCGCTGGCCGGGAAATGTGCGCGAGCTCGAGAACTGCGTCGAGCGGGCGGTCGTGCTGTGCCGCGGCGAGCACATCGACAAGGGCGACCTGCCGCCCGCGGTGGTGCGCGCCGTGGAGAGCGACGCGACGCTGTTCTCGCCCGCGCACGGCCGGCCCATGACGCTCAAGGAGGCGTTGGAAGAACCGGAGAAGCGCATCATTCAGGCGGCGCTGGAGGCGAACGACTGGAACCGCCAGAAGACGGCCGCCGTCCTCGATATCAACCGCACGACGCTCTACAAGAAGATGAAGCACTACGGGCTGGAAGAGCCCGGTCCACGCCCCAACGCATAGCCCGCCTTTGGGCGGGCGGGGACGGGCACCGGCGGCGGCACCGGCCGGCCCCCGTTCACGAACGCCATCCCGCATGGTATACTGATCTGTTTGGCGCACACTGGGTCGGACGGCTGCGGTACTGGCACCGCGCGGCGTGCGTCATGGCCGCCGGTGCGCCCCTTGCTGCGGTTTGGGCTGCCCCGGGGAGATGGAGCGTGGAGCCGAAGTACATCCGGATCAGCGGTGCCCGGCAACATAACCTGCAAGACATCGACGTCGCGATCCCGCGCGATCAACTGGTCGTCATCACCGGGCTGAGCGGCTCGGGCAAGAGCAGCCTGGCCTTCGACACGATCTACGCGGAAGGGCAGCGCAAGTACGTCGAGTCGCTGAGCGTCCACGCGCGGCACTTCCTGGAGCAGATCAGCAAGCCCGAAGTCGAGCGAATCGAGGGGCTGCCCCCGACGCTGGCCATCGAGCAACGCGCCACCGCCGCCAACCCCCGTTCCACCGTCGCCACCACCACCGAAATCTACGACTTCCTGCGCGTGCTGTTTGCCCGGGTCGGCATCCCGCATTGCCCGAAGTGCGGCACACGCATCTATCGGCGGACCGTGGATCAGATCGTCGACATCGTTCTGGGCTACGCGCACCAGGACGGGACCGCCGCCGCGGCCCCGGCCGTCCGCGTCATGGTGCTGGTCCCGCTCGTCCGGGGCCAGACCGGCGAGCTGCAGCCCGTTTTGCGGCGGATTCAGCGGGAAGGGTTCGTCCGCGCCCGCGTGAACGGGCGCCTGCGGGACGTCAAGGAGCTGACCGACCTGCCCCGGACGCGGGCCATCGACATCGACGTGGTCGTCGACCGACTCGTGCTGCGGCCGGAAGTCCGCGCCCGGCTCGCCGACGCCGTCGAGCTGTCGCTCGCGCTCGGCGACGGAACGGCGATCGTCAGCCGCGCGAACGGCACCGGCAGCCCGGGGGCTGCGTCGGCCAGCGACGAGACCGCGTGGGTCGACGAGGTCTTCAGCGAGCGGCATACCTGCACCGCCTGCGGGATCAGCCTCCCCGAGCTCGCGCCCCGCGCGTTCAGCTTCAACTCCCCATACGGGGCCTGTGAACACTGCGGCGGCCTGGGGACCACCCTGCGCTTCGACCCCCAGCTCGTCGTGCCCGACGAGAACCTCTCCCTCGCCGGGGGTGCGGTCGGCCCGTGGTCCGGCGGAAAAAAACGCGTCGCCGCAACACATCTCAAGCTCCTCCGCGCGCTGTGTCAGGCCCTCGACGTGCGCCCCGAGACGCCGTTCAAGAGCATCCCCGCCGAGCTGCGGCGCATCATTCTGTACGGCACCACGGACGAGGATAGCCAGCGTTACGGCGCGAGCTTTGAAGGTGTCCTGCCGAATCTCCAGCGCCGCTACCGCGCCGCGGGCAGCGACGGCGGCCGGAGCCGGCTGGGCAACTATCAGTCGGAGTACGTGTGCGAGCATTGTCAGGGCGCGCGGTTGCGTCCGACCTCGCTGGCCGTGCGTGTCGCCGGGTACAACATCCAGGAGATCACACGTCTGTCGATCGCCGACGCGACGGGGATGTTCGAAGCGCTCCGCCTGGAGGGGGAGGCCGCGCAGATTGCCGAGCCGCTGCTCCGCGAAATCCGCCAGCGGTTACGGTTCATGGACGACGTCGGCCTGGGGTACCTGACCCTCGACCGAACGAGCGCGACGCTTTCGGGGGGCGAAGCCCAACGCATTCGTCTGGCCACGCAGCTCGGCAGCGGACTGGTGGGCGTCTGCTACGTCCTGGACGAACCGACCATCGGCCTCCACCAGCGCGATAATGCCCGCCTGCTCAGCTCCATCCGCCGCCTCGTGGAAATCGGCAACACCGTCATCGTCGTGGAGCATGACGAGGACGTGATCCGCGCCGCCGACTACCTGATCGACATGGGCCCGGGCGCCGGGCTGCACGGGGGCAAGATCGTGGCGCAGGGGCCCGCCGCCGACGTGCTCAACCACCCGGCTTCGATCACCGGGAAGTACCTGCGCGGCGAATACGGTATTCCCCTGCCCGAAGAGCGCCGCCGGCCGCGCCGCGCCGACTTCGTCCAGGTGCTTCAGGCCGCCGAGAACAACCTCAAGCAGATCGACGTCAGCTTCCCGCTTGGGGTGCTGTCTGCCGTCACCGGCGTGAGCGGCAGCGGCAAGAGCACGTTGGTTTCGCAGATTCTGCTGCCCGCCCTGCGGCGGCGGCTGTACCGGTCACGCGAGCGACCCGGCCGGCACGAGCGGATCATCGGCGCGCACAAGGTGGACAAGGTAATCGAGATCGACCAGACCCCGATCGGACGCACGCCGCGCAGCAACCCCGCCACGTACACCGGCGTGTTCGACGAGATCCGCCGGCTGTACGCGAAGACGAAGGAAGCCCGCATTCGCGGCTACAGTGCCAGCCGCTTCAGCTTCAACGCCAAGGGCGGCCGGTGCGAAGCCTGCCAGGGGCAGGGCACGCGGCGGATCGAGATGCACTTCCTGCCCGATGTCTTCGTGGAATGCCAGGAGTGCAAGGGCTCGCGCTACAGCCGCGAGACGCTGGAGATTCGGTACCGCGGCAAGTCGATCGCCGACGTGCTCGAGATGCGGGTCGAGGAGGCCCTGCGTTTCTTCGACAGCTTCCCGAAGATCAAGCAGGGGCTGCAGGCCCTGTCGGACGTCGGTCTGGGGTATGTGCGGCTGGGTCAGCCGTCGAACACGCTTTCGGGCGGCGAGGCCCAACGGGTCAAGCTTGCCGCCGAGCTCGCCCGCGGGGTCATCCACCCGGTAGCGCCGCACGGGCCGCCGAGCGCGTCGGCTACCGAGCGCGCCAAGCTGGAAAGCCACACCCTGTACGTGCTCGATGAGCCGACGACCGGCCTGCACTTTGCCGACATTCAGACGCTGCTCGCCGTCCTCAACCGCCTGGTCGACATGGGTAATACCGTGCTGGTCATCGAGCACAACCTGGACGTGGTCAAGTCGGCCGACTGGGTGATCGACCTGGGACCCGAGGGGGGTGAGGCCGGCGGGCGCATCGTCGCCGAGGGACCCCCCGAAGCCATCGCCGCCTGTGAGGCCAGCTACACCGGCCGATACCTGGGCGCCAAGCTCTCGCGCTAGTGCGGTTTCGCTTTGGCTGTAGCCGCCAAAAAAGGGGTCAGGACCCTTTTGCCGCGGAGCGGCCCTTGGGGTGCTGGGCACAAAAGGTTCCTGACCCCTTTTTTCGCCCCGACACTGGACCATCGCCCGAGTCAACTGCGCGCGGGGTACAAAAGACAACCGGCACGCCGGAGCGATGCTCGCGACGTGCCGGTCGGTTCAAGCTTTCTCAGTACAACCGGCGGCCCAGGCGGGCGGCTTGGCCACCCGCCTGGACAGCCGTTCTATCCGTTTTAGACGATGCAGGTGACCGCAATCCTCCAGCGCCACCCGGCCCCGGTTGGAGCCTTGGCGCACGGATAGTAGTTGGTCAGCAGATTCCCGAACTGATCCACGGCCGTGATGCGACCGTAGACGACCGAGTTCTGCGCGAAGCTGCCCGTGCTGGTCACGGTCACGGCCGGGCAGGCCGTACCGACCAGAAGCGGTGTGATGCTATCGAGCCCAGGAATGACATTGCCCGAGTTGTAGTCCGCGCAGCTCAAGTAGACCTCGATATGCGCCAGGAACTCCGCGGCCACCGCGAGCCTGATCCGGCGAGCGGTGGCGTTGGTCTGCGTGAGCTGGAACCAGTCGGGGTCATAGTACCCGCTTCCGTTCGGGTAGATCTTCGCATACACCCGACCACAATACGTCACGGCGCAGTTGAACGTCATGAAGGCCGGCGGGTGATTGGGATCGTTCGGATCGTAATCGCATCCGTAGTTGGTGTCATAGTCGGTCACGTCGTCGCACGGGTCGTCCAGATTCGTACCCGTGCACGCCAAGTTGCACACCGAGCAAGCACCCGACTCCGTCAGGGCCAGGTAGTAGTACTTGCCGCAGTCCGCCCGCGTCGTCGGGAAGACCCGCAGCCAGTACGTACCGATCGTGTAGCAACGCACGGTGAAGACACCGGCGTCGTGGCACGGCGGGACGGCCAGACCCTCGATCGGCCCGTACGCGCAGTCGTTCTGCTTCCAGATTTCCCAGGTGGCTGGGAAGTCCGAGTACAGGTAGACCTTGAACCGGCGGCTCGCCGGCACCGAGAACTGATACCAGTCGTAATCCTTCGTCAGGGTGTTCGGATCGTTCGGATCCGTTAGCCACGTGCCCGACCGGCTGATCCAGGCATTCGCTGAGTCAAAGCCCAGGTTGAGCGCTGGCCCGGTCGGCGTGTGGTCGCAGCCGCTGTTGTACGTATCGTCGTAGCCGGCGGGCGGGCACGGCGGATCGCCAGCCTGCTCATCGACCAAGTTCGGCTTGGCCAAGATCTCGTTCTCGCACTGGATCCCCACGACCGTCATCGTGAACTGGTAATCATTGCCCAGATCCGCGCTGCCCATCGGGCAGGGGTAGCCGTACCAGACAGCCCCAGCCGCATCTTCGGGGAAGACCAGGAACCAGTACTGGCCTGGCTCATAGAACATTGTGCCGTTCCACACCTTCTGCGCGCACGGATCGCAGAGCGTGTCAACCCAGTAGTAGTAACCACCTGCGCAGGTCGGCGGGGTGTACACGCCACCACCGGAATCCCAGAACGCGATGGTCGCACGGCACGGCACCTCGCTGAGGACCGTCCACTGCACCTGCGACCGCAACGGCAGATTGAGACTCCACCAATCGAGGTCGCGATACCCGTCTCGGGCGAACAGCTTGCCACAGACCGTGAACGTATCGGGGAACGCGCCCGGGGTTTGCGGCAGCGGCTCGAAGACCTCCGGCGTCTCGTTGCAGCCACCGTTCTCGGGATCGACCGTCGGATCAGTGGGGTCAGTCATGCAGTAAGCCGGCGGAGGATCGTCCGGATCAAGCGTGCCTTCCACGTAGGCTCCACCCGGGCAGGCCGCGATCGTGCACGGATCGCAACTCTGCGCCGCCAGCGTCACCTTATAGTCCGCGTAGCAGAGGACGCCACTGAACGTCGCCGGTGACACCACGAAGATGTAGGTGCCGGCCGGGAGGCAGCGCGTCACGAGCTGCACGGGCGTGCACTTGTTGTGCGTGCCCTGCAGCGGGGCCACCGGCGCAGCGGCGTCGTGGTAGTCGGTGCATGGATCGTTCGGGCCGTTCGGGCCCTGGCGGAACGCCAGGATCTGCACGTCGAACTCCGCCTCGACGGTGACCGTGAAGATCTGCGGCGTGCCCACCGTCACGCGATACCAATCCATGTCGCGGGTGCCGCCGCCGAACGTGCCGGACTCACCGTAGATCGTCTGGCCGATTGCGATCGGCGAGAACAAGGGCGGCGTGATATTGCAGCCGCCGTTGAACGTGTCCGGCGCGCAATCGTCAGGCTCGTCCTCCAGGAGCGCGCCCGCGGGGACGACAACCGTGCAGCACGAGGTCGGGCAGGTCGTGTTCGGGCCGGCCCAGTAACAACCTTGCGCCCGCGGCCCGCCGCAATTGATCGGGCCTGGGCAGGCGCAGCCCGAGCCGCACTGCGTCATGAGGGCCACGAACGGGTTGATGTCGCCAAACGAGCCCTGGCCCATCACACCGTCGCAGTTGATGTCGCCGTTCTCAATGGGGCAACCCGGGAACGCGCCCTGCCAGGCGGCGATGTTGGACAGATACAGTACGAACGGGTTGATGTCGCCGAAGTTAATCGTTCCGTCGCAGTTCAGGTCGCCGACGCAACCGGTCGGCGGCAGGCACTCGCCGCACGTCTTCAGCAGGCAGCTTCCGTCGTCGCAGCAGCAGGCCCCCATACCCTGGCCGCAAGCCGGGCTGATGGCGCTGCACGCGGTGTCCTGGTGGAACCGGCCGCCAATGGCGCCGCAGTAGATGTCGCTGACGGGGCCCTCGCAGAACGGGATGCAGTCCTGGCAGCAGGCACCGACCTTCTTCTCGCCGAAGCAGTAGTTCAGGTCGCACAGCGTGGTGTTATGCAGCTTCGTGCTGGCGACGGCGTTCTCCCACCACTGCCAGAAGCTGTTGTCACCTTGGGCCGAACCTTCCCACAGGTGGTAGCAGCCCGGGGTGCCATCCCCCGTGACCGCAAACCAACCGGACGTCAGGTTCACCGGGGTGGTCAGGACGACCGAAAACTGCCAGACGATGGCCGGGATGGTGGACCCACTGAACAGGACCGTGTCGCCCGTGTCCGCCGCCGACGCCGTCAAGACCTCGGAGTAGTACGGGGTGTTCGGGTCGGGGCCGTTCGGGTCCGTCGGCGATTGGTTATAGAAGCGGACGCGGAACGTGTGGGTCGGTTTCGTGCAGCCATTGACGTCATCGTCGACGTATAATCCGCGCCAAGTAATGACGCCGATGGCCTTGTTGATCGTGACGCTCGGCGGCGGGAAGTTCTCGCAGCGCACGCGCTGGCACTGTGTCGGAGTGTCCGGATTGCAGAACTGCAAGTCGTCGTAAAAGTACCACTGCGTGCTGCCGCAGGCGCCCGAGTCCTGGCCGCAGAGCGAGCCGGCGGGGCAGTTCTCGCCGGACCGCGTGCTTTGCCCGACCGCATACGCCGGGACGCCCAGCACGTCGCCGTCGCCCAAGAAGCCTTCGGCCGCGGGATTGTTCACGGTGGCAGACACCGCGGGGCCCTTGGCCGGGTCACCATAGCTGATCGCAGTCTCGTTGCTTTGCGCCAGGACCAATCCGGTGCCCAGCAGCAAGGTACACAATAAACATAGTTTCCTCATAATCGCATGTCCTCCTTCGAGTTCGCAGCCGACTTCCTGACAGCTCCAGAAACCTTGGTCACCATCCCGGCCTGCCCGGAACGCACCGAGCGTTGACGTGTGCCGGGTAGTGTCATCCTAAAGACCCGTTTTATCGGGATACGACACCGGTAAGAAATCCACCGTTGGTGCATGGAATTATTCGGGCGTTTTCGCGCAGAAGTTGAGCGTGCGCCCGCGGGACGACGCAGGATTGCGCCGCGTCCCAGCCCGCTCCGGTCGCTGGAACTCGCGCCAGTCGCTTGACATAGCACCCAACACGCGCGAGGCGCTTCCACCGCGCACCGCAACGAACTGCCTATGACACGACACGCCGGAGGCTATTGGGACGGTACTAAGGAGCCCGAACCCGTTTGTACCGGGTTGTACAAGTCCCAGCACGCACTGCTTCTTACCTCCGCTACTCTACTAGTTTTCTACCGCCTCGGCAGCCCTAAGTCAATAGCGGCAGGCCGGAAAAAGGGGCGTCACCCGCGACGACACACCACGAGTTATCGGAACCTGCGCAGGGCTCCGCCGGGCGTCGTCCCCAGGAACCGCTCACGCAAGGCTCGGCACGCCATCCACTCTCAAACTCAATGGCCAGCGTCCCCAAGCATACGGACGTAAGAATCGACCAGCACCGGAACCTGGGCCGGCGTCTCGCACAGTAGCTCGACACGGTAGTGCCGCACCCCCAGCCCTCTCCACCCCACCACTGACTCCGCCGCCGAGCACGCCGCCGCACCGAAGACGCTGTGGCGACCGAGCCCCTCCGGCCAAACTGGATGAAGCGCGCCGACGCGGTCGCGCAGATACAGCTCGTGGCTGCGGCAACGCCAGCCACAATCGCCGCACCGCAGGCGGAGCGTGAGAAAAAAACGGGGACTGGCTCCGCGCCGGCTACCTCTGGTTCGCACGAAAGGCCCTCCCGCGGTGCCTGTACCCGTTTTTTTCTCACGCTCGCCGTCCGACCGGCAAGCCGCGAACAGGCAGTGGCGCGTATGAAAGAGCGGTACGTGCTGGTGCACGATGACCTCGACGAGCGGCGTGGGCGTCCGCCCGAGGATGGCGCGGAGTTGCGGCCCGCTGGCCTCGTGGGCCGGCGTCCAACGGCACAGGCCCCGCTCGAGCAGTTCCGCCGCGGCGAGCTCATTGGCCACGTTCAGGGAGGCGTCGCCCACGAGGGTCAGGCGGGGCGAGCGCGCCCGCAGAACACGGAGCGCCCCGAGGTTGCGGACGAGAACCGCATCCGGTGCCAGCTCCGCCATCCAACTGAGCTCGCGTTCCTCTCCGGGCATGAGGACCCGTGGCGTGGCGAGCCCTACGTCCCAACCGGCGGAGCGACCTTCCACCATAGCCTGCTCGTAATCGCCGCTGTTTCCGAAATCGCAGTACAGGATCCCGCGCGCCACTGACGGGGATGCGGGGGCCCAGGTGGCCACGGCGTGGAACTGCTCCGGCGTGCGCACGAGGACGTGGAGTTGCGGCGTGGAGCGCGAAGTCACCACGTCCCGTCCACAGACCAGGATCGCGGCGCGCAGGGCGTCCACGACACCGGTCTCGGCGACGGCGTGTTGGCTCGCCACGGTGCGTCGCTCGCGCAGGGCCTCGACGGCCCGGCGGCGCAGGTCGTTGAGCACGCTCTTGGGCACCATTAGCGGCAGGCTATCCGCCGGACCTCGTGAGCCCTGCAACTCCACGGTCGCCAGCTCGAAGGGCGTGTTGCCGAGCCGGGCCCACTGCTGACGGATCAGGGCCGGCGTGAGCGGGTGCTTCTCGGCAGCACGTAGAGGCTGCGCCGTGGTGACACAGACCGCGTGGCCGGCATCGTCGCGCACGTCGATGCGCAGCGGCTGCCCGGCCAGCGCCTGCACGCGGACATGTAAGGGCACACGGCGTGCGACCACGTCACGGCGGTAACTCGTCTCCAGGCGGCGCCGAACGGTCGGGTCGTCGGTCTTGTAGACTTTGCTGCCGATGGGGACCGCAGCGAGGTTGACGTCGCCGCTGCCGAAAGTCAGCCGGACGCAGTTTGGTTGTGCCGGCCGTGCACGCGGACGGGTGGCACGACGGGTGGCACGGGCGGCTTGGCCGCCTGGGCTGGGCACGGTCTGAATCGAGTACACGCGCCCGCCCTGCTCGTCCCGTTCGGGGTGCCCATCGTCGAAGACGACGCCATCGCCGGGCTTCACTGCCAGGTCGGCCCGCCGGTCCGCGAGTTGCACAACTACCCCGCCCGTCTTCATGGCGACGACCTCGCCGAGGTGCACGCCGCGCTTCCTGGGGAAGCGCCCCTGGACCAGTTGTTGATGATTCACTCCGTCCAGGAAGCCATGACATAGTCCGCGCGAGAAGCTCTGCACGAGCTCGGCCTGTTGCTCCGCGGTAATCGCGAAAGGCACGCCGCGGAGAGCCGCGTCGAGGGCAGCCCGGTAGACGCGCGTCGCGGCGGCCACATAGTGCGCACTCTTCAGACGGCCCTCGATCTTGAAGCCCGCGATGCCCAGCTCGACGAGCCGCGGGATGAGGTCGTACGCCGCCAGGTCCTGGGGGCTCAGCAGGTACGGTCGGTCGCCGAGGTCGTAGCGCCGGCCGTCGACGACGAGCTCGTACGGAAGCCGGCACGCCTGCCCGCACACGCCGCGGTTGGCGCTGCGTCCCCAAAACGCCTCGCTGGCCAGGCACTGCCCGCTGTACGAGATGCACAAAGCGCCGTGCACGAAGACCTCGAGCGGCACCGGCGTCGCCCGTGTGATGCAGGCAATCTCCGGCAGAGACAACTCGCGCGCCAGAATCACGCGGCTGACGCCGAGTGCGCGGAGGTACTCGATGCCCCCGGCTTCGGTCTGGGTCATCTGCGTCGAAGCGTGTATCGGCAACGTCGGCGCGAGCCGGCGGAGCAGGCGGAGCAGGCCGAGGTCCTGCACGATGACGGCGTCCGCGCCGGCCTCGGCGATGGCCGTCGCATACTCGGCGGCGCGCGGCAGCTCGTCGGAGAAGACGAGCGTGTTGAAGGTCACGTAGCCCTTGACGTTGTGGTCGTGCAGATACGCGAGGACCTCGACGAGCTCCGCGCGCTGGAAATTCGTGGCCCTCTGGCGGGCGTTGAAATCCGGCAGCCCGAAGTACACGGCGTCGGCCCCGTTGGCGACGGCGGCGCGCAGCGCGTCCCAATCCCCGGCCGGGGCCAGAAGCTCGGGCCGATTGCGCTCGGAAGCGTCCACGACTGCGGTCCACGCTCGACGGCCAACACAGACGACCCCCTATGCTACCTCACTCCGCACCCACCCAGTTGCCGCCCGTGACGGCGCCTGGGTCGGGCCGATTCAGATAGTAGTACGCCACCGTCGCGTAGCGGACCACCAGGGCCGAATTGTCCGACGCGTACTGGAACCGCAGGACGAATGAGCGCTGAAAGTCGATCGCATCGCTGAGGACGTGCCAGCGGCAGCACGACACGATGCCGGGATCGTCGGTCAGTCCGCCCTGCACGAAGTTGGCCGCGCCGAACGGGTGGTCAAACGGGCCGTCGGCAAAGTAGAAGCCGCCGTTGAAGTAATCCTCAGTGCCGGTCCCGCGGATGCGCACGTCGCCGTCGATGATGCCCGTCTCGTTCCCTTCGAGGATGTTGAGCGCCGCGCGCAGCTCGCGGGGGCGCGGATCGTTGCGGCCCGCCGCGAACAGGAACGTGCCGACGTAACGGCCGCGACCTGCGACGTTGAGCGCCTCGAACTGCGAGCCGGTGGGTTGCGGGCCGTCGACGGCGTAGAGACGTGCATGCAGGTACCCCCAGGGCTCGGTCGGTAGCGCGCGGTCCATGCCGACGCTCGCCCGCACGGTCACGGCCGTCGAGCCCTCATTGCGAAGCCTGATCCGCGCCTGCCGCCGAAACGGCATCGGGAGATAGCAGGCGGTCTCCCATTCCGAGCCGCGGTGGCGCACCCGCATGGCCAGCGTGCGGAAGGGGGCGACCTGCTCCCGACAGCCGAAGAACGCGTCCAGCGGTGCGTTGACCGCCGGGGCGTCCGCGCCGTCAAACGCGATGCACAAGCGCAGGTCTCCCAGAGCGCGCTGCGCCGCTGCATCGAATGTGAAACGCAGCAGCTTGATCGTCCCGCCTGCCTCGTGATTGAGGATGTCGATGGCGTCGCCCGCCGGGACCTCCAGCTTCCGGTCATCCACGACGAGCGACCAGTTCTGATTCGGGTTCTGCCCGAAGTGGTTCAGCAGCCGCGCGGCTGCCGTGTAGTCCGGGTCTTCGGCGAGACGGGCCGAGAAGGCCCGCGTCGGCCCGGCGGTGCGCTGGACGTCCACGTGATAGAAGTAGCCGCTCAGCGGACAGAGCCCGTCCAACTCGACCCGCAAGTGCTGCGTGAAGCTGATGGGGGTGTAGCTGGTGACGGCCGACGCGCCGTACCCGGCGAAGGGGGCCGCGAACGGCTCGCCGGCCCCGAGATCGGCGAGCGGGATCACGCTGGCCGGCTGGTCCAAGTCGTCTACATAAACCCGCAGCACTTCGCCGTCAAAGCGACCGAGTTGGCCCGACGTGAAGAAGTCGGGTCCGCGAAACAGGTCGGCGACGCTGAAGCGGGTGAAGAACATGCGTGACACGTACCCCGGCCCGTCGTCCACGCGGGCCAGAACGTACCCGCCCGGCGCGCGACCCTCGGGATCGGGGCCGTCCGCGTGCTCCAGCAGCACCCGCAGACCGTCGCCTATGTGGGCGATGAAGTTGTTGAAGTCCTTACCCCCGGGCTCCAGCGGAAACGTGCCGACCGCCCGGTTGTAGCTGGAGAACTGCTCGTACCGGCTGTCCCGCAGAACGGGCAGCGCTGCCCAGTCGCGCAGCGTCCGCAAGCCGAGGTCCCATGCATTGCCCGGCGGCGGCGTGTTCTCGACGATCACCGCCTGCTGCTCACGCGCCGCGTCGGCCAAGCGGCTATCGCACGGGTCGGCGAAGCAACCACTCCACAGAGTCAGCCACAGGGCCGCAACGAGCGGCAAGGCGGTGCGACCGCGCGGCGACCAGGGGCCGTCAGAACCCCCAGCGGAAGCGCGGGGTCCGATGGCCCGTCGCTGGCGCTCCGGGCTCGTACCGCCAGCACGTGATTGCAGATGAACGCTTGCCATAACGGGTCACGGCCAGGCCACACCGCGGCGTACATCCGACGGCGGCGGCGCTATAATGCCGCGGAATTGTCGCGGTGCGCCGGCGGAACCGCAACATCACAAAGGATGACACGATGAACAGGTCTCTTCTGTGCTGGTTAGGTGTCAGTGCCGCGGGGCTCCTGCCCGGACCACGCGGCGCGGCGTGCACCAACCTGCTCGTCACGCGCGGCGCCTCGGCCGACGGGTCGGTGATCATCACGTACACCTGCGACGGCGAGTTTCACCCGCGGCTGCAATACACGCCGGCCGCCGATCATGCCCCGGACGAGTGCCTCGAGCTGAAGGACTGGTCCGGCAACGTGCGCGGCAAGATCAAGCAGGTGCCGCACACCTACGCCGCCGTGGGCCTGATGAACGAGCATCAGCTTGTCATCGCCGAGACGACGTTCGACGGGCGGGCGGAGCTGGAGAACCGCGACGGGCTCCTGCGGTACTGGGACCTCATGCGGATCGCGCTGCAACGGGCGCGGACCGCCCGCGAAGCCATCCAGGTCATGACGGACCTGGTCGCGGAGTACGGCTATCGCGACACCGGGGAATCGTTCTCGATCGGCGACACGCAAGAGGCGTGGATCCTGGAGATGATCGGCCCGGGTCCGGGCGGCAAAGGAGCCCTGTGGGTCGCCGTCCGCGTGCCCGACGGCAGCATTTCGTGCCACGCCAACAAGGCCCGCATCGGCGAGTTCCCGCTCGCGGACCCGCAGAATTGCGTCTACGCCCCGAACGTGACCTCCTTCGCGGTCGAGAAGGGTTACTACGATCCGCAGTCCGGCCAGCCCTTCCGCTTCTGCGAAGCGTATTGCCCGGCGACGCCGAAGAACCAGCGCTACGCCGACACGCGCGTGTGGAGCTTGTTTCGCCGGGCGGGGCCGTCGCTGAACCTTTCGCCGGACTATCACCGCGGCGTCGCGGGGGCCCAGCCTTACCCACTGTGGATCAAGCCGGATAAGAAGCTGGCGGTCGCCGACGTGTTCACGCTGATGCGCGACCACTACGAGGGCACCGACCTCGACATGACGCAGGGCGTGGACGCCGGGCCTTACGGCACGCCGAACCGCTGGCGGCCGATCGACTGGACCGTGGACGGCGCCACGTACACGTGGGAGCGGCCCATCTCGACGCAGCAGACGGGGTTTTCGTTTGTGTCGCAGTCGCGGGCGTGGCTGCCCGACGCGGTGGGCGGGCTGCTGTGGTACGGGCTTGATGACACCTACTTCTCGTGCTACGTGCCGTTGTACTGCGGGAGCGACGCGCTGCCGGAGTCCTACGCCGCCGGGCAGCTCAACAAGTTCTCGTGGGACTCGGCGTGGTGGGTGTTCAACTTCGTCGCAAACTTCGCCAATCTGCGGTACGCCGACATGCGGCCGGACATTCAGGCCGTGCAGAGCAAGCTCGAAGGCGAATTCCTCGCGCTCCAGCCGGCGGTGGAGAAGACGGCCGCCGAGCTCCAGGCCTCGGACCCGGAGCTGGCGCGGCGCTACCTGACGGACTACTCCGTCACGCACGCCGAGCAAGTCGTCAAGCGCTGGAAGGCGCTCGGCGAGTACCTGATCACGAAGTACAACGACGGCTATGTCCAAGATGAGCAGGGCCGGCCGCAGGAGCAGGGCTATCCGGAAGCCTGGCTCCGGCGCGTGCTGAAGGAACGGCCGGAACAGTTCCGCCTGCCGGAGAAGCCGGCGGACAAGCCGGAGTCGAAGCTGATCGACTGAGCGGCCGCCGCCGCCGTGATCCTGATTGCCGTCGTGGTGATTACGCGGTGCTCCGCGCGGACTGGATCGGCCGGTAATACTGGTCGCGCTGCTGCGGCTGCCACCCGGCCTCGCTGATCAGCCGGCGGATTTCGGCCTCGGTCAGGCGGAAGGTCGTCCCGGCCGCGGAGACGACGTTCTCCTCCATCATGACCGAGCCCATGTCGTTGGCCCCGAAGAACAAGGCCAACTGGCCGATCTTCGGCCCCATCGTCACCCAGCTCGACTGGATGTTCGGAATGTTGTCCAAGTACAGCCGGGCGAGCGCCAGCATCTTCAGGTACTCGTGGGCGTCCGCCAGGAACAGATGCTCGCCGTCCGGCGGTCCGTCATAGTCATCGGGCGGCGGCTTCCACCGCCCCAGCGGCGTGCCCTCCGGCTGAAACGGCCAGTGGATGAAGGCGAGAAAGCCGCCCGTCTCGTCCTGGACGTCGCGCAGCCGCCGCAGGTGCTCGATCCGCTCGGGGATCGTCTCGATGTGCCCGAACATCATCGTACAACTGGTCTTCATGCCGAGACGATGGGCCGCGCGCATCACGGCGAGCCATTCCTCGGTGAGGGTCTTGCCCTGGCCGATCTTGCGGCGGACACGATCGACGAGGATTTCGCCGCCGCCGCCGGGAATTGTGTCCAGTCCGGCCTCTTGCAGCCGCCGCAGCACATCGTCGAGCGGCATCTGGTAGACTTGGTGAAAGGCCCAAATCTCTGGCGGGCTGAAGGCGTGGATGTGAATCGTCGGGTAGTTCTTCTTGATAAACCGCAGCAGGTCGAGATACCACGTAAACGGCAGCCCCTGGCCGCTGGGGTGCTGCTCGGCCGGCACCAGCCCGCCCTGCATGAGGATCTGCGTGCCGCCGATGGCGAGCAGCTCCTCGATCTTCTGCCCGATCTGCGCGTAGGTCAGGATGTAGGCTTCCGCATTCCCCGGCGGACGATAGAAGTTGCAGAAGATGCAGCGGGCGGTGCACACGTTGGCGTAATTGATGTTGCGATCGACGACGTAGGTGCGGTAGCACTCCGGATGCAGCTCCTGGCAGCGCGCCAGCGCCCGCCGGCCGAGGTCGTGGATCGAAAGCTCGGCGTACATCTCCAACGCCTCGACTTCGGTCAGCCGCGCTGACCGCGGGGCGGCGAGGGACGTCGCGTTCATGCCGTGGCCTCCTGCGGAGCGGGATGCAACGACTGACGCCAGACGATCTCGGCCTCGGGCGGGACCAGGTCCGCGCCCGCACAATAGCGGGCAAAACAGGCGACGCCCTCGACACTGCGCGCGTCAAGGCGGTATTGCATGCAACGCGTCAGATAACGCTCGGCCGCCGCCAGCGGCCAGCCATGCCGTGCAGCAAACGTCTTCGCAATCTCCGCGACTTTCTTCACGCCGCGATCCCGCGCGCCCCCCAGCAATTCGGCCAGCTCCGCCATGGGGACTCCCCCGTCCGGCGCACGCGTGTTCTCCGGGCCACCATCGCTCCGGCACACCCACACGGCGAACACGAAGGGCAGTCCCGTGTGCTGCCGCCAGGCGTCACCGAGATCCACCTCATAGGCGAAGCGGGCGCGCCGCGGATCCATGACCTTGTCGCCGATCAGCAAGACCGCTTCGGCGTCCGCGAGGCTCGCGCTGCGCGGATCGCAGGGCTGCAGGGTGAGGTCATAGCCGTAGCGCTCGCGCCAGAGCACCCGCGCCAGCGCGACGGAGGTGTGCGAGTCGGAGTCGGCCCAGAGAGTGCGGATGCGGTCGGCGGGAACCTGGGCGAACACCCGCACCGTCATCGTCTCGCCGTCGCAGCCGATGCAGGCATCCGAAATCACGTGATACCGGCCGCGGCTGCGCAGCACGTCGATGACGGGCACGAGGGCCGCATCCACGTCGCCCTGCTCCAGCCGGGCCGGCAGCGCCGCCGGGACGTCGAAGGCCAGTTGCACGCGCGGATCGGCGTCGAGTCCCGCAATCAGCGGACGCGCATTCAGGAACGAGACGACGCCGAGGCGAAACACCACGCCAGCTCCCGGGGCGGTTTCCCTCCGGCCCGCCTTGAGTATAATCGCGCCCCGATCGGGCACCCACTTGGTGCGGCCGTGGTTCTTGAAGTTTCAAAAGCCATGAAACGCGGGACAGCATCGGCCGGCGATGCGCCCGGGCAACGTTGGGGTTCTGGCCCAGGAAGGAGACTGCTTATGCGACGCGTGCTTGAGGCTCATTCGCTTTGCATCCTCGGGGTGTGCATCGCGCTCGGAAGCATCGCCGCGCGCGGGGACGATATGGCGCCAGCCATGCCCTGCGACACGGCGCTGTATCTCGGCTGGTCGGGTTGGGTCGCACCGGATGCGCCCGAGCTGCGCGCGCAGCAGAAGCTCCTCGCGGCTGTGGCCGCAGCCACCAGCGAGTCGGGCGAAAGCCCCCCCGGCGCCGCCTGGATCGTGCCGTTGTTCGATCTCCTCGAGCCGCTGCAGACGGGTTCCGTGGGCCTCGGGCTCTTCGATGTGACGCTGCACGCGGGCACCCCGGAGATCGACGCCGCCCTCGTCGTGACGGGCCCGGATGCCGCGCGGCTGCCCGCGGCGGTGCACGACCTCTTCGTCCGGATCGCCGGAGCGGAGCACATCGACCGGCACGAGGTTCGGGAGGTGGCGCTGGAGTGTGTGCGCCTCGAGGGCCTGACGCAGTCTCCGGTGTGGGGCCTGCACAAGGAGCACTTCATTCTCGCACTCGGCGACGCCGCCACCGGAAAAGTCATTGACTGCCTCGAAGGCCGCGCTCCCAGCCTCGTCACGGTGGAGGAGTTCGCGTTCGACCGGCAGAAGATCGGGGCCCGCGCCGACGGCCGCCATTTCTGCCTGTACGTCGACGTGCAGCGCGTCGTGACGCGCGGCAAGGAGCTCGCCCTGCAGGCCCTGGGCGAGCTGCCGCCGACGGTCGACCAGGTGCTCGACGAGCTCGGGATTACTGCCGTCCGGTCGAAGTACGTGCACGTGGATGAGCTCGACGGCCGGCCGCGGATGGCCGCGTTCGCCCACGTCAGCGGCCCGCTGCGCGGCCTGCTGAAAATCTGGGACCAGCCGCCGCTGAGCGACGACGATCTGCGCATCGTGCCGCAGGACGCGTACTGGGCGCTGGTGACCAACCTCGACCTGGCCGCGCTGTGGGAAGAGGCCCAGCGCGTGCTCGAAGCGCTGGCCCCCGACCAGCGCCCCGCCGTCGACGGCACCCTGGCGATGAGCACCCGGATGCTCGGCTTCTCCTTGACCGACGAGCTCCTGCCGGCGCTGGGCGACACGTGGGCGCTGTTCGACGCCCGCGACCACGGGGGGCTGCTGTTGTCGGGCACCGTGTTCGTCGCCGAGCTCAAGGACGTCGCAGTTTTCCAGCGCATCCTCAACCGTGTGATCGAGATGGCTGCGCCGCTGGCCACCGCCGGAAACGTCACCCTCAAGGCCCATCAGACCACGTACGCCGGACACACGATCCAGTACCTGCTTCTCGGCGGACAGCCCGTGCCGGTCGCCCCTGCGTGGAGCTTCGTCGGCAACCGCTGGGTCCTCGGCCTCTTCCCGCAGACGGTCGGCGTCGCGCTCAAACAGGTCGATCCGCAAACCCGCGGCGAGAGCCTGCTCGACCAGCCCGACTTCAAGGCGGCCCGCGCGAAGCTGCCCAAAGATGCGCAGGGCATCTGCTACGTGGACTCCCGCTACGCCGTCCGCCTGCTGTACCCGTTCATGACTTTCCTTCAGACGGCGGGCGTGTCCGTGCTGGCCAAGCACGGCGCCGAGATCGATCTCGCGCTGCTGCCGCCCTTGCCGGAGAGCGTGGCCGGCATCACGAACTACGTCGGCGCGACGGCGAAGGACGCCGACGGCGTGCTCTATGCGAGCGTTGGCTCAGGCGCGCCATTGCCGATCGTGGCGGGCGGGGCCGGTCTCGCCACGTCGATCCTGCTGCCCTCCCTGGCCCGCTCGCGGGAGCTTGCGAAACGAGCCGTCAGCGCGAGTAACCTCCGCGGCATCGGCCAGGCGTGCCACGTCTGGGCCGCTGACCACAACGACAGCTTCCCGGCGACGTTGGAGCAGCTACTCGAAACGGGCCTGGTGACCCAGAAGATGTTGCGCTCGCCGCGCGACCCGCGCGCCGATGGGGACCTCGTCTCCTACGTGCTGGTGACCGGGCAAACGGCGCGCGCCGACGTCCAGAACGTCCTGGCCTACGAGCGCCTGGTCGACAACGAGGGCACGAACATACTGTCCGTCGACGGCCACGTGGAGTGGATGAAACCGGACGCGTTCAAGGCGGCGGTGCGGGAGACGTACCAGCGGCTCGGCCGCGAAAGCGATCTGCCGTCTGAGTTTCGCGAATAGAATCTGGCTGAAAGTTGAGGGCTGATTGCTCTTTGGAGGTCGCCATGCCTAGAGTTGGAGTCCTGCTGTCCGGCTGTGGCGTGTATGACGGCGCGGAGATTCACGAGTCGGTGCTGACGCTGCTGGCGCTCGACCAGCACCAGACCACGATCATCTGCTGTGCCCCGAACGTCGAGTTCGCCGAGATCGACCACCTGACGAAGAAGCCCACCGGCCAGAAGCGCAACGTGCTGCGCGAAGCCGCCCGCATCGCCCGCGGCGAGATTCGCGACGTGGCGAGCGTCAAAGCCGCCGAGCTGGACGCCTTGATCCTGCCCGGCGGCTTCGGGGCGGCCAAAAACCTGTGCAACTTCGCCGAGCAGGGGGCCAACTGCACCGTGCATCCGGAAGTCGAGCGCCTCGTCGCCGAGTGCCTCGCCGCCCACAAACCCGTCGGCGCCATCTGCATCGCCCCGGTGCTGCTGGCGCGCATCGCGGGTAGGCATGGGGTGAAGGCGAAACTTACGATCGGCAATGACCCCGGCACGGCGCAGGCGATCGTCGCGCTCGGCTGCGTGCACGAGAATCGGCCGGTCACGGAGATCACGGTCGACGCCGATCACAAGATCGTGACGACGCCGGCGTACATGCTGGGCCCCGGCCCGGCCGCCGTGAACGAAGGCATCCGCAAACTCGTCGACAGGATTCTCGCGATGACCGGCTGACGCGGCGATCTGCGCAAAGAAAGATGGAAGGTCCAGCCGTGGCGCGCTTCCGACCTTCCATCATTGCAGGCGGCCCGCGGGTCGGACCGCCTCAAGATCAACTTGTGCCGCGTCGCTTACTGACCGCGAATGGCAATCTTGCGCGAAGCGCTCACCTTCATGCAAGAGGATTTTTGAAAAATCTTTTGCCGCGCCGCGACTAAGCCGACCCACGACGCGCGGGCGCCGACGCGCTTCCACCGCCATAATCGAACACGGATCGGAGCCCGCCACCATCGAT
The DNA here is from genome assembly GCA_964638325.1 of uncultured Planctomycetales bacterium. Classification (GTDB taxonomy): domain Bacteria; phylum Planctomycetota; class Phycisphaerae; order UBA1845; family Fen-1342; genus JALHJL01. The sequence goes on from CAZWYT010000019.1 coordinate 45,013, forward strand.
TCGCACGCGGCCGTGAGACAACTGCAGACGTGCTGGGGCACCTGCAATCACGGTGCGCGCGCTGGCCGCCATCATCGCCGACGCCGCGCCGACCGCGCGCCGCATGCACAACACATGGACGCGTGGTCGGTATGACGGTGTGCGACCTTGCCGCGCGCATCGTAGCGGCCGGCGCCGACCGGCCGATCCGCCGCCGCGGAAGGGCGGCTGCTACGACCGGCACGCCGTCCGAACCCCGAACGGCAGTGCGGGGCGCGGGGCCATGCGCAGGCACCCCTGCCGGGCTGCCCAGTCGCGCGCGCCCGCCGGCGCGCCTGTGCGCAGAGCGTTAGCTCTACCTCCAAGACGCGGGTAGGCTTCTTGTCTCTGAAGGGAGACAGCCGATGGTGGGACTTGAACCCACAACCTCAGCTTTACGAAAGCCGTGCTCTGCCGTTGAGCTACATCGGCGCGGTTGCGGCAACCCAAGCACGTAGACAAGCTTAGAAACGTTTGCGCGGCGAATCAAGTGGTTGGCCGCGTGAATGATTGAGGGTCGTGTGAGAATTCCCGCAACCGTGGGGGAGATGACGCGGGGTGCGGCGGCGGGTCGGCGGCGAGAACATCGGAAAAAACGCGTCACGAGCGGAATCTTGTAGATGGAATGACGTTTGCCCGTTATAATATAGTACGAGCAATGGAGCAGGCGTTTACGCGACGGCCTCCCCCCTCCCTTCGGCCCGAACACCCCGGTCGTCGCAGCCTGCTCCTGCTTTTTTTATCCCCACGAAGCGCGACCCTTCGACCGCCTTCGCTCAGCCCCGTTGCACTCCTCCGCCCGCGCGGCCGATAATTGGCCTCGATGTCGATCTTCGAGCCCGCGCCCGAGCTGATCGTCCTCGCCCAGCGCTGCCACACGCTGTCGCGGCCTGCGCCAACCGCCGCGGCGGTTGCCGTGGCGGGCGGGCGGATTGTCGCGGTCGGCCCCCGACGGTCGGTGCTGCGCCTTCGGCGACGCCGAACGCGCGTGGTCGACCTGGGACACGTGGTGGTCACGCCGGGCCTCGTCGATTGCCATACCCATTTTTTCTATTGGGCACTGAGCCGCTCCCTGGTCATCGACGTGTCGGCGTTGCGTTCGCTCAACGCGGTGTTGCACAGGATGCACACTTTCGCGCGGACGCGGCGAGTGGGCAACTGGGTGTTGGCACGGGGATTCGATCACAACGCGTGGGCAACGGGGCTGCCCTGCGCTGCCGATCTTGATGCGGTTGTGCCCGATCAACCGGTGATGATCCGGAGCCATGATGGTCACACCGCCTGGTTGAACAGCGCTGCCCTGCGGCGCGTGGGCATAACCGCACGCACCCCGGATCCGCAAGGTGGCCGATATCTTCGCGACCGACACGGTCGTCCAACCGGAATCGTCCAAGAGTCCGCAATCGATTCTCTGCCCGACCCGCTGCGCGATTTCGCGCGGCAAACCGGCGCCGAGTCGCAGCGCGCGATCGATCGGGCGCTCGCCGCCGCGTACCGCGTCGCCTGGGCGCACGGCATCGTCGGCGTGCACTCGATGGACGATGGCGTGTCGGCGTCTCACCTACAACGTCATCACGCGGAGCGCCGGCTCGGCGTGCGCGTCGTGCACGCAATCCCGCTGGCGAATCTGGCGCAGGCGTGCGAGCTCGGACTGCGGAGCGGCGTCGGCGACGACTGGCTGCGGATCGGCGGAATCAAGATCTTCGCGGACGGGGCGCTCGGCTCGCAAACGGCGTACATGTTCGCGCCGTATCCCGAGCGCGGTGTGTATCGTGGTGTACCGGTCCTCGTCGGCGACGAGCTGTGCGACACGGTGCGCCACCTGACGCAGCACGGCTGGGCCGCCTGGATTCACGCCATCGGCGACCGGGCCGTGCACGACGCGATCCGCGCGATCAGCGCGGCACGGCGCCTGGCGGCCGGAGCGTTGCCACACCGGATCGAGCATGCCCAGTGCGTGCGCCCTTCCGACGTGCGTGCCATGGCGCGGGCCCGCATCGTCGCCTCGGTCCAGCCGTGCCATCTGCTCGCCGATATTCCGATCGCCGACCGGCACTGGCCCCGCGCCCGCCGGAACGCCTATCCGCTGCGCAGCTTGCTCGATGCCGGCGTTACGCTGGCGGCCGGCTCGGATGTTCCGATCGAGGCGCTGGATCCGCGCCGCAGTCTGTTTGCGGCCACGACCCGCACGGATGAAGATGGCCAGCCGGCTGACGGCTGGTTCGCACGGCAGCGCATCACGACCGCCGCGGTCCTTCGCGCGTTCACGCGCGGGGCAGCGTTGTCCGTCGGTCGGCCGCCGCCGGCGGGGACCCTGTCTCCGGGTGCGCCGGCGGACCTGACGCTGTGGGCCGACGATCCGCTGCGTGTGGACCCGCGCGAGCTCCTGGACGTTGGTATCGTGGGATGCGTGGTCGACGGGCAAATGCACCTCGCGTCCGAAACCGAGCGGAGCGCGAGCACGCGGGAGCGTCCATGAACGCAACCTACACCCTCGGCATTGACCTGGGCGGCACCAACATCAAAGGCGGGGTCTGCGACGAACGCGGCACGCTCGTGACGCGGCACGCGATCGACACGCAGGCGGACCGCGGCGTGGAGCATGTGCTGGCTCGCATGTCCGGGCTCGTAGAGGAGTTGCTCCAAAAGGCCAGCGTCGCGCGGTCGCACATAGCCGGCGTCGGCGTCGGCGCACCGGGCCCGATGTCTCACGCCCAGGGCATCATCTACAGCGCGCCCAACCTGCCCGGGTTCGTCCGAGTGCCGCTGCGCGACCGCTTTGCAGCGCTCACCGGTCTGCGAACCGTGCTCGAAAACGACGCCAACGCTGCCGCCTTCGGCGAGTTTGCCGCCGGCGTGGGCCAAAACGTGCGCACCCTGGTCATGCTGACGCTCGGCACGGGGATCGGCGGGGGCGTGGTCCTCGACGGGAAACTGTGGCGCGGGTGCTTCGACAACGCCGGCGAGGTGGGGCACATGGTGATCGTGCCCGGCGGCCGGCCCTGTCCCTGCGGGCAGCAAGGTTGTCTGGAGCGCTACGCATCGGCCAACGCCGTCGCCGAGCGGCTCGCCGAGGCGGTTCGCGCGGGCGCAGACTCGCTGCTGAAGCCCAAGGTGTCGGCGGCTGAGGAGTTCGATGCGCGCGACGTCCTGGCGGCGATCGACCGCGGGGATGCCCTGGCGGCCCGCATCTGGGGTGAGACCTGCTATTACCTCGCGTTGGGCATCGTGAACCTGCGACACCTCATCAACCCGGAGCTGGTAGTCCTGGCCGGTGGGTTGATCAATGCGGGCCAGCGCCTGCTAGACCCCGTGCAAGGGCATTTCGAGCGGTGCAGTTGGAAGATCGCGCCGGACGCGCCGCGCATCGCCCTCGCCACCCTGGGCACCGACGCCGGCACGATCGGCGCCGCGCTCTTGGCCCGCGCGTAGGCGATCGACACGCCCCGGCTACGAGCCCGGCGCGCGCGCGACGGGTTGCCGGCGGTTGAGCCACCAGAACGGCGCGCAGCACAGCAGGATCAGCGCCGTACCGGCGACCGCGAGTGACAACAGCGACCAGGGCCAGGGGCCGAAGTAGTCGAAGAGCGAGGGATGCGCCGGCGGGCCGCAGAGATACATGTAGTTTGCGCCGAAGGCCCAGTTGACGGGCAGGATCGCGACCGCGAGCGCCATCGTGACCCACCAGACGCGCCACGGGGTGCCCGGCTGGGGACGCATCCGCAGACCGAACGTCAGGACGAGCACGGAAACGACGATCGTGCTGTGCAGCGTGAAGTAGCGCACGCACTCGGAGCTGGGGAACCCGACCGCCAGGTCCGGCGTCAGGACGGCCTGGGAGGTGCCGCCGATGCCCCATACCCAGGCCAGCTCATAGAGGCGTTGCCAGATTCCGCCGGGCGCCGCCCGCAAGCCGGCCCCAATCAGGGCGGCGGCGGTGACAAAAATGGCGAGGTCGCACAGGTGGAGCGGCAGCGACTCTCGGACGGACCAGGTGCCCCCGATCGCACGTTGCAGCTCGGCCAGGCCCGAGCCCACCAGCAGCACGCCGGCCAACGACCAGCAGACCGTGCGTCGAATTGCGGACTCGTGGCTTCGGCCGGCCACCTGTCGCAGGAACCAGGACAGCGCCGCGGTCGTTCCGGCGATGCAGGCGAAGACGACCCAATGCGCGGTGCTGAACGGGACGAACGCGTCGGCCAGCGTCGGCGGGCAGCCGTTCATGATGGCGGATATGGTGGTCGATCAGCACTGCGCGGGCAACGGGCGGTGCGGGGGGGGTCAACTGGCCGCAGAAAGCGTGGTTGCGACGGCCTGACGCACGGCCGCGAGGCGCTGCACGCCGGTCTGCCCGATCGCCAACATGAGGATCTGGACGGCCGATTCTGGAATCTGCCCGAGGTGGCGCTGGAGGCTCAGGTCGTCGAGCTCCTTGTCTTCGCGCGGCAGCAACTCGCCGTCAAATCCCCCAAAGAGCGTGAAGGACAAGACCCGCAGCGGCCCCGGGCCACCAGGTCGCGCCAACGAGCGGTCCCAATCGTCGAGCGTGATCGTCCCGGCCCGCAGGGCATCACGCAGCGCAAGGTACTCCTCAGCCAGGGTCGGCCAACTGAGCGTGGTGCCTCCGAACAGCGTGCAGAACGCGTACTGCGAGCTGCTGCGGTCGTACGCCGGGCGCTGGCGCAGCTCGGCAATCTGGCTGGCCGCGGGGAGCCGCTTCAAGTCCGACCCGCCGAAGATGGTGATGTAGAAATCCCGGCCCGGGACAAGCTGCCCGTCGTTGCTGCCAAACATGCAGAAATGTGCCATCCGTCACCTCGTGCCACAGGTCGCCAGACACCTCGGCCAGCAGGGGATTCGTAACCGCAGCACGAGTATTCTCCGGCCGCGCCAGTTCCTGGCAACGGCACCCGGACCTGGGCCCCTTCCGGCCGGTTCACGCCAGATCCAGCCATTCCCGTTGGAGGCGCTGGGCCAGTAGCGGCGAGTGGGCGGCCAAGGCGTCCCACTCGGCGCGCGTGTAGACCCACAAGTCGGCCGGGACCGGGACTTCGTCTGGGTAATAGCGGCAGCCCAGGCCCGCGCCACCGCGAGCACGGTCTCACGGTTGGACCATTTGAAGACGGCAGAATTCAACGATCTGACGGGCATAGGCGATGGCCTCGCGACTTTGGAGGGCCCCGTAGTTGTCAGCCGGGCATCCCGTGAAGTGGCCATTCGGATACCGGGCGGGAATATAGTGCAGGTCCAAGGCCCGCGCACAGTCGAGCAGCTCGGCGGCCACGACCACTGTAGGTTGGAGATCCTCGAGTAGTTTGCGAACCATACGTCCCCACGCGTCCTGACCAAGGCTCAGATGCAACCCCTTCACGGCCATTTTAGCGGCTTGGTGCGCCGCAAAGCACGCCCAGTCATGGCGTCCGTCGGCGCCGCTCGCGGTTGCGTGCTCCAGGTCCTTTTCGCCCTGACGCAGCCACAGTCTTTCGCCCGGTTCGGCATTGGTAGACCTCAGGCGCGGTGGCGCGCCGGCTCCGTTTCCTGAGGTCCCCGTTCAACCCGTCCGTGCGGATTTCGGTGATACCGCTTAGCGATGGTCCTTTCAGGGAGCATGCACACCTCCGGAATAAGGTATCGTACCCAACAACTGGTAAAGCTCATGCTCAGGGCGTGGGCCGGTCGCCAGTCCGCCTGCGCGGCCCGGCAAGCGTTCCCCGCTCCAAGCTGCCGATAATCCGCCAGAAAGCGCCATTCCGTGAGGGCGAACAATCTCCGAATTGACTTTCGATCTGGCGCTTGGATAATGAAGTTTGCGAGCACTGGGTCGTGGAGGTCCGACCCCGCAGCGGCGGAGCCGCGAAGGCGGCGGCTGTTTCACACCTCGCCGCAGCACACGGATGAGCGAAGCGTCTCAAGGGTTTTGCGCCTTTCCTCGATAAGATGTGAGGGAAGCTGCCGACAAGAGGCGACGGCGAATGGCGAAGAAGAGCACGAAGAAAGTGACCCGTCCCAACGCGACGACGCGAAAGGTCCAGGCGTTCCTGGCGAAGGAGCCTGAGCTGCGCGACGCCCTCAAGCTCTTCGATGTGAGCATGAAGCAGTACGCCCAGGCGCTCTCGCATCTCAATCGCCCTCAGATTGTGACCACCGCGTCCTCTACGCCGGTTTGACTGGTTCGGCCGGCGGCCGCTCCACCGCGATAAGCTGCTGCACGCCGGGGGGCATCTGAACCTGGACCATCCGTATGTGCCGGATCATGGCCCGGCCCTCGGAGTTCTCGAAGATCTTCAGCGTCGTGGACATGTTGAAAGCAAAGCCGATGGCGTAGTGCAATCCTCTAATGAGCGAATGCAGTTCGGCGTCTCCAGCCAAGTCGCTGACCTTGACCGGCCTGAGGGCGTTGATGCTCCGGAAATCCTCCAGACGGACGCCCTTGGTGTGGGATTTGAATTTATTGTGGTCCCCGAGATAGCGAGCCACGGCGCTTGCGAGGCGAGCACGTTCTGTCGGCTTCCTGTCGGCGAACATGTAGGCAGACAGCCACTCCTTGACCAAGTTCTTCGACAGGGCGATCGCATTCTTGGCTTGCTGATAGAGCGACGGGGCGTAGATTTGCAGGATCGGAATGTGGGCAGGCAGTGAGCGCGGATCGCTCTTTATCTTCTTCTCCATTGCATCGAACTGGTCGATGATCGCTTGGCCGGGGGCCATTACGATGCCGTCCCCCCGCTGAATCTGGAACTGCGGATCAATCGGTCCAAGTTCGGCACATGCGTCCATCAGGATTGCGTCGCCGGATAAAGCCAGCATGGTCGCTGCACTCTTGGCGATGTCGGGCACGATGAACCGAACGCTCTTGAAGTGTGATCGCAGCATCTTGACGATGCTCTCGGCCGCCTCAGCAGAGCCACCCGGGCTGTGCAGCAGGACGTCTACGGCCTCCGGCGGCAGCCCAGTCACGGCCTCGCGGAACCCGTCCTTGTCAGCGAAGTCGATGCCGACATCGGGCGTTCCCCGTCCCTTGCCGAGAAAATCGGCAGCATAGATGATCAGCGGCCGCCCTGTGCGGGCGACGACCGCCTTCGTTTTCGCGCGGCGAACCGTGTCGAGCGCCGCCGTGTCGCCGTTCTTGAGTGCGGTCTCGATCTCAACTCGAACGTCATTCCAACTGATCATCGCTTCTCCATGCTCAAGGCGTCTGCGGGGAGCTCATAATACCGCGACGCCACGATCTCCCGCTTGGCGTGATCGAGTTTCGCTGCTGGGTTCTGGGTGCGGGCCAGTTCCGCGTCGCCGCCCGACGGATTCCACATGACGTAGAGGCAGTGACTCTCGCCGAGTGGCTGGGCCTGCGGACTGGCTCCCCTCCCGGAAGCCGTACGGCTCCCTGAGGGCTTTTGACCCCCCGCTTAGACGAGTGAGTCTCCCCGCTCGCCCGGGGCCTGCCACGCGGCGCTGCGGCGCTTGCCGCAGCGGGACTTGCACCCGCAAGCTCGATGCAGCGAGAACCACCCCGCACGTGCGGAGCGGTTCGGTCAGGACGTACCATGCCGGGATTCTACTATTGGCGGGCCGAAAAGTCGTGCGATTCACGGGGTACCGCCTACTGCGAAATCCGTGGTAATCGCGTACAATTCCCGCTCGACGAGCGTGCATGACGTAGTGCGCCCGGTTTGCGGACGAGACATGAGCGATACGCCGACCACCCAACAGATCCCCACGCCGATCTCGCAGGAGATGCAGGAGTCCTACCTGACCTACGCCATGAGCGTCATCATGGCGCGGGCCCTGCCCGACGTGCGCGACGGCCTCAAACCCTCGCAACGCCGCATCCTGGTCGCCATGCACGACCTCAACCTGCGCCCCACCGCCAAGCACCGCAAGTGCGCGAAAATCTGCGGGGACACAAGCGGGAACTACCACCCGCACGGCGAGGGCGTGATCTACCCGACGCTGGTGCGCCTGGGCCAGGAGTGGTGCCTGCGGCACCTGCTCGTCGATCCGCAGGGCAACTTCGGGAGCATCGACGGCGACCCGCCGGCGGCGATGCGTTATACCGAAGCCCGCCTAGCCGGCCCCGCCGAGGAGATGCTGACCGATCTCGAGAAGGAGACGGTGGACTTCGAGGACAACTACGACGGCACGCGGCAGGAGCCGGTCGTGCTGCCGAGCAAGTTCCCGAACCTGCTCGTGAACGGCTCGGAAGGCATTGCGGTCGGCATGGCGACCCGGCTATTGCCTCATAACCTGGGCGAAATCTGCGACGCGATTATCGCCACGATGGACCGGCCGGAGATCACCGTGGACGAGCTGCTGCAGATCGTCCCGGGGCCGGATTTCCCGACCGGCGGCGTGATTTGCGGCAGCGACGGCATCCGCGAGGCCGCCGCGACCGGCCGCGGCTCGCTCATCGTCCGCGGCCCGATGCACCTCGAGGACACCAAGTCCGGCCGCGTCCACATCGTGGTCGACGAAATCCCCTATGGCGTGCTGCTGCCGACGATCAAGGAGCGCATCTCGGAAGCCATCGAGAGCGGGACGATCAAAGGCATCGACGACGTGCGCGACGAATCCGGACGCGACCGGATGGTCCGCCTAGTCATCGTCCTCAAGAAGGACGCCAACGCGCAAGTCGTCATGAACCAGCTCTGGCAGTACACGCCGCTGCAAAGCACCATCCACGCCCTGAACATCGTGCTCGTGAACCGCGTGCCCCGGACGCTGAACCTCAGGCAGCTCATCGGGCACTTCGTGCAGCACCGGGTGGACGTAGTGCGGCGCCGCACGACTTTCCGGCTGCGTAAGGCCCGGCAGCGGGCTCACGTCCTCGAAGGCCTGATTCTCGCCGTGGCCGACATCGACGGCATTATCCAGCTCATCAAGGAGTCGCCGGATGTGGACACCGCCCGGCAGCGGCTGATGGACCGGCCCTTGCGGTTGAGCGAAGCGGCGGCGGTCCGGCGGCTGCTCCCCGAGGCGTTCGTGGCGCGCACCTCGGCCGCCGATCAGCACCTGACGCGGACGCAGGCGGACGCCATCCTGGCCATGCAGCTTCGCCGGCTGACCGGCCTGGAGATCGAGCAACTCGCCCAGGAGTACTCGGAACTGGTCGAGCAGATCGCCGACTACGAGCTGATCCTGAGCGACGAGCGGCGCGTGCGGGACATCATCGCCGAAGACCTCCGCGAGCTAAAGGAGAAGTACGGCGAGCCGCGGCGGACGCAGATCAGTGCCCCGGTGGGCACGATCGAGATCGAGCAGCTCGTCGAGCGCGAGGACGTGGTCGTCACGATCTCGCACGAGGGGTACATCAAGCGCGTGCCGGCCGACACGTATCGCGAGCAGGGCCGCGGCGGGAAGGGCGTCCGGGGCACCGAGAACAAGGACGGCGATTTCATCGAGCTCCTCCGCGTCTGCTCGACCCACGACTACCTGCTCATCTTCACCAACCGCGGACGGGTCTACTGGCTCCGCGTGTACGACATCCCGAGCCTCTCCCGCATCAGCCGCGGCCGCGCCCTGGCGAACATTGTGACCATGCAGGCCAACGAGCGGCACATGGCCGTGCTCGCCGTCCAGGCCTTCGAGGAAAAGTACGTCTTCTTCGCGACCGAGAAAGGGGTGGTCAAGAAGACGCCGCTGACGGCGTTCTCGAACCCGCGGCCGAGCGGGATCCAGGCGATCACGCTCGATCCGGACGACACGCTGATCAAGGTGTCGCTCACAAGCGGCGAGAACGAGATTGTCCTCGGCACGCGGCAGGGCATGGCCTGCCGCTTCCAGGAGAGCGACGTGCGGGCCATGGGCCGGACCGCGCGCGGCGTGCGGGGCATCACGCTCGGCCGGGACGACTCGGTGATCGACATGGTCGTCATCGAGCCGGGCATGAGCGTGCTGACGGTGTGTGCGAACGGGTACGGGAAGCGCACCGACGTCGACGAGTACCGGCTGACCCGCCGCGGCGGGAAGGGGGTCATCAACATCCGCGCGACGGAGCGGAATGGACTGGTGGTCGCCCTGCGGGCCGTCACCGACGAGGACTCGCTGATCCTGATTACTGCGCAGGGCAACCTGATGCGCATGCCGCTCAACGAGCTCCGCGAAATCGGCCGCGCCACGCAAGGGGTCCGCCTGATTCGCGTGGAGGAGGACGACAAGGTCGTCGCCGTGGCCAAAGTGGCCCGCGAGCAGGAAGAGGAGCAGCCGGAGGGGGCCGTCGAGGGCGGCCCACCGCCCGGCGGGTCGAGCTCCGCGGGCGACGAGGGTGGGCCCGGGGGCGAAAGTGGCCCGGCGTCCCCGACGGAGGACAACGCCGGCGGCGTGTGAGCCGACGAACAAGCGCCCATTCTCGGCCGGAATGCTGGGTCGCGCAGACGGGTTCCCGCTTGCCTCTCGGGGGCACGCCCGGTTACCCTTCGCCTCTCGTGATGTCCTAGACTGGACTATAACCTCAGCTCGATAAAGGAAAGGTGAATCCATGATGCGCTTCATGACTCTGGCAGCCCTGCTCGTCCTTGCTCCCTTGTCGCTGGCGCAGGAACCGAAAACCGAGGCCCCGAAGCCCCAGCCGGCCGCGGCGACCCAGCCTGCCCAGCCGCAACCGGCGGCGACACCCAACCCGCGCGTCAAGCTCGAAACGACGCTGGGCGACATCGTGCTGGAACTCAACGCCGAGAAGGCGCCTATCAGCGTGCGGAACTTCCTCCAGTACGTCAGCTCCGGCTTCTACAATGGGACCATCTTTCATCGCGTGATCCCCGGCTTCATGATCCAGGGCGGCGGGTTTACGGCGGAGGTGGTGGAGAAGAAGGAAGGCCTGCGGCCGCCGATCAAGAACGAATGGAAGAACGGACTGAAGAACGAGCGCGGCACGATCGCGATGGCCCGCACGCCTGTCGCCGACTCGGCGGCCGCCCAGTTCTTCATCAACGTGGCGGACAACGTCGTGGGCGGCGCGCACGACCTGGATACCCCGCGACCACAGGGCGGTAACGCGGCGTACGCGGTGTTTGGCAAGGTGGTCGAGGGGATGGACGTTGTGGACAAGATCCGCGACACCAAGCTGGTTCAAAACGCGAAGCAGCCTTCGCCCGAAGGAGCCGTGACGCCCGAGACGCCGGTAGTCATCAAGTCGGCGACGCTGGCCGGCCCGTACGACACGAAGGTTCTGGACGCGCGGGTCGAAGCGCTAGAGCAGGAGGCCAAGGAGGCGGAAGCCAAGGCCAAGGAGGCGCAGGTAAAACTGGTGGAGGACCTCGTGAAGCAGGTCGAGCAGGAGGCCGGCAAGAAGGTCGAGAAGACCGCGTCGGGCCTGATGTACGTCATCCTCAAGGAGGGCCAGGGCGAATCGCCCAAGCCCGAGGACATGGTGCAGGTGCATTACACGGGCACGTTCCTTGACGGCAAGAAATTCGATAGCTCGGTGGATCGCGGTCAGCCCGCGAAGTTCCGCCTCAATCAGGTCATCAAGGGCTGGACCGAGGGCGTGGGAATGATGAAGGTCGGCGAGAAGCGCAAGCTGATCATTCCGCCCGATCTGGCGTACGGCGCCGCGGGCCGACCAAGCATCCCGCCGAACTCGACGCTGGTGTTCGAGGTCGAGCTGCTGGCGATCAACCCGCCGCAGTAGCACCCCCGGGCGAAAAAGGTGTCAGGAACCTTTTGTGCCCAGCACCCAAAGGGCCGCTCCGCGGCAAAAGGTTCCTGACACCTTTTTCCGCTGAGTGCTCTGTGAGCAGTGCAAATGCCCTGCCGCCTTGCCATTGTGCGCTAGATATGTTATAATATCTAGCGTGAGCCGCCACCCCGCCGACGACCGCGCCGGGCCCCCCGCCCCCGCCTTCCGCTTCCTCAGCGACGCCCCGCCTCCACATCTCCACTGGCTCTGGCCCCAGCGCCTCCCCCTCGGCTGCCTCACCCTCCTCATCGGCGACCCCGCCGTCGGCAAGTCCCTTCTCACCGCCGACCTCGCCGCACGCCTCTCCGTACCTCACCCCTGGCCCGATAACCCCGCCGCCGAACGCGCCGACCCCGCCACGCTTCCCCCACAGCCCCTCGACCTCACCGAGGCGGCCCTCCATCGCTCCTTCCCAACCATCCGCGGCTTCCCCAGCCGCCAGATTGCCCCCACCGGCGTCGTCTTTGCCGCCCCCGAGGACGATTCGGCCCTCCCCGATCGCCTCGCCGCGGCGGGCGCCGATCTGCTCCGCATCTCCGTGCTCGACGGCGTCCGTCCGCCGTTTACGCAGGAGGTCCTTCCCCTCCGCCTCCCCGGGCATGCGGACCAACTCGAACACGCCATCCGTGCCCACGACCACCCCCGCCTCGTGGTGCTCGATCCGATCCATGCGTTGCTCGACGATGGCGTCTACTCCAGCCCCGATCGTCAGGCCTGCCTGCTCGGCCGCCTCGCGACCATCGCCCGCGGCCGCGGCGTCGCGATCCTCGCGGTAGGCCACTTCACGAAGACCCCCGCCCGCCGCGTGTTCTACCGCATCCGTGGCTCCCTCAGCCTCGTCGCCGCGGCGCGCTCGGTCCTCTTACTCACCTCCGACCCGGATTACTCCGACCGCCGCATCCTGACGCAGGTCAAGAACGCCTACGGACCCCCCGCGCCCCCGCTCGCCTTCCGCATCGTCGCCGGCCCGCGCCTGGAGTGGGACGATCCCGCCCGCCCCGATTGGCGTCTGGCCACCGGCGTGCTGGACCTTTCGCCCGAATCGTTCTCCGTCCTCTCCGACGCCTGCGACTGGCTCACCGACTTCCTATCCGCCGGCCCGCGCCCCGCGCGCGAGGTCCTGGCGGCCGCCCGCGCCGCCGGCATCCCGCGCGTGACCCTCTTTCGCGCCAAGCGCCTGCTAAACATCCCCTCGCAAAAAATCGGCCACACCTGGACCTGGCTCCCACCCCCCGTGTAGCGGCCAACCCCCGAGTCGGCCGTCCGTAGCGGCCGGCGCCTCGCCGGCCGTCGTAGCGTCGTCCCTCTGTGGGCGACGTCTTTGTGGCACCCGCGTCCGGCCGGCGGTGGCGGCCGACCTCCCCGTCCCCCGTCTTGGTGCCACACCCGCCCCCGGCTGTGTCTGTTGCACCGCCCTGCGCCCCCGCGGCGTGTCCACCGGGTCACATGCTCGCTTTCTAATCGCCCACCCGCGCGTTAGCATCCCGCACACGCGGACCCCTGATCGTCGTGCCAACACCGCCCGCTTTTTGATGCGCATGGTGGCTGATGCTGCTGGATCTCGCCCATCAACAGCTCGGGTGGCCAACCAAGACCCAGGTCCTGGACCCGCCCGGTTCCGGGCCGAAGGTCTACGCTCGCTTGGCGAACCAGAAGCTGGGCGACACGTTGCGCCGCCGACAGGACGCGGGTAACGTCCGCGTCGGCATCCTGGCCCCCGACCCGATTGCCAAGGCCACCGAAGCCCCCCTTGGCATCGTCTGCGAGTTCAGCCGGTCCGTGAGCCCGGCGACGCTGCAGGAGACCCACCGGCTGGCCTGGAGCTTCTGCCGGTCGCCGCTCCTGATCACGCTGGAGCCGCACGCGATCCGGGCTTGGTCTTGCTGCGAGCCGCCGCAACGCGGCGACCTGTTTGACTCACCGGCAGCCGAGATAACCGACGCGAGAATCGACTTGCAGCCGGGGGCCTCGCTCGCGGAGCAGGCGGCCCGATCGTTGAATTGGGTCGACCTGGTGTCGGGGGAATTCTATCGCCGACACGAGCAACGGTTCCGCCGTGACCGGTGCGCCGACCAGCTCTTGCTGGAGAACCTGCGAGACGTTCGCGAGCGACTGATCAGCCAGAAACTCGACGAGGACACCGCTCACGATTTGCTGGCACGACTGATCTTCATCCAGTTTCTATTCGACCGCACCGACAGTGCCGGCAAACCTGCACTGGACGCCGGGGAATTGAATCGCCTGCGGGAACGGGGCGTGCTCTCCGAGTCGTACAAGGACCTGGCGGGCATCCTCCGGAACTACGACGACACCTACAACCTATTCCGCGAACTCAACGAGAGATTCAACGGCGATCTGTTTCCAGGCAAAGGGGCGACCCAGCACCAGCGTGAGGATGAATGGCAAATCGAGATTAAGCGGGTCAAGCCGGAGCACCTCGACACGCTGGCCCAATTCGTCAGCGGCAACATGCGCATGAAAGACGGCCAGCTCTCACTTTGGCGCGAGTACCGCTTCGACACGATTCCACTGGAGTTTATCAGTAGCATCTACGAAGAGTTCGTGGGCAAGACTGGCCGTGGAACGGGGGCGCACTACACGCCGGCCCACATCGTAGACTTCATGCTCGACCGCGTCCTGCCTTGGGACAGTGACGATTGGGACGTCAAGGTGCTCGACCCGGCCTGCGGCTCGGGCATCTTCCTGGTCAAGGCGTACCAACGCCTGATTCACCGCTGGAGAAACGCCCATTCGGGTGAACAGCCCAAGGCCCCCATCCTCAAACAACTGCTTAGCCGCAATTTGTTCGGGGTTGACAAGGACCCCCACGCTGTGCGAGTAGCGTCCTTCAGTATGTACTTGGCGATGTGCGACGAGATCGACCCCCGGCACTACTGGACGCAGGTTCAGTTTCCCCGGCTTCGGGGCCAGCGATTGATTGACGCGGATTTCTTTGGCGAAGACAAGCCCGGCTTTCGCACAGTTGAGGATGCGGAGAGGTATGACCTCGTCGTCGGCAACGCGCCGTGGGGCAGGGACACCGAAACGTCTGCCGCTAAGCGGTGGAAGGCGAGGCATGGCTGGACTACCACGTACGGAAGCATCGGCCCGCTGTTCCTGCCGAAGGCCGCGCGCCTCGTCAGACCGGGCGGGCGCGTGGCGACGCTTCAACCCGCCGGGCTGCTATTTCAGGACGTCGGCCCGGCCCGCGCGTACCGGGCCAAGCTGTTTTCGACGTTCAAAGTCGAAGAGGTCGTGAACCTGTCAGCCCTGCGTTTTGGACTCTTCAAAGGGCCGGTCTCGCCGGCATGCCTTGTGAACATGCGGGCGACCGAACCCGATGGGGAGCCATTGCTGTACATGTCTCCCAAACCGGTCATGTCCAGCGAAGACGACTATCGTGTCACGATCGAGCCGCACGATATCCACTTTATCCCTCCCGACGAGGCAGCCCGTGACCGCCACGTTTGGACGACTCTGATGTGGGGCAGCCGGCGCGATCTGGAGTTAGTTCGGCGACTGAGCCGCAGCACCACCCTTGCTAGCCTTGAGAAGCGAGGGGATGTGGTGTCCGGCCAGGGATTCATCCGGGGCAACCGCCTCCACATAGATAAATCGACTCTGGGTAGACCGGTCCTGGAACAGGACCAGTTTCCTCGCGACACATTCCTGCGTTTGAATATCAAGGACTTGCCAGCGAATGAGGACGACCGGTTTGAACGGCCCAGAGCCACAATATCCGGCGCTTTCGCACCGCCCCAGTTGATACTCAAGCAGGCTTGGCAGGTGCAGCGTGGGCGACTCGATGCAGCTCTCAACACATCTCGCACGGGCGTACTGTGTTCGAAAAGCTACGTAAGCATTCACGCTTCAGCGCGCAGCGTCCCGCACCTTGAAGCAGCCTGCCTCTGCTACAATAGCATCCTCGCAGTTTACTATCTGTTTCTCACCAGCTACCGGTTGGCAACGTATCGACCGGAGGTACTCGTACACCAACTCCTGAGCATGCCACTGCCTGAGCCGGGCCCCGATCTGCTCGCGGGTCTATCGTCTTTTGACGAGGTCGATGAACGCATCCGGCGCCTGTTCTCTTTCAAACCGGCTGAATGGGCCCTGATCGAAGACCTGATCCGGTTCACATTCGCCGATTTCAAGGGGGACGAGTCCTCTCCGGGCCGTCAAAGAACAAAACGCGGCGCGGAAGCAGACCTGAAAGCCTACGCGCGGTCTTTCGCTGGAGTCATCAAGGCTGGATTCGGCCCGGACAAGAGAGTTTGCGCGACAGTCTTCCAAGAAACGAGTGAACCCGCACTGCCCGTTCGCCTGGTGGCGATGCACCTCGGCTGGCCTGGGAGCGAGGAGTTTCAACCGAAACAAATCCTTCACGGTGATCTCCGATCGCGGCTGCAAAAGCTCAACGAGAAGTTCCTGGCGACGCCGCAAGGTCGCGATGGCGGGATTTTCTATCAACGCGTTGCCCGTGTTTACGACACGGTCACGTGCCACGGCGCAAACGTGCCGACGGTCTATCTTGTCAAACCCGACCGGCTCCGCTATTGGACCCGTTCCGCGGCCATGCGCGATGCCGATGAAGTGGCTGCCGACATCATGTCGTGGCGAGAGGGCTCGGCCTCGCGAACGAGTGTGGCGACGGGGAATCGCATTGTCTGACCGACCGACGATCGGAGAGGCACACTGGCCGGACACCGGCGAGTTCGTTACGCTCGCCAGCCGATGGCGTCCAGATGCGGTGACGCGCCTCCTGGGGTTTGTCTGGAAGGCCTGGGATCTGCTGCGGGAAGAGGTGCTCTCGGACGTAGACTGCAAGCAGGCTGACCGCGACCTGGAGAGAAGTGTCACGCAGTACCTCGAGCCGCGGATTGACAAGGTGATGCCGGACGATTCGCCGTTCTACGTGCAGCACGGCGCCCACGAGTTCGAGACGGCCAGGAAGCCGCCGGCCCAACCTCCTCTGCCGGACCTCGCCTTCGTGTTGTGGGCGAACCCAAGGGTCAGTTGGCCGCTGGAAGCCAAGGTAATGCGGACGGATGCTGCAGTCGGCCCGTACGTCAAGGAAATTTGCGACAACTTCATGACTTGCCGATATGGACCGTTCTCCAGTGAAGCCGGGTTGCTCGGCTATCTCGTCGAGGGCGAGCCTGAGCGCGCTTTCAGCAATATCGCGGTGAAAACGCCCTGCGAGATGAAACCGCACCCCGATTTCGCTGACCGCGACCATAGAACCTCCGAGCACACACGCCGCGTTCCCCCCGGCAAGCCGTATCCTCGGAGTTTTAGGTGCCATCACATGATCCTGCGGCTCGCAGGTTGACCGGCGGGCCTATGTCTCGGACCCGCGGCTCATGGAGCAAGTAGGCTTTCCTGACTCCCGGGGGCCACCGCTCGCGTGACGCACGAATCTCCAGCCAGCGTCAGCGAAGCCCGTACCACGGCCTTACCCAGCTAGCCACTCGCTACTCGCTTCTCACAACTCACAATTCGCAATGCAACCCTGCCCCACTTCCCGCAGATCCCGCCAGATTCCCGCACGCGCTGACGTTCGCCTTTCCCGCCCGCCCAACGTCGTGAATACTTCTTGCTGGAGAAGCGCCGATGAACCGTCCGCCTACTCGCTCTTCACGTTTTCACCTTTTCACGTTTTCACGCCCCTCCGACCCCAAGAATCTCATTTCCGCCCCCCACAAACATGAGACTCTTGAGACCCTTGACCTCCCAGCCGCATGCCCCGGTTTTTTTAGGACCTTGGCGACGGGCACCATACTGTTGGCGCGCCTATACGTCCAACCCAATATCCAGCCCCACCGCCGAGTGCGTCAGCGCGCCGACCGAGATGCGGTCTACGCCCGTGGCGGCGATTTCGGCGACGTTCGCGAGCGTTACGCCGCCGCTGGCTTCGAGGAGCAGCTTGCCGCGCCGGCCCAGACCGTCGCGCTGCGCGACTGCGACGCGCATATCCGCGAGAGAAAAGTTGTCCAGCAACACCATGTCGACGCCGGGGACTTTGCAGACTTCGGCGAGTTGCGCAAGACTGTCCACTTCGACCTCGACGAAGCTCGGCTTGCCAGCCACCCGCCGCAGCAATTCCCCAAGCTGCTCGGCCAGCCGTTCGATCGGAATCCCCGCCAGGTGGTTGTCCTTGATGAGCACGGCGTCATACAGGCCGGCCCGGTGGTTATGTCCGCCGCCCATGCGGACCGCGTACTTGTCCAGCTCGCGCCAGCCGGGGAGCGTCTTGCGCGTATCGAGAATCTGCACCTGCGGGCTCGCCGTCCGAACGGCGTCCACGAAGCGCCGCGTCAGCGTCGCCACGCCGGTCATGCGGCCCAGGAAGTTCAGCAGCGTGCGTTCGACGCTGAGGATGGCGGCCTGTGGGCCGCGTAGCGTGGCGACGCACGTCCCCGCGGCAACGGCGTCGCCGTCCTGGAAGGCGCGCGGGCCGGCGGACGCGGGCGCAAAATCCAGCGGTTGGCGGAGCCGGCGTGCGAAGACCTCGCAGACCGCCGGTCCGAGCGCCAACCCGCAAATAACGCCCGGCTGGCGCGGCACGACCCGCGCGGTCGCTGTGGCGGCGGCGTTCGGCAGCAATGCCGAAGTGATGTCGCCGAGGGTGCCGAGGTCTTCCTCGCAGGCGATCTCAATCAACTGGCGGGTTTGTGGAGACCACATGCTGTTTTCCACGCACGCGTGTGCTGATTTGCCTTCTACGGCCGACTCGGGGGTCGGCCGCTACATCGTCGGCCGACACGGTGACGTCACTGGCCGGTAAAGCGCGGCGGGCGCTTTTCGAGAAACGCGGCGACACCCTCGCGGTGATCGGCCGTCCGGCCGGCGGTAGCTTGCAGGTACGCCTCGTACTCCAGTTGGGCGTCGAGCGTGGCGTTCCACGCGTGGTTGAGGGCGCGTTTGATGAGCCCGAGGGCCTGCATCGGCAGCCCCGCGAGGCGCGCCGCCAGCTCCCGCGCCGCCGCCGGCAGCGCCTCGTCGGCCACCACGCGGTTCACGAGGCCCATCTGCAAGGCCTGTTCGGCCGAGACCGCCTCGCCGAGCAGCGTCAACTCCGCCGCGCGGGCGTAGCCTACCCGTTGCACCAGCGTGAGCGTGGCCGCGGCGTCCGGGACCAGGCCCACATGCACGAAGGCTAGCTTGAACGACGCGCTGCGGGCACACACGCACAGATCGGCGGCCAGCGCAAAGCTGGCGCCGGCGCCGGCCGCAACGCCGTTCACCGCGGCGATCACGGGCTTCTCCATCGTGCGCATGCGCAGCACGAGCGGGTTGATCTTGTCGCGCAAGTAGGCCCCCAGGTCCGCGTCCTCCGCCGCGCCGGACTCCATCGAGCGCAATTCGCGCAGATCCTGGCCGGCACAGAAACCGCGCCCGGCGCCGGTCAACACGACACAGCGTACGGCGTCGTCGCGCTGGGCCAGGCGAAACGCCGCTCCCAGCTCGACGCCCATGTCGGCGCAGAAGGCGTTCAGCACATCGGGGCGGTTCAAGGTGACGGTCAGGATGCCGTCGGCCGAGCTTACCTGGACGGTGGAGAGTGTTTTGCCCATCGGCTCATCCGTTTCCAGTCGCGCCCGCGACCGAACGTAGCGGCCGGCGCCGTGCTCAGCGGCCGACGAAAACCGGCGGGCGCTTCTCGAGAAAGGCCCGCATGCCCTCCTTCTGGTCGTCGGTCCCGAAGAGCAGGGTGAAGAGCTGCCGTTCGTAGGCGAGCCCTTCGCTCAGGGTTGTCTCGTAGGCCTTACGGATCGCTTCCTTGGCCGCGCGGAGGGCCAGCGGCGGCCGGCGGCACAGCTCGCGACACACGGCGCGGGCTTCCTGCTCGCAATTCTCGCGCGGCACGACGCGGCTGACCAGCCCGATCTGGCAGGCCTCGTGGGCGCTGATCATCCGTCCCGTCAGGATCAAGTCCATCGCGCGCGCTTTTCCGAGGACGCGTGTCAGACGCTGTGTGCCGCCCGCACCGGGGATAATGCCCAACGTGATCTCGGGCTGCCCGAAGCGCGCGGTCTCGGCCGCCACGACGATATCGCAGACCATCATCAGCTCGCAGCCGGCCCCCAGGGCATAACCGCACACGGCGGCCACCACGGGCTTGCGCAGACGGTCGAGCGCGTCCCAGTGGGCCAGCGGGTTCCGCTGGTACACGTCGACCAGCGAGGCCCCGGCCAGCTCGGCCACGTCGGCACCGGCCGCGAACGCCCGCTCATCGCCGAGCAGCAGCAGGCAGCGGATGTCCGGGTCGTTGTCGAAGCGCTGGAGCGCCGCGGTCAGCCGCTGCATCAGCCCCTGGCTCAGCGCGTTCGACGCCTCCGGGCGGTTGATGCGCGCTACGCCGACCTGCCCCTCGGTGGCGGTGAGGACTTCGTTGGGCATGGCGGCATCCTACGAGCCGGCCCCGCGCAACTCAATCCCCGTTGGGCGGAGACGGCTTCGGCGGGCGTGGCTCCTCGGGATGGGTGAGTCCGGCGCGCCAGGCCAGCAGGGCCGTCACCAGGCCGATCACGACATAGAGCGGGATGATATACCGCGTACGGATGAATGGCAGGGCTCGGTCGTCGGAGACCCCGCCCAGAACGGTCAGAAGCAGCCCGGTCGCGGTGTAGAACACGGTCAGGGCATAGCACACCAGGACGGTTTGGCGGACGGAGAGGCCGCGCTGCACGAGCTGGTCGTAGAAATGGCTCCGGTCGCCCTCAAAGATCGAACGCCCGGCGCGCCACCGGCGGAACATCGCCAGGGCCGTATCGAAAACCGGCAGGGCGAAGATCATCAGGGCGCCGACGAGCCACCGCAGGATTCCGGCCCGTTCGGCAAACAGGAGGATCAACATGCCGCAGTTGTAGCCGAGGAGCATGCTGCCGGCGTCCCCCATGAAGACTTTGGCCGGGTTGAAGTTCCAGGGCAGGAAGCCGACCGCGGCCCCGAACATCGCGATGGCCAGGACCAGACGGATCGGGTCGCCGGTCGCGCTGAAGTCCCAGACCGCCAGATGCGAAGCCAGCAGGAAGAAACCGAAGGAGATGATCGCCGTTACGCCCGAACACAGCCCGTCGAGCCCGTCGATCAGGTTGGCGGAATTGCAGGCCCCGAGCACGATGAACACGCTGAGCACAACGGAGATCGGAATGGTGATGTAGCCCGGCAGTTGCAGGCCCACGCCGCCCAGGACCCCGCCGGCGGCCGCCAGCACGGAGTCCACCAGCCAGAATCCGGTTCCGGTCACCAGGATCGTAGCGATGATGATGATGCTGCCGACGACGAGGCGCACCTTGGGCGGGATGCCACGGGCATCGTCAATCAGCCCCAGGACCGACATGCCGACGCCGCCGAGGAGCAGGGCGAGCGCCACCTGCCAGTCACGGACCACGCCGGTCCCCATCGCCGCCGCGAGGGCGGCGGCCCAGGCGACGCAGATGGCCGCGCCACCCAGGTAGGGAATGGGCCGGGCATGGGGCTTGAGCTTCTGGTCGGGGATATCGAGCACGCCGAAGCGCTGGGCGGCGCGGATCGCGACGGGCGTAAGGAAAACGGTGGCGATGAAGCCGACCCACCCAAAATACTGGTAGGTCTTGAGGATGTCGAGAAAAGAGCCCATGCGGCCACGAAGTATACAGCCGGAGACAGTGCCGCAAAGGGCGCGCGGCGGATGACCGGTTGTCCGGTTGTGCTTGCGTCCGTCTGCCCACGCCGCTAGGCTGCGCTGCAGGGACACCTGGACTCCCTGCGGCCCATGCGGATCGGCCTGTACCACGAGCCGGTGCACACCGACGGACGAACGTTCGACACGTACGGAGCGTACGCGCGGTACGTGCGGGAGTTCGCCCGGCATTTCGACCAGGTGACGGTTTTCGCACCGACCACGAGCCGGCCGACGTACTTCAGCGGGTGTTCGTTGGACGCCCCCAATGTCATGATCGCCGCGCTGCCCTACTTTGAGACTCACCTCGAGGCGTATCTCCGCGCGCCGGCTATTCTGCGCGTCTTCCGGCGTTACTGCGACGGGCTCGACGTCATCAATGCCCGGGGTACCGCCCCGCTGGCCTACGTGCTGTGGCTGTTGACGCGGCGGCGGGGGGTACCGTTCCTGTATCATTTTTCCTCCGACCCGTTCGAGATGATCGCGCGCAGCCCCAAGTACCGGGGACCTTATGGCCGGTTCGCGCGCGCCGCCTACAGCCTGGAGTTCGTCATTCAGAGATTCATTGCGCGCCGGAACTACGCGTTCTGTGATGGCAGCGCGCTGGCCGAACGCCTGCGACGCCACACGCCGAACGTCGAGCCCATCGTCCTGTCCACCGTGCTGCCCGAGGACTACTTCCTGCGCGCGGACTGCTGCACCGGTCCGGTGGTGCGGGTCCTGTACGTCGGCTATCTGCGGCAGGGCAAAGGGCTTCACGATTTGATCGACGCCGTTCAGATTCTGCGGCGCGGCGGTCGCAACGTGGAGCTGGAGCTGATCGGGGCAGGCGAGCTGCATGCGCCGCTGACGGCGCACGCGCAGCGCCTCGGTCTGCAGGACCACGTGCATTTGCGGGGCTACGTCGCGCTGGGGGCACGCCTCAGTGAGTGCTACAACGCGGCCGACGTATTTGCGCTCCCGTCGGTCAGCGAGGGGTCGCCGCGGGTGATCCTGGAGGCGCTGGCCCACAGTCTGCCCGTGGTGGCCACGCCGGTGGGGAATATCGCCGAATCGCTCGCCCAAGGGCAACGCGGCGTGCTCGTGCCGCTGAATGACCCGGCGGCGCTGGCGGGCGGGATCGCGCGGTTCATTGACGAGCCGGAGTTTCGGCGGCAGTGCATTCGCGCCGGGCATGCTTACGCCCGCGAGCACGGCCTGGATCGGTTTGTGGCCCGCATGGCGGAGAAGGCCCATGAGCTGATTCAAGAGCGCCGGCGAGGAAGAGCCCAGTGCTGATCTGGATCGTCAACCCGTTCGATCCGTTGCCCGGCGACCCCGAGCAGGAAGGGCGGTACGCCACCCTCGCCAAGCGGCTGGCGGCCCGCGGTCATCGGGTGACGTGGTGGACGAGTGATTTCAGCCACCGCTTCAAGCGGCCGGTCGACCAGGCGGTGATCCGGCAGGCATGCCGACCACTCGGGATTGATCCGCTATTCGTCGCCTGTCCGCCGTATTCCCGCAACGTAAGTCTGGCGCGGCTGTGGAGTCACGCGGCTTTGGCGCGGAACTTCCGCGCCCTGGCGGCGCGTGGCGTGGAGCAGCCGGACATTGTGGTGGCCAGCAGTCCACCGCCGGGCCTGAGTTGGGCGGCCGTGCGCGTCGGCCAGCAGCGTGGCGCCAAGACGATCCTCGATGTGCAGGACCTCTGGCCAGACAATTTCGTGGGCTTGGCGCCGCGCGCCGTGCGGCCTTTGCTCCGGGCCACGCTGTGGACGATGCGCCGGAGCCTGCACCATGCGGCGGCGGCGTGTGACCTGATCGTCGGCGTCGCCGATGCTTATGCCGAATACGCTCTGCGCGTCGGCGGGGAAAGCCGACCCACCGCCACCATTCCGCTGGGGATCGACGTGGCGACTTTCGATGCCGCGGTGCAGGCGGGCCGCTGCCCGGAGCTCACGAAGCCGGCCGGCGAGGTCTGGCTGGCATACACGGGCAGCTTGACACGTGCCTACGATTTCCTGACCATCCTTCACGCCGCCGCGAAGATCCAGTCCCGGACCGGCTCGGGGGTCCGGTTCTTCCTGACCGGCCGTGGCGAGTTGGCTTCACAGGCCGAACAGGTGGTGCGGCAGCACCACCTCGCGAACGTCACGCTGACGGGCTTCCTCCCGTTCAATACCTGGGCGTATCTGCTCAACCAATGCGACGCCGGCTTCAACGCCTCTCTTCCTTACGCCATGATCTTCTTGCCGAACAAGATCTTCTACTACCTCGCCGCTGGGGTCGCGGTGCTGAACAACATCCCCGGGCAGTGCAGCCGGATCGTCCGCGATGGCCAGTGCGGGCTCGACTATCGGGCCGGCGACGCCGACAGTTGTGCGGCCGCCATCGAAACGATCCTGCGGGACCGCCCGACGTGCGCGGCGATGGGGCAGGCGGCCCGGCGGCTGGCGGAAACCACCTACGACCGTGCGCTGCTGATCCCCAAGTACGTGGAACTTATCGAGCGCCTCGGCGCGGGTTCGACATAGCGGACAAGCGCGAACGACCTGCGCTCAGTTGGATGGATGGGTTACCGTGCGCCGGCGATCCCGCTCTCGTTCCCGCAGCACCTGGAGCACGACCGCGGGTATGTCCTCAGGCGCCGCCGTATGCAGCGCGGCCCCCAACTCGATCGCTACTTTCGGCATCCCGAAGACCACGCAGGACTCCTGGCTCTGAGCGAGCGTCACGCCGCCGGCCCGGCGAATCGCGAGCAGGCCCCGTGCGCCGTCGGCCCCCATGCCGGTGAGCAGAATGCCGACCGCCCGCTCGCCGGCGACGACCGCGACGGAGTCAAATAGCACGTCCACGCTCGGGCAGTGGCGGTTCACCAGGCACTGGTCGGTGTAGCGCACCGACCACCTGCCCCCGACCGGCCACACGGTCAGGTGCGTGTCCCCGCGCGCCAGGACGGCCTGTCCCGGCCCCACCGTGTCCCCGTCCGCCGCCTCCGTTACCGATAGGGGACTCCGACTGCTCAAACGCGCCGCAAACGACCGCGTGAAACCCGCCGGCATGTGCTGGACCATAACCGTCGCCGGAAAGTCCGGCGGCACCCGCCGCAGCAGCGTGTCGATGGCGATCGTACCCCCCGTGGAAGCCCCGATGGCCACCAGGTAATGGGCGGGGTTCAGGCCCGCAGCCCGCAGGGACGTGGGGTGCCCCGAAGCGGGCAGCGGCGCCGGGACAGGGCGCGCGACGGCAACGGCCATGCGGACCTTGCCGGCCAGGTCGGCGGCGAAGGTGCGCAGCGTCGCGCGGTCCCGGCGCTCGGGCTTGCGTACGATCTCCAAGGCCCCGCTTTCCACCGCGCGCAGGGCACGCGCGGCGCTGTCCCGAGTCGGCTCGGCGGAGACAAGCACCGGGACCGGGTAGTAGGTGCGCAGCTTGCGCAAGAGCTCCAGGGCATCCGGGGTGCGCAAGGCCAGGTCGAGCAGGATGACCTCGGGATGGTATTGCACGAGCTGCTGGCGCAACGCCGCGATGTCGCCGTCGACGCACAGCGCGTGAATCCCCGCGCCGCCATCGAGCTCGGCGGCCAGGGCGGGCGCGAAGAGCGCCGCGTCGTCGATGATCAGGAGCCGGATGGGCCCCTCGGGTCTCACGGACTGCAGTCCTCCGTCCATGGCGCGGCGCGCCGCACGGCGGGCCCGCCGACTTACCCGCTGCCCCGTTGATAGACCGTCGGCTGCACGTAGTGCAGCGAATGCTCAATCCCGTTCAGGCTCTCGGAATGCCCGATGAGCAGGTATCCGCCCGGCCGCAGATGCGCCGCCAGCTTGGTCACCAGGCGCTGCTGCGTCGCCCGGTCGAAGTAGATCATGACGTTGCGGCAAAAGATGTAGTTGAACCCGCGACGGAAGGGGAAGGACTCGCGCATCAGGTTGAGATGGGCGTAAGTGATGCGACTGCGCAGCGCCGGGCTCACCTGGACCTGCGTGGGGTCGCCGCCGGGGGCGCGGACGAAATAGCGCTGCCGAAACTGGACCGGCACCGTACCGAGGCGATGAATCTCGTACCACCCGGCCCGGGCGCGCTCGAGAATCCGGGTCGAGATATCCGTGGCCAGGACTTTCCAGTCCAGCCGCGAGCCCACCACATCGTCCAGCATCATCGCCAGCGAGTACGGCTCGTCGCCGGCGGAGCACCCCGCGCTCCAGATACGCAGGTCCCGGTTCGCGGCACACCACCGGGGGTCAGCGAGCCGCTCGCGCAGGGTTTTGGCGAGGAACTCGAAATGCTGGCGCTCCCGGAACAGGTGCGTGGTGTTCGTCGAGATCGCGTCCACCAGCGCGCACAGCTCAGCGCCGGTCGGGTCGCCCTTCACGAATTCATAGTACGCCTGATAGGACGGGAACCCGGCGGCGCGCAGCCGCTTCCCGAGCCGGGCCCGGATCAACTGCTGCTTGTGATCGCCGAGATTGATCCCGGTCTGCTCGTAGATCAAACGGCGGAAGAGCTCGTACTCGCGGGAAGTCAGCTCGCGGTCGGTCGCGGTCAACACAGGGACGCTCCGGCGGCAGGCCGCAGGGGTACGACTATGGGTTCGGGTGGTACGTACAGAGCAGGGGCTCGCCTTCGACCGAGAGTCGGCAGAGGTAACGCGGCTCCCGGTCCCCGGGGACGGGCGCCCCGATGCACTCGTGCACTGTGGGGATGGCAAGGTCGAAGATACCCTGCCGGCCATGCCAGACCGTGATGAGCTGCCCGCACAGCACGTTCAGGAACTCGCGGACGGCGTCGGTGGCGTCGGCCTGGGCCTCGCGCTGCTCGGCCTCGATGCCGAGCAGGTTGGCCGCGAGGCGCGCCGCGAAGTCGCGGGTGCACCAGCACCGCAACGTGCCCGACACGCAGCCGCGGTAGGTAATCTCGCCCTGCAGCGATACGGTCCCCGCCGACCAGTCCGTGGGCTGGTCATCCGTGAGCATGAAGGCGAGGTCGCCCAACACCTCCAGCACCACGT
>CAZWYT010000020.1:0-71102 GCA_964638325.1 uncultured Planctomycetales bacterium
ACCTGGGGGAAGACCGTTACCGGCCGACGCCGCTGCTGCGCACGATGGTGCGGGCGGGCCTCCTCGGCCGTAAGACCGGCCGGGGATTCTTCGACTACACCCAGAAGAAGTAGGTGACCAGCATGGCCAACGAGAAATCGCAGACGGAAGTTCGGCTCAGCAAGGAAGGCGACGTCGCCACGATCCGCTTCGTGCCCGGCGCGGGCGTCAACATCTTCTCCTCCCGCGTGATCGGCAACCTGGGCACGGTCGTCGAAAAGGTGGCCGCCGATCCGCACGTGCGCTTTGTGGTGTTCCGCGGCGACGGGCGGGTGTTCCTGGCCGGGGCCGACATCAGCGAGATGCAGCACTTCACCGAGGACCAGGGGCGGGCGTTCGCCGCCAACGGCCACAACGTGTTCAACGCCATCGAGGCCTTGCCGCAGATCACGTTCGCGGCCATGAACGGCCACGCGATGGGCGGCGGCTGCGAGCTGGCGCTGTCGTGCGACTTCCGCCTGATCGTCAAGGACGGCCGCATCGGGCAGCCGGAGACGCGTCTGGGCCTGATTCCCGGCTGGGGCGGCACGCAGCGCATCACCCGGTACGTCGGCCTGGGTCACGCCCGGCGGCTGCTGTTCTCCGGCGACGCGATCCCCGCCGAGGAGGCCTTGCGGATCGGGCTGGTGGACGAGGTGGTGCCCACCGCGGAGGAGTTGGACGCCGCGCTGGTACGCTGGTTCCAGATGCTCGCGCCCGGCTCGCCGGCCGCGGTCACGCGGGTTAAGCGTGCGTTGTTGCAGCGGGATGAGATTGAGGAGTTCGGCAAGTGCTTCAGTTGCTCGGACGCGAAGGAGGGCACGACGGCGTTTGTCGAGAAGCGCAAGCCGGGCTGGGCGACGTGGGAGCGTAAGTAGCGACCATGTCCGCGCCGGAGCGGTGATCACTGTCTCCGGCACGCGTGTCCGCGTGTCCAGGTCGGGGTCGGAGACGCCGGGCGCGGGCGACGTTCCGCAGTAACCCCAGCACGGCTGCGGCCGCGCATCTGTACAATTGGGCCCGTGTGGCCAGCGCAAAACATTAGCGTTGCACCGCCCCGGCGGGACGTGGGGTGCGCGCCCGCGCCGGTGCCGTGGTGAAAAACAACCGCTCCAAGCAGAAGCGACCTGCTGTCGGGGAGCGGCCGCGCTTAGCGTTGCGGAGCACAGCACGGCCGGTCGGCTGGACGATCGGTGCGGGCGTCCTGCTGGCCGTGACGGTGGCGGCGGTGTATCTGCCGGTCGTGCAGTGTGGGTACATCTGGGACGACGACGGGTACATTCTGAACAACGACACGTTGCGCTCCTGCGACGGGCTGCGGCGGATCTGGCTGGAGCTTACGGCGGCGCCGCAGGAGTACCCGCAGTACTACCCGCTGGTCTACACCACCTTCTGGATCGAATACCAGGTGTGGCAAACGGACCCACGGGGCTACCACGTGGTCAATGTTCTGCTACACGCCTGGGTGGCTGTGCTGCTGTGGCGCCTGCTGACGGTCATGCAGATTCCCGGGGCCTGGTGGGCGGCCGCGCTGTTTGGCCTGCACCCCGTGCACGTCGAGTCGGTGGCCTGGATCACCGAGCGGAAGAACGTGCTCGCAGGCGTGTTTTACATGGCGGCGGCGCTGGCGTACCTGCGCTTCGCGCTACCACGCGGGGCCGACAGGCCCGCAGCGCACCGCAGATGGTTCTACGTGGGCGCCGTGGGCCTGTTCCTGTGTGCGCTGCTCAGCAAGACGGTGACGTGCACGCTGCCCGCGGTGTTATTGCTGGTGCTATGGTGGCAGCGCGGCCGGATCGGCTGGCGGGACGTGCTGTCCCTGGCCCCGCTCTTCATGCTGGGCATCGCCTTCGGCCTGCTCACGAGTTGGATGGAGAAGCGGTACGTAGGCGCCACGGGCGAAACCTGGAACTTCGGCTTCCTCGCGCGCTGCCTGATCGCGGGCCGGGTGCCCTGGTTTTACGCCGGCAAGCTCCTGTGGCCGCATCCGCTCATCTTTATCTACCCGCGCTGGCGCATCGACGCCGGGGACTGGCTGGCGTACCTGTATCCGCTGGCGGCTGCGACGCTGATCGCGGTGCTGGTGCTGGCGCGTCGTCGGATCGGCCGTGGGCCACTGGTCGCGGTGCTGTGCTTTGGGGGGACGTTGTTTCCGGCCCTGGGCTTTTTCAATGTCTACCCCATGCGCTACTCCTTCGTGGCAGATCATTTCCAATACCTGGGCAGCGCGAGCATCTTGGCGCTGGTCGCCGCCGCCGGCTGTCGCCTGGTGCGTCGGATGGGGGGCTGGAGTAGGCCCATCGCCGTGCCGATCGCGGTCTTGCTCCTGGGAGCGTTGGGCACGCTGAGCTGGCATCAAGTGCACCTGTATACCCATGCGGAGAGCCTGTGGCGCGACACGCTGCGTAAGAACCCCACGGCCTGGATGGCCCACAATAACCTGGGCCGTCTGTTGGAGCGGCGCGGCGAGCTGGATCAGGCCAGCGGGCACTACCGGCAGGCCATCGAGCTGAGCCCGGACATGTTTGAGCCGCATGCCAATCTCGGTAACGTGCTCTTATTGCAGGGCCAGGTGGACGCGGCCCTGGATCAATATCGGCGGGCCGTAGAGATTGACGCGCGGCAGCCTTCGGTCTGCTACAACCTGGCGACCTTGCTGGCGGATCGCGGCGAGTGGGACGCGGCGATTCGCCACTACCGGCAGACCCTGGCCCTTTCGCCCAATGCCGCGCAGGCCCACCTGAATCTGGGCTGGGTACTCATGAAGCAGGGGAAGTTGGACGAGGCCGTTCAACATTTTCATGCAGCGCTGCGACTCCGGCCGGCGTACCCCGAGGCGCACCTGCAACTGGGACTCGCACTGCGGCGTCAAGGTCAGATCGATCTGGCCATCGACTGTTACCGCAGGGCCCTGCAGCTCAGGCCCGAGTTCGCGCAGGCGCACTACCAGCTCGGGGTCGCGCTGGCGCGGCAAGGGAAGGCCACGGAGGCCCTCGAGCAGTATCGTGAAGCGGCGCGGATCGACCCCAACGACGCTGATGCGCGCCGGGCGCTCAATGCGGCCTCGGCGGAAAAGCCATAAAGAGGATGGGCGGTGACGCTTAACAACGAACCCGCGGGCCAGCGCCTCCGGTCGCGGCGATCGTGGCCAGCGATTCAACGTGCTGGATCTCGCGGGCTAATTCCGCCGCCGCCGGCCGGCTAAAAGGACCAGCAGA
Source organism: uncultured Planctomycetales bacterium (assembly GCA_964638325.1). Taxonomy (GTDB): domain Bacteria; phylum Planctomycetota; class Phycisphaerae; order UBA1845; family Fen-1342; genus JALHJL01. The sequence continues at coordinate 3,237 of CAZWYT010000020.1, forward strand.
CCGACCGTGGCGGCTGTGTTGGGCTCGGGCACGAGCCCAGCGAGACCGGCCAAGCCGGCCATCCCGCCGCGGACCGTTTGCACGGCGAAGTCCCAGTCGTAATCGGGGTTGTCGAAGGTGTCCGTGATCTGGTGGTACGCGTCGTTCGTGTGCTCGTACCAGTTCTCCGGCGTCGTGTGCTCGGCGAAGCGGATCGCCGAGTAGTCGTAGGCCCAGAAGGACCCGTGGTCGGAGTTCCCGTACGTGTCGTTCCAGAGCTCGACATCGATCGACGTGTACTGCGTGAACTTGTCGAACACGTACTGCCCGAGCCACGTCGAGGGGCCGTTGACGCCAATGTCCAGGTCATAGTCCGGATCGGGGTCCACGTTGTCCCAGCCCGGGTGCAGAAACATATCCAGGTTAATGGTGGCCACGAAGTTCTCGCCGTAGTGCGTGCCGACGTATGCGGCACTGCCCAGGAGCCCTTCTTCCTCACCCGAGAAGGCGATGAACCGGAGCGTGCCCTCAAACTGGTACTGGGACAGGATATGGGCGGCCGTGAGCACGGCCGACGTGCCGCTGCCGTTGTCGTCGCAGCCGGGGGCCTGGGTCTGATCCATCTCGTGCCAGGTGTCATAATGCCCGCAGATGATGTAGATGTCGTCGGGACGCGTCGTACCCGGCAGGTCGGCGACGACATTGGGCCCATGGAACGTGTGCCAGCCCTCCTGCGTGGCGTTCAGACCCCAGGATGTGAACTGGTCGGTAATCCACTGGGCGGCCACCGGCGCCAGCGGGCCGAGCGAGTAGCGGTTCGTCAGGTAGACCGGCGGATCGCCGGGCACCGGGTCCACACCGCTCAGTACCCGCTCATACGACTGAAACTCGGCGATGGACACCTGATTGATGATGTCCCCGATCTGGTCGGCGGCGGCGGTCCCACTGAGGAGCGCCAGAGCGACAGCGACAGCACAGACACTGGACATGGCGATGCGCACGACCTGTCTCCCGTCCCCCGAGACCTCGGAATGTCCTCTACGGGTTATATGACCCGTTTTTCGCCCCGGTCCACTGCCGCTGGCCGGCGGGCAACGTGCCGGGCCTGGGAGGTGCGGCGCGCGCAAATAGGACCGAAAGTTGACCATTTCAGCCGCACGTCTAGCATCAGCTTAGAGGTCGGCCCGGACCACGGCGCCCGGCCTGGCGCCTCGCCAGTGGAGGCTGACCCACGGTTTGTTAACGCGAAAGGAGATATGCCATGGCATACGAGCTACCTCGACTCCCGTACCCTTACGATGCGCTCGAGCCCCACATTGACACGCGGACGATGGAGATTCACCACACCAAGCACCACGCCGCCTACATCAACAACGTCAACCAGGCCCTCGAAAACCACGCCACCTTCGCCGGCCAGCCGATCGAGCAGGTCCTCGGCCAGATCAACCTCGTTCCCACCGACATCCGGCCGGCGGTGATTAACCACGGCGGCGGACACGCGAACCACACGTTGTTCTGGAAGATCATGGGATCGAACAAGGGCGGGCAGCCCAAGGGGCGACTCGCCGACGACCTGAATAAGTCCTTCACCAACTTCGACGCGTTCAAGGGTGAGTTCACGAAGGCCGCCGCCGGACGGTTTGGCAGCGGCTGGGCCTGGCTGGTGCTCGACCCCAACGGCCGGCTCGTCGTCACCAGCACGGCCAACCAGGATTCGCCGCTCATGCAGGGCCACACGCCGATTCTCGGTCTCGACGTGTGGGAGCATGCCTACTACCTGAAGTATCAGAACCGCCGGCCGGACTATATCACGGCGTGGTGGAACGTGGTGAACTGGGACATGGTGGCGGAACTGTACGGGGCGATGCGGCGCTGAACTCCGTCGGCGGGCATCATCGGCACGGACCAGCCGACCTGGCCGAACGGGTCCGGCTGATGAGGCGAATCTCTAAAGAGGGACACTAGGCGAGATGATTGCGGACGGCGTAGTGCACCGCCGCGGCGCGCGAGTCGAGGGCCAGTTTGCGGTAGACGCTCTTCAGGTGTGACCGCACGGTGGACGCCGAGATGCTCATCTCCACGGCAATGCCCTCATTACCGAGGCCGCGCCCCAGCAGCCGGAGGATCCGCAGCTCCTGCTGCGTCAAGTTCGACGGCGAGCCCACGGGCACGCCATCGCGGGTCAAGCCGAGCAACCGGTTCGCGACCGCCTGGGTCAGCCGCACTTGTACGGTTCGCTCCTCGGTCACGTCGCAGAACAGGAGGGCGCGGCCCATGGGCGCCCCGCGCACATCGGTGCAGTGCGTGGCATTCACCTTCAGTTCCAGGCGCCGCGGCCACTCCAGCGAGATCTCCGCCAGGTGATTGCCGTTCCGGCCCGCGGCGTCCTGCCAGAAGGCCCCCAGGCGCGGATCCTTCAGCACCTGACCAATCGGCCGGCCGACGCACTGCACCGCGGCCAGCCCCAGGACGTGCTCCGCCGCCCGGTTCAACCAGGCGACCTTTCCGGTCGGGTTGACCAGGACCAGGCCGATCGACAGCCCGGCGACCGCTTGGGCAATCAGGCACGAATCACTGCAATGGTCGGCCGCGGGAGCCTTATGCACAGAAGCACGGCGGGGTTGAATCACGGCACGGCCCTCTCGCACAAACCACCTGCCGTCGATTATAGTCCTCCGAAAGTCTCGTGTCCGACCTGGCGACCATTTTGGCGCTGCGACGCAACATGGCGGGCTGGCGCGTGCGTTTCCGTGTGCCTCGGGCAGACCGCAAGGTCGCCGGCCCGAGTGCGCGACGGGCCGCATTCGGCCTTTTGTTAGCCACGCTCCTCGCCGGGCTCCCCCCTACCGCGGGCGCACAGGACCCCGACAACTGCCTGTTGTGCCATCAGTTCCGCGGTCTAAGCCGTTACGAAGCCGCGACCGGCGGCGTCCGCGTGTACTTCGTCGATCCCGAGTATGTTCACAACCTGGCCGGGCCGCACGCGCGCCTGGCGTGCACGGCGTGTCACCTCCGCGAAGAGGTGAGCGTGGTGCCCCACCATCCGGTCACGCGCGTGAGCTGCACGCAGACGTGCCACCTGAGCGACCCCGGCAATCTTGAGCGGCGCTTCAGCCACAGCAACGTCGCCACGATGCTCGAGCGCAGCGCCCACACGCGCGAGGTGCTGTCCCAGCTCACGTTCACGGGCGGCCCACTCCTGGGACCTCAGCAAGCGCTCTGCCTGTATTGCCATGACGAGCCTGTCTTCCGCAACCCGGCCAACGTGCTGCCGACCCTCCGGGCACTCGGGTCACGTACCTTCGACCGCTGCGACGTGTGTCACGCCGCGCAGGTCCCCGTCGATGTGGCGTACTACTTGCGGCACGTGGCCGCGCGCTTGCAGCCGGCCCGGGCGCCGCTGGAGCAGGCCCAGGTCTGCGCCGTGTGCCACACCGATCCGGAAGTGCTCCGCACGCACGAGCTGAAAAACGCAGTGGCGAGCTTCGTCCGCAGCTTCCACGGCAAGGCGGCGCTCCTGGGGGACGAAAGCACGGCGACGTGCCTGTCGTGCCACGTGGCCGCCGGCGAGAACGCCCACCTGATGCTCGGCCGCAAGGATGAGCGTTCCTCCGTGAATCCGGGCCGCGTCGCCACGGCCTGCCGGAGCACCGCGTGCCACCCCGGCGCCGATCCGCAATTCGCGGCGGCGAGTGTGCACCTCGACCTGCCGACGGCGCGCGCCACGCTGGAATTCGCCGTCGCGGCCGCCTTCATCCTGCTGACGATCGGAACGTTCGGCCCGTCCTTGCTGCTCTGCCTGCTCGAGCTGGGGCAGATCGTCGTCGGGCGACGCCACGAGGGCCGCCGTGAGTCGCTGGCTCTCGTTCAGGCGGTGCTGGCCCATCCGCAGGGCCGCCGGCGGCTGACGCGCTTCACCGTCACCCAGCGCTACCAGCACTGGCTGCTCGTGCTGCTGTTCGCGACGCTCGCCGCCACTGGCTTCCCGATGAAGTTCGCGGACCAGGCGTGGGCCCGCAGCATCATCGATACTCTGGGCGGCCTGCACGTGGCCCGCCTGATCCACCACTGGGCGGGCGTGACCCTGGTACTGGGCTTCCTGGCCCACATGGTCTACGCCCTGCCGGCGCTGTTCCGCCTGGCACGCCAGCCCGCGGCCGACGGCGGCCGACTCGGCCTGCTGCGGGCCGTCTGGAAGCTCCCTATGGTGATTCCGCCCTCCGACGTGCGAAAGGCGGTCCAGCTTCTGGCCTACCTGCTCGGCCTGCGGCGTGAGCCCCCCACGTTCGGCCGGTTCAGCGTCAAGGAGAAGTTCGAGTACATTGGCGTGTTCTGGGGCACGACGCTGCTGGGGATCACCGGCGTGCTGTTGTGGGGCGAGCAGCTCTTCTCCGCCTATATCACTGGGCGCATCCTCAACATCGCCCTGATTGCCCATACCTATGAGGCGTTCCTCGCCATCATCCACGTCGGCATCCTGCATATCGTCAACGTGATCTTCACGCCCCACGTGTTCCCCCTGTCGCTGGCGACCATCACCGGGGTAACGCCGGCGGCCGAGCTCGCCGACGCCCATGGCGAGTTTCTGGAGGAAGCCGCGCGCGACCTGGGCGTGGCGTCCGGGGAGAGCCCCACGCATGGCTAGCGCACCGCCATTTCGCAAGCCGATCAGGCACTGGGGCCAGGCGGCCGGCCGGCTCGCAATGGAGCTTGTGCGCCGCGGATACGCCGTGGGCATTATCGCGGTGGTCGTCTGGGTGAGCTTCCTTGCGCTGCGCTACCTGATCGTGACCCTCGTGTTCCCCACCGCCGCCCCGGCGCAGATCACGGGCATCCCGACGCGCCTGACGGAGGCGGTGCTCGAGACGCGGCGTACGCAGTGGCCGGGCGTGACCGAGACCGAGAACGCGCGCACGCCGCTAGCCCACTACCACCGCCTGGGCGGGTGGATTCAACCGGATCGCTTCAGCAGTTGCACGCAGAGCGGCTGTCACGCCCCCCTGCCGCACGCCCGGCGCAAGGAAGTCCGCGCGTTTCTGAACATGCACGCGACGAGCCTGCATTGCGGCGTGTGCCATTTGCAGTCCGAGGAGCAGCCGCTGGCGACGACGTGGTACGACCTGGTCACGGGCCAGGCCGGCGCGGCCCCGAATGTCCTCCAGGTGTACGCCTGGCTCGTCTCCGACGCGGGGCGCCAGGAATTGGCCCAGCCCACGCCGGCCACGCAGCGGAAGCTGGTGGATTGGCTGCGTGCGGCGGCCCGCGCCGCAGACAACGAACCGGCCCTAGCGGAGCTCGCGGCGCATGTGGCGGCCGAACGGTACGACAGTGCGGCGTTCCAGCGACTTGTGGAGGCGGCGCGGGCGACGCTGCCGCGACATTTCCGCGGCGAGTATGGAGCGAAGCTGGCGTTGCAAGACCGCGTATCGCACCGGCCGGTGCTCGGATATCCCGGCACCGAGAAGGCCATACAAGCTTACCTGCGTGAATCATCGCAGGCCGATGCCGCCCGCAAGGAACAGCTTCTTGCGGCCGTGCACCCTGACCGTCGCGTGCCCACCCTCCACTGCACCGACTGCCATGTGGCCACGGGGTCGCTGCTCGACTTCGCCGCGGCCGGCTATCCGCCGGCACGCATCGAGATGCTCTCGCACCCGGCGATTTTCAGCATGATCGAGCACATCGCGGCCGGTCAGCCGTTCTACCTGCCCGGTTTCGTCCAACCGGAGCCGCCGCCGACAACGGGACGAACGCCGCGCGATTAACTAGGGACAGCGGGGCCGTTGAAAAAGGGGTACAGGCACCTCGCCAGCGTGCGTTTTCGGCAGCAGCAAGTCAGTCGGGCTCGGTCCGCCGCGGCGGACAGTCCCCCTTTTTCAACGGCCCCACAGCCACCTATTTCCCCGGCGGCCCGGCGCTGGCACCAAGGGGTTTCACGCAAAGACGCAAAGGCGCAAGGAGATTCTTGGCGCCGTTGCGTCTTTGCGTGAGGTCAGTACGATCATCGTCTTTGTGAGGGAGCCATGAGCGACTTCGTCCGGACACGTTTCGCCCCGTCGCCCACCGGGTATCTGCACATCGGCGGCGCCCGGACGGCCTTGTTCAGCTACCTGCTGGCCAGGCGGCTGGGCGGGAAGTTCGTCCTGCGAATCGAGGACACCGACCAGACCCGCAACATCGAGGCCGCGGACGCCAAGCTGCTGGAGGACCTGCGCTGGCTCGGGCTCCAGTGGGATGAAGGCCCCGAGGTCGGCGGGCCGTTCGGCCCCTACTACCAGTCGCAGCGGCGCCAGCTACATGAAGCGCACGCCCGCCGGCTGCTCGACGCGGGCCAGGCGTACTACGCGACCGAAACCCGCGCAGAGCTGGAGGCCATGCGCAAGGCGGCGCACGCTGCCGGGGAGAAGGGTTTCCGCTACCGCCGGCCGACGCATTTCCCATCCGAGGCCCAGGTCCAGCGGGCCCGCGACGCCGGCCGGCCAGTCGTCATCCGCTTCCAGATGCCGGAGCGCGACTTCGTCGTGCCGGATCAGATTCTCGGCGAAGTGACGATCGGCGCCGCCGAGCTCAGCGATTTCGTGATCGTCAAGGGCGACGGCTGGCCGACCTACAACTTCGCCGTCGTGGTGGACGATGCGGGCATGCGCGTCACGCACGTGCTGCGCGGCCAGGAACACCTGATGAACACGCCGGGGCAGATCGCGCTGTATGAGGCGTTCGGCTATGCGCCGCCGGCGTTTGCCCACCTGCCCATCATCTTCAACATGAACGGCACGAAGATGAGCAAGCGGGAGAAGGACAAGGTGGTGCGCGACGCGGCGAAGGCCGCGCAGCTCGAGGACCGCAAGGTCATGGAGCTGGCCGGCGTGGACGACGCGGAGCTGGTTGCCGCTTGGCGCCGTGGCGATACGCAGCTTCCCGGCCCGGCGCTGGAGCGGCTAGCCAAGAAACTTGTCGTCCATGTGCCCGAAATCGACATTCATGACTTCCGCAAGAGCGGCTATTTGCCCGAAGTGCTGGTGAACTTCATCGCGCTATTGGGCTGGTCCCCGGGCGGCGATCGCGAGAAGCTCACGCTCGACGAACTCTGCACGGTCTTCAGCGTCGAGCGCATCGGCAAGACGAATGCCCGCTTCGACCGCGAGAAGCTGCTCGCATTCAACACGGCGGCGGTCGAGGCGGCGAGCATGGAGCGGAAGCTCGCGGGGCTGCACGATTGGCTGAGCGTGAACGACTCGGGCCCACTGATCGGGCTGGATGAGTCGCTGCTGGCGCGGCTGCTGGAGCTATGTCGCGGGTTCCGCACGTTCCCCGACATCGAGTACAAGTGCGGTGCGCTTTTCGTGCCGGACGAAGCGCTGCACTACGATCCGAAGGCCGTCAAGGACGTCCTGCTGAAGGGCGACCGCGCCGGGGCAAAGGTTCTACAGGAGCTGAGGGAGCGGCTCGCCGGCCTCGCCGACTGGTCCGCCCCACGGCTGGAAGAGGTCATTCGCGCCTTTGCGGAGCAGCGCGGGCTCGGCTTGGGCAAGGTCGCCCAGCCGCTCCGCGTCGCCGTGTCCGGCACAACGGTGAGCCCGCAGATCTCGGATACGCTGGCCCTGCTGGGTCGCGAGCGGACATTGGCGCGCATCACGCGCGTGCTGAGCACGTTCGCCCCGTAGGAGCCGTCTCCGACGGCGACCTGTAGTGGTCAGGCTCCGCCCCGGCCGTCCGAACTTCGGCCGTCCCGCGCGGCGGACCGGGACCCAGCCCCGCGCTGGCGTGCGGGGTTCGGATGGCGCCGTAGCGGCTATAATGTGCCGTCGCACAGGCCGTGCGTGGAGGTGAGGCCCGGTGAACGCTACGCGGATCGGTAGGTGCGGCATGGCGTGCGGACTGGCAGGAGTACTCTGGCCGTTGCTGCTTGGGTGCCAGGGGGCGATCCACGGCGACTGGTACCTGGTCGAGGCCACGCCGAACCGGCAGGTGTTCAGCATCGACAATGCGAAGTTCCGCGCGGACGGCACGTACTCGGCCACGACGACCATTGAGGGCGTGACGAACAACGAGCAGGGCACCTACGATTTCGACGGCTTCAAGCTCCGCCTGCGGCCGCAAGCCGGAGGGCAGCGGTCGTACACGGTGCAGATGCAGCCCGGCCAGATGCAGGTCGGCGATTCCCAGCGCCACGTGCTGTTGCGGAAAGGGAAGCGAGGTCAGTGACATGGCGCCGGAGACGGGCGGCGCGATGACGCGCTGCCGCGTGATCTACCACGGACGCGTGCAGGGGGTATGCTTCCGCGCGACGGCGTTCGAGCTGTCCCGGCGAAACAAAGTTGTCGGCTACGTCCGCAATTGTCGGGACGGCACGGTCGAGTTGGAGGCCGAGGGGCGGCTGGATGAGGTGGAGGCATTCCTGACGGCGGTCGCACGGGAGTTCGAGGGCTACATCGCCAGCGCCGAGCGGACGCGGCCACCCCCGCGCGGCGACGAGAAGCGGTTCGAGATTCGGTACTGAAGGCGACCGCCAAGATGGCAAGGGCGCCGAGCAAGTTCCTGACTTGCCAGTCGGCAGGCCGGACCCCGGCCGTCGGCCGCGGCGGACGGGGGCCCTGGCCCGCCACTGGCGTGACGGGTTCGGATCCGAACCCCGGCCGCAAGGCCGGGGCCACGCTGCGCGGCTGACCCCGCACTGGCGTGCGGGGTTCGGATTGTGTAGTCTCGGCGCCATGTCGGAACCGCCTGCTTTTCTGCTTACTTTTCGAACGTATGGCACATGGCTCCACGGGGATGAACGCGGATCCGTTGATCGGGAGCACAATGCGCCTGCCACGCCGCTGCTTGGACCTAACGTGCGCCGCGCCGCGTCTGAGGCGGCGCGGATGACCGGGGCGCCACGGCTGCTGGATGAGGCCATGCGCCAGGTGGTGGACGACGCGATCAGGGACCAATGCCGCTACCGTGGGTGGGAGTTGATCGAACTCGCGGTACGGTCCAACCATGTGCACGCGGTCGTTGGCTACGCTGGCGTGCGGCCCGAGCGGATGGCCGGCGATCTCAAGAGCCGGGCCACACGCTGGCTGCGCGAGCGTGCCCTGATTCCGGCCGACCGACCAGTGTGGGCCAGCGGCCCTGGCAGCCGGCGATACCTGTGGTGCGCGGCGGACATTGCGGCTGCCGTAGCATACGTCCAGGAGGGGCAGGATGTGCCGCGCTGAGCGCGGCCCTGGCCCGCCACTTGCGTGGCGGGTTCGGATGGCGCGCGGCGCTGGCCCGGCACTGGCGGGGCGGGTTCGGATTCTAGCCGCCGGGGGTTTGGGGTAGCGTGCGGACGTCGCGCTCCGGCTGCGGCTCGGGACGCTGGGGGTGTTGTTGACGGTATTCGGCCATACCCTTCGGCTCGGGGAAGGCTCTGGCGACGTCGAAGTCCATGGCGTCGCATTCCGCTTTGAGCTCCGGCAACAGCGCGTCGTAGACGCTCTGGCGGAGATAGAGGGGTGCGTTCTGCCAGAGGCGCACCTTGTGCAGCACGAGCGCGACCGAGCGCGTGGGCCGCACCAGCCAGTTGCCGAACGCGTCGATTTGCAGATCGGTGAACTCGGGGAGGAGCTTGCCGGCCCAGCCCGGGTCGCCCCGTTTGTCGCGCATGTACTTTTCGTGGTAGGCGGCCGCGGCGCGTACGAGCCGCACGTAGCCCGTGGAGTTGCCGTCGGCCAGCTCGTTGTAGGCGTTGAGCAGCCAGCCGTCGATGAGCAGCATGACGTCCCGCATGCTGGGCGTGGTCTCCGTGGCTTCGAGGAAGCTGTCGAGCACGAAGTCGTCCAGCGACTTGGCGAACATCGCGTTGAGCTGACCGGTCGGCGTCCTTCCATAGGTCGTGCGGAGATAGTTGTAGTAGTAGGCCGCATCGGCCTCGCGGCCGGCCAGATAAAGCAGCCGGATGGCTTCCGTCAGGAAGTTGATGTGCCCGCTGCGGAAGGACTCCCCCGCGCCCGGGGCGACGCCCGCATCGGCGTCGAACAACGGGCCGTATTTCACGTACGCCTCGTGCATGGGCGCGATGAAGTTGAGGTCCGCGCTGAGGCTGAGGTAAGAGCGCGCGATGTTGTCGGGGTCAGGCTCGAAGACGATGCGGCCGCGCACGAACAGGTTCCGCAGGCTGAAGAAGACGATGCGGGCGGTGTTGAGCTTGTCGTAACCGTACTGGCTGACCTTCTCCCCCGAGGCGATCAGCCCGCGCGTGACCCAGTACAGGGCTTGCGTGTCGACCGCCCGCCAGTCCAGCGGACCGAATTCGCGGATCAGGTCGAGCAGCTCCGCGGGGTCGAGCTTGTACACCTCCAGCAGGACTTTCCGCTGGAGAAAGCTGACCAGCGCGTCGCCCGCGGGGTTCCCGGCGCGCACACCGAGCACGCGGTCCAGGTTGTCCCGCTGCGTCTGGGCGGCGGAGTCGCTCTCCGGGTGGCGGGCCACGCGCGCCAGAGTGGTTGGCGGACTGAGGAGCTCACGATAGGGCTTGAAGAAGGCGAAGGCCAGCCCCCGGTCGCGCCAATACTCGTCTTCCGTCAGCGGCTTGTCGCTGAGCTCGATCCCGAGGCCGCGCAGGTCGGCGGCCATCCGGCTGGCCTCCGGGTGGCGGGCATACAGCTCGGCCAGGCTCCGCGGGGCGTCCATGATCCGTTGCATCTGTTGGAGCGCGGCCCGTTGCGCCAGCTCGAATCCGGTCGGCTCGAGCGGGCGGGCCTTCGGTTCCGCCGGCGGCGCCGGCAGCTCGCGCGGCTTGAATTCCCTGCCGCTCTCCGCGGCCATCTCGCGCAGCTTGTCCTCGGTCTGCTGGCGGGCCACGCGTCCGGCCTGCTCGAGGCGGTCGAGGTCCTTCGCGGAGCGCAGCTCGTCGGCGAGGCTCGGCGCCCCGCTACTCGCAAACGGGTCGGGCGGCGGCCCTAGCACCAGGTGCATCCGCCAGGCCCAATTGCACTTGTAGGCGCGGTGTTGGTCGTCCGTCGGCTCGCTCATCTTGTTGTTGAAGATCCAGGCGAGCTGCTTGTACAGGTTAACGGCCCGTGGATTGCGCGGGATGCCCTGGTCACGCAGCAGCTTGACGGCGTTGTAGACCCAGTTCCAGCGCTCCTCCGCCGTGAAGGTCGTCACCGAGATGTTCCAGGCCATGTTCCAGGCCGCGTATTCCCACACGGAGGGGAACTGCGGCTGCAAGGCGCAGATCCACTCGTGCACCTGCATCGCGTCGTAGAAACGGCCCTCCTCCTTGAGCTGGTCGGCGCGTAGAAAGGCGATGTCCGCGATGAGGCCGCGAAAGGCGCCGAAGGCCTGGATGTAGAAGACATACTCGGGCGGCGTGTTCTCGAGCGGCGACTCGGAGCCCATGATATTAAGCTTCTTGCGCTCCGCGTTGATCCCGTTCATCCGCGTCGCGGCCAGGCCGACGAACGCGACGCAAAGCAGCAGGGCGACAAGTTGAGTCAGTCTTGGTCGCATGTCTACGAACAATACGCCTCAAGGACCGGGCTAGAAGAACCCCGTGAAAACGTGAAAAAGTGATAACGTGATGAAGTCAGCGCTGTCCATGCAACCAAAGTTCTCACGTTGTCACCTTATCACCTTTTCACGTTATCACGCTTCACACGATGACCTCCGCGATTTCCCGCCGGCGGAAAATCAGCCAGCCAGGGAGCAGTAACAGCGCCCCGCCATAGACCAGTGTGCGCAACAGGGACGATCCGAGCAGGGCGAAGGGGATGTACTCCCCGTCGACCAGGTAGCGGGTGCCGCTGAAGCGGCCGAAGTCGGGGAACACGGCCTGCATGAAGGGCGCCAGCACGAGCCGGATCGCCGGCCCCCAGGTACCGTAGGGGTCAAAGCGCGCCGACGTATACACCTGGCCGACGCCGATGGATTCGAGCAGGAACGGCATCGCGGCACAGAAGAGGTAAAAGGCGCACGTGCAGAGGCAGGCGACCGGGAACGACACGAACGTGCTGAAGAACAGGCCGATCCCGCTGAGCAGGGCCAGTTGCAGCAGAATCATGATCAGGCCCTTCACGAAGTTGGCTTCGAAGCCGCCGACCTTGTAGAGGACCTCGAGGCTCGCGTCGCCGTCGAAGTAGATCGTCGTGCCGCCGGACGGGTTGTAGGGGTTGAACACCAGCAGCGCGAGCTCGCCGTCCTGAATGGCCGGTCCGGCCCGCAACAGGAACTGGTGCGTGTCGTCGGTGTGCTCGCGCGTCTCCCGCTGCGCCAACGGCGCGCGGGTCTTGGGGTCACAGATCACCCAGCCGACGGCGAGCTGTTCCTGCGGCGGGATCGGGATGCCGCGGGCCTTGTAGCGGATCTGGATGACCGTGTCCTCGCGCTCCGGCGGGGCCAGCCCCTTGAACTCGAACAGGCGGGCGTCGCCATTCTCGATGCTGCGCCAGCGGTTCTTGAGCTCCCCAATACGGCGAATGATCGCCGTGGCCTGCTCGGACCGGTCGATCTCGCCGGCGTGGATGCGGTCTTCGACATACTGGGCGGCAGCTTCGGCGATCTCCTGGGCCGGAACGACCGGCCGGGCGGCGACGCGCGCGGTCCACACGACGTCGCGCAATTGCAGGCGGTCGCGCTCGAACTGCTGGGGGCGCGAGCGGATGAAGTGCGCAAACCCGTAGATCGCGCCGCCGCACAGCACGACGATCAGCAGGTTCAGCAGGTTCACGCCCAGCCACTTGCCGAGGAGAATCTGGAAGCGTGCGACCGGCTTGGTGACCACGAGCTGGAGCGAGCAGTCCTTGATCTCGCCGGTGAGGGTGGCGCAGGCGAAGAAGACCGTGGTCAGACTGAGCAGCAGGCCCAGGGCCCCCAGCGAATACGCCAGGAAACTCTGCAAGCGCCCCGTGAGCGTCTCGTCGCCGCGCAGGGCAAACGGCATCCGCAGCACCAGAAAGACGAGGATGATCAGGAAGACGAGGACAATCCGCATGCGGACGCCCTCCGAGAACGTCAGCCAGGCAATGGCCAGCGCACGCCTCATGGCTGATCCTTGTCCCGGCTTTCGTCCGTCAGCGCGTCCAGGACGCTGCGGTCGACGTCACCGGCCGGCGGGCGCGGCACGTCCGGCGACGGCGTCGCGGCCGGTTCGGCGACCGAGCGAGCGACGGGAGTTTCGGAGGCTTTGGGAGTCTGCGCGAGCAGGTCGGTGAGCAGCGCGGCGTCCACGCCCGCGGGCGACGGGGCCGCGGCCGTGGCCGGTAAGGAGGCGGCCGCGACCGGCTCGGTCCTGACCAGCTTCTCGATCAGCGCCTGGCCTTCCTGCTCGGCGCCGAGGAAGCCGGCGATGGCCCCCACGGGCGCGCTGCCGGCGGTTTCGAGCCGCTGTTCCCGCGCGCGGTCCACAATCCGCAGAAAGAGCGACTCCAGCCGATCGCGCGGCGTCGATACGGTGACGGTCTTGCCTTCGCGCCGCTCGATGAGCTGCGTGAGCTGGTCCACGGTCTCTGGGTCGAGGCGCTCGCACGTGATCTGCAGCATGTCGCGCCGGCTCAGGATGTCCTCCAGCTTGCCGCTCTCCTGGATGCGCCCGCCGTAGAGGATCGTCACGCGGTCGCAAACCTCTTCGACGTCGGCGAGCAGGTGGCTGGACAGGAGGATCGTCTTTTTGAAGGCGCGGCCTAGGCGCAGGATGATGTCCTTGACGAGCTTGGCGCCGATCGGGTCCAGGCCGCTGGTGGGCTCATCCAGGATCAGCAGGTCCGGGTCGTTGATCAGGGCCTGGGCCAGACCGATACGCCGCGCCATGCCCTTGGAGTACTCCCCCACCGGCCGGCGGGCGGCCGACCGCAGCCCGACCATCTCCAGCAGCTCCTCGGTGCGTCGCCGGCGCTCGGACCGACCGAGGCGAAACAGCGTGCCATAGTAATCAAGCGTCTCCCGCGCGTTAAGGAAGCGGTACAGGTACGACTCCTCGGGCAGGTAACCGATCCGCGCCTTGGTGCGGACGTCGTCCGGCGGGCGGCCGAAGACCGAGACGTGCCCGCGCGTGGGGCGCAGCAGGCCGAGGATCATCTTGATCGTCGTGCTTTTGCCGGAGCCGTTTGGCCCAAGCAGGCCGAAGACCTCGCCGGGGCGGATGTCCAGGTCCAGGTCGTTGACCGCGCGCACGCGGGCACGGCGCCAGAAATCGCGGAAGACCTTGGTGAGGCCGACGGCGTTAATGACGGAGTGGTTATTCACGACATGCCTCGCACGCGCCGGCCAGCGGGCCGCTACTTCTTCTCGCCTCGTTGCCGCTTGAGGGCCTCTTCCTCGGCCAGCTCCCGCCGCCGCTGGGCATCGCTCTTCACGTGAATCTCGATTTCCCTGGCGTCGGGCACGTAGACGATCTCGTTCTGCTTGTTGGAGAGGATCTCGTCGCGCATGCGCATCCAGAGGTTCAGCAGGGTGATCTGCGGCTGGCTCTGGCGCTGGGCGAGGTAATCGACGAATTGCTTGTATTCGCTCCGCAAGGTCTCATTGATCTGGTTGGCCCGCGCCGCGGCCTCGCTCAGCCGCACCGCCACTTGACCGGCCCCCTCCCGCTCCGCCTGGTCCAGCATGGCGTCGACGTCGGCCAGGCGCCGGCCCAGCTCTTCGTCGCTCACGCGGGCGAGCTGCGCCTCCCCGTACTTGCCGATCAGATCGAGCAGTTTCGTGTATTTGTCGCCGGCGGCCTGGCTGAGCGTCTCGGCCGCCTCCTCCTCGGCCTTCTGCTGCAGGCTCAGCCGCTCGTTCTCCGCGCGGACCACGTCCATGAACGCCTGGCGCACCGCGGCGGGTTCGATGGTGTAGGCCCGCACTTCCACGATCCGCACGCCAGTCTCTAGCGCGTCGAGCGCTTGTTGCAGCTTCTGCTGCACGCCCTCGCGGACCGCGTCGAGCGCCGTGCGCGTTACCTCTTCGATCGTTCGTCCGGCCACTTCGCGCACGACGGCCGTCTCGGTGAGCCGCCGCAACAGGTCCTCGAAATCCTCCGGCTGCTGTCCGACGTTCTGCACGAACAGGGCCGCATTGTCGATCTTGTACTGGACCTCCCAGCGGCCGTGCGAGAGGTTGCGGTCGCCCGTCAGCATGGCCCCGTCCACGCCGGGCGTGAGCTCGCGAGTCTCGGTCACGATTTGCGACAGGTCCTTGGCCGTCGCGGCCTGGGGATGGCTGAACATGAAGGTGATGACCTTCAGCTCCTGAATCTGTCCGGTGATGACGAACTTCTTCTCGAACGGGTCGGGCAGCGCCCAGTGCCAGCCTTGCGCGAAAACGGGGGTTTCCCCGGTTTCGCCACGGGTCAGCCGCAGTTTCCCGAGCCGCGCCACGAGCCCCTGCTGCCCGGGCTCGACGCGGAAGACCCCGGACAGGACGTACAGCACCGCCAGCACGATGATGAGCAGGCGCAAGATGTTGAAGCTGGCCCGCAGGGCGCGGACCAGGGACTCTTGCGCGGGATCGCGGGCCGGCGAGCCGGGCAGGCGGCCCAAGCCGGGCGGCGCTGCGGAGTCGGAGTGCGAATGCGTCGATTCGGGGGCCATGGGCGTCACCTCCCCGACTGCGCCGGCTGTTCCGGCGGGCCCGGAGGATGAACGAACGGCGCAAACAGCGGCGACTTCTCGTCCAGGAAGATCGTCGTCTTCTGCGACAGCGCGGCCCGCAGCGCGTCCAGCTCACGCAGCCAGATAAAGAAGCCGCGATCCTCCTGCCCGATCCGCTTGAGGATCTGCGTGCTGGCAGCAATTCCGGCGGACTCGATCTGCGTAGCCCGGGTGTTGGCGAACGCGAGAATCGCCTTGGCGTTGGCCTCGGCGCGGGCCTTGATGCCCTCGGCCTTGGACTTGCCCTCCTGCCGGTAGCGCGCCGCCAGACGGTTCCGCTCCTGCTGCATGCTGGCGAACACCTGCTGCATGGTCTCCTTGGGAAGCGAGATGCGCCGCAGGCCGATCTGCAGTACCTCGATGCCGTAATCGGTCTGCAATCCGGGACCCACGCCCTCCACCATCTGCGCCAGCAGCCGCGCGTAGCTGGCCTCCTTCTGCCGGACGTCCAGATTGACGAAGTCGGACAACGTGCTCTGTCCGACCACGGCGGCCTGGGTCTGGCTGATCCGCGAGCGCATGAGCTGCTCCGCTTCCACGACGCTCCGGTCGGGCACACGCAGGTAGAACTGCAGCGGGTCTTGGATGCGCCAGACGGCGTACGCCCCGACGATGACGTTCTTGCCGTCGACGGTCTTGATCTCCGTCTCCGGCGTATCGAGCGTCCGCAGGCGGACGTCGTACGTCGCGATTGATTCAAACGGGTACGGCCAGCGAAATTTCAGGCCGGGCTCACGGATGACGCTGCTGGCGTCGGCCTTCCCGAAGCGGGCCTTCACCGCGACCTCGTTGAAATCGACCTGATAGGTGAAGGCGAAGGTCAGCAGGATCAGGACCACCAGTCCGGCGATGAGCAACGTGGGAATCGACACCTTGGTCATGACAGGTCCTCTACTTCTTGCGGTCCGGCGAGATTTCCTCGGGTTGCAGCCGCAGCTCATCCTCGGCGATGAACCGCACGTGCACGATGCGGTCACCCGGATCGAAGGCCAGGAAGTACTTGCGCGCGTCCTTGAGCCCGGCGACGAGGACCTCCAACATGCGGCGCGCCTGGTAGACCTCCGGGGCCGCCTGGTACGCGTCGCGCTCGTTCTGCATCTCGATGAGGTCCTGCGCTGCGTCCATCTCCTTGGTCCAGCGCTCCGCCAGGGCCCGCGCCAGCGTAGCCGCCGCTTCGCCCTCCAGCCGCGCGGGGTTGAAGCCGCGGTTCAGCTTGTCTTCCCAGTGGGCGCGGGCCAAGCGGGCCTCCGTCAGACGCAGCAAGGCGTCCACTTGAGCCGCGGTCAGTCGCGCCGCCATTTCGCTCCGCAGCGGCGTGGCGGCCTGTTGCAGTGCCGCGGCAGCCTTCTGCTCGTCCGACTCGGCCTGCGCCACGGCCTGGGTCGCATTGCGTTGCTCTTCAAGGGTCCGTCCCAATCCCAGCTCGAACTCCTGGTCGACCTGACGCTTCAGTTCGTTGGCCGAGTCACGGCGGGCCTGGGCCTCGATCCGCGCCTCGAACAACGGCTCAGTCTCTTTCAAGCGCGCCGCCAGCGTGGCCACCACGGCGGGGTCGGCGTTGGCGAGGGCTTCCTCGGCGGCGTTGGCCTGCTCGCTGGCCTTGCGATTCTGCTCCACCGCGTTGGCCAAAAAGCGGGCGGTCGCGGCGTCGCCGGCAACTCGCGAGAGCCGCTCGCTCTCCGTGACCAGCGCTTCGCGGATGTCGGCGACCTTCTTCTGCTCCTCGGTGACGACCTTGCGAAACGCCTCCGCGACGGTCTTCTCCGGGTGCACGTTGGTGACGCCGACATAGACGATCTCCAGGCCCAGGTTCCCGGTGCGGGCGGAGATGCGGCTGCGGAGGATGTCACCAATCGCGGAGAGTTGGCGGCCCAGCAACGAGTCGACCGTGGCCGACGCGGTGAAGCGGCTGACCTCTTCCCACACGATGTTGCGCAGCGTCTCCTCCGGCTTCTCCGTGACGGAGGAGTAGCGCTCCAGGCGGTCGGGCTGGATCCGATATTGCAGGGCCACGTCCATGCGAATCAGGTTGACCGGGGACTCCTTGCTGCCCGGGCTGCCGGAATCCGCCGCGGGCTCCGTCGCCGGCGGCTCCTCGTCCTCGGCGCGGCGCTCGGGCGGACAGATCAGGAAGTCGAAGTGCTCCTGCCCCATGTGCTTCTCGTCGGTCCAGAGCTGCAGCGTGGTCGCCTGGGAGTAGTCCGGGACCGCGTTCCACTTCTTGTACCCGACGTGGATCTGGTGCAACTGCCCGGTGTTGTACACATCCGCCACGTCGATCGGCCACGGGGCCTTGAAGTGGAGGCCCGGCGTATACGGGTTCTTCGCGTTGAGCTGCCGTCCGAGACGGCGGACGATGACGCGCTCGTACGGCTGGACGACGACGACGCAGGTCAGCAGCCACAGAGTCACCGCGCCCACGGCGACCAACGGCACAAACGCCCGCTGCAAGAGCTGATAGAACCAAGTCTGCGACACCTGGAAGCCGAACTGGTAATTGATCGCGTCCGCGATCGACGAGGCGATCCCGCCGGGCTCGGCGAGCAGGCCGAGCAACCGGCTGTCGAAGCAGGCCCGCGGTTCGACGCCGGGCGCACGTGGGCGGTAGATGTCGAGGACGAAGTTGGCCAGGGTCTCGATGGCCAGCACGACCATCACGACCGGCAGGATGTAGGCCAGCGCGTGCTCCCACGACGCCACCCCGCCGTACTGCTGCACGCCCAGGCAGACCAGTAGCGCCATCGCGGCCAGGGCGTTGCCGAGCATGTAGGAGCCGCAGCCACGGAGCAGTTGCCATTCCGTGACGCGGCTCATGCCGGAGGCGTAGCGCGCGAACAGGAACGTGCCGAGCATGATGATCGCCAAGACGACCATCGCGATCGGGACGTTGACCAGGGCTGGCCAGCCTTCTCCGCCCACCCGCAGCCCCGGCAGTTCTACCCCGCCGATCACGCGGGTAACCGCCAGTCTGCGCCACACCGCGATGCCCATGACGGCCAGGTACACCGCCGTCACCAGCCCAAAGCCGGGGATGAGCCAGCGCTGCATCCAGCGCAGGCGTGCGTCGGCGACGCGGAAGCTGACGTTGACTCCACCCTCCTCTCCGAACAGGGCTTCCCCGCCCCCGCTGGTCCGTTTCTCACGGCGCAGCTCTTCGAGATCGAGACTCTCGAGCGCCGCCAGTTCCCGCTGGCGGAAGACCAGCAGGGTCACGAACCAGATCGGGACGCCGCCGAGCAGATACCAAGCCAGGCGGTTCAGCGCGGCCGAGTTGGTCGCCAACGACAGCGCCAACACACCGCCGCAGGCGACAAGCTGGAGCACGAGCCCGCCGAGGCTGGCGCGGCGACTCCGCGTATGGGTGGTTTCGGTCACAACGTACCTCCCGCGACGAACGGCGAACGAGCGGGTCTGCCGAACGTATGATCCCTTGTCCGGGGGTGGGGCCGGCGGCATAATCGCGGCCGGGCGGCCTGCGCGTGGGCGCGCGCGCCGTCGAGCAGCAACGAGTACCCATGCTGGCCAAGCTCATTGCGATTACGAAGAACACGTTCTTCGAAACAGTCCGGCAGCCGGTTTACGGCGTGCTGCTGTGGGTGGCGGCCGGGCTGTTGATCATCAATCCGAGCCTGGCCGGGTTCTCGCTGGAAAGCAACGAGGGCGATATCAAGATCGTCAAGGACGTCGGGCTGGCCACGTTGCTGCTGTACGGGCTGCTGGCCAGCGTGTTCAGCGCGACCGGCGTGATCACGCGCGAGATTGAGTCGCACACGGTGCTGACCGTGGTCTCCAAGCCGGTCAACCGGCCCCTGTTCCTGCTGGGCAAGTACCTCGGCGTGTGTGCCGCGGTGCTCGTGGGCTACTACTTCCTGAGCCTGGCGTTCCTGTTGACCGTGCGGCATGGGACGATGGCGACGGCCGCCGACCGCTTCGATGGGCCGGTGCTGGTCTTCGCCGGCGTGGCCCTGTTCATCAGCCTGGTCGCGGCGACCTTCGGCAACTACGTATATGGCTGGCACTTTCCGACGGCGCTCACGGCCTGGGTGGTGCCGCTGGGCACCCTGGCCTTCGTCCTCGTGCTGTTCGTCTCCAAGAAGTGGGAGCTCCAAGCGCCCGGCACCGATTTCGGCGACATGCAGATGGTGTACGCGGTCGCGATGACATTCTTCGGCGTGCTGATCCTGACGGCGTTTGCCGTCACGCTGGCAACGCGTTTCAGCCACGTCGTCACGCTGCTCCTGTGCACGACCGTGTACGTCCTGGGGCTGCTCTCGGACCACTACCTGGGCCGACCGGCCGCAACGGGTGGGGCGTGGTTGTACAGCCTCCTCTACGCCGCCGCACCCAACTTCCAATTCTTCTGGGCCGGCGACGCCCTCACGCAGCAGCAGATCATCCCCGCCGCACAGGTCGGCCAGGTGGCCGCGTACTCCGTGGCCTACGCGGCCGGCGTGCTCGGACTGGGGGTGGTCCTGTTTGAGACGCGTGAGGTGGGCTAAACCGCACCGCAGAAAAAAACGGGGACAGGCACCGCGGGAGGGCCTTTCGTGCGAACCAGACGCAGCCGGCGCGGAGCCAGTCCCCGTTTTTTTCTCACGCTCGGCCGCCACTACGCACGGCATCATCATCTGTGGTGTCCGCAACGTCATTAGACCGGCTGCAAGGCGACCTTCCCCGTGGCTGGGGTGCGGGTACCGCGCGGGGTCGGAACATGGGATTCGATCTGCTCGCCGAAGCGCACCATCCGGGCGCTGTTGAACACCACCAGGGCCGAAGACAGCATGTGCAGGAACGCCGCCATGATCGGGTGCACGTTCCAGAACACGATCGCAATCTCGACCGCGATGATGAACGTGACCCCGAAGACCAGGTTCTGCCAGATGACTTTCGTCGTCGCGCGGGAGAGGCTGACCATGAACGGCAGACGCCGCAGGTCGCTGCTCATCAGCGCCACGCTGGCGCTGTCCATGGCGACATCGCTGCCGGCGGCCCCCATGGCGACGCCGAGGTTGCCGGCGGCCAGCGCCGGGGCGTCGTTCACGCCGTCGCCCACGACGGCCACCGTGTGGCCCTTGCGCTTGAGCGCGTCGACCAGAGCCAGCTTGTCCTGGGGCAGCACTTCGGCCTGGACGTCCGAGCAGCCCATTTCCCCGGCCACACGGCGGGCCACCGACCAGCGGTCGCCCGTGACCATGATCAGGTCGCGAATGCCGAGTTGCCGCAGCTCATCCAGGGCCTGCTTGGCTTCGGGGCGCGTGCGGTCTTCCAGCCCCACCCAGCCGAGGCACCGCCCGTCGCGAACCACATAGAGGGTGCTGAGTCCTTCCGGTTCGGCGTACTTCTCGTCCTGCATGGGTGAAAGGTCTGCCCCGGCTTCCTGAACCCACGTGCGGCGACCGATCTGCACGGCCTGGCCATTCAGGCGGGCTTTCACGCCCTTGCCGGAAACCTCTTCAAACCCGGTTGCGTCATCCAGGGGAACGCGGGCCTTCTCAGCGACGGCAACGATCGCCCGCGCGACCGGGTGCCGGCTGAGCCGCTCGACCGAGGCGGCCGTCCTGAGCAGCTCGGCCGCATCGACGCCGGGAGCGGGCATCAGCCGCGTGACCGCCAGCTCGCCGGTCGTCAGCGTGCCGGTCTTGTCGAACACGATGGCGGTGAGCTTGCGGGCCCATTCCAGATTGGTCACGTCCTTGATGTAGACGCCCAGCCGGGCGGCGGCGGACAGGGCCGCAACGATCGCAGTCGGCGTCGCCAGGATGAGCGCGCACGGGCAGGCGATCACGAGCAGCGCGATGGTCTTGTTCATGTCGCGGGTGAAGAACCAGACGACGCCGGCAATCATCAGCGTGACCGGCGTGTACCAGGAGGCATACTGGTCGATGAGGCGCATCAGGGGGATCTTGGTGCGTTCGGCCTCGAGAATCAGGTCCTGCACCCGGCCGAGGGTGGTGTCGTGACCGACCTTCGTGACGCGAATCCGCATTGCGCCGGTGACGTTGCTGGTGCCGCCGAAGACCTCGTCGCCGGCCACTTTCTCGGCCGGCAGAGATTCGCCGGTGATGTTGGCCTCGTTAATGGTGGAATGGCCCTCGACGATCAGGCCGTCGCCCGGGATATTGTCGCCGGGGAGCACGAGTACGTTGTCGCCGGGGCGCAGCGCGTGGGCCTCGACTTCCTCCTGGGTGCCATCGTCGAGGAGGAGGCGGGCTTTGGCGGGGGTCAGGCGCACGAGACCTTCGATGGCCGCCCGGGCCCCCAAGGCGGTGCGGGTCTCAATCAGGATGCTGAGGAGCAGGAAAAAGGCGACCACGCCGGCCGTCTGGTATTCGCCTTTGGCCATCGCGGCCAGGATGGCCAGTGCGACCAGCTCATCCATATGCAGGTGGCCGGTAAGCAGGGCTTTGAGGGCATGCCACCACAGGGGAGCCGCCAGCAGGAGGGCGCCAAAGCCGGCGAGGATGTCGCGATAGAACGCGCCGCTCTGCTTGCCGGCGGCGGGGTCAGCCAGCAGCCAACCAGCCAGGAACGAAGCCAGAACCAGCACCCCGCCCAGCATCGTGGCCACGAGCTTGAGCGTGGCCCGGCCAGTTTCCGACTTCACCGTCAGGTGTTCGTGCGCCATAGCTCACCGATAGAGCGGCCGGGAAAACCGCCCCGAGGCTCGATGCCGTCTGAGCGTGCCACAAGATGCGTGAATGTAAGCACTAACGGCGTCGTGTCAACGTACCGCCGTTGGCCCCGGGGCAATATGCATCATATACGCGCTACGTCTGGAGGGCCCATAAGTTCGCGCCGGCCGGGCCGGCGGCGTTGAATGCTTGAAGAAATGCCGGTGGGTCGTCGTGGGGGCGAGGCGCTGTCCCATGCCGGCACCTGCCGCGCCGCCAGACTACGTCGCCTTGGGGGCTTCAGTGGTGGGGGTCGCGGTGCCTTCGGCGGCGGCCTCGACCTTGACCTTCTTCTTGCCGGCCTTCCCCTTGCGGTGCGCGATCTTGGGGAGGCCCAGCACGCTCTGGCCTTCGACCCAACGCTCCTGGTCCTGGAGCCGCATGACGCGCTCCGGCCGGGAAAGCACGTTACGGTGTCGCTCCAGGGAGCTCTTGGTACGCAGCGAACGGTCAATCGACATCACGGTTCTCCGGAATCCGAGCCCCTTAGTCTAGCGTCTTCGGGCGGCCCCGGCAATGGTGGGTCGGCGTGCTTCTGACGTGGACCCGGCTTGCCCTCGCTTGGCGGCACGCGCCTTGGTATACTGCACGTGGTGCTCGTCCCGGCCCGCTGGCCGGGTGTACCGCCGATCAGGTCAGTCACCGGCCGCCGACGCAACGTGCCCCGCCTCTGCGGCGTGACGCGTTGCGTCTTCGGCCTGTGCCGAGGAACCGCCGACATGCCGCGCCAGAACACTCTGCAAACCTGCCAGGAATCGATCGGATACCACTTCAACAACCTGGACCTGCTCAAGTTAGCCCTGCACCACGCCTCCTCAGCCAACCACCGCCGCGACAGCAACGAGCGCATGGAGTTCCTCGGCGACGCGGTGCTCGGCCTGGTGGTGTGCCAGGCGCTGTATGAGCGTCTGCCCGACGCGCTCGAAGGGGACATGACCAAGATCAAGTCGGCGGTCGTCTCACGCCGGACCTGTGCCCAGGTCGCCCAGCGCCTGCGGCTTACCGAGGGCCTGATTCTGGGGCAGGGGATGGACAGCGGGGAGCTTCTGCCCAGCTCCCTGGCGGCGGGCACGCTCGAAGCGGTCATCGCAGCCATTTACTTGGACGGGGGTTTGGAAGCCGCGCAGCAGTTTGTCCTGCGTCACATGGATGACGAGCTGCAGGAAGCGACCGCGTCGCAACATCAGTTCAACTTCAAGTCGCACTTGCAGCAATGCGCTCAGCGGAACATGAATGCGACGCCCATCTACGAGCTGCTGGATGAGAAGGGCCCGGATCACGCCAAGTGTTTCGAGGTGGCCGTCTCCATCGGCGGCCGGCAGTTCCCGAGTGCCTGGGGCCCCAACAAGAAAGAGGCCGAGCAGAAGGCCGCCCGGCTCGCGCTGGTCACGCTGGGCGAGGTCGCGGAGGCGCCCACCGAGGATGTTCCGTTGGCGTAGCGGCTGGCAGTTGAGACATCTAGGGTTGTCGCATGATGAAGGCGGAAACGCCATTGGCGGGTATCGGCCCGGACGACGGCTGGCGGGGAGTGTCCAGTAGACGCGTTTCGGATACCGAACAGCTCTGCCTCAAAG
Organism: uncultured Planctomycetales bacterium; assembly: GCA_964638325.1. Taxonomy (GTDB): domain Bacteria; phylum Planctomycetota; class Phycisphaerae; order UBA1845; family Fen-1342; genus JALHJL01. The sequence continues at coordinate 27,057 of CAZWYT010000020.1, forward strand.
GGAGGTGCGCGATGAGGGTCAAACACAGACTGGGCAACGAGTTGCGCGGCGGGTTCACGCTGGTTGACCTGGTGGTCGTGGTCGGGCTGGCGGCTCTGCTCGTGCCGCTGACGCTGCCGGTACTACGCAGCGCGGATGAGCAGGCCAAGATCGACCAGTGCCTGACCAATCTGCGCCAGCTCATGCGGGCGACCGGCATGTACCTGAGCGACTACGAGGACCGGTTTTCGCTGCGGACGCCAAACGGCAACGGTATCTGTTCCTGGACCTATGGCGGTAAGACGAACAGTGACTGGTGGAAATACTACGGAGGAGGGGCCTTCTTCATTCCAGTCGACAAGCGGCCCTTCAACCCATACGTGCTCGGCGCTCGGGCCCAGCCGGACGCGATGAGTGGGTCACAGATCGTGGAACGGACCCCCATGCCGGCGTTTCAATGCCCCTCCGACCGGGGCTCGCATCAGGGCGGATTCTATCAACGCGGTGCGGCCGCTCCGATCAGTTGCTACGACGACGTCGGCACGAGCTACCAGTTCAACCTGCACGCGATACTCAATGTCAACTGGTGGGGGGACACAGACCCCTGGACGCGTCCGGGCGATTGGGACGACTACGTCGACGCTCTCGTTCTTGATGTCATGACCGCGCAGGCGGACAGCTTCACCTGGTTGTTGGAAGATCCGATGGACTGGGGCATAGGCAGCTACGTCAAGACGATCATGACAGGGAATCACGGGGAGTTCGGCAAGCACAGTTGCGGTTATCTCGACGGACATGCGGACTACCAGTTCCGGGACACGCGCGGCTGGTGCGGCGTGGGCTGGGAAGCAATCGACCGGGCGTGGGTGGTGAGCGAGTATTTCACGCCGCCGATACACTACGAACCATCTGGGACCGTCAATAACTATAACTGCGATCCGCCACTTCCGTGATCGGCGCTCCAGCAGGAGGGATGTTGTCATGAGGTGTGGTGTCGGCTTAACACTCAGCGCCGTGGTTGGCTTCTGCTGCTCGGGCTGGCGACATAAGGGGATTCACGTGTGGCATGCATTGACAAAGAACATGATAGCGGGCTGTCTGGCGGTGACGTGGCTGCTGGCGATGGGTGCGCTGGCCGGCGAAGAAGAGCGAAAGACGGGGGATACTTGCTCCACAGCCTTTCCGCTCGCGGGCACGCTCCCCATCAGTGTCAGCGGTACGACGGTCGGCTTCAGCAACAACTACGACGAAGCCTGTCCGTACGGCGAATCGACAGCCCCAGATGTCGTGTATCGCTTTACGCCGGCGAGCAACGTTACCGTCGACGTCCTGCTCTGCAACGGCATGACGGACTTTGATACGAAACTGTATGTTTATGACTCATGTCCGCCTACTATGGGGCAGCCCGTCGCCTGCAGCGATGACGCGTGCACGTCCGACGCCGGGCAAGGGTTTGTCTCGGCGCTGTGGAACCTGACTTTGCAGGCTGGCATTACCTACTACATCGTGGTCGATGGATACGGAAACGAGGCGGGCGATTACACGCTGACGGTGCGCGAGAGCCTTCCACCGCCGATCTGCCCGAGCGACGGAACCACCGTATACGGGCAGACGCCGGGTCTTGAGAACTGGACGCTGGCGTTCACAGACTACGATGCTGGTTCGTGGCCGCAGGGAGTCCGCTACGACAACTTTTGTGGGGTCGAGGGCCGAATTGTGGGCGTCAGGTTCTGGGGGCTGCGATTCCACTTTCAGTACACGCCTCCCTATGGTGGGCCGGGATACTGGGAACAGTGCTCTGAAGACCCGATGGATGTTGACATCGAGCTGTATGAGGACGTGGGGGGACTCCCCGGGGACGAAGTATTTGGTTATTCGCTGACGATCCCGGGGGCGCTGGTTGGGAACGTGGGCTATTCCCAGTACGACGTCTACGAATACTCTGCGGCCCTCGACGTACCGCTGAGCCTACGAAACGGCTGGGTATCGATTGTGGGTGGCGGCGCGCCGGATTGCTGGTTTGCGTGGATGAGCTCGGCGGAAGGCGACGCGCGCTCGCTCTCCTTGACCAACGGGCCCGGCGACCCGTGGGTCGAATGGGGTTTCGACCTGGCATTTTGTCTGACGACCGACAATATACCGATCTACGGGGCCTGCTGCGACGATTGCGCAGGCTGCCGGGAGAACGTGGCGTTCAGTGAGTGTACCGGTCGCTTCAGCGAGCTGGGCTGTGCCGCGTTGGACCCGCCGTGCGGCGCGCCGCTGGGCGCCTGCTGCCACGCCGACGGGACCTGTCAAGTCACGACCTGCAGCGCCTGCGACGTGCTGCCGCCGCCTTGCCTGGGTGACCTGAACTGCGACGGCCAGGTCGACTTGGGCGACATCAACCCGTTCGTGTTGTATCTGACGAGCATGACTGCCTGGGAGGCGGCGTATGCCGGATGCAACCCGGAGAACGGGGATATCAACGCCGATGGCACTTACGGACAAGCCTCTTTTGGGGACATCAACCCGTTTGTTGCCTTGCTCTCCGAGCATTCGCCGCCGATCCCCTGTCCGGGCCCCAGTGCGACATGGCTGGGCCCGGGCAGCGCGTGCCTCGAGTGCCCGCCGCGCATGATTTTCGCGCCGGACGGGCTTCCCTATACGGACGTAAACACCACCTGCGGGCGCGGGAACTCCTACGACGCCACGTGCCTCGGCTCCTTCGATGGCGGCGAGGACATCCTCTATACGCTGGTCGTGAGCGACGCCGCACAGGATTTGGAGATCAAGCTGATCCTGGATCCGAATGACGCCCACTACACCGGCCTACTGCTGACGGATCATTTCCCGCCCGACGTAAATTGCATCGCGCTGAGCACCAACCCCGCGGCGACCCCGCACAGCCTGGGCTGCCAGCATCTGGAGGCGGGGACCTATTACATCATGATCGACACGTGGCCGGCGCCGGCGTGCATCCCGCACTTCCAGTTGAGCGTGACGGCGTGCGTGCCGCCGACGGGGCGCTGCTGCTACGCCGACTGGACGCAGTGTGCCGATGTGACCCAGGCGGAGTGTGCCGCACTCGTCGGCGTTTGGGATGAAGCGCTGGACTGCACAACGCCCTGCCCGCCCCACTTTCGCGAGGACTGTGCCCACGCCGAGGTAATTTCGGCACTGCCCTTCGTCCAGGTGTTCTACAACGACGCCATGACGGCCGACGGCCCCACGGGCGCATGCGACAAGTACCGGCCGATCGGGAGTATGCAGAACGACGCATGGTTCGCGTGGACGGCCGATGTGAGCGGCCTGGCGGTGGCGACGGCGGTTGGCACCTATGACGCCATACTTGAAGTCTGGGACGACTGCGGCGCCTCGACGGCGTTGCACTGTGCTGACAACGAGGAGAACGGCGAGACCGAGGTCGTGCGCTTCCCGGCCGTGACGGGCGCCACCTACTACTTCCAGGTCGGCACGACCGGCAATCACCCGGGCGGCGGATGGACGTGGTTCGACCTGCACGTCGCGCCGGTGAGCGGCGCGTGCTGCCTGCCGTCCGGTCCCTGTCAGGTCATGGAGGCCGCGGAGTGCATCTTCCAAGGGGGCGCGTATCAGGGTCAAGACACCGCCTGCGCCGACGTGGAATGCCCGACTGCACCGGGCAGCGACTGCGTCAATCCGATTCAACTACACCTGGAGCCGACCGCCTTGCCCTACCTGGAGACCAACTGGACGACGGGGCGCGGCAACGATTACTGGAGCACCTGTCTCGGCAGCTACGACAGCGGCGACGACATCGTCTACCTGCTCGTCGTCACGCAGACCGTGGTCGTGAACATCACGCTTGATCCGATGGGTACGTCGTACACGGGCATCGCGCTGGCGGATCATTGTCCGCCGTCCAAGTGCATCGCCAAGAGCATCAATGCCGGTAGCGCGCCCCATGGTCTGCGGTATGTCGTGCTCGTGCCGGGCCTCTACACGTTGCTCATCGACAAGTGGCTCGCGCCCGGCGACATCCCAGGCTTTGAGCTCCTGATTGAGAACGCCGACACGGACCTCGGCGCCTGCTGCGTCGGCTCCGAATGTGTCGGGAGCGTCGAGCTGGCCGAGTGCTTGAATCTCGGCGGCACGTGGCGCCGGGGCGAGCCGTGCGCCAGCGAGACCTGCCAGACAGAGGACGGCGACACATGCCTTGACCCCCTCGTCGTCGAGTTGTCGCCAGACCCCTATTACTCCTGGGAGGACTGGAACGGCACCTACTACCGCGCCAACACGTACGCCGGCACGACCTGTTTGGGACTCTACGACGGGGGGAGGGAGATCATCTACAAGCTGGTCGTCAGCGACGGCGACGTGTGCGTGAACATCCGGCTTCTTTCGGACGACGGGCTGGAACCGCGCATGGCGCTGTCCGGGGCGTGTCCACCGGTGGAACCCTGCCTGATCATGCCGGAGTATTGGTACGGCGTGCCGGTGTTCCACGACCTGGTTCTCTCGCCGGGTGTGTATTACCTGATGATTGACACATGGCCATCCGGACCTAATCCGGGGTACGTCGTTGACTGGGTCAGCTTCAACCTGTGGATCACGAACTGCGACTGGGGGTGGTAGTAGCCGTGAATTGGGATTCGCTTTGCGGGTGCAGCGGCCGGCGTGGCTGACCCGGAGCACACGCGTAGCAGGGGTGACGCCGACGGCCCCCTTCATGCCGGGTGCGCTGGCCCCTGACGCTCACCTCCAGCAACGCCCGTTCGAGCGAGCGATGCCTCCGGAGCGTGATCGCAGTCTCGCCATCGCGGCTACCTGCGGTGAATCCGGGTTGACCGGTGAACCGGAGCGTAGTTGTAGTGCCGGTAGCTGCGGTGGCTGGGGTAGTAACTCGGCGAAAAGTAGGTTCTGCTCGTGCGGTAGTAGCCCGGCGAGCGGTCGCGATAGACGACCGTCCGCGGCGAGTAGTCCCGGTAGTAATAGGCGCGCGGCAGCGGATCCACGACGACCACGTCGGGCGCATAGTCGCGATACACCACCACCGGCGAGTAGTCGCGATACACATACGTGCGCGGGGCGCAGTAGTCGTAATAGCGCGGCCCGCTGCTGTAGCTGAAACCGATCGAGAAGTCGTGCCCACGAGCCGGAGTGCTCAGGGCCAGGAGTGCCACGAAGGCGGTCGACAGCAGGAATCGTGTGCAGGGGTTCATGTCCAAGTCCTCACTCAAGTTCGCCCGAGGCCTTGCAATCCGCATTATACCACCTTAGACCACACCACCGGGCGAAAGGTTGGGCCCGACCGACGGGAGAATGTGCCCGTGAGCGCTTCCAACGCCGCCGCCGGTAGCGGCACACCGGCGCGGTCCGGCGGCTGCACAACGTAACTCGTGCTCCGACAATGCGTTAGCAAAGGAGAGCAACCTGCCCCGGCCGTGGGACATTCGCGAGGTGGCCTGGCCCGACGATCCGGTGGCTGCGGCCTCGGTTTTCGCCGAGCCCGCAGAACTCGCGTGGCTCGACAGTGCGGCGCAGGTGACGGCTCAAGCGAGCGGGGCTCGCTACAGCATGTTCTGCGCGCAGCCGTGTGCCGTGCTGGACCAGTTTGATGGCGCGTCGGCTGCGTTCCGCGTCGCCAATGCACTTGTGGATCATGACGAGAACGGCTGGCGCTTGTGGCAGCGGGTGTATGGCCACCTGCCGCGTTTGCCGACCCTGCCCTGGGACCTCTCGCCCGGATGGGTGGGCTACGTCGGCTTTGAGATGGCCCACCAGCTTGAGCGCCTGCCGGCCTCGCACCGCGAAGACCTCGGGCTGCCCCTCTTGCGGCTGGCGCTTTTCGATCGGGGGATCGTGCTGGACCATGCGGAACGACGGGCCTTCGCCGTCCACGCACCCGCCATTGGTGCGGCTTTCCCAAGCGCCGGCCGGAGTTCAGGCGCCGATTGGCTCGAGCGGTGGGACCAAGCCGCGCAGACCCGCGGCACCTATACGGCCACGACCGCCCAACTGCGACTCGAGATGGAGCGCCACACGTACATACACCGCGTGCGGCGGGCCATCGAGTACATCCGCGCGGGCGACATCTACCAGGTAAACTTCGCCCACCGAATCCACCTGCAAGGCGTCGGCGCTCCGCTGGCGGCGTACGCAGCCGTCCGGCGGGCCAACCCGGCTCCTTACGCCGCCTTCCTGTCCTGGGAGGACGGAGCCGTCGCCTCCGTCTCGCCGGAGTTGTTCCTGCGGCTTCGCGATGGCGCCGTACGCACGCGGCCGATCAAGGGGACGCGGCCACGCACGGGCGATCCGGCCCATGATGCGGCCCTGCAGCGCGAGCTCGTGGCCTCGGCCAAGGAGGCGGCGGAATTGACCATGATCGTCGACCTGCATCGGAATGACTTGGGCCGCGTCTGCGAGTATGGCAGCGTGCGGGTCGAGCATCCGCGCCGGGTGGAAGTGCATCCCACCGTGTTCCATACCGTGGCCGACGTCACGGGGCAGCTCCTGCCGAACCGGGACGGACTGGATCTGCTCCAGGCCTGTTTCCCAGCCGGCTCGATCAGCGGCGTGCCCAAGGTCCGGGCGCTGCAGATCATTGACGAGCTCGAGCCGGTGGCGCGCGGCGTTTACACCGGGGCCATCGGCGTACTCGGTCTGGACGGCCAGATGACCTTCAACGTGGCGATTCGCACTTTGCAGATTCGCGGGCAAACGGCGACACTTTACGTCGGCGGCGGCATCGTGGCCGACTCGGATCCGGCCGCCGAGTACGAGGAAACGCTGGCCAAGGCCCGTGGGATCCTGGCGGGACTCACGGGCGACCCGTGGCTAGCGGCGGCCCGCCGCGCGCCGGACGCCTCGTCGCAGAATGAAGGAGACTGCGGTGCGGCACTGGGTCAGCCTGAACGGGACGTTGCTGCCGGCCGAGGAGGCCCGGGTCAGCGTCTTTGACGCGGGCTTCATGCAGGGCATCGGGCTGTTTGAGACGATGCGCGCTTACGAGGGACGGGTTTTCCGTCTCCAGCCGCATCTGGATCGCCTGGTCCAATCCGCTCGCACCCTGGGGTGGACCGTTCTCCCCGACACGGAAACCCTGGCTGCCAATGTGCACCAGGTACTTTCGCCGTTCGCCGGGGCCGATGCACGGGTACGGCTCACCGTGACCACGGGCTCTTTGCACGCGGCGGCCGGGGACACGCCGGAGCTGACCATCGTGGCCGCCGCGGCACCTGCGGAGAAGTATCCGGATGAGTGCTACACGCGCGGCGTGACGGCGGTCGTCTCGGACTGCCGCCAGTGTCGGAGCGACCCGACTGCTGGCCACAAGACGACCAGCTACTTTGCCCGCCTGGCCTCGCTGCGAGCGGCGCACCGGCAGTCGGCTTTCGAGGCCCTGTGGTTTACGCCGGACGGCTTCCTCGCGGAGGGGGCCATCAGCTCGGTGTTCGTCGTGCGCGATGAGCAGTTGCGGACGCCGCCGCTGGACACGCCGGTGTTGCCCGGCATTACCCGCGCCGCCGTGATGGAGTTGGCCGTGGAACACGACGTCCCCGTGCGCGAGCAGGGCCTCACGCTCGCCGACGTGCTCGCGTCGGAAGAGGTGTTTCTGACCAACAGCATGATGGAGCTCATGCCGGTCGTGCGGATTGGACGCCAGCCCATCGGCAATGAGAAACCCGGGGAGGTCACACGGAAGCTGGCGATCGCGTACGGCGAGTTGATCGATCGGGAGGCGGGTGATGAGTGAGCCGCAGGTGGCGGATCTGCTCGCGGCCGTCGGCGCGCTGGCGCCGTTTGAGCATGCCGCCGAATGGGACAACGTGGGGCTGTTGGCGGGGCGGCCCGAGTGGCCGGCGCGGCGCGTCTTGCTGGCGATCGACCTGACGGATAAGGTGGCGCGCGAGGCCCTGCGCAAGCGCACCGACGCGCTCGTGCTGTATCATCCACCTATTTTCAAGGGCATCCGCAGCATCACTCCCGAGGCAAGTTGTCCGACGACCTTGTTGCCGGACCTGCTCGCGGCCCGGGTCGCGCTCATTGCGGTGCACACGGCCCTCGATGCCGCGGTCGGGGGCACCAACGACGTGCTGCTCGACATCTTCACGCCGGTCAAACGCTATCCGCTCGAGCCGCTGGTGCACCATGACCGGCAGTACAAACTCGTCGTATTCGTGCCGTCGCGGGAGGTGGCCCGGCTGCGGCGTGCACTGGCGGCGGCCGGAGCGGGCGTGATCGGGCACTACTCGGAATGCAGCTTCGAATTGACCGGGCGCGGGACGTTTCGCGGCGACCCCACCACGCATCCGACCGTGGGCCGCAAGCAGGTACTCGAGCACGCGGACGAAACTCGCCTGGAGATGGTGGTGCCGCGTGAGCGCCTGGGGCCGATCGTGCGGGCCCTCTACGCGACGCACTCGTACGAGGAGCCCGCGTTCGACTTGTATCCCCTGCATGAGGCGGCGGGGCGCGGTGCGGTCGGCATGGGGCGCGTGGGCCTGCTCGCGCGGCCACAGCGGGGGACACAGCTCGTGGCTCGCCTGGGCCGGCACGTCGACCTGTCCGCCGCGCTGGTGGTCGGAGACTTGAAGCGCCGCTTCCGGTCGGTGACTGCGGCGGCGGGCGCGTTCGGGATCGAGGCGTTCCGCGACTCGGACTCGATCGTGCTAACCGGGGAGTTCAAGCATCACGACGCGCTGGAGCTCCAGCGCCGCGGCGTAACCGCGGTACACCTGGGGCATTACGCGAGCGAACGCCCGGTACTGAACTGGCTGCGGACCTGGTTGCGCCGGAGCCTGCCGGCCCTGCGGCTGGGGATGGCGGCATCGGATCGCGCGCCGCTGGCGCCGCTCAAACAACGGAGGTAAGTCATGGGTGCAGGTTTACGTCGGCTCGGAATGGCGGGGCCCGCACTGGTGGTCGGGGCGCTGCTGCTCGTGGTCGGCGTGGGCGTGCCGGAGGCGCGTGGCCAGGACGGCGACGCGATCGTCATCGTCAACGGGCGGCCGATCACCCGCAAACAGATGGTAGATCTGCTCATGGAGGCGCGTGGCCTCGAGGTCATGCAGCAGCTCATCGTGCTCGAGCTCGCCAAGGAAGAGACTCGCCGGCTGAAAATTCGCGTCACCGACGAGGACGTGCAGCGGGAGTTTGACCGCGCGCTGGCGAAAATCGCCCCGCCGGTCGATGCGTTCGGGCGCACGCTCACCAATGAAGACAAGCACAAGTCGCTCGAGATGCTGCTGCAGCAGAAGGGCATTACGCTGACCGAGTTCAAGATCGGCATGGAGCGCAATGCGCATCTGCGCAAAGTGGTTGAGCAGAGCTTCCGGGTCGACGACGCCACGCTGCGCGAGGAATTCGCCCGGCTTTACGGCGAGAAGGTCGAGGTGCGGCACATCCAGCTCAGCGACGTCGGGGGGTTGCACGAGGCCCTGAACCGGCTGGAAAAAGGCGCGGATTTTGGCGACGTGGCGCGGGCGGTCAGTGAGAATGCCGATACGGCCCAAAGCGGCGGGCTGCTCCCCCCATTCGCCTTCAACGACGAAGCGATCGCGCCGGTGCTGCGTGAGGCGGCGTTCTCGATGAAGCCCGGGGAGGTCTCCAAGCCGATCCGCGTGGGCCGCTGGTGGCACATCCTGAAGCTGGAACGGCGCGTTCCGGCGCCGGACGCGCGATTTGAGGACGTGCGCGAGCAGGTCGAGCAGTCGCTCCGGGACCATGCGGTTCCGCAGCAGATGAATCGCCTGGTTACCGAGCTGTTTCAGAAGGCGGACGTCAAAGTGCTCGACAGCGCGCTGAAGCGGAAGTACGAGAAGCTGCTCAAAGAGAACCTGGCGATGGAGCCCGTCGTCGGCCAGTAATGCGCTTAGCCCCATCCCAACCCCGAGCCCCATCCGAACCCCGACCGGAAGCGCGGGGCCCTTAATGGCTGCCCGAGCGACTTGCTCTACGGTAAGTCCGGCGGCGCGGCGGCGAGCGGCACTCGGTCGGCGGGCGGCTGCGTACCGTCCTCTTCGACCAGCAGCGTCTCGGTTGCCAGGCGGAACTCCAAGATGGCGCCCCACCGCGCGGTCTTGGCCAGGTTCAGTTGGTTCCGCGCGTTGACCCACGCGTTCTCGGCATCGATCTTGTCCCGGTTGTTGATGTTTCCATAGTCGTACTGAATCTCGGCGAACTCGCGTTGCCGCTCGGCTACGCCCACCGTCTTGAGCTGAATCTCCAGCGACCGCTCCTGCAGCAAGAGGTCGTTGACCGCGCGCCGCACTTCGGCCCGAATCCGTTCCGCCTGACCCACATGGGCCCGCTGCGCCTGCTGCACGCCGATCAGGCTGCGGCGCAGATCATTCCGCTCGGCGGTGCGCTCCAACGGCAGCCCCAGCACCACCTCCGAGCGCCAGTTGGCCCGGTCGAAGTTGAAGGCCCCCATGTTGTAGTGGTTCGGGTCGGTGTCGAAGGTCAGCGTCGAGTTCCAGTTCAGATCGGGCAGGAGCGCGTTGCGGCTGACCTCCACGCCACGCCGGGCATCGTCGATCTGATCCTGCAACGTGAGCAGGTCGAGGCGGCGTTGCAAGGCGACTTCGACGGCGAGCCGCTCGTCGTTGATGGCGAGCGGACGGGCAAGCAGGGGGTAGGTGCCGTCGTCGACGCGCCGCTCGATGGTCTCGATGTCTTCCAGGTCCTCGCGGGTCAGAGGCTCGTCGACGGGCATGCCGATCAACACTTTGAAGTTATCCGTGGCTGCCCGGAAGAACTCGCGCGCTTGTTCGAGCGCATTCTCCTGGTTGAGCATGGCCAGCTCGGCGCGTTGGGTGTCCAGCAAGGTGCCGCGCCCGGTGCTTTCGGTGGCCTTCGCACGCTCGTAGTCCAGCACGAAATTCCCGTAACTCTCCTCGCTGTCCGCCACCCGCTGCTTCGCGGCGAGCAGGTCAAAGTACGCCTGGGCGACACTGACGAGCTGTTGCCGCCGGTAGCGCTCGAAGACCCGCACCGAGTACGTCAGATCACGTTCGAGCTGAATGAGCGTCTCGCGCGCGACATGCCCGGCCCCGCGCAGAAACGGGATGTTCAGACCCAGCGCGACGTTGCTGCCTTCCTGCGCCGTGATCGTCTGCTTCACGTCGCGGATCAGCGTGCTCACTGCGTTGGCCGTGAACGTGCCGCCGTACGGCAGCCGTTGCGCGACCGACAGGTCGGCCATGAAGCGCATCGCCTGGTCAAAACCGCTGGCTTCGCCGAAGTTGCCGTACACCGTCCGCAGGTTCGCGGCGAACGTCGGCGTCCAGAGGTGCCGCTCGAGCGTCAGGGCGAGCGCGGACAGGTACAAATCCTCTTTGGCCGATTGATACTCGCGCTGGTACCGCTGCGCATAGGCCAGGGCGCTCGTGAGTGTGAATACGCTGCGCGGCTGCGTACCCGGCTGCGAGGCGGCGGCGGGCGCGCTCGTGGTCGCCGGCTGGGACACGGCAAAAGCGGGAGCGGACGTGGGTTGGGTGGTTGTGGCGACGAACGCGGCCGGCACGTCCGGGCTCGAGGGGCTTGGGGCGTAGCGATAGGCGGCGCGGCCTGGCTTTCGCATTGGCCCAGACTCGCCCACGTCGGCTCGCGCTGTCTGACCAAGGGCGGTCTGCTGCCGCTCGTGGATCAGGCGCGCGACGTCCTGATCCGTCTGCTGCATCAACTGTTGGCACCCAGCGCCAGTCAGAAGCGCAAGCCCGACTGCGAAGGACAACGCCACAGGCACACACCATCCCGTAGACTTCATGACACCCTCGCGCTGCTTGCCGGGGAGCAAAACCGGGCCGCGGCGGGTACCGTGGCCCGACGCGGGGGACCGACCGCGACGGATCCCCGCCGGCACACTATACGCTTGCCGCCGCGGTCGGGGAACTGCACCCGCGTGGCCGACGACGGGCCATGAGTCCGTTGAAAAAGGGACCGGCACCTCGTTGGCGGTGCCGCCCCGCGATCAACGGCCGGCTGAGGCTCGGAGCCAGTCCCTTTTTCAACGGACTGCTATAATCCGCCCATCGCGGACGGCAGGATCAATCGCATGCGCCTGGCCCGGATTTCATTGGCCACCAAGTACCGCATCCTCTTCGGCCTGGCGGTCGTGCTCATCATCGGCGCCGCCCTCGCCGTGCCGTGGTACTACATGGAAGCACTCGTCCTGCAGCAGGCGTTTCGCGAGGCGCAGAGCGCCGCGGAAAGTTACTTTCGCCTCGCGCTGCCCGCGCACGAGGCCTCGGCCGGGGCGGCGAGCGGCATGCACGGGGGGAAGTTCGGCCTGCTGCCCGAGAGCTCGGCACGCGAGCCAGTGTTTGTGCGGACGGAGCCGAATCCCGACGATCCCCTCTCGATTGTCAACCTGGCCCCGCGCGATCCGTTTGTCGAGGAGGCCTTCCGTACCCTGCGCCGGCGTCCCAGTACGGACTGGTACGCCCGCACCACCTGGGGCGCGGGGGGGCGCCGGTTCCGCTATGCCCACGCCGTCTGGGTGACCCGGCGGTGCCTGAACTGCCATGAAGAGGGGCGGAGCGCCCCGCCCTATCGTGAGAACCAGCTCGCAGGCCTGATTCTCGTCGACCTGCCGGCGGAGCTGAGCGGGCAGGCGTCGCTGCTGAACCGGATTGTCATCGTCGCGGCCGGCGCCCTAGCGGGAATCCTGGCCATTCTGGTCTTCTACCTGATCACCACGCGGTTCATTCTGGCGCCGATCCACGAGCTGCGCTCCGTGGCCCTGCGAGTCGCCGACGGCGACCTCGCCGTTCGGTCCGACGTGCACACGGGCGACGAGTTCGAGATGCTCTCCGAGAACCTCAATACGATGCTCGAACGGCTGCGTGTCTCGCAGGAGGAGCTGAAGAAGGCGAATCTCCTACTGGATGAGAAGCTCGCGTTGATGGCCGAGACCAACGTAGCCCTCTACGAAGCCAACCGCGTCAAGAGCGAGTTCCTCGCCAACGTCTCGCACGAGCTGCGCACGCCGCTCACCAGCATCATCGGCTTTGCCGAGCTGCTGCGCGAAGGACCGGCGGGGGACGGCGATTCCCGCACCCTGCGTTACGCCGAGAATATCCTGATCTCCGGCCGCATCCTGCTCGAGATCATCAATGATCTGCTTGATCTGGCGAAGATCGAGGCCGGCAAGACGGAGCTGCGGATCGAGTCCGTCCAAGTGGGCGGCGTGTGCAACATGCTGCTCGACCACGTCCGCCCGCTGGCCGACCGCAAGAAGCTGCAAGTGATGCTGGAGGTCGAGGACGGCCTGCCCGCTCTCCTGACGGACGGCGGCAAGCTCCGGCAGGTGCTCTTCAACCTCATGTCGAATGCCGTCAAGTTCACGCCGGAGGGTGGCCAGGTCTGGTTGCGCGCCCGGCGCCATGACGAGGGCCACGTGGAGGTCGCGATTCAGGACACCGGTCCCGGCATCGCCCCCGAGCACCATCAGGTCATTTTCGAGAAGTTCCGCCAGATCGATCAGTCGCCGACGCGCGAGCATCACGGCACCGGGCTGGGGCTGGCGATCGCGAAAGAGCTGATCTACCTGCTCGGCGGCGAGATCGGGTTGACGAGCGAGGTGGGCCAGGGCACGACGTTTTGGATTCGCCTGCCCACCAGCGCCCCCCAACCGCGCGAGCGCCCCCGCGTCTCGCTCATGTAGCGGCCGACCTCCGTGCCGGCCGTAGTAGCCGCAAGAAATGGGACATTCTACTTTTTCGGCTTCCTGGGTCGTCCCCGGGGACGGAGCGAAGAGTTGATCCCCAGCCGGGCCGCTATACGACGTACCCAGGACTCCTCGCCCCAGGGCGCGCCACGATTCACGCTTTGGTGAAGGCCAGCGAGCACGCCGTCCTCCAGCGGCCGATTCACCAGGGCCAGCCAGTTCCGCGCGCGGTCAACCGGCCCGGCATCCGCGACACGCCAGCGCACCCCGTCGCACCACTCCGCGAGGCTGGACCAGGTCCAGTCCTCCCCACGTCGGACCAGGCCCGCCCGGACGGGGTTCGCCTCCACGTACCGCCAGACGGTCAGCAGGTGCTCATCCTGCTGGATCGGGAACGCTTTGAACCGGCCTTGCCAGATATGCCCGCGGCTGGCGTGGTGCTGATGGTAGCGGCGCACGTGGGCGGTGAGTAGCCACTGCATCCACCGGCTGAGGTCGCCGTCCTCGCGCGGCCAGAGCACCAGGTGGAAATGGTTGGGCATCAGGCAATAGGCCAGCACCCGCATCGGCAGGCGGGCCTTGCCGGCGCTCATGAGCTGAATGAACGCGGCAAAGTCGTCATTCTTGTGGAAGACTTCCGCTTGGCCGTTGCCGCGGTTGATGACGTGGTAACAGATTCCGCCGACCGAAGCTCGGGCCGTTCTGGGCATGCGCGAAGGCTACTGCGGCCCCCCACGTGCGTCAAGAAAAATCAGAATGTCCCCTTTTCCAGGCGGGTCGCCAGCGGGGCCCGGTTGCGGTACGCTGTCCGCGCGGGTGACTGGCGCGGCATCCAAAGCCCCGACGCCGGCCGCCCGATGCATACAGGACCGGCCGCCCAGGCGCGTGCCCCTTCGCGGAAGCCGCGATGATCCGTGTCGAAGGACTGACCAAGGTTTTCCCCAATCCCGACGGGACCGAGAAGACCGCCGTGGATCGCATCAGCTTCGCGGTCCAGCCCGGCGAGATCTACGGCCTGCTCGGTCCGAACGGGGCTGGCAAGACGACCACGCTGCGCATGATCAGCGGGCTGCTGCGCCCTACGGCCGGACTGGTCTTCATCGGGGACCAGGAAGTGACCGGGCGGCCCGAGCTCGTGAAGCGGCAGATCGGTTATCTGACGGCGAACACGGGCCTGTACGCCCGGCTGACGCCGTTGGAGATGCTCGAGTACTTCGCGACGTTGTATGACATCCCCCGCGATGTGGCCCGCCGCCGGATCGCCGAGCTGGTGGAATGGCTGGGCATGGGCACGTACATCAAGCTGCGGTGCGGGGCGCTGTCGACCGGCCAGAAGCAGCGGATCAACATCGCCCGCGCGCTGATTGCCGACCCGCCCATCTTGGTGCTCGATGAGCCGACGCTCGGGCTGGACGTGCTCAGCAACCGGCTGATGCTGGCCTTCATCCGCACGCAGGCCGACGCGGGCAAGGCGGTGCTGCTGTCGACGCACGCGCTGGACGAAATCGACCAGATGTGCCGGCGGATGGGGCTCATCCACAACGGGCGGCTCATCGCGGAGGGTGAGCTGGATACCCTGCGCGCCCAGACCGGCTGCCAGCGGCTCAGCGAAGTATTCCTACACCTGGTCGGTGCGAATGAACCGGTTTTCACGCATTAACACGATCTGGCGGAAGGAGCTGATCGACACGCTGCGCGATCGGCGCACGCTGATCGCGATGATCTTCGTGCCGATGGTGCTCTATCCGGCCATGATGCTGGGGTCGCTCCAGGGCTTCGAGCTGCAGTTCTCGCGCCTGACGCGCGAAGAGTACAAGGTCGCCGTGACCTCGGACGCGGTCCGCCAGTGGCTGCGCTGGATGCTCGATACTGACCCGGCGCGCCGGCCCGGCGTCGAGGGGCTGCCGGCCGAGAAGGTCATCGAGCTGGCCGAAAAGGGCGAGCCGGACGCCAACGCGGCGGAGAAACCGCCGACGGCCCGGCAATCCGCCGAGGACGCGGCCCGCGCCCACGTGCGCGAGCATCCCCCCGAGTATGTAATCGAGGTGGTCCCCCAGCTCGCGCAATTGCGCGAGCAGGTCACGACGGGCAAGGTCCACGTCGGGCTCGTGCTGAGCGACGGCGTGCCCGAACGTCACAGCCTCGACTCGACCGAGGTCACACTCGTCATCGATCAGACCGACGTCCGCAGCCAGCAGATCGCCGCCCCGGGCCTCGAAGGGGTCCTCAAACGGCTGAACGAGTTCATGCTGGCGCAGCGGCTGCGGGAGAAAGACCTGGACACCGCCTTCGTCCGGCCCATCGAAGTGCGGCAGGAAGCCATTGCGCCGCCGGAGAAGGTCGGCGGCTCCATCCTCGGCCAGATCGTGCCGCTGATCCTGGTCATCATGACCATCACGGGGGCGATTTACCCGGCGATTGACCTGACCGCCGGCGAGCGCGAGCGCGGCACGCTCGAGACGCTGATGGTCGCGCCCGTCCCGACGGTCGACCTCATTGCGGGCAAGTTCATCGTCGTCGCACTCATCGCCATGCTGAGTGCCGCCCTGAACCTGCTGTCGATCGGCGGGACGATCTACCTGGGCGGGCTGGGCAATCTCCTCAGTCGCGGCGGGCAGGTCGTCATCCCGCTTAGCGCGTTGCCCTGGGTGCTCCTGGTGCTGGTGCCGCTCGCGATCATGTTCAGCGCGGCGCTGCTGGCGGTGTGCAGCTTCGCCCGCAGCTTCAAGGAAGCCCAGAACTACGTCATGCCGGTGATGGTGGCGGCGATGATCCCCGCGGTGGTCGGCATCCTGCCCGGCACCCGCCTGGAAGGGCCGCTGCTGATCATGCCAGTGACCAACATCGTGATCCTGACGCGCGACCTGTTCACCGGCCGGTTCGACGTGTTTGCCATCGTCTGGGTCACGCTATCGACGACGCTGTACGCCGGCGCCGCCGTCGCGGTGGCCGCCAAGCTGTTCGGCCAGGAGGCGGTGCTGTTCGCGGACAGCAGGTCAATCAAGACGATCTTCCAGCGGCGGTTCTTCAAGCCGGCGGAGCGGCCGACCGCGGCGCAGGCCGCGCTGCTATTGGCCGTCGTGTTCTCCGCCAATTTCTTCGCGCAGCAGAAGCTGCTCACGCTGCCCAGCATTGCGGGGACGGTCTGGTTCTGGGTCGGCCTGGCGGGCGTGATCGTGGCCTTATTCGTGCTGCTGCCGCTCGCGACCGCGGTCTACACGCGTGTGCGAATCGCGCCCGCGTTCCGGCTGGTGCGGCCGCCGGCGTTGGCATGGCCGGCCGCCCTGTGCTTCGGGCTGTCGACCTGGATTCTGGCCCAGGCGTGGCTCGCGTTTCAGCAGACCTGGCTGCCGATCCCCCCGGAGATGGAGAAAGCCTTCGAGCAGATCTCCGACCAGCTCGGCACCCTGCCGCCGCTGGTGGCGATCTTCTTCCTCGCGCTGGTGCCGGCGATCGGCGAGGAGCTCTTCTTCCGTGGTTACGCGCTCAGCGGCCTGCGCGGCGGGCTCGGCAAGATCGCGGCCGTGCTGGTGGTCGCCGTCGCGTTCGGCGTGTATCACCAGAGCGTGCATCGGCTGATCGCGACCAGCGCGCTGGGCGCCTTGTTTGGCCTGCTGGTGGTGCAGTATCGGGCGATCTGGCCGGCGATACTGGCCCACTTCATGCACAACGGCATTTCGGCGCTCTGCACCCGCGCGGACGCGCTCAAGCCCGTGCTCCAGCGGCTCGGCTACTCGCTCGGCGATAGCGGCGTTCCGCCGTTGCCCTGGATTATCGGGTCAGCGATGCTGCTCTGCGTCGGCCTGGCGCTCTGCCTGCGGGCTGCTCCACCTGAAAAGGCGCTGGAAAACGGGGCCGCTGTCCATCAACATGGAGCTGCGTAGCGGCCGACGGCTCGTCGGGCGAGGTAGCGCCAGCCTCGCCCGGTCTATGTGTGAGCGAACACCGTGAAGACAACGCGCCGCCTCGTGCAACTGGCCTTTGTTCTCCTGACCCTCGTCGGGGTATTCGTCGTCCAGGGGCATACGGAGCGCTGGTGCCCGCTGGGCGGCGTCGAGGCGCTGTACGCGTATGCCTCCGAGGGCAATCTGATCTGCTCCCTGGGGGTTTCTAACTTCTACATTCTCGGCGGCGTGCTGCTGATGACCCTGCTGCTGCGACGCGCCTTCTGCGGCTACGTCTGCCCGATTGGGGCGCTGTCCGAATGGCAGCAGGCGGGCGGGCGACGTCTTGGTCTCCGGCCGCTGCGTGTGCCGCCTGGGCTGGATCGTGTGCTGGCCCTGCTCAAGTACCCGATTCTTGGGCTTATTCTGTACTTCACTTGGCGTGTTGGCGAGCTGGTTTTCCGCGGCTATGACCCGTGCTACGCCCTAATCAGCCGGCACGGTACTGACATTCAGGTCTGGGCCTACGTCGTCAGCGGTGCGATCGCGCTGGCCTCGCTCGTCATCGTCGTTCCTTTCTGCCGCTGGCTCTGCCCACTGGCCGCGATCCTGAACCCGCTATCCAGATTCGGCGTGGCGCGCGTGCAGCGCGATAGTCGGGTATGCGGCGAATGCGGCGTTTGCGGCCGTGCCTGCCCAATGGCCATTCCGGTCGACAAGTTCGCCCAGGTCACCGCCGCACGGTGCACGTCGTGTCTGGATTGCCTGGTGGCGTGCCCCAAGCGGAGCGAGGGCGCGCTACGGTGGGGGCCGCCGCGAGCCCTCGGCGGACGCTGGCCGCAGGCGCTGCTCCTCGTGGTTCTGCTCGTATGTGTCGGCGGAGCCGTGGCGGCGTCTTACGTCCTGCCGCTGCCGTCGTTCTTGCGGACGTTCGGCCAGGCCCCGGATCGGACCTCATCACTCCTCCTGCACGTCGCCGGCGTGAATTGCCGCCACAGTACGGAGCAGTTCGTCGCATTGCTACGTCGGGATGATGAGTATCGCGTTCGCGGGTATCTGCGCGTCGAAGCCTGGCCGGAGCCCAACCGGCCGGCCGCCGTCCGGATCACTTTCGACCCGTCGGCGACGGGGGAGGCCGCGCTCCAGCGGGCGATCACCGAGCCGTACTACGATGCCGCCGCCGATGCATGGAGGTTCTCCGCCTACCGGATCGAGGGGTACGACCCACTGGCGGAGGAGCCGTAGCGGCCGCAGACTCGTCCGCCGCTAGAGTTCGGGCTGGGCGAGATGCTCTTTCGCGGCCTGCGGGGCGGGATGATCCGCCTCGGAAGCAGGCGTCTCCGCGGGCTGGTCTCCAAGTGCGGAGTCGGTCGTTCCCTCGGAGACCGAGGTCGGCGCTGCGGCTCCAAACTCCGGCAGGACAGCCGGGCCGGAGATCATGTCGGCGGATATGGGAATGGTCGCCACGGACAGAGCACTGCCGCCCTCTTCGCCTGCTGTCTCGCGGTCGCGGTTCAGTTCAGTGTCGGCGGTAGCGGCCGCACCGGCGGCATCCTCGGGCAATCCCGCTTCGGTAGTAAGGCCGGCCGCGGCGGCGAGCTTCGCCTGCTCGGCCTTGGCCTTGGCGTCCGCCTCGCGCTGTTCCTCCTGCCGGATGACCTCTTCGCCGCAGGCTTCGACGATTTTTTCGGCCAGCTCCGGATCGACGTCCAGCTCCTTCACCAACGGCTCGGGGCCGATCTCGTCAATGTCGGCGACGGAAACGCAGCCGAAGGCGACGAGCTTGTCGAGCAGCACGTCATCGATGGCCGGCGCGCTTTTCAACGTGCGTTCCATAGTCTCCAGGTGCTTGGAGTACTCGGCCGGGGTGAGGATATCGATGTCCCAGCCGGTCAAGCGTGCGGCCAGGCGGACGTTTTGGCCGCGCTTGCCGATCGCGAGCGAGAGCTGGTCCTCGGCGACGACGACGGTGGCCTTCACCAGCTCGAAGCACAAGGCAATTTCCTGGACTTCCGCCGGCTTGAGGGCGTTCTGAATCAGGATCTGACTCGATTCGTTCCAGCGGACGATGTCGATCTTCTCGCCGCCCAGCTCCTCGACGATATTCTTGATGCGGCTGCCGCGGACGCCGACGCAGGCGCCGACGGCATCGACCTTGGAGTCGATGCTGCTGACGGCAACCTTGGTGCGGTAGCCGGCCTCGCGGGCCAGAGCCTTGATCTCGATGATCTGCTCGGCCACCTCGGGGACCTCAAGCTCGAAGAGGCGCTCGATCAACTCGGGATGGGACCGGGACAGAATGATCTTGACCTGGTTCGGCTGCTCACGGACCTCGAGGATGAGCACGCGGATGCGCTCGCCGGTCAGGTGGGTCTCGCCCGGGATTTGCTCGCTGCGGGGCAGGAAGCCCTCGGTGCGGCCGAGGTTGACGAGCAGGTTGCCGCCTTCGTTTCGCACGACGCTCCCGGTCAGAATCGTGCCGCGGCGCTCCGTGAAGTCCACGTAGATGCTGGTCCGTTCGCGCTCCCGCGTTTTCTGAATGATCATCTGCTTGGCAGTCTGCGCCGCGATCCGCCCCAGCACCTGTACATCGACGGGTTCCCCGTTCATCGTGGCGAGGAACTTCCCCGTGGTCAGGTCGAGCTTCACATCGACCTCGGTCTCCTCGCCGTAGTTCTTGCGGATCGCGCTGACCATCGCGGCCTCGATGTCGGCGATGAGCGAATCGCGGTCGATGTTCTTGTCCCGCGAGATGGCCTCGATGATGCGAATCAGGTCTGGGTTCATAGTCTTCGCCGTCAACAAAAATGGGCCGCACTTGCGACCCGTCGTGGCCCGCAAGCGAGCCCGCATCGATGCTATCTGGTCGCTCGGCGGGCCGCCGCTACATTGGCCGCGCACGCTGCCGCGGGGCGACACCGACCCGGTGCCGCCCCCGGAACCACCGGGAAGTATACCCGCCATCGGCCACGCTCGCCACAAGGGCTCTGAAAAAGCAGTGACCCGGCGCCGCGGCCTGGGCACGCAAGCTCTGCGGGCTGCGGCCGTCGCCCCCCTCCCCCCGTGGGGGTCGGTACACATTCGGAGCGAGCTGACTTGAGAAATGGGACCGATTAAGGCTATGATTACGCGTGGCAGAGGGAAGACGATATCGGGCCCGGCCGCCAATGACGCCAATCTGCCTTCGCCGGCATCCAAGTGCGGAAGCCTTGCGGCCGACTACACCATTACCAGTTCAGAGGACAAGAAGATGACGCGTTCACGCCTTGCCGCAATCCTGTGGCCTGCCCTGGTATTGTTGTCGAGCATCAGCCAGACGAATCCAGCCATCGCAGACGTCGGCCAAACCGCCAGTGATCCCCGTCCGGGGGTGCTGCACCTGCGGACCGGCGACGTCGTCACCGCCCAACAGCCGAACCTCCTGCAGGCCGATGCCGTACGCGGGTTCGTCGGTCAGGGGCGGTGTGTCATTCAACTGGACGGTCCGATGACCGCGGCACGTCGCGTCGCGCTGCAAGGTGCCGGGGTAAAGCTGGCCGGCTATCTCCCCACCGATGCCTTCATTGCGGACCTGACGGGGGCCACGCCGGCGCAGCTTGCCGAGCTTGGGTTCGTGAGCTGGGCCGGCCCGTACCGGCCGGAATGGCGCCTCGACCCTCAGATCGGGACGCGTACCTTTCAGACCCCGGAGCGACGCGCGCTAGCGGCGCGTGGCCAGTTGGCGTTGAGCGTCTATCTGTTCGAAGGCGAGACGCTGCCGTCCACGATCGCCGCCGTCCTGCAGATTCCCGGCGTGCGGATCGCTACGACCGACGCAATTGGTGATCAGCCGCTCATCAACGTGGAGGCCCCAGCCGCCACCCTGGCAGCTCTGGCGACCCTGCCGACCGTGCAGTTCGTCGAAGAATACCCGGAGTTCACCCACCGCAACACCAGCGATCGCTGGATCGTTCAAAGCAACATCGTGAACGTCACGCCGTTCTATGACCATGGCATCCACGGCGAAGGTCAGGTCGTGGGCCACATTGACGGCAAGATCGCCGTCAACCATTGTTCGTTCTACGACACCAATCCCATCGGGCCCACGCACCGCAAGCTCCTGGCCTACAACGAGCCTCAGGGCTACGACCTCCACGGTACGCACACCGCCGGTACGGCGGCCGGCGACGGCGGCTCGTGGGACAACACCCGTGGCGTGGCCTACCTCGCGAAGATCGTGCACAACAGCATTCCCAGCCTGACCGAGACGCAGATGTTCAACCGGCTCGATCTGCACCGCCAGCAGGGGGCGACGGTCCACACGAACAGTTGGGGCAACGACGGCACGACCGCGTACGACGGCGTGTGTCGCGCGATCGACAACTTCTCCTGGCAGTACGACGACAACCTGGTCTGCTTCGCCGTCACCAACCTGAGCACGCTAAAGAATCCCGAAAACGCCAAGGATCTGCTCGCCGTCGGCGCTTCCCAAGACACGCCGAACCAGGGCAATCACTGCTCGGGCGGCACGGGGCCCACCTCGGATGGGCGGCGGAAGCCGGAAATCTATGCCCCCGGCTGCGGCACGATCTCCTCGACCGGCAGCAGCGGGTGCAGCACGACGGCACTGACCGGCACGTCGATGGCCTGTCCGGCGGTCGTCGGCGCCGGACTGCTCGTCCGGCAATACTTCACGGACGGCTTCTACCCGAGCGGCGCGGCCAATCCGACGGACTCCTTCACGCCTTCGGGCGCGCTGGTCAAAGCGATGTTGTTGAACGGGGCTGTCGACATGACCGGCATCAGCGGATACCCGTCCAACCTCGAAGGGTGGGGCCGGGTGTTGGCGGACAACGCGGCGTACTTCGCGGGCGATACGCGCGTCGCGGCCGTGTACGACGTGCACAACAATACCGCCGAGGCCCTGTCTACCGGTGAGGTGACCGGCTACGAGGTGACGGTCAACGGCTCAACCGAACAGCTCCGCGCTACGCTGGTCTGGCACGACGCGCCGGCGGCGGTCAATGCCTCAAACGCCGCCGTGAATAATCTCGACCTCGTGGTGACTTCGCCGTCCGGAACCACGTACCTGGGCAACGTATTCTCCGCCGGTGCCTCGATCCCCGGCGGCACCGCGGATTTGAAGAACAACGTGGAGCAGGTCCACGTCAATGCCCCCGCGATCGGAACGTGGACGGTCACCGTCAACGGCACCGCCGTCAACGTCGGCGTTCAGGGCTACGCGCTCGTTGCCACCGGTCAGTTAAGCAACCTCGTTTGCCCTAGCATTACACAAGAGCCGTTGCCGCAGAGTGTGGCGGTTGGGCAGACGGCGCTCTTCGCTGTCTCTGCGGGCGGCACGCTGCCGCTGAATTACCAGTGGCGTAAGCAAGGGAATCCGCTCGTGGATGGCGGGAATATCTCGGGTTCCACGACGGCCGCGCTCACGATTTCGCCCGTGAGCTTCGCGGACGCCGGCGATTATGACGTCGTGGTCAACAATTCGTGCGGTTCGACGACCAGTGCGGCGGCGTCCTTGTCGGTGTGGGCGCTGGGCGACATGAACTGCGACGGCACGGTCGATTTTGGCGACATCAATCCGTTTGTGCTCGCGATGGAGGGTGAGGGGCTCTACTACGGGCAGTACGCGAGCTGCAATTGGTACAATGCGGATATGAACGGCGATACGTTCGTCGACTTTGGAGACATAAACCCATTCGTCGCCCGGCTCTCCGGACATTGAGGTCGGTCAACCTCAGCGTGTTCGCGCACCCGCCAGCGACAAGGACTCCTCGTCGCTGGCGGGACCTCCAGAGCCCAGTCAAAGTCCTGCTGCACCGATTCTTGATCGGTGCCATCGACTAATAGCGTGCTCCGTGTGCGCGCACGGGACGCCAGCGCCCATGGCGTTCCTGTCAGTGGCTTCTAATTCCGGAAGGTAAGTGCCGCCCGGCGCGGGTTGTGGCAACTCCGTGCTTAACGCCGACACCGCGGGCCAAGTGCCCGCGGCGTTCGCTTTGGGCGCGTCGCGGTGCGAAAAGGGATTCTCGCGGTCGGTACCCCATCCCGTATCCGCCGCCGGCGGATCGGGGCGGGGGACGGATGGGACTACTGATTCACCTGCCCTTCCTGCTGTTGCCCCGTTTCGTCCTCCTCCGGCGTGCAAACGCCGTTCACCGGATTGCCCACCGTGCGGATGATGTCGGCAGGGTTGGGCTCGCTGCGTTGTCCGGCCAACTCCGACTGAATCATGCGAATCATGAGTTGATCCAGGCGCTGCACGTGGTAGCACGGAATGTGCGGCTCGGCGTGCGGATTCCCGACGCCCGAATCGTTCGTCAGGAAGAGGTACTCGCTCAGGGTCAAAAACGCCGCGGTGCGCATGTAGAACTCGAGCTCCGTGCCGACGCCGCTGGCCGCCACTGGATAAACCGCGATGGTCTTGGCCCGCAGGGCCTGAAGCGCTTCGAAAGTCCGCTCGGCGAACTCAGTGTGCGGGGGCGCATCGGCGATCCAAAAGAGGACGCGCGCCGTGCCGCTGGTCTCCCAGCTCAGCTTGCCGGATTCTTCCAGCGCCAGGTGCACGGCCTCGGGCCAATCGGCACCGCCGTCCGCGGACTGCGCGGCCAGGTTGTCCACGAACTCCTGGAGCGTGGCCGTGAAATCAAACGGCCGCACGACGTAGATGTCGCCTTCGTCGCGGTAGACGATCAGGGCGTAGCGTTGCGTGACGTCGGGGAACAGCTCGCTGACCGCCTGCGCGATGCTCTGCACTTCCGTCTTCAGATACTCGAGCTCGTCCGCCATGCTCCCGGTCGCGTCGACCACGAACGCGAGATCCAGCTTGGCCGCTGCGGCAGCGGTCGTTGCGAGCGTGACGTTCCACTCCAGGTCATCGAGGGTGCGCACGTCCGCGACCGGCTCCGGTTCGCCTTCGCCCGGCGGGTACACCGTGAGTGTGAAGGAGGTCGCATCGGAGGTATCGTCGAGGCCGGTGAGGAATAGAACCCGCCCGTCGCTGCCGGTGGTCTGGTCAAGCAATACGGGTTCTTCTTGTCCTTCCGGCGTAATGACGACCCGCGCGTCGAGGATGGGCGCGTCCTGCCCATCTTTCACGGTCACGATGACGCGCTGCCCCAACGCGAGGCTGGGGTAGTCGCCCGCCGCGTCGGACTGCAACACTTCCCCCATGAAGTCCTGGAACACGTCGAAGTTAAGGTTGTCGTCGAAGCTGCCCGCCGTCAGCGTGCCGGACTGCGTGCCGCCCGTGTCGTCGGTCCCGGTGCCAGTGTCCACGCCGGTGTCCACGCCGGTGTCGCCGGTGTCTTCGCCGGTCGGGGGTTCCGCGCTTGGCTCGGCACCACTACCGCTATCGCCGCTACCGCCGCCTTCCCCGTCGGATGTGTAGTCACCCGTGCCGGTGTCCGCGGGCCCCAGGTCACCGCCGCCGCCATCGGCGCCCGTGCTGGAGTCGAGGGCGCCGGTATCGGCGGCCGTGGTGAGCGTGCACCCGCCGGCGGGGAGCCAGAGTAGCGCGGTCAGAACGGCCAATGCGGCACCCGCGGCGAGTCTGCTGAGCTTGGACTTCATGACACTCATCCTCCTTCTGAGCTAGGGCATGTCGGGCGTGGAGGGCAGGTGGGCGCAGAACTCACACGCTCTGCCGTGGCCCGCCACCCCCAGGCCAGCGTTTCCTTTGCCGAAACACGGAATCCTCACGCTACCGACATTCAAGGTGGCCCTCACTGTCCTGTCAAGCGGCGATCGCGCAACCGGGCAGCGCGTCGTAGTGGGCAAAAGGCCCACTCCGCGCGCCGGGGGCGGGCCTGGCCAATCGGCGAAGAGGCGAGCGGGTCGGTGAACAGCATTCAGCCTGCAAGAGCGGTCTCGAGCTGCACGATCAACGGCGGCAGGTCGTCGGTCACCGTGTCCCACAGCACGTCGAGGTCCACCACGTCATAGCCGTGGATGAGGCGGTTCCGCGTGCCGGCGATGATTCGCCACGGGATGTCGGGATGGCGGGCTTGCCGCTCGGATGAGACCCGCGCCGCGGCCTCCCCCACGATTTCGACCAGACGTGTCAGGGCAAGCTGCAGCATTCGATCGGCCTTGAGATCTTGCCGCGTCTTGCCAGCAGCGAGCTCGACTGCCTCACGGGCATGTTGGAGCATGTGTCCGAGCCGAACGTGGTCGTCATGCCGCGACATAGAGCGTGCGTGCCTCCCGCAGCACTTCCTCCCGGAAGTATGGACTCAAAAAGCCGGCCGTATTCAGGTCCACTTTGCGGCCGAGCAGGTCACTCAGCGCCAACTCGATGCCGGTCAGCCGAAACAAACCGACGCGCTGCCCGGGCTGGAACTCCACGAGCACGTCCACGTCGCTACTGGGCCCGAAGTCGTCGCGCAGGATCGAGCCGAAGAGCGCCAGCCGCCGGATGTGGTTCTGCCGGCAGAACTCGGCGATGCGTTCGTGCGGGATGTCGATGCCGTGATAGGTCATGGACCTCAGACGTGGCCTGCTCTGGCCGCGCTCCCGTCTTCGCCAGATGGCATTATAATCGGCTGCATAGCAGCTAAGGTAGCCGAGCAGAGGATCAGGTAGGTCAAACAAGTTGTCGGCAACGCCATCACAGCCGAATGATCCTGGGGTCCCGGTCGCATACGCCGGCGCCGATGGAATTTCCGACCGGCCGGCGGGCGAGTCGCTTTGGCGCCCTCCTCGACTGGCAGTCGCCAGCGGCGTGCTCCTAGTGGTGATGCTCCTGGGCACTCTCGTGGACTCCAGCGGTGTGTTCTTGCCGCTCCTACTCCTGACTTGGCCGCTCAGCATTGGAGTCCTGATCGGTGCAGCGGCGGTGGTCCGCCGAAACCTCGATCTGCGCCTCCCGCAGCACGAGGGCCGCAGTCGGGCACGGGCCTGGGGCACTTTGGCCTTTTCATTCATCATCCTGATCGCGCAAACTCTCGTTGCAGGCCAAGCACTGGCTCGCGTTCGCATGGCTACGAAGTCCCCCGTGACGGCGGCAAACCTGCGGGGGCTTGGTCAGGCCATTCAAGTGTACGGCCGGGAGCACGGCGAGTACCCGGCGGACTTTGACATCTTGATTGCGCTGGGCGAGTGTGCCCCAAACCAGCTCATTGCGTTCTCTGACCCTACTCGCGGCGCCCTCGGCGAACCCAACGAACCACCCTCTTACTCGTCCTTTGTGTACCGCGCGGGGCGTGGAAAGCCGATTTGCGACCCAGTCCTGGTGATCGCCTTTGAACGTGAGCGCTGGGAGCCGGAGGACGCCCGCCTATTGACCAAGTGGGCTCGTTGGGTGCTGTTCGGCGACGGCCGTGTAGAGCTACTCGATGACAAGGGGTTCGCAAGCGCCCTGCGCCGTGACGCCGAGCGCCGGCGTGAGCTCGGTTGGCCGGTGCCGCCAGCCCCCTGAAGAACCACACGTCGCCGAGCAAGCCTCGCTTTCACCGTCTCTCGCGATATCGGCCTTCGCGCTGTAAAATGCTGGTCTTGAAGGCCCTTCCGCCGCGCTCAGCGTGGGCCAGCCAACGACCATGGTATGTTGCAGGTACGGAGACAAATTCCCATGCTGACCCCCTATCGCCCCGAGCCGTACGTCAACTTCGCCGATCCCGAGCCGCGGCAGAAGATGCTCGCCGCCCTCAAGGACGTGCGCGGTCGGCTCGGCCACACGTATCCGCTGCGCATCGGCGACAAGAAGATCGAGCCGCCCAACAAGATCGCCTCGGTCATGCCTGCCGCGAGTGCCACCGTCGTCGGCTACGTCGGCAAGGCCACGCGTGACCACGCCGAGCAGGCGATTCAGGCCGCGCTGGCCACCTTCAAGACCTGGAGCCGCGTCGACCCCGCCACCCGCGCCCGCGTCCTGTTCAAGGCCGCCGCCATCATGCGCCGGCGCATCTACGAGCTGACCGCCTGGATGTGCTTCGAGGAGTCCAAGAGCTGGATCGAAGGTTACGCCGACGTATGCGAGGCCATCGACTTCCTCGACTTCTACGGCCGCGAGATGATCCGTCTCGGCGGGCCGCAGCCGGTCACGCCTTACCCCGGCGAGGACAACGAGCTGCGCTATGTGCCGCTCGGCGTCGGCGTGGTCATTTCGCCGTGGAACTTCCCGCTGGCGATCTGCACCGGCATGTCCAGCGCCGCGATCGTGACCGGCAACACCGTCGTTCTCAAGCCGGCCAGCACGTCGCCCGTCATCGCCGCCGTCATGGCGGAGATCTTCGAGCAGGCCGGCCTGCCGCCGGGCGTGCTGAACTACTGCCCCGGCGCGGGCAGTGAGATCGGCGACTACCTGGTGGAGCATTCCAAGACGCGGTTCGTCTCGTTCACCGGATCGATGGAAGTCGGCCTGGGCGTTTTCGAGCGCTGCGGCAAGGTCGCGCCGGACCAGATCTGGCTCAAGCGCTCCGTCCTCGAGATGGGCGGCAAGGACTGCATCGTCGTCGACGAGACGGCGGACGTGGACGCCGCCGCCGAGGGGATCGTGACTGCCGCGTTCGGATTCCAGGGGCAGAAGTGCTCGGCGTGCTCGCGGGCCATTCTGCACCGGGACATCTATGACGCGGTGCTAGAGCGTGTCGTGGAGCGGTCGAAGAAGCTCACCGTCGGCGACACGACGCGCGAAGAGAACTACTACATGGGGGCGGTGATCGACGAGGCGTCGTACAAGAAGATCAACCAGTACGTCGAGATGGGCAAGAAGGAAGGGCGCATGGCGCCCGGGGGCACACCTGTGCCCAAGGGCGGGTACTTCATTCCGCCGACGATCATCGCCGACGTCGACCGCAACGCCCGCATCGCGCAGGAGGAGATCTTCGGCCCGGTGCTGGCGGTGATTAAGGCCCAGGACTTCGATGACGGCCTGGCGATCGCCAACGGCACGCGCTTCGGCCTGACCGGCGCACTGTACTCGAGCGACCGGTTCCGGCTCGAACGCGCCCGCCACGAGTTCCACGTGGGCAACCTGTACCTCAACCGCAAGTGTACGGGGGCTCTGGTCGACGTACAGCCGTTCGGCGGATTCAACATGTCCGGCACCGACAGCAAGGCCGGCGGCCGGGACTATCTGCTGCTGTTCATGCAAGGCAAGGCGATCGCCGAGCGCCTGTAGCGCCGGACCTCCGTGTCCGGCGTCGGAGCGGGAAGGGATTCCCGCGAGACGGGGTGCGAGAAAGGATTCTCGTAGCAGCGATACCGTCGGCCGCCGCGGCGCGCCGGGACATCCAACGCCCTACGTTTTCCGGGCTCCTGGAATACCATTTCGCCAGCGGGCGCGAGGCGGTACAATAGCCGGTGGTCCGCCATCCGGGCCGCTGGGTGCAGGATAGCAGGGAAGAACGGCGCGGCCGGGTCCGCGGGGTTCTGGCCGTCGTCGCGGCCACATTGGGGAGTAGGTCATGTCACAGCGAATCGTCGTGAGTGCATTGGTCATGCTGGCGATGGGAGTCGTCAGCGGAGCGGGTTCGGGCGTGGCGGGAGCGACAGAGCGGCTCGTGCCGAGCCAGTACCCGACCATCCAGGCGGCAATCGACGCGGCGGTGGACGGCGATGTTGTCATCGTTGCCGACGGGATGTACACGGGGACGGGGAACCGGGACATCGATTTTCTGGGCAAGGCGCTGACGGTCCGCTCCGAAAACGGGCCCGCGAACTGCACCATTGACTGCCAGGCGACGCACGCGGACCCGCATCGCGGCTTCCACTTCCATCAGAACGAAAGCTGCGCCTGCGCGGTGGACGGCTTCACCATCCAGAACGGGTACGCACCCGACGAGGGTGGATCCATCCAGCATGCCGGCGGAGCCATCCTGTGCCGGGACAACGCCAATCCCACGATCCGCAACTGCATCCTGCGCTTGAATCAGGCTGGCCTCTGAGGCGGGGGCGCAATTACGTGCTGGTACAGCACGCCGCTCATCGTCAGTTGCCTGTTCATCGACAACCAGAGCTTGTGCGTCGGCGGCGCTATCTACTGTTCGAACGGTGCCCCGCTTATCCTGAATTGCCTTTTCGCGGGGAACACCTCGCATGACCGCGGCGGAGCCGTTTTTGGCAAGCCCGTTATCCGTGGGTGCACTTTCACGCAGAACGTAGCGTACTACCCCTACGGCGGCGCGGTGGCGGGTGGCAGCGATCAGAACAGAATCCAAGTCAGCAATTCGATCCTATGGGGCAACACGCCGGACGAGGCGATCTACGCCGACATCGCCTGGAGCGACGTCCAAGGTGGCTGGGCCGGCACCGGCAACATCGACGCCGACCCATTGTTTGTGGATCCGGCCGCCGGCGACTTTCACCTCCAGGCCGGCTCGCCGTGCATCGATGCCGGGGATCCGAACTACTGGCCACTGCCGGGCGAGGTGGACCTGGACGGCCAACGCCGCGTCTGGGACGGCAACGGCGACGGCGAGGTGCGCGTGGATATGGGTGTAGATGAATTCGGCTCGTTTGTTTACGGCGATCTGAACTGCGACGGAGCGGTCGACTTCGGCGACATCAACCCGTTTGTGCTTACACTGACCGACCCGGCGACGTACGAAGCGACGTTCCCGGACTGCGACATCTTGAACGCCGACATCAACGGCGACGGCGCCGTGGACTTCGGCGACATCAACCCGTTCGTGGCGCTGTTGACCGGCGGATGACGCGACTATCGACGCCGGGCGGGCCGTACGCCCGGCGGCGCGGCGCTGGCCAGAGGATATTCCGGCGAGCCGACTCGGACCGCTCGCCGCCGAAGCACTCGAGTCGAGGCATGAGGGTGAAACCATGGAACCGAAGAGCAGTGCCTTGATGAAAAAGAGGGACGCGCGCTTTGCAGCGCAGATCGCCGCTGGAATACTGTTCACATCAACGATCGTCTGCGGGACCGGCATTGGCGCGGCCCAGGCGACGGAGCGGCTCGTGCCGAGCCAGTACCCGACCATCCAGGCGGCAATCGACGCGGCGGTGGACGGCGATGTTGTCATCGTTGCCGACGGGATGTACACGGGGACGGGGAACCGGGACATCGATTTTCTGGGCAAGGCGCTGACGGTCCGCTCCGAAAACGGGCCCGCGAACTGCACCATTGACTGCCAGGCTTCGGCGTCGAACAAGCACCGCGGCTTCTTCTTCCACACCAACGAGACTGCGGCAGCGGTGCTGGACGGCTTCACCATTCAGAACGGGTTCGCACCGTTCAACGAGATCTGTTACGCCTCCGGCGGGGGCATTCTCTGCCAGTACGCCAGCCCGACCATCCGGAACTGCATCATCCGGGACAACACGGCGATTATCTGAGGGGGCGGCGGCATTGAGTGCTGGTACAGCACTGCGACCATCATGAACTGCGTTATCACAGATAACATCTCCGATGGCAGCGGAGGTGGAATTGACTGCGAGTACGCCACCCCCGTAATCATGAACTGCCTGATTGCCAGAAACGCGGCCAGCTCGTGGGGCGGCGGCGGTATAGCCGGTACCGCGCTGGTGTACGGGTGCACGATCGTCGAAAACGAGGCACCTAATAGTAGCGGCGGCGGTGTCGTGGGTCCGATGGATGTGCGTAGCAGCATTGCGTGGGCCAACCAACCGAACCAAGCTTCGAGCTATGTCGACATCGCTTACAGCGACGTCCAAGGCGGCGCGCCGGGCACCGGGAACATTGATGCCGATCCGCTCTTCGTGGACCCGGTCGCGGGCGACTACCACCTCCAGCCCGGCTCGCCCTGCATTGACACGGCCGATCCGGCGTACGTGGCGCCGCCGGGCGAAGTCGACCTGGATGGCCAACGGCGGGTCTGGGACGGCGACGGCGACGGCCAGGCCCGCGTGGACATGGGCGCCGACGAGTACGGCTCGTTTGCGTACGCCGACCTGGATACTGACGGGAATGTGGACTACGACGATTACCTGGTGTTCCTCGCCGCGTTCGGGCATTGTGCCGGCGACCCAGCGTATAACCTGTTGACGGACTACGACTGGGACGGCTGCACTACGCTGCCTGACTACCAGATGTGGCGGCAGTATTATGAGGAATCCGGCGGCGACCCGAATGACCTGTCGGCGTCTGTGCTAGCCGGGGACCTGAACTGCGACGGGCGGGTCGACTTCGGCGACATCAATCCGTTTGTGCTAGTGCTGACCAACCCGGCGGCATACGAGGTCATGTTCCCTTACTGCAGCATTCTGAACGCCGACATCAACGGTGATGGGACAATCGGCTTCGGCGACATAGACCCCTTCGTCACGCTCCTCAGCGCTTAACACGACGAACGAAATCAGGCCGCCGGCCGCGACGATTTACTGCTGCTCGTGCAGGGTGAGGCGATCGCGGAGCAACTGTACTGTCCAAAACTGCCTAACCGCCACGAGCGCGCAGGGCGCCAGGAGCGGGACGGCTCAGGCGCTGTGCCACGGCTGCATTCAACGCTTTCATTCCATTCTGTACACGGCCAGCCTTGATGCGAGCGCGGTTCCGACAGTCTGCGCGCCGGCGCTGAGCGCGAATCGCGCCGAAATCGCGGCCTGTTCGTTGCACGGACAGTTTGGGACGGCAACAATGCCGATATTCGGAGTAACTACCTAACTAGGAAGGTTACCTACATAAGTGTAGATCCCCCCCGATTCAGGACGAGGAAGACATGCCCCGCTGCCGCCACTTTCTATCGCTCGCTACCGCTCTCTACGTCATTGCGTTTTCGGGGCCAATGGGCGCCGCGTTAGTCGCCCGTGCAGATGCGCTGGCCATGACGGCCCCGGCGTTGCCGGAACCGGTTATATACGTCGACAAGCAGATCGGTCCGTCGAGCTGCACCACCTACGAC
The DNA here is from genome assembly GCA_964638325.1 of uncultured Planctomycetales bacterium. Lineage (GTDB taxonomy): Bacteria > Planctomycetota > Phycisphaerae > UBA1845 > Fen-1342 > JALHJL01. The sequence continues at coordinate 59,369 of CAZWYT010000020.1, forward strand.
GTGGCCACGCGCAGTTGTGGCGGGGGGACCGCGACGGCCTACAAGACGCTGTCGGGTGCGGCGGGTGCGGCGACTGCGGGCCAGACGGTGCTGATCCGCGCCGGCACGTACCAGCAGGCGCTGGTTCCCCAGCATTCGGGCGCGGCGGGGCAGCCGATCACGTACATGCCGTATGAGAGCGAGACCGTGACTATCACGGGCACGTCGTTATGCCCCGCGATTGACCTGTCGGGTCGCAGCTACATCACGATCCGGGGCCTGACCGTGTCCAACGTCCAGCGCTGGCTGCTGGCGGTGAACGCCAGCCACAACGTACTCGTCGGCAATACGTTCGAGCATGCGATGGACGCCGGGGGCAGCTCGAAGACCGGCTTGTTCTTTCAGGAGGCAACCTACAACGAGATCGTGGACAACGTCATCACCGATACCACAGCGGACAACCTTTCACTAGTGAAGTCCGATTACAACCTCGTGGAAGGCAACAGTTTCACCGAGGCCGAGCATACGCTCTGGTGCATCAAGTGCGGCAACTACAACATTCTCCGCTCCAACTATTTCTACAATGAGCTGCAGAAGATCGGTGAGGTTTACGACTGCGACGGCGTCGGCGTAGATCACGACATTTACCTATATAACGCCACAAAGTACAATGTGGTCGAGGACAATGTCTTCGCCTACACGCCATCCAGTGGCGATGCTTCGCCCTACGCCGGTATCCAGTACGCCGGTCAAAAAGGCATCATTCGACGGAACTTCTTCTACGACACAACCGGCCCGGCGCTCGACATGGGCTGTGGCGGAACGGAAGAGCCGTACGACACCGACAACCGCCTCTACCACAACGTGTTCTACGGGACGGACTTTGCGGGTGTGGCCTTTAATCAGTTCGGTGGGACGCTATCGGGTAACCTGTTCAAGAATAACATCCTGTATAAGAGCATCTTCGTGCGCAACGATTTCCGCTGGGATTGGTATATCGAGCTGGACGGCAAACCGATCCAGGTCATGATCCGTGAGCGGAGCGGTTTCACATTCGAGCGGAACGACATTTTCAACGAATACGCCGGTGAAATCTACACCATTACCTATGGGCAACGGGAGAACTCCAACCCGCCGCAACATTCGCTCGCGTGGTGGGAGACGAATTGGCCGGCATTGTTCGTCGACAACCTCGAAGTGGACCCGCTATTCGTGGACGAAGCGGGTCACGATTTCCACCTGCAAGCCGGAAGCCCGCTGATCGACGCGGGCGTGTTCCTGACCCATACGGTCGGCCCGGGCAACGGGACGACCATGACCGTACAGGATGCCGGCTATTTCTGTGATGGTTACGGCATCGCGAACGAGGCGGGGGACCGGATCCGGCTTGAAGGCGGGACGTACACGGCCCGCGTCGTCGCGATCAATCGCACGACGAACACGTTGACTCTGGACGCGGCGCTCACGTGGTCGAGCGGGCAAGGCGTAACCCTGGATTACGCTGGCGCCGCCCCTGATCTGGGGGCGCTCGAGTACCAGCCGTCGGTCGGCGACCTGAACTGCGACGGCGCCGTGGACTTCGGGGACATCAACCCGTTCGTGCTGTACCTGTCCAACTTCGCCACCTGGCAGTCCGCTTTTCCCACTTGCCCGGCCGAGAACGGGGACATCAACGGCGACGGTACGTACGGACAGGGTTCGTTCGGCGACATCAATCCCTTCGTCGCGCTACTCAGCGGCGGTTAACGGGGCGATCGAAATCAGGCCGCCGGGCGGGATGATCGGCTCCTGTTCATGCAAGGCCAGGCGATCGCGGAGCGGCTCCAGCGTGGGCCCCGGTGGCCGACGCAGCCGGTGGCGCCGCCCCCCCACCGCTTCTCGCGCTCTTGTTGCGTGGGGGCTCTCCCGCCGGGCGGTCGCGGGGGCGCTACAATCACCATGCGGCCGAAGGTTCCTCATCAAGAGTATTGGAGGCAGGAGATGTACCGCATGGGTATCGTTGCACTCATTGGGGTCGCGTCAGTGTTCATCACCGGCTGTCCGACGCAGGACCGCGACGGCGACGGCATACCCGACCCCAACGACAACTGTCCCGACGTGTTCAATCCGGATCAGAGCGACAGCAACGGCGACGGCATCGGCGATGCATGCGAGAGCATCGGAACCGGCGGGGACAATACCGGTGGCGACAATAGCGGCGGCAGCGACACCGGCGGTGCGAACGACATCAACCTCAACGGCAAGTGGGACGACAGCGGCCGTCTGGTGTGCATCACGCAGAGCGGGGCCGCGGTGTCGGCGCGGTACCTCGAGCCCTACATCTGCGACCATCGCGACGGCACCGGCGAGACCAGCCAGACCGATTTCGACTTCGACGCCACGCTGTCCGACCGCACGCTGACCGGCGAGACGACGGTGTGCAACTTTGGGGCCGGAAACCCGCGTGGCGTGGGGCTGGACCGCGCGCCGCTCACGTTGACGCTGAGCGCCGACGGGCAGGAGCTCTCCGGGAGCTTCTTCAACGCGTTGGACGAGGCGGACGTGCCGATCACGATTACGCGCGTGTCCGAACAGTGCGACTGAGGGGCACGCCCGAGGGCAAAGCAGGATCCCCATCACGGGTGCGGCACGACCGCGCATGCGCCGGGCGTGCCGCTCAGCGCGAGGGGTTAGCCCGGGCAGCGCAGCGATACGACCGGCAGCCGCAACTACCTGCTGCTGTTTATGCAAGGCATGGCGATCGCCGAGCGCCTGTAGCAAGCGTTCAATTTTCAGCGATCCGATGGGGCAGGTCGCGGCGGCACGCGATCTGCCCCACTGTTTGCGCACCGCGAAGGGCGTTTTTGAGGGCGCCAGCCGAAGGTGATCAAGATGATCTTTTTTGCACACCCCCCTCTTGATCACCTTCGGCGGGCAGGTCGCGGAGGGGGTTTTTATCCGACGGTGTTGTGGAGGCCTGAGCATCTTGGTTGCCTGGACGGTAAAAAGCCGTCAGCTCTCAGCGGTCAGCCGGAGGTCCCTTGCTTCCGCAGGGGCTCGAACCGGCCCGGCGAACGTCGCCGGGCGGGGCGGATTTGCGCAGCGCGCGGAGCCGTCGAGGGAAGGGTGCCGCGGAAATGGGCGAGGGGCAAGCAGGGCGGTCAGGAATGGCGGCAGTTGGCGGGGTCTGACGGTGAAAACGTGATAATGTGAAAAAGTGATAAGGGCGCGCCAGGGCACGGCGCGGGCGTTGCCCGCAACCCGTTTTGGGTTTTGGATTGGGGATTTCGGATTGTGCGGGACCCGATTTCGGCTTGGGGTGGACGGGCGCACCGTGGTACACTGACGCCTGCACGGCTGTCTGCCGCCGAATGCTGCCGCAGACCGATGGGGCCGCGTGGGCGCTCGGCGACACGGCCCGCAAATCGACCGCGGGGTCGCGGCCGGGGAGGAGGACAACGATGCGGAACATCAAGGGCGCGCTGGCCATCGCGTTGGGGCTTTGCGTGACCGCGTTCGCGCCGGCGACGGAGCGGCACGTCCCCAGCGAGTATCCGACCATTCAGGCGGCGATCGACGCCTGTGTTGCCGGCGATACGGTCATCATTGCGGATGGCACGTACTCTGGCACAGGCAACAAGGACCTCGATTTCCATGGCTGGGCGCTCACGGTGCGATCGGCGAGTGGGGACCCGGCCACGTGCATCCTCGACTGCGAAGGCAGCGGGCGCGGCTTCTACTTCCACAGCGGCGAGAGCGCTGCTTCGATCGTGCAGGGCCTGGCGATCCGGAACGGAAATATGACTGGCGAAGGCGGCGGCGTGTACTGCGCCGGCAGCAGCCCGACGCTGACCAACTGCACGATCACCGACAACACGGCCTACGACGGCGGCGGCGGCGTGTGCTGCGGGTACTCCTCCAGCCCGACGCTGGACCAGTGCACGATCTCGGGCAACTGGGCCCAGACCTCCGGCGGCGGCCTGTATTGCTACGACTCCTCCAGCCCGACGCTGACCAACTGCACGATCGCGGGCAACGTGGCCTACTACGGCGGCGGCGGCGTGTACTGCACCTATTCCAGCCCGACGCTGACCAACTGCACGATCGCGGGCAACAGGGCCTACTACGACGGCGGCGGCATGTACTGCTCGGGGTCCAGCCCGACGCTGACCAACTGCACGATCTCGGACAACGCCGCCGACGACAGCGGCGGCGGCGGCGTGTACTGCGACGACTCCTCCAGCCCGACGCTGACCAACTGCACGATCTCGGGCAACACGGCCTCCGGGACCCAGGGCAGCGACGACGGCGGCGGCGGTGTGTACTGCGAGTACTCCTCCAGCCCGACGCTGGACCACTGCACGATCTCGGGCAACTGGGCCGAGACCGACGGCGGCGGGTTGCACTGCTACTCCTCCAGCCCGACGCTGACCAACTGCGCGATCACGGGCAACACGGTGTACAACGGCAGCGGCGGCGGCGTGTCCTGCGACGACTCCTCCAGCCCGACGCTGACCAACTGCACGATCGCGGCCAACTGGACCGGCTACGCCGGCGGTGGCGTGTCCTGCGTCGACTCCTCCAGCCCGACGGTGACCCAGTGCACGATCGCGGGCAACACGGCCGACTACGCCGGCGGCGGCGGCGTGTTCTGCGACGGCTCCTCCAGCCCGACGCTGACCAACTGCATGATCGCGGGCAACACGGCCGACCACGGCGGCGGCGGCGGCGTGTCCTGCGAGTACTCCTCCAGCCCGACGCTGACCAACTGCACGATTACCGGCAACACGGCCGACCACACCGGCGGCGGCGGCGTGTTCTGCTACTTTTCCTCCAGCCCGACGCTGACGAACTGCACGATTACGGGCAACACGGCCGACTACGGCAATGGTGGCGGCGTGTACTGCTACGAGTCCTCCAGCCCGACGCTGACCAACTGCATCCTCTGGGCCAACACGCCCCAGCAAATCTCCGTCTTTTCGGGCAGCCCTGTCGTCACCTACTGCGACGTCCAGGGTGGCTGGAGCGGCACGGGGAACATCGACGCCGACCCGCTCTTCGGCGACCCGCTGACAGGTGACTTCCATCTGTCGGGCGGCTCGCCGTGTATTGACGGCGGAGACAACGCCGCCGTGCCGGCGGACGTGGCCGACCTGGACGGCGATGGCGATACACAGGAGCCGACGCCCTGGGACCTCGATGGCTGGCTGCGCTTCATCGACGACCCGGACACGCCCGACACCGGCTCGGGCGAGCCGCCGGTCGTCGACATGGGGGCGTTCGAATTCCGCGCCGGGTTGCGGCCTGGCGACTTGAACTGCGATGGCACCGTCGACCCCGGCGACATCAACCCGTTCGTGCAGTACCTGAGCACCTTCGCGGCTTGGCAGGCCACCTATTCCGACTGCCCACCAGAGAACGGCGACATCAACGGCGACGGCACATACGGGCAAGCGTCCTTCGGCGACATCAACCCGTTCGTGGCCCTGCTCACCGGCGGGTGATTCGCTCCTTCGAACAAGGCCGGGCGGGAGGGCTTTCTCGGCAGCCCGTTGCCGGGCGGGAACCTCCTTCCGCCCTGCCACGACGAGCACGACCGGCCATCAGCGGGCCGGCGCGCGGGTGGCAGCGTCAGGTTCACGCAGCTCGCCGGCCTGGAGTTCCTTGGCCTGTAGCGTGGCCTTCACGACCGTCTCGACCGGCAGGATCAGCCCGCGGCCACGCGCCAGCAGATTCGGCGGACTCCCGGCCAGTTCCTCGGCCTCCGGCTGCTGGAGGCACGCGAACCCGACGATCTGCCCGTCCGCGGTGAACACCGGCAGCCCCGGGTCCGTATCGAGACCGCCGCGCACCACGAGCAGCTCGCGCGGCTTGTGGGCTCGACCCGCGACCTGGCCTTCACTGACCAGCACCTCCTGCCCGAAGTAGCGGCCCATCATGCCGAGTGCGAGCAGTCGCTGCCCGAGCCGCGGCTTCACGGCGGCCTGCGCGGCGGCGTCGAGGTCCACGCAGGCAAACTTGCGCTCGCCGGGTTGCTTGATCTGGAGCCAGGCCAGATCGAGTTCGGTGTCGCGGGCGATGAAAGTGGCGGGCAGGCCCTCGGTGTCATCGCCGGCCAGCACGCGGATGTCGCTCGGGACGGTCCGCGCCTCGCGAAAGCGGGCCCGCGGCCCGCCGAGCAGGGTGTTCGAGCACAGCACCAGCCCGGCGGGTTCGATCATCACGCCCGTGATTTCGTTCTCGCCCTCGAAGTCGCTACCGCTGCCAGGCGTCTTGGGGACGAATTTGATGGTGACGAGGGCGGGGGCGTACGTCTTTAGCACCTGCTGGTACTCGGCTTCGACAGTCGCATCGTCGGCCAGCGCCGCGGCGCCAACCGCTCCCAGTCCGACGAGGACGAACAGGCAACCCCAAGGCCGCATGGGCAACATCGCTTACTCCTTCGTCGCTTCCGCCGGACGCACGACCGGGTTCCAGTCCGGTTCGATGAACTGAAAGTGCGTCCGCACGCCCCGCAGGACCACAAACACGACCCGGTCGGGTTGGCGTTCGCTGATCTCCGCCATGAGCCGGCGATAGCCTGCGAGCCCGGTCACCGCCTGCTCAGCGATCTGCTGAATGAGATCGCCGGGCTGGATCCCGCCCAGCCCAGCCCAGCCGGCGTCCTCAACCTGCTCCACCAGCACGCCGGTCACATTGCCGTCCCAGCGGTTCTGATCGCGGTCAAAGAAGGTCAGCTCGCGCACCGTCAGCTCGAAGTCGCGGTTGCGGTCGCGGCGTGCCTCCTCGGGCGTCAGGCGCGTGGGCTCGAGCTGCACCGGCAGCGTCTGCTCGGCTCCGTCCCGCAGGATGGTGAGCGTGGCGGACGCGTCGATGTCGAGCCGGCGCACCTGCCGGGCCAGCAATCCGGCGTCCTGCACGCTGCGCGGGGCCAGCTCTTCGCCATTGAGGGCCACAATCATGTCGCCGACGCGCAGCGCGCTCTTGGCGGCCTGTGTGCCCGGATACACGCGGGTGATGCGAAACCCGGTGCGCCCCGGACAGCCAAGCTTGTTCGCCAGCTCCTTCAGCAGCGGCTGCGTCGCCACGCCGATCCAGGCCTTGCGCACCTCGCGCGGCGAGTCGACCTCTTCCTCGGGTTTCGGCTGGAACAGCGTGACCTGGTCCTGCCCCTGGCGATCAAACTCGACGAGCACGTAATCCGGCAGCGGGTTGCGCGCCATGATGTCCCGGTAGAGGGCAGTGAAGCCGGGCAGGTCCTTCACGGGGCGATTGTCGATCGCGCGGAGCACGTCGCCGCTGCTGAGCGGCGGCTCGGCCACCGCCGCCGGTCCCCCGGGCCGAAGGCTGCTGATCAGGACTCCCTCGCTGTTGCTTAGGCGGCGGTCCCGCGCCATCTTCTCGGTAATGTCCATCGCGGTCAGCCCCCACCCGCGGAAGGCCGCCTCGTCGCCGCGGTCCTTCTGGAGCTTCTCCGAGATGACGACGCTCTCCGCGGACTGGCCGTTGCGTTCGTACGTGACCCGCAGCGGGTCGCCGATCGGCAGCTCAGCGATGCGCTTCATCAGGGGCGGCACTTCTTCGAGAAAGCGGACCGTCACGGCGGCAGCGTTGAGCTTCGTGATCACGTCGCCCGCCTGGAGGCCCGCGCGGCCGGCCGGACCATGCTTGTCCACGGAATTGACGAGCACGCCGCTGGTCAGCCCGGTGCGTTGAATCGCCTTAAAGCTCACGCCGATGTCGCTGCGCAGCACCTCCCCGTGCGCGATGAGTGCGTTCACAACGGACCGCACCAGGTTGCTGGGTATGGCGAAGCCCAATTGCTCGCCGCCGATCTCGTTGACGCCGACGATCTCGCCCGTGAGGTTGACGAGCGGGCCGCCGCTGTTGCCGGGGTTGATCGGGGCGTCATGTTGAATCCAGTTGGTGAACAGCCCGGTGCGCTGCCCGGGGTCGAGCTCCATCTCCTCGAGCTCGTCGCCGCCGAACCCGCCGCCAAACACGCGGTCCGTGTTCGAGACGATGCCGAGGGTCACCGAGCGCGCCAGGGCGAAAGGTGAGCCCATCGCCAGCACCGTGTCGCCGATGGCCAGCTCGTCAGAGTTCCCGAAAGCGGCCACGGGCAATGCGGTGTCCGGCCCGAGCGCCGTGAGATCCAGCTTCAGGACCGCCAGGTCGGTCAGGGGGTCTTCGCCGACCAGCTCGGCGTTGACCTCGCGCTGGTCGGTCAGGATGCACTTGAACTTGCGGCCTTTGCTGGTGACGTGTTGGTTGGTTACGACGTAAGCGGTGGGGGAGATGATCGTCCCGCTGCCGACGGCGGCGCCCTTCTGCTCCTTGCCGCCCCAGTAGTTCACGGTGACCACGTGGATGTTGACCAGCGCCGGGAACACGCGGTCGCGGGCCACCGAGATCATCCGGCGCATGTCCTCGCGCAAGGCCTGGGCTTCCGCGGCTGACGGCGGGGCTGCGAAAGCGTGGCCCGGGCCGCTACGACAGGCCACAACCGGGAATAGGAGTGCTCCAGTTGTGGCGAACAGGGTGACCGCCTGTCGCGCGCTGAGGCGCCAGCCACGTCGGGCGGGAGCCAATCGGACACCGCTTCTCATGGTCATACAAGGACCTCGTGACGGGGCCTGCGTGAAGCGTGATTCTAGTCCGCCGGCGTGGAAGACACAGGGCGGCGGGTCTGCTTTTCTCGGGTTCTTCACGGAATGCCGGGAGACGGCCGGCCATCCCTCTTTTCAACGGACCGTTACGGCATCTCCGCGCACCTCCAGATGCAGCGGCCGATTCAGCAGCACCGGCACCATCGGCCAGACATGGCCGAATGAGCGCGTGGTGACGACCGGCGTGCGACGCCGGGCCGGAAGATGGTACTTCAGCAGCTCCAGCACCGCCGGCTGTGTGTCCTCGTGCAGCATGTGGAAGTCGCCGATCAGCAGCCCGGCCGCGCGCTCAAACCAGCCGGCGTGCTTCAGAGCCGCGAGATGGCGGTCGATGCGGTAAGGCGACTCCTTGATGTCCTCGAGGATGAGCCATTTTCCGTCGGGGCGCAGCCGGCGTGCGAGGGGGCCGCCCGTCACGGCCGCCAGCACGGCGAGGCAACCGCCGACGAGACGCACGCGACCGCTCTTGACCCGGCCGGCCACGAGCTCACCGCGAATCGGCTCGAAGTAAAGATGCTGCGTCGACGTTGGCGTCCGGCCGGCGAGCACTTCGGGGAGGCCGCGCCAGAACTCCGCCAGCGCCTCCCGTGCCGTCTCCGGCGGTTGGAGCTTTGAGCCCAGCCAGTTGGGGCACAGCCAGTACAATCCGCGACCGCCGCCAAAGCTGGCGACACAGCCGACGAGGGTGGTCATCTCGCTGAAGCCCAAGGCCCACAGCGGTGGGCGTCGGCGCGCCAGGCCTGAGAAGTCCAGATGGGGCAGAATACGTGAGAAGTAGGCTCCGCCGCTGGCTGCAACGATCGCCGCCGTCCGCGGATCGTCGAGCGCCGCCTGCAAATCGCGGACCCGCGCCGCGTCGTCGCGCCGCCCGCCGTGCCACGGCTCCTCGACGACGTTCAGCAGCTTGCGGCTGCACGTGAGCCGCCACGGCCGGGGCAAACGCCGGCGGCACAACGCCACATACTCCGCAACGCTGGCGAGGCCGAAGCGCGCCAGATCGGGTCCGAGCGGATTGGCGTGCGCGATGAGGTGAATGCGGTCCGCAGTTGTCATGCTAGCTACTATAATTCAAGCCATGTTGAAAATCGGGCCGCTCCAATTCGATTTCCCAGTCGTGCAGGCAGCGCTCTCCGGCTACAGCGATGCGCCCATGCGGCTGATCGCCCGCCGGCTGGGAGCCCCCTACGCGCTCCATCAGGTCGTGCTCGACAAGTCCGTCGTCCAGTCCGCCAAAGCGCGGCAGCGGCTTCTGGGAACGCTGTCGCCCGAAGATCACCCGGTCGGCGGGCAACTCATGGGGGCGGAGCCGCTCCAGTTCGCGCAGGCCGCCGCCATCCTGGTCGAACGCGGCTACGACGTGGTTGACATCAACTTCGGTTGCCCGGTCAAGAAAGTACTCGGGCGCTGCCGGGGCGGGTTTCTGCTGTCGCAGCCGGACACGGCGATTGAGATCGTGCGGACGGTGCGCGCGGCGGTTCCGCGGCACGTGCCGGTGACGATCAAGCTGCGGCGCGGCCTCGACGATTCGGCCGAAAGCGAGCAGAGCTTCTTCCGGATTCTCGACGCCGCCTGTGAGCTTGGCGTCGCGGCCGTCACCGTTCATGGGCGGACGGTCCGGCAGCGCTATATGGGCCGATGTGATTGGGACTTCCTGGCCTGCGTCAAGCAGCACGCCGGCGACCAGACCATACTCGGCAGCGGCGATCTCTTTTGCGCCCACGATATCCAGGGCATGCTCGCGCAGACCGGCGTGGACGGTGTCTCGGTGGCGCGCGGCTGCATCGGCAACCCGTGGATTTTCCGCGACGCCCGCGCCGTGCTCGCCGGCCAGGCGCTGCTCGATCCGCCGACCGTGGTTGAGCAAGGCCGCGTCATCCGGGAGCACTTCGAGCTGTCGGCGGCGATCCACGGTCCGCGCCTGGCGGCGCGCCTGCTCCGCAAGGTCGGCATCAAGTACGCCGACCTGCATCCCATGGCACGCCAGGTGCGGGCTGCGTTTGTAGCGGCGCTGAACGCGGACGAGTGGCGCGCGGTTCTGGACACCTGGTACGACCCGGGCCGCGACTGGCCGCCGGGGGTGCGCAAGCTGGGGCCAGGCGGACGGTTTGCGATGGGGCCGGTGAGTCGGTGATCGACCTGGGAGTGCGGCAGGCATGTGCAGAGTGATCGCGCTGCGGGCTTGTGCGGCGGTTGTCTGCGCGGCGACGTTCGGCTGCATGGTGCCGGCGCCTTTTCGCGTGATGTCGTTCAACATCCGCTACGCCGCCGCGGACGACGGACCCAATTCCTGGGAATTCAGGCGCGACCTGGTCGTCGAGACCATCCGCGCTCAGAGTGCCGACGTTCTCGGCCTCCAGGAGGTGCTCTCCGCGCAAGCGGCCGAGCTGCGCGCCGCGCTGCCCGAGTACGGCTTCGTCGGCGTGGGGCGCGAGGACGGGGCCGAGCAGGGCGAGTTCGTCCCGGTCTTCTACCGGCGGCGACGCTTCACCCTTGTGGACTGGGGGACCTTCTGGCTAAGTCAGCAGCCGGAGCAGGTCGGCAGCATCGGGTGGGACGCGGCGCTGCCGCGAATCGCGACCTGGGTATGCCTGCGCTTCAACGATGCCCCGCTCACCGAGACGTACGTGGTCAACGTTCATTTGGACCATCGCGGCCCGCGGGCCCGCACTGAATCCGCCCGCTTGATCCGCCGCCTGGTCGAGTCGCTCGGCGGTCAGCCGGTGATCGTCCTCGGCGACTTCAACTGTCCGCCGGGCTCGGAGCCTTATTGGATTCTGACGGAGGAGCGCAGCCATCCGACCGCACTCCACGACGCCCTCGCCGCACTCGCCGCGGCCGAGGGCGGCACCTATCACGCCTTTACGGGCACGCCGCGTGAAGGGCGGATTGACTGGATCCTCCTCAGCCGGGACATCGAGCCGTCGGAAGCCGTGATTGACCGCAGCCAGCGTGGCGGGCGCTACCCATCCGATCATTTCCCCGTCGCGGCGACGCTGCGGCTGCGCGCGGCGTGGAGCCCGCATTGGTGACGATCGCGCGGCGAAGGTCGCGGTGCGATCATATTGACCGCCGCGGGCGGCGGCGTTATGTTAGTAGATTGGACGTAC
>CAZWYT010000021.1:0-68130 GCA_964638325.1 uncultured Planctomycetales bacterium
TGCTCGGCACGATCGGCCTGGCCGCAGTGATGCTGCGGAACGTCTGGGAGCGGCGGAGCGAGTTGGCGCTGCTACGCGCCTTGGGCTTTTCGCGCCGCGCCCTGGCCGTGATCGTGTTGGTGGAGAACATGTTCCTGGTCGCCGTGGGGCTGCTCATCGGCCTCCTGTGCGCCGCCGTCGTCGATGCGCCGCATATCGCGGCGCGCGCCACACCGGTGCCCTGGATGTCGTTGCTGCTGATGTTCGGGGCGATTCTGCTGGCCGGTCTGCTCGCGGGCGTCGCAGCGCTGCGATCCGCGCTGCGGACGCCGTTGCTGCCCGCGTTGCGCTCGGAATAGGGCCCCGTACGAGTCAGTCTCCGACCGAGCCCGCCTGCAGAAAGGCCAGCACCTGATCCACCACCGCGCACATCCGCCGCATGCCGCGCTCCGTCCGCGCCGCCACGTGCGGCGTGAGGATGCAGCGCTCACAGGCAAAGAGGGGGTGCCCCGGCGGGAGCGGCTCGGGGTCCACGACGTCCAGCCCGGCGCCGGCCAGCCGGCCGGCTTGCAGGGCCGCGGTCAGAGCCGCGGTGTCGACCACGGGGCCACGGGCGGTGTTGATGAGCAGGGCGGTGGGACGAACGCGGGCGAGCACGTCTGCACCCACCAGGCCGCGTGTCTCGTCGGTGAGCGGTACGTGCAACGTGATGATGTCGCTCGCGGCCCAGAGGGTGGGTTTGTCCACCGATTGCGCCGGGAAATCGAAAGGGGCGACCTCGATGATGTCGTTGTACAGCACCCGCGCCCCAAAGCCGGCCGCGCAGGTCCGCCCCACGCGCGAGCCGATGCGCCCCATGCCCACGATCCCGACCGTGAGCTCGCACAGCTCGCGTCCATGGGCCTGCGCACGGGCCGCCCGGAACTGTCCGCGCCGGTACTGCTCGGCCAACCGCGGAATGGGCCGCAAGAGTTGCAACATGAGCGCCACGGCGAGGTCCGCAACCGCGTCGGTTGCGGCGGCCGGCGTGCTCACCACGGCGATCCCCAGCTCCTGAGCGGCGGCAACGTCCACGTTGTCGACGCCCACCCCGGCCACGCCGACGATGCGCAGCCGCCGGCCCGCTTCCAGCAGCCGCCGCGTTACGCAGTTGTTGGTGCGTACGACGAGTGCCTCGCAGTCGCCGATCAGTTGCCGCAGCGTCTGTTCGTCCCCCTGCGGCGCGCGCACCACCGTCGCGCTCGCAGCGAGCTGCTGCTCTGCTTCGGTGTCCAAGCCCTCGCCCAGCAGAATCCTGAACATGGGATCCATTGTAGCGGCCGACGGGCGTGAGAAAAAAACGGGGACTGGCTCCGCGCCACCTGGGTTGCGGATGCACGAAAGGCCTTCTCGCGGTGCCTGTACCCCTTTTCTTCTCACGCTCGACCCCCGAGTCGACCGTAGGAAGCCACGAGCCTGCGGGCGAGACGCTCGCACTCCCCACGCCCGGGACAGTCCGCCGCGGCGGACCGGCCGCTACGCCGTACGGCACTGCGAGCCCACGCCTTCAGGATCTCGTGCCCGTCTGCGCTGGCATCGGCGGCGGTCCGGCGGGCGCGGGAGCAGCGGTCGACGGCGTGGGCGCAGTCGTCGCCGACACGCCACGCACGATGGGAAGCGCCAACTCCTTGAACTCGGGCGCGGGATCGTCCGTTGTGATGAGGAGCCGGGCTCCGCTGGACACGAGCTGCTCCGCATCGGGCAGCGTGACGCGCAGTTGGTGATTCGCCAGCTTGGCAGTCGGCGCCAGCGGCGGCGCTGGCAGCAACTCCCACTGTACCGGCCCTTGGTCCGTCCGCACGTCCAGCACCTTTACGGGTTTGTCCGTTCGATACTGCACGCGCACCGTCTGCTTCACCGGCGCTCCGGCGCCCGGCGGGATGTACAGCCGCATCGGCGTCACGACGATTCGCGGCTGGATGTTGGCGCTGACGTGAAACTGCAGGCTCTCGACCCCGGGCACGTCGGTCTCCAGCGTCGCCAGGCCGCGATTGAAGCCCTTCTGGAGCGGCGGCTTGGTCGTCACCACCAGCTCGTACTCCGCCGCGGGCCGGATCTCCTTCAACTGTATGTCGAATGAACTGCCACCGTCGGGCCGGGCCAGCTTCAACGGGACTGGACGCTCGTACTGGTTCTCCAGCTTGATTGTCTTGGTCGCCACGGTGTCCGCTTCGAGCCCATCGAAGATGATCGGGGCCGGCGGCGTGGCGACGTACACCGCCTTCACATTCCCGTCGACCGGTATCTGCCACAGCGCGTCTTTCGTCCCCGCCAGCTTCAGCGTGACCGTCTTATGCGCGGCGCCGATGCGCTTCGTGTCATACGTCACGGTGAACGTGCCGCTCTCGCCTGGCTCCAGCGGCGACTTCGGCTGTGTCGGCACCGTGCACCCACAACTGCTTTCCGCCGTAAGCTTCAGCGGCTCCGTGCCCATGTTCTTCACCGTGAATTCGCGCTGGCAGGGCGTCCCCTGCCACACGTCACCGAACTTGAACTCGGACGGGGTGACCTCCAACCGCGCGTCGCGCGCCGGCTGCGACGCCGCGGGCGCCGCTTGCGTCGCCGCCGCGGTGGGCCGCGGCCCCTGTTCCCTTTCCTGTCCCCACGTTGTCGCTGCACCGAGCAGCACGCTCATCCACGCCAACCTCGTGCTGGTACGCATCCGCATTACTGACCACCTCTCTGGAAACCGATTCGGGCTTGCCCCGGTGCGGCGAATACGCCTCGCCGACTATTGCTTCCTCGTCTCCGTGTACGATTCCCCCGCGTCGAAGTTCACCCGGCCCTCCGCCGGGGCTGCCGGCCGGCGCCGTAATTGGCCGCACGCGGCCTCGATGTCCTGTCCGCGCGACGTCCGCAGGTGCGCGTTCACACCGTGGTCGCGCAACTCCCGTTGGAACGCGTACGCCGACTCGGCGCTCGGGCGGCCGTAGGGCAGTCCCGGCACGGGATTGTACCGCAGCAGGTTGACGTTGCAGCGTAGCCGGTGGACGATCCGGGCCAACTCAGCGGCGTGCCGCTGTTCCATGTTCACGCCGTCCAACAGGACGTACTCGAGCGTAACTTCGCGGCCGGTGCGCTCGAAGTAGTAGCTGCACGCATCGAGCACCTCCGCCAGCGGCACCTTGCCCCAGGGGATCAACTCCTCCCGCAGCTTCTGGTCCGGCGCGTGAAGGGAGAGCGCCAGGTTGAGCTGCAGGCCCTCCGCGGCCAGCCGGCGAATCTGCTTCGGCAGCCCCACGGTGCTCAGCGTGATCTTGCGCGCCCCGATGCCGAGCCCCCACGGGGCGTTGAGGATCCGGATGGCGCGGATCACGGCGTCGTAATTGGCCAACGGCTCACCCATGCCCATCAGGACGATGTTCGAGAGGCGCGGGCCCCGCTCGCCGTCCGCCGCAGGCTGCGCGGCCACGAGGCGGTGAATCCGTAAGGCCTGCTCGACGATCTCGCCGGCAGTCAGGTTCCGCTTGACGCCTTGCAGCCCGCTGGCGCAGAAGCGACAGCCGACGGGGCAGCCCACCTGCGACGACAGACAGGCGGTGTGACGCTCGGGCTCCGGAATCCAGACCGTCTCGACCGCCGTGTCGTCCGGCCAGCGCAACAGCAGCTTGCGGGTCCCGTCGGTCGACGCGGATTCGGCCGCGACCTGGGAGCGGTAGACTTCGGCCCGTTCGCTCAGCCAGGTCCGCAGCGCCTGCGAGAGATTGCTCATCTGCTCAAAGGTCTCGGCCCCCTTGGTGTACACCCAGTCGGCGACCTGGTCCGCCCGATAACGCTCGTGGCCGCTCGCGACGAGCCACTGCCGGAGCGCTGGCAGCTCCTCGCCGGGCAGGTGTCGTCGTTCGTCGGGCGGATCACTCACTACGTGCCTCGCCGATACGGGTGCACAATCCGTCTATTTTACCCCCGATGAGCGGCAGCTCCAAGCACGCGCCGGGGGCCGCGGCAGCGTGCCGCCGCACATGTGCTTGCAACGCTTCGCCGCAAAGTCTATGCTCAGGTTGTGGCCGTACTTGATCGCCAATTCGGTGGCAGCCGCATGCGGCGCGCGCGGCGGGCGGCGGTTTCACGGGACGGACCCCGGAGGACCGGGGTACTGGCGACCCCGGGAGCAGCGGCGGGAGAATCCCCATGAGCGTTCGTACACGTCCTCAGCGTGAGGAGCGATCGGAGACCAACGTGACCAAGGCGGACCTCGACTGGGCCAACCTGGACTTCGGGTACCACAAGACTGACTTCAACATCCGCTACATGTGGCGCAACGGTGCGTGGGACACTGGCACGCTGACGCGCGACGAGACCATCCCCATGCACATCGCCGCCACCAGCCTCCATTACGGACAGGAGTGTTTCGAGGGGCTCAAGGCGTTCGAAACCCGCCGCGGCGACGTCGTCGCCTTCCGCCCCGACGAGAACGCCAAGCGGATCGTCCGCTCGTGCAAGAAGATCGTCATGGAGCCCGTGCCCGAGCCGCTGTTCATGGAGGCGATGGAGCGCGTCGTGAACGCCAACCGGCACTTCGTTCCGCCGTACGGCACCGGCGCCAGCCTGTACATCCGGCCGCTCGTCATCGGCACGGGCCCGCAGATCGGCGTGAAGCCGGCCACGGAATACATGTTCATGATCCTGGTGACACCCGTCGGGCCGTACTTCAAGACCGGCTTCAAGCCGGTCGACCTGCTCATCGAGGAGGAGGTGGACCGCGCGGCCCCGTGTGGTCTTGGCGATGTGAAGGTCGGCGGCAACTACGCGGCCGGCATCCGCGGAACCGTGGCCGCCAAGAAGCGCGGCTATGCTGATGTCCTGTACCTCGATGCGAAGGAGAAGAAGTACATCGACGAATGCGCGCCCGCGAACTTCTTCGCCATCACCAAGGACGGCCAGTACGTGACCCCGGCCAGCCCGTCGATTCTGCCGTCGATCACCAACAAATCGCTCCTCACGCTGGCCGAAGAGATGGGCCTGCGCCCCGTGCAGCGGCCGGTCCCCGTGGAGGAGATCTTTGAGTTTGCCGAGGCGGGCTGCTGCGGCACCGCGGCGGTCATCACCCCGGTGGGTTCGATCACTTATCGCGACCGCAAAGCGGTTTACTCGAAGGACGGCCGCGTGGGCCGGCTAACGACCGAGCTGTATCAACGGCTGCGTGCGATCCAGCTCGGCGATGCCCCCGACAAGTATGGCTGGGTCTACAAGATCCCGCCGCCGAAGGAATAGAACCCCGAAAATCGGGATAAGTCCAATTTCGCGCGAAAATCGGACTTGTCCCCATTTTGTCCCCTTCCTGCGCGGGAAAGGGTTTCTGTTACGCGATCTTCGAGCCTGAGCGGCCCGCGGGCCTCAAGGAGCCTTGTCCTTCGGCGGGTCGATTCGCTGCGGATGGTGGTCGACGTACCAGCGAATCTGCCGCGCCAGGCCAATCAGAATGTCCACCTCGTTCACGCTCAGATCGACACGCCCGAACATGTGCCGCAGCGCGTATTTCAGGTGGTCCGGATTCTGCCCGAACAAGAACCCGACCGCGTCGAGCGCGTCGAATAGTCGCGCGAACAGCACCTGCTTCTTTTCGTCCGTGGCCACGCCCGGATCGATCGTCATCGACAGCGGCGACTGGCCGGCGAGCGCCAGCCACGCGCGGCGTAGCTCGTAACAGATCACCGCGACCGCCGCCGCCAGATTCATGACCGGGTACGACTCCGCCGCCGGGATCGACACGATGCGGTCGAAGTGCAACAGCTCGCGGTCTTTCAGGCCGTAGTCCTCGCGCCCGAACGCGAAGGCCACCGGTCCCTGGGCCGCGGTGCGCAGGGCTTCGGGCGCCGCCTCGGCCGGCGGGATCGCGGCTTGGCGGCGATACAGCCCCAGCTTCGACGAGCTCGCGTACGATCGGACGCACCCCTCCAGCGCCGTCGGGATGTCAGGCACGACCGCCGCGGCATCGAGCACGGCCTTCCCATGGGCGGCGTACGCCGCCGCGGCCTCGTCGTACACGTTGCACCGCGGTGCGGCGATTACCAGCTCGGACAGCCCCATGTTGGCCATCACCCGGCAAGTAGCCCCGATGTTGGCCGGCCCGCTCGGCGAAACCAGCACGATGCGCACGCGCGACAGCATGGCGGCATTCTACGTCGGCGGCGAGCCCGGCGACAAAGCAGTCTCGTCACCCGTGGGCCGCTGGGGCGGCGCGTTTGCTTGAAACTCGCGGCCGTTCGCGTTACAAGCTCCACGGGGCTGGCATGGTGTCCCCCTCTGTCGGTCAGATGGGCAGCCGGTCAGGCCGCTGCGCAGGACGCAGTCCATGCCGAGCAACACGTCGCCTTCGGGTGTTCTATGAGATCGTTCGTCATCGCTGTGCCCATGGCGGTATGTATGACCGTTGCCGCACTGTTCGCGCTCCCACGCTTGTCGCGACTCTGGAACGCGAGCCAGCCCGGGCCCGCGCCGGCCACGGAATCCGTGCCCATGACGGTAGGGGATGCCAGCAAGACGCCCGAATTGGTGACGATGCCGGAAGTGCGCCCGGTGCCCGAAGAGTCGCCCGTATCCACGAGCGGGGCGGGTTCAAGCCAGGTCGTCGCCGGAATCCGGCAGGCGGCCGATCCGGACACCGTCGAGCAGACGTACGAGCAGGCCGTCAGTTCCGGCGGCGGCGATATGTCGATCAACCAGGCGTACGTGAACCAGATGGTCCAGCTCGGTATGCCCGGGCAGGCCGAGGACCAGGCGGAGGCCGTCGTCGCCGAAGAGCCGAGCGACAGCGTGTCCTGGGCCGTGCTCGCCTACACCAGCGGCGCGCGCAACGACACGACCGCGGCGCTCGCGGAAATCGCCACGGCCATTGACGTGGCGCCGGCCGAGCCCGATCCGTTCGTCTTGCATACCGCGGGGCAGCTCCTGGCGTGGTACCACCGGTTGGGGCGGGAAGACGAGATTGCGGACGAGCCGCTCCGGATCACGCTGCGAACCGTGCACGAGCGCTGGCGCACGGTGACGGTGTACCAGGAGGCGTATGCGCGTGCGTACCAGTACTACGGCTATCTCGAGCAGGTCAACGCGCCCGTCACCGAGACCACCGAGCTGTTGATCTCGGCCGGGTGGGGCGGCGGTGGTTTCAGCTTCGGGATTACCCACGAAGTGGTCGTAGCGCAGCCGGCGGTCTGGTATCCGTACTGGGAGACTTGCTACGTGGGGTTCGTGTACCCGAGCGTGACGCACGTGTGCCTCGTGCCGCGGGTCAGCGGCTATGTGGTCTGCCATCGGGATGTGCACCGGCACTTGCGCTATACGGTCGCGCATCGCGAGGACCACTACCGCGGCGAGTACCATCGCAAGGTCATACAGGCGAAGCGCGTCGACCGCGCCGCGGTCTACAACACCGCCAGCCATGAGCGGGCCGAGGCGCCCGTATCTGCCGTACCCCGGGCAAAGCCGCCGACGCAGGTGTCAAAAGAGCTGACGACACTGCCGAAGAAGCCGCCGCTGGTTCAGGACAGGCAGCCGGATGCCGGGAAGAAACCCGACGCGGGTCCGAAGCAGCCGGATGCTGGAAAGAAGCCTGCCGCCGGCCCCAAACAGCCGGACGCGGAAAAGAAGCCTGTCGCGGGTCCGAAGCAGCCCGATGCTGGGAAGAAGCCTGACGCGGGCCGCAAACAGCCGGACAGTGGGAAGAAACCCGACGCGGGTCCGAAGCCGCCGGACGCCGGGAAGAAACCCGACGCCGGGCCCAAACAGCCGGACGCGGGCAAGAAGCCTGTTGCGGGCCCGAAGCCGCCCGATGCTGGGAAGACGCCCGACGCTGGCCCCAAACAGCCGGATGCGGGAAAGAAGCCTGTCGCGGGTCCGAAGCCGCAGGACGCCGGGAAGAAACCTGCCGCCGGCCCCCAGCAGCCAGACGCGGGAAAGAAGCCTGTTGCGGGTCCCAAGCCGCCCGATGCTGGAAAGAAACCCGACACCGGCCCCAAACAGCCGGACGCCGGCAAGAAGCCTGCTGCGGGCCCGAAGCAGCCCGATGCCGGGAAGAAGCCCGACGCTGGCCCGAAGCCGCCCGATGCCGGGAAGAAGCCCGACGCTGGCCCGAAGCCGCCCGATGCTGGGAAGAAGCCTGACGCCGGCCCGAAGCAGCCCGATGCCGGGAAGAAGCCCGATGCTGGCCCGAAGCAGCCCGATGCCGGGAAGAAACCTGACGCGGGTCCGAAGCAGCCGGACGCCGGGAAGAAACCCGACGCTGGACCGATGCAGCCAGGTGGTGGGAAAAAACCCGCTGCTGGCCCCAAGCCGCCGGACGGCGCCGGTAAGAAACCACCGCCCGGGCCAGATAAGCCTGCGGAGCAACAGCAAAAGGCCCCGCCGCCGAAGAAGTCCGATCAACCCCAGGCCCAACCCCCACCGGCGCAGAAGAAGAAAGGTCAGCCGCCAGCAAAGTCACCCCAGGAGCAGAAGAAGCCCAATCCGCCCCCGCCGACCCCACCGCCGCCAGAGCCGGGAAAGCCCGACCAGCCACCACAGAACCCTCCCGCGCCGCAGGAGTCGAAGAAGTCCGGTTAGCCCCCGGAGAGCAGCGCGACAAACGGGTTGATGTCGCCAAACGACGCTTGTCCGGCGGTTCCATCGCCATTGATGTCGCCGTTGAGGATGGGACAACCCGGGTACGTTGCGCGCCACGCCCCTTCGTTGGACAAGAGCAGCACGAACGGATTGATGTCGCCCAGGTCGACGGTGCCGTCGCAGTTCACGTCACCGCGCAGGAGGACGGCGAATTGCGCCACGGCTGAGCCGCCGGGCACCCCGTCGCCACTGGGCAGCGGTTCCGGACCATCGGGCTTGACCAGCTCGCCGTCGAGTGCGTATCCCGCGGCAGTATCCACAATCTGGTCCGAGACGGTTAGGACATACGTGTCGGTGCCGAGCGGCGCCGTGGGCGTCAGCGTGACGGCGTAGCGGTCGGCGTCGTACGAGAATCCGCAGGCGATCGGGCCGCTGCGCTGCCCGACGAGCGTGAAGTCCGTCTCGCTGGCAACGACGTCCTTATGAAAGACCACTTCGATGGCGGAGGCATCGGGCAGCGCGACCGCCGCACCCGGCCCAGGATTCATCCGAACGATCTTCGGTGGCCCTTCGTCGAAAATCACCTCGGTGGCACTGGACCACAGGATCCACGGGGTCGGATCAAGGGCCGCCGTCCCGATGTTCGCGCTGCTCACCGGGAAAAGCAGGTATTCCTTGCGGGCGTCGTTCCACACCACGTATGTCTGGTGGTCGCCCTGGTCGTCCGTCGTCCGGATGTCAATCGGCATCGTGAAGACCGACTCCAGCGTGCCTTGCGCCTGTTCGATGGACAACTCCAGGTAATCGACGCCCTCAACCACCACCGAACGCCATGCGTACACGTAACTCGGCGCTCCGGCCCCGTAGATCCACTCGTCGAAGAACCACGCCAGATCGCGGCCGGCGACGGCTTCGGCCACCTGCTCGAAATCCTCGGTGGTTGCCGTGCTGTGCTCATAGGCGGCCCGGTAGGCCGCGAGAATGTCAAAGAACGTGTCGGTCCCCACGACGTGCCGCAGCATGTGCAGCACCCACCCGGCCTTCAAATAGGTCGTCTGGTAGTCGAAAATCAGCTCGATGCTGTCGGGGTTATAAACGTAGACGCTGCCACTCGGCTCGGCGGGCCGCATGTTGGCCATGTACGCGTGCAACGCCGGCTCGCCCGGGCTGCCGGGCTTGAACTCCTGCCACAGGCCCGCGGCGTACGTCGCAAATCCTTCGCTCAGCCAGATGTCGTGCCAGGTCGCGTAGGTCACGGCGTCGCCCCACCACTGGTGCGCCAGCTCGTGCGCGATCGTGGACTCGTTGAAGCCGTACATGCTGGTCATCGTCTGGTGTTCCATCGCGCCGGACCCGCCCCATTCACACATGCCGTATTTCTCGCTCACGAAGGGGTACACGCCGAACAGGTCGCTGAAGGTGCTCAGCATCGGGCCGCACGCCAGCCAGGCCGCCCGGTTCGAGCCATTGTTGTGCTCTGGATAGATGAAAAACTGCAACGGCATGCTGTGGCCGTTGTAATCCCATGTGGCGTCGAATGTGTCATAGTTCGTCGTGGCAAAGCAGTAGAGATAGTCCTCGGTCGGGCACTCGGTCTTCCACCGGTAGCGCAGCTTGTCCGCGCCAACGTCATCGATGCCCTGCCGCACGCCGTTCGAGGCTACCTTCATCGTGCTCGGCACGGTGAACCACAGGTCCGCGGTCGTCTTGTCCGACAGGTCATCCTTGGCCGGCCACCAGGTGTAGGCGTACCAGGGGTCGCTCTCGGTAAACGCTTCCGGGTGTCCGTTACGCGACCGGAAGGTGATCGAGCCGAAGCTGCCTTCTGACTGCGGATAGCCGGCGTAGGCGACGTACAGCTCGAAGACCTCGCCGGCGGCGTACGGCCGATCGAGGGCCACGTCGATATTGGCCTCGTCGACTTGCGCCCAGCTCACGGGCACGTTTCCCACGCGCAGATCGGTGATCGTGAGCACGTCGTGCAGCCGAAAGCGGAACACGTCGAGATTGTTCGTCAGGCTCTGCACGGTCATCGTGTTCGATCCGCCGAGCCAGTGGCTCGTCGGGTTGATCTCGATATCCAGGTGGTAGTGCAACACGTCGGTGTCGTCGGCCCGCTCGTCGCGGCAGCCCGCGTTGTCCGGGGCGAGGCCAGCGCCGGCCATGAGCGCGGCCAAGGCCTGCTTGGCTCGCGCACAGGTCGGCCCGCCTGGCCGTGCCCCCTGTCCCCGAGCGGTTCCCCCGAGTACCAACGCCAGCGTCGTGATAACCAGCAGCCGCATGGTCCGGCCTCTCCAAATCAGCGACAAGCCTCCCAACCACAGCCCTCCACCGCCATTCTACTTGCCGAAGCCCGCCCGACCAAGAGAAACGTCAGCCGATAAGCGTCTCCGGCCACGCGAAGTCGGAGAAGATTCCACCCGTGTGAATGAAAACCACCGGCCGCTCAAACCCGAAACGACGTGCCCGAATCCCGTCGAGCACCGCGCAGAACGCCTTCGCGGTGTAGACCGGGTCCAGCACGATGCCCTCGGTGCGAGCGAGCAAGTGAATGGCGTCGATGGCGGCACGATAGGGGATCGCGTAGCCCTCGCCGACGTAGCCGTCGATGAAGCGCAGACTGTTGAGGTCCAGCTCGATGGGCAGGTCAAAACGTTCGATCGTGGCCTGGCACAGCGCCGTCACCTCACCCCCGTGGTACGCCGCATCGTCACTGACCGGGACGGCCCAGAGCTGCAACCGGTCCAGCCCATGCAGCCGCCGACCGAGCAGCGCCCCGGCGTACGTCGCGCCCGACGAGATCGCCACTGCCACGTCGCACTCCGCAATGCCCGCCGTGCTGAGCTGTTCGCCCAGCTCCGCCAGCGCGCGAATGTAGCCCCAGCAGCCCAGCGGCTCGGAGGCCCCGGTCGGCGTCCAGCGCGGCCGGCAACCGGCGGCCTTCAACTCGGCGAGCACGGTCTCGACGATGCGATCACGGTTCGCGTCATACTCCTTGCGCGCGTACGAGCGCGTTTCCGCCCCGAACAACACGTCCAGCAGGTGGTTTCCCTGCGGCTGCCCGGTTGCGGCGGGCCGAAACAGCAGCATCGATTGCAGCCCCAGCCGGGCGCACACGGCCGCCGTCGCCCGACAATGATTCGACTGCGGCGTGCCTTCGGTGACGAGCGTGTCGCAGCCACCGGCCAGGGCGTCGGCGGCGACGTATTCCAGTTTCCGGACCTTGTTGCCCGACAGCTCCAGGCCCGTCAGGTCGTCCCGCTTCATCCAGATTTGTGCACCGCCCAGCTTTTGGCTCAGGCGCTCCAGACGAACGAGCGGCGTCGGCAGGTTCGCCAGTTGGACGCGCTCCGGTTCCAGCATGCACGGCTCCGCAGGCGCTGGCCCGGAAGCAGTGCAAAGCTCCAGCTTGCCGGGGCACTGCCGCGCTTTGGGCCGGCCGGTACTGTACCACACCGAAGCCAAGGCGGTGGACACGGCCGCCGCTGCGGGTAGATTACTGGTCGTTGTGGCTGTTCGGGATGGCTCGAAAACGGGAGCATGCCATGCCTCTGCACGTTCGGTCTGCTGGTAAGGTCGGCTGGTTTCTGATGATTTGTGCGGCGGCTGGCGCGGTCAGTGCGGGCTGTCGGACCACGTCCACGCCGCTGGCCGAGGCGACGGTCCGCGCGGCGGTCGAGCGGTACGCCGCACACCAGTCCGATGAGTTGGTGCGGGCGCGGCGCAGCGAAGTGACGCTTCTACCGGGGCGCTCCTGGCGCCAGTCGCTTGCCGAGCCGAGCTGGACCACGGCCGTGAGCTGGGCTCCTGCGCCGCGCATGGCCCAGGCGCGGCGCGCTCCTGCGGGTGAAGAGTCGTTCACGCTGGGCATGTTCAACCTCCCGCGACCGCAGACGACGGCCCCGGCAACCGCCCGGCCGGGTCTGACCACGGAGCCCACAGCCGCGGCGGGCAAGCGTGCGTTCGTCCCCCCGGAAGGGTATTGGCGGCAGGACATCTGGCACCAGATGGGCCACGAGGCGCTTAGCCTCGGCCAGCGCGATTTCTGGCGCGGCTTCAAGTCGAGCTTCTGGGACCTCCCCAACGTGCTGCTGCTCACCGCCACCATGGGCGGCAGCGTCGCGATCCGCGAGACCGGCGTCGACGACACCATCCGCAACCGTACGCACGGCAGCCGGGCCCTCGGCGACATGGATGAGACGATCCAGATTCTCGGACATCCGGCCACGCACTTCGCTGCCACCGGCGTCCTCTGGTTGGTCAGCGACCTGACCAAAGACGTCAAGGAGCATGAGGTGGCCAAGGCGCTGACCCAGGCGCTCGCCGTCAATGGCGTGACGACGCTACTGCTGAAAGCGTCCACCAACACGCGAACGCCCGATGGCGAGCATTTCGGCTGGCCCAGTGGGCACACGTCGAGTGCCTTCACCACCGCCGCGGTCTTGAACGAGTACTACGGGCCGTGGGTGGGCGTTCCTTCGTTCGCCCTTGCCGGCTTGGTTGGGTATCAGCGCATCGACTCGCGGGTCCACGACTTCTCCGACGTCGTGTTCGGGGCCATGCTCGGCTACGTGATCGGCACGTCGGTCGCCCGCGACGACAAGGCCCGATTCCCGGAGCTTTTCGGCATGAAGGTGATTCCCTACCTCGAGCCCGAGTCCGGCACCGCCGGCCTGGCGCTGCTGAAGCAGTGGTAGCGGCGGGAACTGAGAATTTGGAACAGCGAATTGGGAGTGCGGGCCGCTGATTGAAGAAGCCTGCCGGGGGCCTGCTTGCGAGCGGGTAGGGAGAATCACCGATGCGTGCATATACTCTCGATCAGTTTGGCCTGGAGCACCTGAAGCTCGTGAACGTCGAGCCGCGCACGCCGGGACCGGGCGAGATCGCGCTTGACGTAAAGGCCATCAGCCTCAACTACCGCGACTTGTTGGTCGTCAAAGGCCTCTACAACCCCAAGCTGAAGCTGCCGGCCACGCCGATCAGCGACGGCGCCGGAGTCGTCTCCGCGGTCGGCGACGGCGTCACCCGCATGCGCGTCGGCGACCGCGTCATGTCGCACTTCATCACCGGTTGGATCAGCGGGCCCTTTCGGCAGCAGTACGTCGGCACCACCCTCGGCACGCCGGGTCCGGGTCTCGCGGCCGACCGGGTCGTCCTGCCCGCGGAGGCCGTCGTGCCGATCCCCGCCGGCTACGATTTTGCCCAGGCGGCGACGTTGCCGATCGCGGCCCTGACGGCGTGGAGCGCGCTCGTCACCGTCGGCAACGTCCAGCCGGGGCAGACGGTTCTCACGCTCGGCACCGGCGGCGTGTCGATCTTCGCGCTGCAACTGGCGCGGGCCTTCGGGGCCCGGGTCATCATCACGAGCCGCAGCGACGACAAGCTGGCGCGGGCCCGGCAGCTCGGGGCCGACCACACGATCAACTACGAGCAGCGACCAGACTGGGAGCAGGCCGTGCTGGAGCTTACCGGCGGCGAAGGCGTTGATCTGACCGTCGAAACCGCCGGACCGGGCACGCTCGACCGTTCGCTGAAGGCGACGCGGGCGGGCGGGACGGTCGCGCTGCTGGGCGCGCTCACCGGCCGCCAGGGCACGGTGACGACGGGGGTGATTCTGATGAAACGGCTGCGTATCATCGGGATCATGGTCGATTCGCGGGTGGCCTTCGAGGCTATGAACAAGTTCCTGGTCGAGCACCGCATTCAGCCCGTCATCGATCAGTGCTTTGGCTTTGAGCACTTACCGGAGGCCTTCCGGTGCCTGGAAGCCGGGCATCATTTCGGCAAGATCGTCGTGTCCCTGTGACCGGCCGCTACACTCGTGTCGAAGCGTTGGGTTAAGATGCCCCCATGAGCTCATGCACCATCCTCGGCCTCGAAACCTCCTGCGACGAGACGTCCGCGGCCGTCGTCGTCGACGGCCACGACGTACGCGCCAACCTCGTGAGCTCACAGGTGGAGCTGCACGCGAAGTACGGCGGCATTGTGCCGGAGATCGCGTCGCGGGCCCACATCGAGCAGCTTCGCCCAATTATTGAGCAGACTTTGGCGCAAGCTGGCGCCCGCTACAGCGACCTCGACGCCGTCGCCGTCACCGTCGGCCCCGGCCTGGTGGGCTCGCTGCTGATTGGCGTGACGGCCGCCAAAACGCTGGCCCTGACCTGGGACCTGCCGCTCATCGCCCTGGATCACATTCACGCCCATGCGACCAGCGCGGCCCTCGTGAGCGACACGCCGCCCTGGCCCGCCATCGCCCTCGTTGTCAGTGGGGGCCACACCTCGCTGTATCTGGTCCGTGATTTCCTGGACCTCGAGCTGCTCGGCCAGACCGTCGACGACGCCGCGGGCGAAGCATTCGACAAGGTGGCGGCGATCCTCGAGCTCGGGTATCCCGGCGGCCCGGTGATCGATCGCGTCGCCGCGCGCGGCAACCCCAAGGCGGTCCGATTCCCGCGCACGTGGATTCACAAGCCGCATTTCAACTTCTCGTTTAGCGGCCTGAAGACCGCCGTGTTGTACTACGTGTACGGCGCCGGCAAGAAGTACGGCTCGGCCCAGCATTTCAGCGAGTCCGAGCTAGCCGACGTGGCGGCCAGCTTTCAGTCCGCCCTGGTGCAGACCCTGGTCACCAAGACGGTGGCCGCGGCGCAGCAGACCGGCGTGCAGAACGTCGTCGTGGGCGGCGGCGTCGCGGCCAACTCGGCCCTGCGCGCGGAATTACAGGCGGCCTGCGCGCCAGCCGGCCTGCGGCTGTGCTTGACGCCCCTCGAATACTGCACGGACAACGCGGCCATGGTCGCGGCCCTGGCGTACCACCGTTTTCAGCGCGGCGACGTCGCCGACCTGTGGCTGGAGCCGCGGGCGGGTCTGTTGCGCCCCGCGCTGCGCGAGCACAAGAAAGTGCTCCTGCCCTGACGTGATCGCGGTCCGCCGCTGGCGCCTGGCCTCGCTACGTTATCGTTGTTGCCCGCTTGCGGAGTCTGGCATGGCGAGCTTCTTCCTCGGCATCGATGTCGGCACGAGCGGCACGAAAGCGCTGCTCCTCGACCGGAGCGGTCGCGTGCGGGCCACCGCCACCGCGAGTCACCCCAGCTTCTTTCCGCGGCCGGGCTGGTCGGAGCAACGACCCGACGATTGGTGGGCGTCGACCTGTGCCGCGGCCCGGCGGGTCCTACGTAAGGGCCGCATTTCCGCCGCAGATATCGGCGGCGTCGGCCTGTCAGCGCAGATGCACGGCAGCGTCTTCCTGGACGCGCGCCAGCGCGTCCTGCGCAACGCCCTGCTGTGGAACGATCAACGCACCGGTGCGGAGTGCGCGGAGATCGAGCGCCGCGCGGGCGGCCGCACCGCGCTCATCCAGCTCGTCCGCAACGTCGCCCTCACCGGGTACCAGGCCCCGAAGATTCTCTGGCTGCGCAACCATGAGCCGCGGCTGTTCCGCCGCCTGCGCACCGTCCTGCTGCCCAAAGATTACGTCAACCTCCGGCTGACCGGCGTGCGGCGCAGCGAGGTCTCGGACGCCTCGGGCACGCTGCTCTTCGACGTCGCCGGCCGGCGCTGGTCGACCGAGCTCATGCAGCGCCTCGCACTGGACCCGGACCTGTTCCCGCCGGTCGTCGAGTCGTGTGCGGTCGTCGGCGAGCTCACCCGCGCGGCGGCACGGGTTACCGGCCTCAAGGCCGGAACGCCCGTCGTTGCCGGCGCCGGCGATCAGGCCGCCGCCGCCGTCGGCACCGGCGTCGTGCAGCGCGGGATCGTCTCCGCCACGCTGGGTACCAGCGGCGTCGTCTTCGCGCACAGCGACACGCCTGTGCCGAACGACGCGGGGTTGCTGCAATCGTTCTGCCACGCCGTGCCTGGGGCGTGGTGCGTCTTCGGCTGCATGCTCTCTGCGGGCGGCAGCCTCCACTGGGCCCGCGACGTGCTGTATGCCGATCGGCTGAAGGCGGCGCGGACCGATGTGCAGCGCGATGCGATCTATACCGCCATGATCGCCGAGGCCGCGGCGGCCGAGCCTGACCCGTCGCTCGTTTTTCACCCCTATTTGACGGGCGAGCGCTGCCCGTATGACCATCCGCACGCACGGGCCGCGTTCGTTGGCCTGACGCGGCGCCACGGCCGCGGCGCCCTGGTGCGCGCCGTGCTCGAAGGCATCACCCTCGGCCTCGCCCGCCAGTTGGACCTGCTGCGCGCACTCCGCGTGCCGATCAGCGAGGTGCGCCTGGCTGGCGGCGGGGCGCGCAATCCCTGGTGGCGGCAACTTCAGGCAGATGTTTACGGCTGCCGGTGCGTCTCCATGCGCTCGGAAGAGGGCTCGGCCCTCGGGGCGGCCCTGCTGGCGGCCGTGGGCACCGGCGCGTTTCAGGACGTTCCCGCCGCCAGCCGCGCCGCGGCCCAGTCCCGGCATTCCTACCGGCCCGTCGCCGCACGCCACCAGCACTACCAGGCCCTGGCGGCGCGCCTGCGCGACACCTACGAGATCCTGGAGCCGTCGTACCGCGCGACGACCTGACGGCGATGACGACGCCACACCGACCACTGACGGCCGACGACCTGCTGGCGCGGGGGCCGCTGCGCCGGCTTGGGCGCCGGGTCTTCATGCACGACTCGGTCGACAGCACCAACCAGTTTCTCCTTGAGCACGCGGGGGAAGTGGGCGATGGGGCGCTGGCATCGGCCGAGTTCCAAACCGCCGGCCGCGGCCGCCTCGGACGCCGCTGGGAGGCGCCGCGCGGCTCGTCCGTGCTGCTCAGCGTGTTGCTGCGCGAGCCGCCCGATACGCCGCTGTTGTCGCTCGGCGCGCTGCTCGCGGCCGTGGCCGCCTGCGGGGCGATTGAGGACACGACCGACTGCTCGCCCGGCGTGCGCTGGCCCAACGACCTGATGTGCTGCGGCCGCAAGCTGGGCGGCGTCCTCGCTGAGGCCTGCGCCCTGTCGGCCACGACGGAGCGCGCGGTCGTGATCGGCGTCGGGATCAACGGCCTGCAGCAGCGGGGGCACTTCCGGAGTGCGCTGGCCCAGACCGCGACGTCGCTCGAGTGCGAGTGCACCCAGCCGCTGAACCGGGCCGCCCTCGCGGCCGCCCTGGTGGCGCGTTTGGACCGCTGGCTCGTGCTGTGCCGCGAGCAGCCGGCGGGGTGGTCCCAGATGCGGGCCGCGTGGCGGGCGCGCTGCGATGATGTGGGCACGCGCGTTACACTGGAGCACGATGGCCGCGCGTTCCGCGGGACCGCCCTCGAGATTTCGGACCTCGGGGACCTCGTCGTGCAGTTGGACGAGGGCGGCCGGCGGCATTTCGCCGCCGCGACGACCACGCGCGTGGTGTAGGCGGCGCACCGGGCGCCGCCGGTCAACCGGAAGGAGATTCGATGTCGCTGTTGGTCACCGGTTCCATCGGCCTGGACACGGTCGAGACACCGCTGGGTCGCGTCGAGGACGCGCTCGGCGGCTCGGCGGTCTACTTCGCCTTGGCCGCCTCCCTGTTCACGCCCGTGCGGATCGTCGGCGCGGTGGGGGCGGACTTCGATCTGCGGCGACTGCGGCCCCTGGAGGACCGGGGCGCCGACACGCGCGGCGTCGAAGTCCGCCAGGGCAGCCGCACGTTCCGTTGGCACGGCAAGTACGTCGGCGCCATGAACGAGGCCGAGACGGTCGCCGTGAAGCTGAACGTGCTGGCCGAGCGGGGGGCTCCGATCCCGCCCGAGTTCACCGACACCCGCTTCGTCTTCCTCGCCAACACCCACCCGGCGTTGCAGCGCGACTTCGCGCGGCAGTTCGCGCAGGCCGAGCTGCGCGTCTGCGACACGATGAATCTGTGGATCGACAACGAGCCGCAGGAATTGCGGAAGCTGCTCGCCGAGGTCCACGGCCTCGTGCTCAACGAAGGTGAGGCCCGGCTGCTGACCCGGCAGTCCAACCTGGTCACCGCCGGCCGCGAGATTCTCAAAATGGGGCCGCGCTTCGTGATCATCAAGAAAGGCGAGCACGGCAGCCTGCTCGTCTCGCACGACGACCTGTTCCTGATGCCGCCGTATCCGACGGAGAACGTGGTCGATCCCACGGGTTGCGGTGACAGCTTCGCCGGCGGCGTGCTCGGGTACCTCGCGTCGCAGGGGTGTTGCGACCGCCCCACGCTGCGGGCCGCGATGGCCCGCGGCTCGGTGGTGGGGTCGTTCGTGCTGGAGTCCTTCTCGATCGAGGCCCTGTGTGGTGTGACGCGCGACAACGTTGAAGAGCGGTTGGCGGCCCTGCGCGAGATGACGCGCTTCGATTAGCGGCCGGCGCCTCGCCGGCCGATGTAGCGTCGGCCCCGAGCCTGCCCGCCGCGGCGGGTGGCCGACGTACAAGACGGAAAGGCGTATACCCATGCGTACCTTCATCGCCATCGAGCTCGAACCGGACCTGCGCCGCCCCCTCATCAAGCTCCTGAACGAAGTCCTGCCTCCCAGCCGCGACGTCCGCTGGTGCACCCAAAACCAACTGCACGTCACGCTGAAGTTCCTCGGCGAGGTCCGCGAGGATCAGCTTCCCCAGGTCTGCGACGCCGCCCAAACGGCCAGCGCCCAGGTCCCGCCCTTCTCCCTGCGCATCAAAGGGCTCGGCGGCTTCCCCAACCCGCGCAGCCCCCGCGTGCTGTGGTGCGGCGTTGACGACCCAACTGGGAGCTGTCGGCGTTGGGTGGAGCTGGCGGACCCGCTCTTCGCGCAACTCGGCTTCACGCCGGAGAGCCGCGCTTTCACCCCGCATATCACCCTGGGTCGCAGCCGCGGCCCGGCTGGCGGCCGGGTGTTGCGCGAGGCCCTGGAGACGGCGCCGCCTCCGGAAACTGAGCCCATGACTGTACGCCAGATGATCGTCTTTGAAAGCCGCCTGCTGCCGACCGGCGCCCAGTACAAGCCGCTCGCCACGCTCCCCCTGGCAGCCGGCTGACAAAGGGGACTGGCTTCGCGCGGCACCGCCCTGGCGACTGCCAGAACGCGCTTGCGTGAAGTGCCTGTCCCCTCGTAGCACGTACTTCCCCCTGTTCGGGATAAGCCGTCATCGTCGCCCGCTCGGCCGTGGAATGATGGCTCGCCTGCTACGGCCGGCGGGGCGCCGGCCGCTACGTTTGGCGTCGCCGAATCCCGCCCCAACCTAGCTCTTCTGCGGCGGCACGTAGTTCGGGATGTCCTTTGCGGAGCCAAAAAGGAAGGCCACCATGTGCTCCTTGAGGACCGCGTTGGACGTGTCGGAAGTCGGGTCCAGATGGTACTCATTGATGACCATCAGCATACGGTCCTGCCACAGGTTCCAGGCCTCGGCCGAGATGTGCTCGTGGACCCGCTGTCGCAGGTCGGGACCCCCAAGCAACTGGGCCATGCGGAGGGCGCGTTGCCCCTGCGGAGTGGCTTCGTCCAGACCCGGCAGCTCGCGCCCCAACTTGGCACACTGCACCATTTGTTGCGCCATCGTCGCTCCTCGTTTCGGTGACCACTCTATAGCGTAGGCGCGCGGCCCCGCGCTTTCAGCCCCCGCGGGCGCGCAAAATAAATGGGTGGCGGTTGTCCCTCACAACCGTCCACCCGGTCGGAATCCGCCGGCAGCGCCTATCCCATCAGCGACTTCGGGTCGCTCCGCAGTACGTCGCACGAGGCGGTTCCGCTCAAGTGTAGGATTCACACGCCGCCACGAGCAAGCAAAAACCTCGTTTTGTCCGCGCACCCGCCTTCTCCCGGGCCGGCCGCCGGGGCCGTTGGCGCGGCGGGTTTTCTCGGCCCCATGCCCGCCTGTTGACCGGGGAGCGCGGCGGGTCGTATATTCGCTTCGCGCAAGTGCTTCGCGGCCTGCCTTTTTTCGGCTCTGGCACTGTGAGGCGGCGATGGCCGAGGTCGAGCTCAGCGGTGTGACGAAGGTCTACCCCGGCGACATCCGGGCCGTGGACGATATCAGCCTGACCATCGTCGACCGCGAGTTCATTGTCCTGGTCGGCCCCTCGGGCTGCGGCAAGAGCACCACGCTCCGCATGATCGCCGGCCTGGAGGACATCACCGCCGGCACCATCCGCATCGGCGCGCGGATCGTCAACAGCGTGGCCCCCAAAGACCGCGACATCGCCATGGTCTTCCAGAACTACGCCCTGTACCCGCACATGACCGTGTACAAGAACATGGCCTTCGGGCTGCTGCTGCGGCGCAGGTATGGGGTCTTCGACAATCCGCTCGGGTTCGTCTGCGCGCATGGCCAGTGGAAGAAGGCCCACGCGGAACGGCACGAGATCGATCGCCGCGTCCATGAGGCCGCGAGCATCCTCGGGATCGAGGAGCTGCTGCAGCGCCGGCCCAAAGCCCTGTCCGGCGGCCAGCGGCAGCGGGTCGCCGTCGGCCGTGCGATCGTCCGCCAGCCCAAGGCGTTCCTCTTCGACGAGCCCTTGTCGAACCTCGACGCGAA
The DNA here is from genome assembly GCA_964638325.1 of uncultured Planctomycetales bacterium. Classification (GTDB taxonomy): domain Bacteria; phylum Planctomycetota; class Phycisphaerae; order UBA1845; family Fen-1342; genus JALHJL01. The sequence continues at coordinate 20,986 of CAZWYT010000021.1, forward strand.
GCTCCGCATCGGCATGCGCGCCGAACTCAAACGCCTGCATCGCCAGGTCCAGACGACCACCGTCTATGTCACCCACGACCAGGAAGAGGCGATGACGCTCGGCGACCGCGTCGTGGTCATGAAGGACGGCATCATCCATCAGACCGGCACGCCGTACGAGGTTTACGAGCGCCCGGCCAACCGCTTTGTCGCGGGCTTCGTCGGCACGCCGCCGATGAACTTCTTTGAGGGCCGTCTGGTTCGCGACGGCGACCGGCTGCTCTTTGACGAAGGGGACAACCGGCTGGCGGTCAGCCCGGTCCACCGCGAGCGTCTGGCAGCATTCGTCGGGCCGCCGATCACGCTGGGGCTTCGGCCGGAAGCCCTGTCGCCGGCCAGCGATCAGGCTGGGGATGCGATCCTCAATGTCCAGGTCTCCGTGGTCGAGCCGTTAGGCGACCGGGCCGACATCTACTGCGGCACGCCCAAGCACCCGCACATTGTCTCGCGCGTCGACGCCCGCACGCGCGTCGCCGAAGGCCAGCCCGCGCGGCTCTATGTCGACATGGCCCGCGCGCACTTCTTCGAGCCGGGCGAGCACGGCCGAAACCTGTAGCGGCCGGCGTCTCGCCGGCCGGCCCTGTAGCGTCGGCCCCCCGTGGCCGACGTATCGGCCGATCCGAACCGTCCCGGCGCGCCGGGATAAGGGAGCGGGCCGCGTTTTCGGGGCCGTCCGCCGAAGGTGATCAACGTGTTCAAATGCGCGCACCCCCCTGTTGATCATCTTCGTTATTCGGACATTGGAGTCATCGGCCAGAGAGTGAGGCACGTTGGCACGCAGGGAGTATAAGGTACGGAGGCACGCAGGCACGCAGGGAGTATAAGCCACGGAGCCCCGAAGACACGGAGGCACGGAGGGATTGGCGGATTCAGGCGGGGATTGGCGGAAAAACGCGTGAGAATGTGGGAACGTGGGAACGTGGGAACGGGGCGGGCTCGTTGATCCACAGATCACACCGATGGACACAGAGGAGAGCGGCTCCATAAATCCGGGCGCGGGCGGAAGCGGCGGATGAGCCCTGAAAGGGTGCTGGTGGGTAGCCGGGGGCAAAGGCGGCGTAGCCGCCGGCACCCCCGGATCGGGGGCGCCCTGATTCTCCTTGATTCTCGAGCCCCGGAGGGGCGCCAGAAGTTAGCCGGGAGCGCAGCAGCGCAGCGTGCGTCATTGACGCACCGTCACATTCCACCGCCCCCTGGAAAACTGATCCTCGACCTGGGTCCTTGCGCGGTGGGATCAGCGAGACCTGTCCGCCGGCAGGAGGCTCGGCATAGCGACACGCATCGCCGGGCTGGCGGTGACGGCTTTCCACTTGAAGCCGGCCCGGCCGCCGGCTCCCGTGCACGCACCTGTTGTCCCCGTCTTGGGGGTCAGCCAATTGCGAATGCGCCTTCGATCATTGCCTGGTCCCACGAGCTATCAATATATGGGCAGTCGAAAGCTGGTCCAGTGTTCTCTTTTCGCGCATCGTCGAAGAATTTCCGTGCGGCGCCGTGAAGATCCTGCGGAATAATCAGAAACGCAACGTCGGATTCATGGAATGGGAAGTCGCCGATGCAGCGCCATTCACGCTCCCATTGGAATCGATATGTGCCCGTTGGATAAGTTCCCGGTGCGTCAATGAATGGCGTAAGGCCCCAGATTGGCTCATTCTCCGGTGCCTCTGAAGACCTGGCGCGAATGATCAGCTTCTCAATTGCACGGTGCTGGAGGCTGTCCTTTTCGACATACCACACGGGCAACGCGCCACGCGAGCGAGCAAATGATTTGGTAAACCCAATTCCGTATTTACTTCTACGAGCAGCAACGCGACCCAGGCAATGCAGGGGCACCTCGCTGAAACACACGGTCTTTTGTGGTTGCTCCAGCGGCGCGTCGTTGCGTGCGATGCCAAAGGCACTCCGTGCCTCAAGTCGTAGCGAGCCAAGAATCGAGAGCTGATTATCGTATTCGCTCGCGGGTGGAGTGGGCCTCGTGAAGTGGACGACGAAGTCGGAAAAATCGCTCCATGCCATGTTCGATCCACCGAGATATGAGGATAAGCGGCCCAACTTAGTAGCTCAGCGGCTGACTTGCATCCGCCGACATCGTACTCATTTCCGGCCCTTCGTCGCGTTCCGACCCACCTTGCGCGGCCCCAGCATGCGTCTCGGCGACCCCTCCGGCATCAAGGTGCATGAAGGCAGGCCGCAACTACGATGCGTACCATCCGCGCGATGCGAGCGCCACGCAACTCCGTAGCCGGGCCGTGAAGAAATCGGTATTCTGTCACTGCAATCCGGCGCTCCCCCGCTTGTGCCGGCGCCGTCAGCGTGAAACGCCTGTTCCCGGTTCCCCGCATCCTCGCCGAAACGACTCATGACTGATCGCCCTCGGCGCGGGCGGCCCGCCGGCGCGCGTGCGGCTTCCTTGCTTCCAGCGTCCGAGTCAGCATGTGGTCCAGCATCCTGGGGAACTCCTGCAAGAACATGAAGGATTCCTCCCCGCCGAAGCCGAGTTCCTCCATGAACGGGCCTCGCATCATGAATTCAGAGAACCGACGAAGGCGAGCCGTTTCATCATTGATCGCAGCCGGATCTCCCGATTTGACCGCCCGGTACACCTCCATCGCCAGTTCGTACAGCCACGGCGCGTCGTCGCGAATCAGGCTTGCGGCCATAAGGATGCCCACTGGATCGCCTGGATCGCCGGCCATGTGCAGCATTTCCTCGAGCATCATCGGGTTGAAACGGCGAAGCCGACGACGCCGACGGACAGGTTCCTCTGACTCGGCGAGGCGCTCCGCGACGCGGGACGGCAGCGCCTTCATTTCCTCAACGAGCTTTGCAACGGGATTGTCCTCGGGGGCATCTTTCTTGTCCTTCTTGCCTTCGGAAGTGCTGATGTTCCTGAGGATCTTGGTGACCGTCCCCTTGAACAAGGCCACCTGCACCTCCACGACGCCCGCGTCCAGCTCGAGGCCAGGGACTCGTCGGGCTAGTTGGTGAAGGAGCTTCCTCAGGTCCTCCTCGCTGTCGTCCATGTTCTGAAACTGGTAGAACGGACCCGCACTGACCCGCGTTAGCGGAACGCCGAGGGCAACGCCCATGACTGGGGTGTTCAGCTTGCTCTTCGCCACGCCTGCCTCGAACAGAATCCAGGGTCGATCGAGGCTTCGCTCGGTGAAGAGGCAGACGACGTCGGACGTTGACTGGAGCATCGACATGAGTCGCTTGTACCATTCGTCGCCGAAGTCGATCCCTTCTGTCCCCTTCCTGTCCGATGACCTGAACGTCTTGATCATGCCCGCGCTGACGCTCTTGAGGAGCTTTGCGAAGGCTTCGGCAAGCTCGCCGTCGCGACCGTCATGACTGATGAAGACAAGAGGGCCACTCGGGGGCGTGAGAGTGTCGGCTTCGCCGGTCGCCTTCGGTTTCTCGGCCTCGGTCATGGGTCAATCCTCCATGGAGCTACGCACGCTCAAGAATCCGGACAACACGGATTAGGCTGGCACTCATACGGCGCCGAACAACTGCTTCCGGCCCACATAGCACACCGTTCCATTACCTGGGTCGGGGGCAGGCGCAAGCGATCATGCCCAAGTTGCGGTGGCTTTGCTGCATAGGTCCCACTCCTGCCGACGAAAGGAATTCGGCAGCCGCCGTTGGGCAATGTACGGGTAGTATAAGCCCCAGCGGCTACGGCGACAAGGCGGACGCATGCCGACGCGAACGGCGATCGGCATGGCACCCAACATCCGGCCGACACGGGGGTCGGCCGCTACATTTCCACTCGGACCCGGCCGCCACGCGGACGGCCGGTATCCGCCACGGCGGACAGGCTCCGCCCGGCCGATATGTTTCCGTTCGGAGGTGGCGCGACGGTCAACGGCCGGCGAGACGCCGGCCGCTACGGGGACGGCCGACACGGGGGTCGGCCGCTACCTGCCCGTCGCTGGCGCTCGGGGCTCGGATGCGTCGAGCTTACTTCTTCGGCTTGTCTACCGAGTCCAGCAAGAATTCGTCATCTTTGACCAGTCCGACGCCCGGCGCGTAGAACTTGTGACTGACACCCTTTTCGAGCGGCGTCGTCTCCTTTACATGCAGGCACTTCTCGAAGGCGCCCGCGGGCGTGGTCAGCTTCTCGTCCAAGCTGACGATCTCCGCCCGATCCATGGCGACCTTGGGCGCGCGCTCCTGGTAGAAGCGGTCGCCGACCTTGGGCTGGCCGGGCATCAGCAGACCGAATTGGGCGTCCTTTTCGCCGGCCCGCCACGCGCCCGCGTGCTTGACGACCTTGCCGTCCTTGTACTCGTCCACGTCCTCGCCGAAGTAGTACACGTCGCCCGTGGACTGGTCGGCCGCGAAGTAGTTGCGCGAGACTTCCAGCGGCTGGCCGTTCTTTTCTTCGCGTTCCTCGACCACGCGCGTCGTCACCCCGTCCACGACCTTGGTCTCGTCCAGCACGGTGATGGTCAGGACCGTCGCGCCATGCTTGTAGCGCCAGCGGTAGCCCGGCTGCAGCGGGAAGTACGGGTTGTCGGCGCGGTCGGCCCAGTTGGCCTTCTCGACCTTGAACTCCTCCCGCCACGCCGCGCCCCCGGCGGCCTCATGGCCTTCATGGCCCTCATGCTCTTCGTCTTCGTTCTCCTCCTCTTCCTCCTTTTCCTTCCGCTCGGCCTTGGGACGGCGCTCGGCGATGTTCAGCACCTTGCCGCCGGCCGCATCGACCGTCGCCTGCATGAGCTTGTCGCCCTGCAGCAGCACGACCTGGTAGACCGCCTGATCCGCCTTCATGCCGAGCTCGGCCTTGAAGGCCTTACCGTCTTTCACCTCCTTGGCCGCGTTCTCGAGCGCCTGGGCGAACGTCAGCTTCGCCGCGGCCAGCGCCTTCTTTGCCGCGGCGAGTTCATCCGCCTCGTCGGCTTCGGGCTTTTCGTCCTTAACGCCGAGGACCTTTCCACTTACGGTGTCCACCTTCACTTCCTTGACCGCGTCGCCGCTGAGCACGACGACCTCGTAGAAGGCGCTGTCCTTCTCCACCTCCAGATCGACCTCGATCGCCTTCCCGCCGGCGACTTCCTTTTGGGCCGTCTCCACCGCCTGCGCCGGCGTGACCTTGGCGGCGGCCAGGGCCTTCTTCAAATCCTCAACGCCGCCGGCCCACGCCGCGGGCGCCAATGCGATCAGCGCCAGGCCCCACGACACTCGCATTGCTCCACTCGTTTTCATTGGCTTTCACTCCAGGTGCGGGTCTCGTGGCCGGCGCTGCGCCCCGCACGACGGCGCTTCGCCGCTTGTGTCACGATCAACTGCGGTCAATTCGGCTTTGCTACGCTCAGCAGCTCTTCGCGGGTATCCGACCGTCAACGTGCGCGCCAAGCTGGCGAGCGCCTGCTGCACGCCCTCTTCATCCTGCGCGACAGCCACACGGCACCGCCGGGGCGATCCGCCTTCTTTGAGCGCTCGGGCAACCTTCCTTTCGTCGTCGACCACCACGATTCACATGGCCGAACCTCGCCGGGAAGCTAAACCCAGTCCGGCTCTGCCGCCAGTGAACGAATCCTGAAAAACCGTTCAGAATTCGGCTCCCACCTCGACGCGGTGAGACCGGCACGGCATGATCTCCAGAACCAGCGTACCGAATGCTCCAGCCAGCAGCGCTGGCCAACCGACCGACGCTGCAGCAAGAGCGCCAACGTTGACGGGTGTCGGGCGACCTGCCCGTACCGCCGCAGGGTTCACGAGGTGACGAGTGTCCGAGAACCAGACATTCACGCGGCCGGGGTGGATCGGTCGCGGGCATCCCCGGCCGCGGGGCATGCTGATCTGGGTTGTGGTCGGGGCGAGCCTGATGGCGCTGTCCGTCGCCGTCATGCCATTCGACCGGGCGTGGTCCGATGCCATCGCGTTTTTTGCCCAGGACGGCGGGGCGCTCCAGCGTGTGCTGAAGCTGCCGTATCATTTCTTCGCCCGCTGGGGGTTCGTGGTCGTGCCCTTCGCTCTCTTGGCCTATCGCGACCGCTGGCGGCTGTTGATTGGCTTCGGCGCCGCGATGGCGGCGGGCGCCACGGTCCACCTGCTCAAGTTCCTGATCGGGCGGGCGCGACCTGAGCAGGGCTTCGGTCCCTTTGACTTTCACCCCTTTGGCGATCCACGCCTCCAGTTCGACTCGTTTCCCTCTGCGCATGCGGTATACGCCACGATGCTCGCCGCGTTGCTGGGCGTGTACTCTCCGCGGTGGCGACCTGTGCTAATCCCCTTGGCGGGTATGGTTTGCCTGGCGCGCGTGGCGCAGGAACGGCACTTCGTGTCCGACGTTATCGCCGGCGTGGGCCTTGGACTCGTAATCGTCTATCTTCTGGCGCACTGCCTTGGCCCCAAGTATTATCATCGACTGAGCTGGCCGACCCGCAAGGGCTCGGAGGGCGTCGCGCCCCCGCGCACTGACCGGCTCGACGCTTCGTAAAGCGTCAAGGACCTGTGAGATGCCCAGCACGGGCGTTTTCCCCGGCCAACACGGCCGCGGGCAACGGTTCGCGACCCAGAAGGGAATCGTCGCCGCTTTCGTGCTCTTGCTGGCCTGCAATCTGCTGGTCAATAACGCGACCATCTCGGTCTGGGATCAGGACGAAGCGGCCTACGCCGGGTTCGCCGCGGACATGCTCCGCCGAAATCATTGGATCGTGCCGGAGTTCCCCTATTCGCAGCCACACCGCAAGGTGCCGCTCACGTTTTGGCTGATTGCCGGATCGTACGCGCTCTTCGGCGTCAACGAGTTCGCGCTGCGCCTGCCGAGCGTGGTGGCCACGGCGACGACGGTGGCCAGCGTCTGGCTCGGCGCGAGATTCCTGGTCGGCCGGGCCACGGCCCAGCTTGCCGCAATGATTCTGGGCTCATGCCTGCTCGTGATGAATCTGGGGAAATTCGCTCTCACGGATGCCGTGCTCCTGGCCTGTGAGACGATCGCGGCTCTGGCGCTGCTCCGCGGGGCCGTCCGCCCGAGCTGGCAGGCCACTGTAACCCTGTGGGTCGCCACGGCCTTGGCCTTGCTCGCAAAAGGGCCACCCATCCTCGTCCTTTTGGCCGGCATGTTTGTCTTTTTGTTGTTGTCTTATCCACGGCGGCGGAATCTGATCCATCTGCACCCGTGGTTCGGTTTACCCCTGGCCGCCGTGCCGCTCGCGGTGTGGCTTTGTTTCGCTTGGCAACAGGATCCGCGGTACGTTCTGTTCCTGGGGTACTGGCACGTCGTGCGCCGCGTCGGCGGGTCGGTCTTCGGCCAGAGTGGCCCACCGGGAACGTACCTCCTGCTTTTCTTTGTTTGCCTGGTTCCCTGGACAGGCTATCTCCTCGGCTCGCTCGCGGACGCCTGGAACGGCGTTCGCATGAGACGCATGGTGTCCGTCCTCTTGGGAGGTTGGCTATTCGGCGGGTGGGTTGTTTGGGAACTCCTTCCCAGCAAGCTCCCCACCTACACGCTCGGCGCGTTCCCGGCGCTGGCCCTGCTCCTGGCCCGGCAAGTCCGTTTGAACGTGGCTGGCAGGGTATCCTGGACGACGCACAAGTCCCTGCGCGCCGGCTTCGCTGTCCTGGTCGGCGTGTGCAGCGCACTGGCCGTCGCGCTGCTTGGGGCGGCGGTCTGGCTCGGCTCTGGGTGGAGCCGTTGGCTTGCTATTCTCCCTGCGGGCACCATCGTCCTGACCGCGCTGTACGCCCAGCGATTACAGCAGCGAGCGCAGCCGCGTACCGCGGTCAATACGCTTTTCTTCGGCTTCCTGGCCGCGAATCTCCTGGTCTGGCTGGTGATCATTCCCAGTGTCGAGGAACGGCGCTCCGTTAGCTCCCGGCTCGCCAGAACCATTGCTGGCCAGTGCGTGCCGGATACGACCGTGGTCGTCGCCGCCGGCGCGGCGTCGCCCAGCCTGCCGTTCTATATAGAGCAAGCTGGGTTGCGCTTCCGCGATGTCGCGCGGGCTGAGCAAGAACGTGCCCCGCTGCACGTGGATCTGTCGCCGCTGTGGCGCTTGCACTTCGACGACCTCGTGCGACAAGTCCGGGCGCAAAACCCCCGGGAAGTGCCAGACGAGGAGGAACGGAGAATCCGGTTGGAGCGGGTGGCCACTATGTACTCGTCCGGCGAGCCGTGTGCGTTTGTCCTTGACGAAGCCCAGTACGCCGGGCTGAGGGACCAGCTTGTCGATGCCCGCGTGATCAGATTCGATGGCTGGCAATCGGACCGATTTCGGAGCGTGAGCTACACGGTGGTGCTAACGCCGTCGGCTCGACGACGAACAGCGTGTCATCACCGGCCAGGACGCGGCCGCTGGGCCGCCGAAGCGCAGCACAACCTGCGACAATTGGCGGGCACGCTTCGCGTTGCTCCACCTGGACCACGCCCGGCCGGTGCCCTACAGCGGCTTGATGCGGATATTGCGGTACCACACCGGCTTGCCGTGGTCCTGGAGCCCGATCCGGCCGCGGCGTGGCATGTCCTTGTACGCCGTCTTGAACTTGTTCGGCGTGCCGTCGGGGTTCTTGCCGGCCTCGGTCCACTGGTCGAGGTTCATGTCGAGGATCGCTTGGCCGTTCAACTCGACCTGGATCTTGCTGCCCTGGCAGGTGACGAACGCGTGGTTCCACTCGCCGGGTTTCTTGACCGTGTTCTTCGACGGCGCCAGGCAATCATAGATGGCCCCGCAGTCGTGCTTGTCGGGCGGCTCCTTGCCGAACGAATCCAGCACCTGCATCTCGATCCCGGTCTGCACGCAATCGTTGATGTCGCCCGTACGCAGGAACACGCCGCTGTTCGTTTGCGGGTCGAGCTTGAATTCCAGGTCGAGCACGAAGTCGCCGAAGGGCTGCTCGGTCCAGATGTCGCCGCCGCCCTTGCGGGCTAGAACTCCGTCCGCGACGGCCCAACTGCCGGGCTTGGCGATCCAGCCGGCGAGGTCCTGCCCGTTGAACAGCTTGATCCAGCCATCGGCGGCGAGCTGTGCACTGGGCGTCGCATCGGCCGGCAGGTCGCCCAGCGCGAATTGAATGCCCGCCAGGTAGTGCTGCAGGACGAGCGGGTTCCAGAAGATGTCCTCGCGGTGCCCAAGCGAGCAGTAAAACACGCGGCCCAGCCCGTAATTCCGTACCCAACTGACGGCGAAGTCCTTGTCGTCGCGCTTGATGTCCGGCTTGGTCATGTCGGTCTTCGACGTGTCGAGGCTCAGGAGCACGCGGAGCTTCTCCCGCGAGTAGGGCGCCTTGAACTGGTAGATCTCGTCCGCGAGCTCGAAGCCCTTGCCGCCGAACGCAGCATTCACCGCATGCCCTGGCTCGTCGATCTTGACCGCGACCGTCTCGTTCCACGGATGGCCGTCGAAGTATCCGCCCAGCAGCTCGCCGAACTCCGGCCACTGGTAGAAGCAGTCCGTGGCGGCGTGAATGCCGATCATGCCCTTGCCGCTCTTGACCCAGTCGAGCAGCCCCTGCTTGAGCGCCACGTCCTCGAACAGCTCTCCGGTCGTGTTGTTGAAGCAGACCCCGTCAAAGCGGTTGAGGCTGTCGGACTGGAACAGGGCCGGATCGTCGCTGACCACGACCTCGAACGCCCCGGTCTTCTGGCCCATGGCCTCCAGCGCCGCCGCACAGTACGGAATCGAGCCGTGCTTGAAGCCCTTGCACGCGGTGTACACCAGCATCCGTCGGGGCTGCGCGGGTTTCACCGGTGCCTGGTTCGGTGCCGCCGCGCGGATCTTCTCCAGCGCGTCGGGGGGGACCTCCTGGGCGAACGCGGCGGAGCTGAACAGGGCAGCCAGCAGCGGAACAGCGACCAGAATCGGGCACGACAGGGTAGTTTGCATCGGAGGGCTCCCAACGATCGCGAGACTTTCAGTGCTGCTGTAGCGCCAGGCCTTCGCGTCCGGCGCACCAGCTCAGCGTGACCTTGACCAACGCACGCTACCGGCCAACGGGCCGAAGCAACTCGCGGCATAGTCCGCGGGGCCGGCCGGCAAGAGTATAGCCGAAACGTCCTCCCGCTGTGCACAGAGCTGCGCGACCTCCTCCACGGGCAGGGCCATGAAGGCCGTCGAGAGCGCGTCGGACAGTGCGGCGCTCGGTGCCATGGCCCACGTCGCGCGGTAACGGTCCGCCGGCCGTCCGCTGCGTGGATCGATGATGTGTGGGCCATGCAGCAATTGGCCTGAACCGCTCAAGGCGGCGTCTGTGAGCTCAACATATCCGAGCACCGCGCCGGATTGATCCGGATCGCGGAGCGCGACCCGCCAGGGCGTCCGGATCGCCGCCTTACCCCTCCCCCTCTTAGGGGGAGGCGGGGTGGGGGTTTGTTCTGGCTGGCCAAGTGCATGGATCGTGCTCTGGCCGCTGTGGACGACTGCGGACTTGATCCCCCATTCGCGCAGCACAGCCACAACGCGGTCGACGGCGTAGCCCTTGCCGATCGCTCCCAGGTCCAGCTCGACGGGCGCGACCGGAACGCCGACGGCGCACGCAGTCGGGTCGAACACCAGTGGGGGCACGGGCCGGCCGTCTGCGGCGACCGGCATTTCGCGCCGACTTCGGTACGCAATGTCAAACGCGCCGCGCGTCGCGGTGTAGACTTGCGCGGCCAGTTGCAGGCACTCGGCGGTCTCGGGGCTGATACGCACGGACTGCCCCGCTGCCAGGGCGTTGATGCGCGCGATGTCGCTGTGCGGAATGAACCGGCTGAAAAGCTGTTCGAGCCGATCGATCTCGTCAAGCGCCGCCTGCGCCACTTGCCGGGCGTACCGCGCGGCAATGCCGCCCAGGCACAGCTCGAATGTGCAGGCCATCGCATCGTGCTGGAAACGCTGCACCGGAAACGTCGGCGCGCCGCCCGCGGCGGCCGGACTGGCGGATTGTGGATCAATCATGCGGCGTTGCCTGCGATGTGGTGCCCGCGGCCTGCAAATGCCGGACGAAAATCGTCCACACATCCTGCGCAATATAGACGGCGAGCCGCTCGTCCCGCCGCAGGCCCCGATCGTTAACCTGGTACTTGTTCTTGAGTCGTTGCTCCAGCTCCGCCTGGAACTTCGCCGAGGCGAGAATGACGTCCGCGTCCGGATCGTCCGGCACGGTCTCCCAGTAGCCGACGCGGTCAAACCGCCGCAGGCACCACGGCAGCGGCCAGCAGTTCTCTACCATAACCTTGATGAGCAGGTGGTGCCCGCGCGGGTGCACGGCCGCGAGCCGCTCGAGCTGATCGGCCAGGTCGGTGGCCGCGTGCAGCGTCGCCGCGTACACGTATGGGTTCCGCTCATTCGCGCAATACTTGAAGCTGTTGGCCCGGCGGGCCTGCCAGGCGAGCTGCGCGCTGCCGGCCAGCAACAACATGGCGACGACCGCTTTCCCGGCAGGATGGCGAACGGCGGATACAAGCGTCACGGCCCCGACGCCGCCGAGTAATGTCATCCCCTGCCAGACACTCAGAATACACCAGGGAGTCTTGTACGGGATGGCCGAGTACACAATCAGCATCAGCATTGTATAGAGTGCGATGAACCGCAGCACAGGCGTCTGCGTGTCGCCGCCGGCCCGAGTGCGCAGGGCGGTCAACATGCCGACCACGCCCAGTCCCCCGATGAGTACCTCACTCCAGATCGGTCCTGCGCCCGCGCGCCAATACGTCAGAATGTGCAGGTAGTAGGTCCACGGATGCACGTGGATGCCGCCCTCGCCTGCCCGCTGAAAGTACGTGCCGAGCGCCCGCAGGGAATCAAGCGGCCCACGGAGATTGGTGCCGATTCCCGAAAACAGCACCGCTGACACGACCGCGGCGGTCAGCAGTGCCGCGCCGGCCGCCCGTAACCGCAGATAGGGTCGCAGCTCGCTCGTCCGACGTTGCCAGACGACCATCAGCACCAGCGCCGCCACGAGGCAACCCAGGCCGATGACGCACGTCTCCTTCGTGGCGTGCATCAGGCCGACGCCCGCACCGGTCAGCAGCGCCCAGCCGATCCGCCGGCTCTGTGTATACCGCCAGCCCGCCCCCAACACCAGAAACGTGAAGAACACCAGCAGCATTTCCTGGATGTAGTATCGGCTGTAGTACACCAGCACCGGCGAAACAGCCGTGAGCGCCGCCGCGACTATGGTCGCCGGCCGTCCCAATCCGTCTGCGAGCAGCAGCAGGAGCAGAATCAGGCCCACGCCGAACACCACCGGCACGAGGCGGAACGTGGAGGCCTCCATGTGGGCAAAGTCGCACGCACCGCTCAGCCACACGATCGGCAAGGTGAAGTAGTACAGCGTCGGTCCATGGTATTCGTTGAGGTCGTACTCGTACTTGCCCGTTTCCCAGAGCGTGTTGAACTTGTAGGCATGTACGGCCTCATCGACGTGCATCGGCCGCAGGCCCAGCCCGGGCAGACGCAACGTCAGCGCCGCCGCCGCGATGAGGATCAGCAGCGCGGGAAACGCACGCCGCCTTGCTTGTTCACTCAGTCCCTTAATCCCTTGATCCCTTAATCCATTCAGTTGGCCGGCAGGCCGTAGACCTCCACTTCGGTATAGTGATTCTGGTCGTCCGCGGTGTTGCCATGGCTATAAAGTCGCATGTAGCGGGCAACAACACCCCGGGCGTTGATGAGCTTGCCTTCGTAAGTTTCCCAGTACTCCTTGTCGCTGCCCACGCCGAGACCGGACGAGTTGTCATGATCGTTGTTGAACACGATCCGGACGTTCTCGATAAAGTCGGGATCGTCCGCGACTTGTACGACCACGTCATGATACACGCGGGCGCTCATGTGAAAATGCCAAATGAGGAGGGCGTGAATGGTGTACTTTTGCTTCAGGTCGATCTGTACCCACTGCTTGCCGGGACCGAACTCAACGTAGCTGCCCTCCTTGGCTTCACTGTCGCCGTCCGTGACCAGCTTCGCGCTGCCGATGATCGGATCGCGGTCGCTGCACGTCACCGGCTTGGCTTGCGCGACGTTCTTCACGCCGGGCGGAACCAGCAGCGGTGGGCGCGGGCCCTTGCGCGACGGCTCGAGGTTGGTGCCCGGCGGAACGTTCGTCGGCGTACCCTTGAATGCCGGCCGTGGCAGCTTCAGCTCCAACGGCACGAGCTTGCCGTCGCCGGCCTGCTTGCCTTCCGGCTTGGCGACCTGCGCGGGTTGCGTCTGCGGCGTTTCGGGTTTTTTCTCCTGGGCCCAACTCATCTGTACCACAGCCAGGCCGACTGTGAGTGACGCGGCCGTGCATGCCATCCGACGGAGAATGCGCGAACCGATCATCTTGCCTTACCTCGCATGCGCCGTGCCGCCCACGACACAATGGTGTGCGGCACCATGGCGATGAGCAACACCAGCGTACTGTAGTTGTGGACTTCCTTTAGCGTTTCCTGGGCGTCGGCCCCGAAGACCGGCAGCATGGCCGCCAGCATCGTCAACATGACCACAAAGCCAATCGCCAGCATCAACCAGAACATCTGCTTCTGTCGCAGACCCAGCGGCGTCGGCGCCAGCTCGCTGCGGCGGCCGAAGCGGCAACGACCCGCCCACTGCAACGCCGCACCAGCCAGGCCGAGCGTGAACAGCGGCGCGCCGACCATGTGGACCAGCAGCGTCCAGCCCGCCAGCTCGGCCCCGACGAGCTTGGGGCCGAAGCCGGTGACGGCCTCAATCACCAGCCCCGCAGTGGCCAGCGTGTGGAAGACGTGCTCCCAGGCCGTCAGGCCGCGCGGGGGCGTGAGGAGGCCTGCAGCCGACATCTGTTGCACCGGCGCCGCGGGCGCGTAGACCCGGCCGATGACGCAATCGAGGGCAAACTGGAGCAAGACGAGCGCAACCAGCCCGGCGCAGATGAACCCGAACCACTTGAACGCCGGACGAAACCGGAACCCCAGCCCCCACGCGGAGGCAAGCTGCGGCGCGTAGTCGCAGAACTGCCACATCGGCAAGTGGATGGAGTCGGTCGGGCGCGCGGACAGCGTCACGGTTCCGAAGAAAAACGGCGCTTCCGCCGCATGACAGTCTGTGCAGCCCCGCGCACCAAGCGCCTGGGCGGCCGGTCGGACATCGTGCGCCATCGGCCAGGTCGAGGGCGTGACGCCGGCCGTCGCGCCCGGGCGGAGCGCGAGATACACCGGTTCGCCCGTCACCGTCTTGTCGGCCGCGAGGGCCGCCAGCATCGCCTGCTCAGACGAGGCGTCGTTGCCAGCCAGGCGGGCCAGTTTCTTTCCGACCCGCTCGACGACCTCCAGCGGCATCGGCACGATTTGTTCGCCCTGCTGCTGCCCCCAGAACGACGGCATCGCCAAGCGCTGCGGCTCGATCTTGCCATCCGCTTCCCGCACGAACACCGGGGCCGCGATCGCCGGCAGCGCGTCCGCCGTGCGGTCCTTCGTTGGAAACCCCAGTCCGTGCGCTAATGCCGTTTGAAGGCGTCGCGTGTGCGAGCTCGGCCACGGCCCGCTGTGGCACGCCGTGCAGGTCAGCTTTTGAAAGTGCACCGGCGGCAGGCCTTCATGCTCCGGATGTGGGGCACCGTATCGTCCACCGAGCGTGACCTCTGCGTCGCGGTCGTCCGCGGTCCCCAGGTGGCACCCGTCGCATGTGAACGCCGCCCGCCAGGGCTGGTTTCGCTGTGCGGCTTCGCCCGCGTACCCGCGCACCATGTCGTGGTCGACGTCGTTGCGGTGACAATCCACGCAGATCAGGCCCGCGGCCAGATGGACGTCCCGCGACGCGAGCAAATCCTCCGGTGCGTCCGCCCCCACCTCGCGAAACGAATGGCAGAAGTAACACCGGTCGACCGACGGCCGCCGCGTGATGTTGAACAGCACGCGGTTGTCCGGATCAAAGCGCTTGCGGTCGTAGATCAGCTTCGGCCCAGCCTGTTCCGGGTAATCCGGGTCCGGCGGCAGCGACGGGTCCCAGTCGTCCGGTGCCTTGCGGGCCTCGCCGCGCACGACGCCCAGCCCCAGCGCGGCCGTTGGTGCCCACCTGAAGTTCTGGGCCTCGATCTGCCGCGCTGCCTCCGCCGGATCGTGCTGCTGATCGGCGCTATGGCAGAACATGCAGTCGATTTCGAGCCTGCCCGAGACACGCCAACGCGCCGCTTCCCGCAAGTTAGCGACCAGCTCCTTGTCCGGATCGCCAAACCCACCCCCCGGCGTATGCCCGCCGAAGTGCAGCACGAATTGCCACGGCGAAAGCCCGGCCTCTGCCGGCGTGAATGTGCCGGGCCAATGCCGGCCGGAGAGCGGCAGCACCGTGCCGGTACGCTGATCGACGAGGATCCACGGCTCTCCGGGCCGACCTGCCGGCACGTTCGGATCCCACGCGTTGAAATGCCAGCCGTGGGCGATCTGTCCGACGGGGTGGCACTTCGCACAAGTCATCGCGGGGGAGTACGGCACCGCCGGCTCGTCCTTCGGATCGATCACCTTGCCGTCGTGATCGTATAGCGTGAGGCGGTGGACGTAGGGCGAGCGGCTGTCGGTCTTGAGCAACTCAACCTGCTGGGACTCCTGAGCCCGAGCCGCGGGCACTACGACACAGAGCACGAGCAGGAAAAGTAGCGGCCGACCCCCGTGTCGGCCGTCGAACGCGGTACACCCCGAGCATCCATCCCCCACCACATTCCCACATTCCCACGCTCGCACGCGGCTCACACCTTGAACTCTTCCGCCTTGAAGTCGATCCGGCAGCCCTTCTCCACCGCCTCGTTGGCCTTCAACACCGAGACCGCCGTCTCGAATGCCACCTCTGGCGGACACGACAGCGGCGTGCCGCTGCGAATCGCGTTGAAGAAGTTCTCGAGGTGCAACTGGTGGGGCGGCTTCTGGCTCTCCTCCAGCAGGCGCTGGCCTTCGGGGTCCTTGGTGCCGTCCGGGCGCAACGTCTCGCCGATCTTCAGCTCGATCGCGTCGCGGCCCATCGTCTCGATCTTCGAGGCCTCATCCTCCCACGCGCGGCGCGTGGCCTCCTGCTCGCGGAAAATAAAGCCCTTGCGCGTGTCCTCGGAGATCACCAACGCGCCCTCGTCGCCCAGGAACGCCTCGAAGAACCCGCCGTAGCTCGTCGTATTCAGCACCTCGTAGAACCCCCGCACGTTCTTGCCCCCCACCTTGTACCCGTAGAGCGCGAGGACGTTGTCGTACCACTCGCGGTCCTCGTAATTGTCCAGCCCACCGGCGGCTTGCACCGCCGCCGGCGGCGTCTCCAGGAACCAGTTGAACACGTCGACCTGGTGCGAGCCCAGGTCGGCCATCGGGCCGCCCGAATACTGCTTGTACCAGCGCCAGTTGCGAAAGCGGTCCATCGTGTCGTAGCCGTACTTCTTGAGCGCCGCGGCGTCCAGCTCCTTGCCCTCCGGCCAGCCCAGGTCGAACCGCCGCGAGCGGTTCCACTGCCCGTTCACGTGCGTGATGCGGCCGAGGATCTTGTCGTTCTTGATCATCTTCAGCGCGTGCCAGTAGCGCGGATTGCTGCGGCGCTGGTGGCCGATCTGCAGCAGCTTCTTCGTCGCGCGCGCCGCCTGCACCATCTGCCGGGCGCCGTCGAGCGTGTTGGACATCTCCTTTTCGCAGTACACGTGCAGGCCGGCCTTCAGGCAGGCGCTGGCCTGCTCTGCGTGCACCCAGTCCGGCGTCGCGATGATCGCCGCATCCAGGTCCTTCTCCTGGGCGAGCAGCTCCTGGTAGTCGCTGTAGACCGTCACGGGCTGGTCGTATTTCTTGAGGATGTTGGCGGCATACTCCTGGTGATAGGGCCAGATGTCGCAGATCGCGACGAAGCGGATGCCCGGGATCTTCAGACACTGCGTGAGCAGGTTGCGGCCCTGACTGCCGGGGCCGATAAACGCCACCCGCAACTCATCGACCTTGGCCGGCGCGGCCCCCTGCTCCTGCGCCCAGCCGGGCCAGGTCACCATCAAGCCGGCGCCGGCGGCCGCGGCTGTGCCCAGGAATTCGCGGCGATTAAGCTCAAATACGCTACTAAAGGGGGAGAGGTCACTCATGCTGCACCTGGTAGCTCGCTCGCGTCGCCCATCTCCGCCGGGCACGCCGTAACCCGTCCACTGTATCGAGACCGGCACCTGCGTCAACGGCGAATTGGGGCGACGACGAGAGCCTCGGCGGCACCGGCCACTCGGTCGCGTTGCCGCAGCCCGCGGCGCCCGCTATCTTGCCCCACACATGGCCGAATTCGCCCTTTCTATCGTCATCCCCGCGTTCAACGAGGCCCGGCGGCTCGGCGCGACGCTGGAGCGCGTGCGTGAATACGCGGTGCAGCGCGGCGAGCGCTGGGAGGTCCTCGTCGTCGACGACGGCAGCACCGACGGCACCGCCGCGGTCGTACGCAGCTTCCCAGCCCCGCCGCTCACGCTGCAACTGCTCGTCAATCCGGTCAACCGCGGCAAGGGGTACAGCGTGCACCGCAGCATGTTGGCGGCGACCGGCGAGCTCGTCCTGCTGTGCGACGCCGACCTGTCCACGCCCATCGAGGAAGTGGAGAAGCTGCGCGTCTGGCTCGAGCGTGGCTACGATATCGTGATCGGGTCACGCGACATGCCGGATGCAAGGCTCGATCCACCTCAGCCGCGGCTGCGGCGTACGCTCGCCGGGGTGTTCCGCGCGCTTCGCCGGCGGCTGATGTTGCCCGCCTTGCGCGATACGCAATGTGGCTTTAAGCTGTTCCGGCGTGAGGTCGCGCGGGTTGTTTTTGCCCAACAGACGATCGATGGCTGGCTGTTCGACTGCGAAGTGCTCGCACTGGCAGATCGACTCGGGTGCCGGATCAAGGAAGTTGGCGTTGTATGGCGGCATCATCCACACAGCCGCGTCCGGGTGCTCCGCGAGGCACTCGCCGCGGCGCCGACGCTCCTCGCGATTCGCCGGAGGCTGAAGGGGTTGAAACCGGGCGGCCGGACGGTGTGAGAGCCACCGGTCGCAGGCGCCGGCTATAACTTCGCGCGCCCTTAACCTGGACCTCACGCTCACTTAACATACACACCGTCGGATGCGCTCGGGCGGCGACGGCCCGCGTGGATCGCACGGCCGTGGGACGTGAAACCGTGCGTCTGTCGCCCCAGTTAGCAGACTCTGCCGGGAGGTGTTCCGACGAGCAACGCAGCGGTACAGGGCAAATCGGTTCTGGTGGTCGAGGACGAGGCGGACCTGGCGAACACGCTCGCGTACCATCTCCAGCGGGAAGGGTATCGCTGCCGACTGGCCGGGGACGGGCAGACGGCCCTGGCGGAGGTCCAACGCCAATCGCCCGATCTGATCGTGCTCGATCGCATGTTGCCACGCCTCTCCGGCGACGAAGTGGCCATGCGCTTGCGGAGCGATCCGCGCAGCGCCCGCATCCCGATCATCATGCTGACCGCGAAGGCCGAAGAGACGGACGAGCTGATCGGTTTCGCCGTCGGTGCGGACGACTACGTTCGCAAGCCCTTCTCGATCAAGCTGCTGCTCGCGCGGATCCGGGCGCTGCTCCGCCGTGAGCAGGGCGCCGGGCAGCCCGCCGACGTGCTGACGGCCGGGCCGCTCGTGCTCGATCGCGGACGGCACGAAGCCGCGGTCGCGGGCCAGCCGATCGTGCTCACGGCCACGGAGTTCCGGCTCCTGGGGGCGCTGATGGTGGCGCGCGGCCGCGTGTTGAGCCGGGACCAGCTCATCGACGCCGGCCTCGGGACCGCTGCGGCCGTCACCGACCGCGCGATCGACGTGCACATCGCCGCGCTGCGCAAGAAGCTCGGGTCGGCCGGCGGCTGGATTCACACGGTTCGCGGCGTGGGGTACGCGTTTCGCCCCCCGGTGACCGACCCGGACAAGGCATAGCACCGGATGAAGTTCGGCGGGCTATCCTGGAAGTTCCTGGGGGGGATGGCGCTGGTCGTCGCCCTCGCCCTGAGTGTGTCATTCTGGCTGTTCGCGGCCGAGGTCGAGCGCCTGCGGGACGAGGAGCTGACCGACCAGCTTCTGGCCGAGGCGCGGCTGCTGGGGCTGGCGCTGCAGCCAAGTTGGGCGGCCCGTGACGTTCGGCCTATCGCCGGCATGGTGCATGCCCTGCACAACGAAGATACCGACGTCGTCGTGCTGGCCGCGGATGGGACGGTCCTCGTCAACACGATTGGCGGCGAGTCCCCAGCGGCCCACCTTCTCCAGCAGCCGGAAGCGCGCGGCGCCCTGGTGCTCGGTTCGGCCTCGGCCACGCGCAGCGGCATTCATGGGCCCGCGCCGAGCCGCGTGGTGGCCGTGCGCGTGGGCAGCGACGTCGGCGAGCTCGGGGTCGTCTGGCTCGCGCGGCCCTGCTGGACTTTCGCGACGCACGCACGCTCGTTCGGCCGTGCAATGGCGCTCATCGCGGTGATTGCCCTGGCCACGATCGTGGGGCTTGGGGTAGCCGTGACACGGCGCTGGACCGGGCTGCTGCGACGGATGACCAGCGCGGCGCACCGGCTGGCGGAAGGCGACCTCTCGGCGCGCGCCGAAGCCGTGGGCTCCGACGAGTTCGCGCTGCTCGCGCGTTCGCTTAACGAGATGCGCCAGCGGCTGCGCACGCACGCCGAAACGATCGACCGGCAACGCCGCACGCTGGAATGTCTGCTCGACCAGCTTCACGAGGGCGTCATCGCGGCTAGCGGCGACGGGCGGATCATCCTGGTCAACGCGACGGCCCTGCGGTTGCTCAACCTGGATGCTTCCTCCGCCGGCGCGACGGAGCTCGTGGGGCAGGCGATCGAGCAGTGTTTGCCGCAACATGAGTTGCAGCGCTTGCTCCGTGTCGTCCCGGCGGCGGCCGCTGCGCAACCCGTTCAGGAAGGGCACGTGCGCGTCGAGACGCCGGAGGGCGTCGTGCACCTGCTGGCGCGCGCCTCCGATCTGCGCTTGCCGGCCCCGGGTGACCCGACGAGCACGGCGGCCGCCGGTCGTCTTGTGGTGCTCACGGACGTCACGGCGCTGCGGCGCGCGCTGGATATGCAGACCGACTTCGTGGCCAACGCATCGCACGAGCTGCGCACGCCGCTCGCGTCCGTCCGGGCCGCCGTCGAGACGCTCCTGCAAATGGACGGGGTCAAGGAGAACGCCGAAGCCACACGCTTCGTCACGGTGATCGACCGGCAAAGCGCCCGCCTGGCCGCGCTGGCTTCCGACCTGCTGGACCTCTCCCGCACTCAATCTCGGATGGCGTCACTGGCCGCCGCCGCGCTGCCGCTGGACACGGTGCTCCGCGAGTTGACCGAGAGGTTTGCCGAAGCGGTGCGCGCGAAAAGCTTGCGGTGGGAGGTGGACTGGCAGCCGGGCGAGCGGCGGACGGTCACCACCCAGGGCCACCTGCTGCGCCTGGTCCTCGACAATCTCGTGGACAACGCCGTCCAGTTCACCGAGCCGGGCGGCCAGGTGCGCGTCGTCTGCCGCGCCGCCGCCGAGCAGGTGGTGTTCGAGGTCGCGGACACCGGCTGCGGCATTCCCGCGGCCGACCAGCCGCGCGTCTTCGAGCGGTTCTACCAGGTCGAGCGCGCCCGCTCGGGCGCGCGACATGGCACCGGGCTCGGGTTATCGATCGTCCGCGACGCGGTCACGGCGCTGGGCGGCACCGTGCGGCTGGAGAGCCAGGTCGGGATCGGCACGCGGGTCACCGTGACTCTGCCCCAGCCGAAGTAGTACACGGCGCGGCCTTCAACACAATACTCACGCTATCTTAGCACAATCTTAACTTGACGCGCGTACAGTCAAACGAACGAGTTCCGTTTGCCACTTACCGGAAGACCCAACAGCATGAAACACGTGTATGCCAGGCGCAGCCTCATGGTGGCCGCCACCGTATGGTGCGTGTCCGCGTCGTTCGCCCAGAAACCGCCGCAACTGTCCGGCACGGTCCGGGTCGACGGCTCCAGCACGGTTTACCCGATTACGGCCGCCGCGGCCGAGCTGTTCGCCGACGTGCAGCCCAAGGTGCAGGTGACGGTGGGCATCTCCGGCACCGGGGGCGGTTTCAAGAAGTTCCTTGAAGACAAGGCGGAGCTGCGCACGGACATTCAGGACGCCTCGCGGCCGATCATGCCGGTGGAGCTGGAGCGCGCCACCAAGCTGGGCGTGGAGTTTATCGAGCTGCCGATCGCCTACGACGGCATCGCCGTGGTCGTCCACCCCAGCAACAAGTTCTGCGACCATCTGACCGTGGCCGAGCTGAAGCGGATTTGGGAGCCCGAGAGCAAGATCAACAACTGGAAGGACGTCCGGCCCGGCTTTCCGGACCTGCCCCTGAAGCTGTACGGCCCCGGCATGGACAGCGGCACGTTCGACTACTTCACGGAGGTCATTGTCGGCAAGTCCAAGGCCTGCCGGTCGGACTTCACGCCCAGCGAGGATGACAACGTGCTGGTCAAGGGCGTGGAGGGCGATGCCGGGTCGCTGGGCTACTTCGGCTTCTCCTACTATGAGGCGAACAAGGCCAAGCTAAACGTCTTGCCGATCGGCGACGGCACGGGCCAGCCGATCAAGCCCGACCGCGAGTCGATCGGCCGGCTGACGTATCGACCTCTCGCCCGCCCGCTGTTTCTGTACGTGAACAAGGCGGCGCTGGCCAAGCCGGAAGTGCGCGCGTTCCTCGACTTTTACCTGGCCGCCCCCAAGAAGCTGGTCGAGCACCCGAAGGTCAACTACGTGGGCCTGGGCGACACCCTCTACGACGTGGCCCGCCGGCGGCTCGCGCAGGGCACGACCGGCACCGTGTTCGCCACGCCCGACACCCACAGCAAGAGCCTGCAAGAGCTTTACGGCATGGCCGGCAAGTAGTGAGGAATGCTCGGTCGCGCGTACCGGGCTATCCGGAACGACACGGCGCGCGGCGGACCCGCGACGATGGCCCGCTATCTGCTCAAAGGCCGGGAAGCGCTCATCCATGTCCTGCTCCTGCTCTGTGCGCTCGTCTCGGTCGCCACGACGCTCGGGATCATCTTCATCCTTGTGCAGCAGTCGATCCCCCTGTTCCGGGAAGTCCCGGTCTGGTCGTTCCTGACCGGCACGCGCTGGGCCCCGCTGCTGGAACCGCGCTCGTATGGGGTGCTGCCCCTGATCGCCGGCACCGTCCTCATCGCCGCCGGCGCCCTGCTCGTCGCCGTGCCCGTCGGGCTCTGTACGGCACTCTATCTGAGCGAGTATGCGCCAGGTTGGGTGCGCCAGGTCGCTAAACCCTTCCTCGAAATCCTCGCCGGAATCCCCACCGTCGTGTACGGCTACTTCGCGCTCACGTTCATCACGCCCGAGGTCTTGCGATGGTTCTTTCCGCAGACCGAGATCTTCAATGCCGCCAGCGCGGCGATCGTGGTCGGCATCATGACGATTCCAACCATCAGCTCGCTCTGCGATGACGCGTTTCGGGCCGTGCCCCGCAGCTTGCGTGAAGCGGCCTACGCGGTTTCCGCCACCAGGCTTGAGGTCTCCACGCGGATCGTCCTCCCCGCCGCGATGTCCGGCGTGATGGCCGCGGTCCTGCTGGCCCTGGCCCGCGCCATCGGCGAAACCATGGCCGTCGTCCTCGCCGCCGGCATGACCCCCAAGCTGACGCTCAACCCGCTCGAGAGCCTCCAGACGATGACGGCGTATATCGTGCAGGTAAGCCTGGGCGACACGCCGTCCTATTCGATCGAGTACCACACGATCTTCGCCGTCGGTTTGACGCTCTTTGCCATCACCCTGGCGGTCAACCTGGTCGCGCAGCGCGTGCTGCGACGGTTTCGGGAAGCGTACGAATGACTGCCGCGGCGTCCTTATTCCGGCCACGCTTGCGGCGACGCCGCGTCCTCGGCCGCCTCTTTCAGGCCCTGTGCCTGGCGGCCGGACTGGTCGCGGTGGTTGTCCTCGTGGTGCTACTGGCTCACGTCGGCTGGGAGGGTCGCGGGTTCGTAAGCTGGCGTTTTCTCACCCGGCCGCCGTCGCAGCTCGATCCGGAGAACGGAGGCATTTGGTCGGCATTGCTGGGCACGATCTGGCTCATGGCGTTGACCGCCCTCATGGCCGTGCCGACCGGAGTCGGGGCCGCGATCTACCTCGAAGAGTACGCCCGCCGCGGCCGCTTCGTGCAGTTCATCCATCTGAACATCGCCAACCTGGCGGGCGTGCCTTCGATCGTCTACGGCATTCTCGGCTTGGCGTTGTTCGTGCGCTGGATGCTCGGCGGTCGCAGCCTGCTGGCCGGCGCGCTGACGATGAGCCTGCTCATCCTGCCGGTCATCATCATCGCCAGCCGGGAGGCCCTCCTGGCGGTCCCCAAGTCGATCCGTGAGGCCGCCTACGCGGTCGGTGCCACCCGCTGGCAAACGGTCCGCCACCACGTGCTGCCCGCCGCGTTACCCGGCATCATGACCGGCGTCATCCTCGCCTTGTCGCGGGCGATCGGCGAAACGGCACCGCTCATCATGCTTGGGGCCTTGACCTATGTGCGCTTCGCACCGGGGGAGTTGAGTGCGGGCAACGCGCTCACTCCGACCGGGTTGTGGACGTGGCTCACGGACGCGCTGCACAGCCCATTTACCGCGCTGCCCATTCAGATTTACAACTGGGCCGGCCAGCCCGACGACGTCTTCCGGCGCCTCGCCGCCGCCGGCATCCTCGTCCTGCTGGCCGTCCTGTTGTCGATGAACGCGCTGGCGGCAGGAATCCGCGCCTGGCAGCAGAGGCACAAAACGTGGTAGCCGCGCAGGGGTCGCTGATGCCGGGTCACGCGCTGGATCTCTCCGCCGTCCTCGCGGCTCGAAGCCCGGCGGCCGGCATCCAGGCCGTCGGCGCCGTGATCCGTGCCGCAGAGCTGACCATTCAATACGGCTCTTTCGCCGCCGTCCGCCGCGTCACCCTCGACATCCCGCCCATGCAGGTCACCGCCATCATCGGCCCGTCCGGCTGCGGCAAGAGCACGCTGCTGCGGGCCATCAACCGGATGAACGACTTCATCGACGGCGTGCGGGTCAGCGGGCATTTGCTCTACCACGGCGACGACGTGTACCGGCCGGGCGCGGACCCGGTCGAGCTGCGGCGGCGCGTGGGCATGGTCT
The DNA here is from genome assembly GCA_964638325.1 of uncultured Planctomycetales bacterium. GTDB lineage: Bacteria > Planctomycetota > Phycisphaerae > UBA1845 > Fen-1342 > JALHJL01. Next base: position 45,046 of record CAZWYT010000021.1, read on the forward strand.
TTCAGAAGCCCAACCCGTTCCCCAAGTCGATCTTCAAGAACGTCGCCTGGGGGCCGGCGGTGAACGGCTACCGCGGGAATCTCGCCGAACTCGTCGAGGAATCGCTCCGCAAGGCGGCCTTATGGGATGAGGTCAAAGATAAGCTGAACCAGAGTGCCCTCGCGCTCTCGGGCGGCCAGCAGCAACGCCTGTGCATCGCCCGGGCCATCGCCATGCAGCCCGAAGTCCTGCTCATGGACGAGCCCTGTTCCGCGCTGGACCCGATCGCCACCGCCCGCATCGAGGACCTCATCGACCAGCTCAAATCCCAGTACACCGTGGTCCTCGTCACGCACAACATGCAGCAGGCCGCCCGCGTCTCCGATCGCACCGCGTTCATGCTCATGGGCGAGCTGGTCGAGGTGGACGCCACCAGCCGCCTCTTCACCACGCCCACCGATCAACGCACCCAAGACTACATCACCGGGAGATTCGGCTAGTGTACTGCCTCAAAAGAACTTGTACACAGGTGGGGCAGGCCTCCGTGCCTGCCGAGGCGGGCAGGGGCGCCCGCCCCACTTTGGAAATGCGCGATTACTTGTAAGGCCGTACACTAAGGACCGCCATGACCGCACACTTTGTCAACCTGCTGGACGACCTGCGGCGCCGCTCGTTGCGCATGGCGAGCCAGGTCGAGGACATGCTCGAAGAGTCCGCCGAGGTCGTGTTTCGGGCGGATGAGACGTTGGCCCGGCGGGTCGTCGCCCGCGACGTAGAAATCGACGAGGAGGAGGTCGGCGTCGAGACCGAAGTGGTCCGGCTGCTCGCCCTCTACCAGCCCGTCGGCCGCGACCTGCGCCTGTTGACCACGATCCTGAAGGTCACCAACGACCTCGAGCGCATCGCCGATTGCGCGGTCAACATCGCCGAACGGGCTCGCCATCTGGAGATCCAGGAGCTCGCCGGTCACAACGAGGACTTGAAGCAGCTTTTCCCGCTCACGCGGCGGGCGCTGCGGGAGGCGATGCAGGCGTACTCCGCCGAAGATGCCGCTGCGGCCCGGCGGGTCATCCACGACGACGGCGCGATTGACGCGCTCTACGGGCAGATTGTCCGGCAGGTGGTGGCCGCGGCTCCGAGCGCGCTGCCGGCGATGGGAGCGACGCTCGACTTGTTGTCCGTCGCCAAGAACCTGGAGCGCATCGCCGACCACGCCACGAACATCGCCGAGGACGTGATCTTCCTCACCACCGGGTCGATCGTCCGCCATCAGCGGGTCGACGAGGGCGGGTAGCATACTGTCTCATTGAAACCGCGACGTATGGGAGCCGCGACATTCATGTCGCGCGGGCATCCCGCGCGGCCGCCTACGAGCCGCGAGCGCAAGCGACCGGTTGATCCGTTGTACCAGCCCGCCGAGCCGAGACATGCACGCTTGGCGCGAGAGCCCCGCACGCGGCGCTTGGCTGTAGCGTCCGGGCTCCGTACCGGACGTCTCCCGTGCGAGCGCCTTCCGCCTGGACGTACCGGCGACCGCTTCGCCACGGGGGTGCGCGTCCACGATGGAAGCCCCGCACAGGGCGCTTGAGAGTAGCCACGCGGCGCCAGCCCGTGGAACCCGGCCCGGAGCCCCCCAACCATTTCCCAAAGCCCCGCACGGGGCGCCTGACAGTAGCCACGCGGCGCAAGCCCGTGGAAACCGGCCCCGAGCCCCCCACCTTTCTCCAGAGCCCCCACGGGGGCGACTGAGCGCGCCCGAGCCACCCGAACCGGACCCGAAGCGCTACCACGTGCCGCTCGCCGCTGATGGCGAGCGGGTTGCCCGGCGCGCCGGGCGCTTTTGCACGCCGGCTTGAGAGGTTACGCTCCACACATGGACCAACGCTTGGTCAGGATCAAACGTGACCGGTGCCCGCTTTGCGGCTGTCCTGAAATCAAGCTGGGCTTCGAGCACGTGGACGTGCGGCGTCGCGCTGGGAAGAACGTGGGGCTGCGTGTGCGGCGTTGGGCCTGCCCGAAGTGCGGGGAACGGTTCCTGACGGCCGACGCGCGGCGCCAAATCGATGCCGCCCTGGGGCTGGGGCGAAAGGGCCGGACGGGGTCGTAAGGATGCGCTTGAAACACGGGCGGCGGGATGGGGCGGGCGACAGAGCCACGAAGCGATCCGCCGCGGCGGGGCGCACGCCCTGCTCGCCCGGGATGTAGCGGCCGACGGCTCGTCGGCCGTCACCGCCCGAAGCCCCGCCCGGGGCGTCTGAGAGTAGCCACGCGGCGCCAGCCCGTGGGAACCGGACCCAAGCCCCCACCCTCCTCCAGAGCCCCTTTAGGGGCGACTGATGTTACGCGGCCCGCGCAACCCAAACGCGAAGCGCCAGCGAGCGCCACTCGGAACGCACGGCGCCACCACGCGCCCCATCGGCAATCAGAACGCGACGCGCGAGCGATGGCGCCACGCCAATTCACAACGTCATTGACTCGCTGCCGAAAACAGGTCGGTATCCCGGCCTCTCCGGTTCCCCACAAAAATGCTGACTGTGCCTAGCTTCCCTACTTTCCCCAGTTTCTCCACCTGAAAGAGCGGAATGTCCGCCGTCTTCCTTTTGAACCGCGGTCGGAAGCGCGTCATTGTTTCGCGGCATTGCCTAGCCACGCCGGGAGGCTCAGCAGAGGTGGCGGAGGCAAGCGGGCGATGATCTCCTCAATGGTCTCCCGTTGCTTGAAATCAGCCTCTAGATCGGTCCAGGCATCCAGAGCCGTCTTGTAGCGGTAAGCATCTCTTCGTCTCAACATTATCGCGATGATCTCCGCAGTTGGACCGTGAGTTGGGATGAGGGACTCGGCTGTCTGTCTCGGCACACCGTCGAGGATCATCTGTCTTATCTGCTCCGGTGTTGCATTATCGGGAATGGGGTGTCGCCCAGTCAGTAGTGCGAGTAACACCAAGCCAGCTTGGTAAATGTCCGATTGATGGGTTGTGTAACCCGCATATAGCAGCTCCGGAGGAATGTAGCTCCTATGACCGATGAACGTCCGAGCATATTCATCCGCTCGAACGTTCTTCTTCGAGATGCCGAAATCGCACAGCTTGAAGATCGAACCGTTGAACCAGATGATGTTCTTGAGAGTCACGTCCCTGTGCACGACTCCGAGGCTGTGGATGTAATGGAGAGCGGAAAGGACCTGGGTCCCCACGGCGCTGATCGCTTTGTCGGACCAGCTAGTACCTTGGCCAAGCAGAGTCTGAAGGCTCCCTCCCCCCCGCTCCATCACGATGACCAACTTGCCGTCGGCTGAAACGAATTGGTCGAACGTGACTACGACATACGGGTGTTGAAGGCACATCAAGTGGACTTGCTGGTCAGTGAACCACGACGAAAAATCCCGAGCGAAGTCCGAACTGGGCTTTATGACCTTGATCGCCACCTCAAGGCCCTCCGCCGTTAGGCCGCGCCAGACCTCACCGAAACCCCCCGCATCCAAGACCGCCGTAGCGAAATACGTGACCTGACGGAGAGGGTTAAACAACGAAAAGCTGTACGGTGCTCCCATGTTCGTGTGCCCGCCTACGGTTTAAACCATTTCCTGATGATGCCTATGGACCATTTGCCGCGGTCACAACTGACGTCGGCGCGCAAGTTGGGAGGTATCGGACTCCATTATGTGTCGGTACTCTATGCGACGCCGAGTTCGACTTCAAGGGCGGCGCCCTGCTATTGCGCGCGAAACAGTCCCGACACCTGCCGAGAATGCCCTGCGCGCCCTTCGAAGCACGGTACGGGCCGATGTTGGGGCCTTACTTGCCTCTTTCGTTGTATTTCGGTTTCGTGCGGGCGATGATGCGAGCTTCTGTCCTCTGGGCTTCTTCAACGCTTGGCATTTGCTGGATTTGCACCTTCGCACCCGGGATGTCGCTGGCATCAAGGTGCTCTTGGAGCCGCCGCTGGACCCGGCCTCGCTTCGCCACACCGACATAGTTGGTCTTTCCGCTCCCTGTCTGGATTCTGTACACAACCGGCTTGCCCTCCGGGAGATTCTCGATTCCCTTGGGTGTAAACTTTGCCGTTTTGCGTGCCATTACTGGTTTCCTCTCCACCAGTGCTCGAACGATGCCTCTTTTCTTCGCAGCCTACCACGAGCGGCGCCGACGGATGAGCCTACGCCGCAGACATCAGAACCTTGCCCACGAGGGCACGGCCAAGGTGGCCGGTCCGCCACCGCGCAAGTGTCGGGTTCTGTTAGGGTTGTTAGTCTATGCGAGGGAGGGCTGGGGGGCAAGGACATGGGAAAGGCATGGAGGCACGAAGGCACGAAGGGACGAAGCGGCACAGGGACGGAGGAGCCTGCCGCAGCGGACGACGGAGGGGCCGCCTCACGCAAAGACGCTAAGACGCGAAGTTCAGGCACCGAGAGAGCGGGCGCGCGTGGGTTTCCCCTTCTTCGCGGCTTAGACCTCCCAACAGAACCCGCCACGCCAGTGGCGGGGCGAGGCAGCCCCGCCCTTGCGGGCGGGGTTCTGATAGGCGCTCTTAGCGCCTTGGCGTGAAAAGTCACCGGCAATGAATCCGACACACCCCGCCAAATTCCCGCAATCGCCCCCATTCGCCCTGCCCCTTCAGCCCGCCCTCGTTTCGTCCCGCATAATTGCTCTTATGCGTAGGTCGAAAGTCTGCCACGAACTCCACGGCCACCCGGCGTGCGACCGCAATCTAAAACCCGGACCCGCAAAGCTAAAACGGCCATGCGCCCCAACGTTCCAATAACAAAGATTGCCAGCAGGGGGGGGGTCACAATTTGGCGATCTTGGCAGCCTTGCCCACACGGATCGCCAGGGCCACGATTATCGGTCACCCGTCCGCGCTATGGCCAACATTGCCACGGCCAGCCACAACGGCCCACACAGCCGAGGGCGGCTGTGCCACCATCGTGCGGCCGGTCGCCACGCGCCGGGACCGCCCGCCCTACTCGCTATTCGCTATTCGCAACTCAGCATTCGCCGTCAGGCGGGCACCCAGGCCAGATCCAGGATCGTGTTCGTCGGGCGCTGCGTGTTGAAGACCGCCTTGATCTTCATGCCGAACTCGGGCTTGCCTTCCTTCAGCCAGCCCATCAGCTTCGTGCACACGCCCTCCAGCTCGACGCTAATCAGCGGCGTGCCGGGCGGCAGGCGGAACAGCTCGCCGGGATAGGTCACGACCGAGTGCGTGTAGATCGTCCCGGTCTGCGGGGCCTCGACCCACTGCATGTCGTGCCAGCAGTCGGGGCAATTGGCCCGCGGCGGCAGCCACAGCCGCTTCTCCGCGCACTTCGGGTTCGTGCACCGCGTGGCCAGGATCTTCTTCTGGCGCAGGCCCGTGAAGAACTTGCCGCAGCCGCCGTAGGTGTGGATGTGATGCCAGAACTTCTCGTTCTTGATGACGAGCGGCTCGTCGTTCAGGACTTCCGCCGCTCGGGTTGGCCAGTCGATTGCCATTGCAGGCTCCTCGTATCCGAACCCAGGCCGCGAGGCCTGGGCCCGGCCCCGCACTTGTGTGCGGGGTTCTGATTCTACGGTTTCTCCAGGATCGCGCAGGTCACGTGGCTGCCGGTGCCGGCGTGGGAGATCGTGCAGCCGCGCTTGGGGTTCTTTACTTGTAGACTCTTCCAGTCGGCGGGCTTCTGCTTGCCGTAACGCGTCCACATCTTCGGGTCGCCGTGGAACTTGTCATACTTGCCCTGGAGCTGCCAGAGCAGCTCGACGAGCTGGAAGATGCCGGTCGCGCCGACGGCGTGCATCGTGCCGATCAGGCCGCCCGACAGGTTCGTCGGCAGCTTGCCCTCGAAGTACGCGTCGCCGGAATCGATGAACTCGCGCCCGCGGCTGTAGGGGCGCAGGCCGATATCCTCGTAAGTCTGCACGTCGCTGATCGTGAACGCGTCGTGCGTCTCGAGAATATCGAAGTCCTCGACCGGGTCGTGGATGCCGGCCATGTTGTAGGCCAGGTACGCCGCCATGCGGGCCGCGAGGAACGAGCTGAAGCCCGGCCACTCCTTCCGCCGGACGCCGAAGTACTCTTTGTACGTTCGCTCGTCTTCGTTGGGCAGCAGGAGGATCGGCATGTGTCGCCGGTCCGCGGTCCGCAGCGTGTGCGAGCCGCCGCAGATGGCTTTTAGGCGAATCGGATGGTCGCTGAGCTTATGGGCGACCTTCTCGTCGCAGACGATGAGCACCGCCGCGCCGACGCTCATAACGCAGCATTCGAGGAACGTAAGCGGATCGGAGACGATTTCGTTCTTCAGAACATCCTCTACGGTGTACTTGCCCGGGTTCTGAGCGAACGGCGAGTAGTACGCGTAGAGGTGGTTCTTGCAGGCGATCCGGGCCAGCGTCTCGTGCGGGACGTTGTTCTCGTGCTGGTAGCGCTGGGCCATGAGGGCGTAGTACGCCGCATACATCCAGCCCAGCTCGCTCTCGAAGTCCTTGCAGGCGGCGGCGGCGATGTAGGAGTTGCCGACCTTGGTTGACACTTCGTCCATGCGCTCCCAGCCGACGACGGGGACGCAGTCGGCGTAGCCGGAGGCCACGGCTTGGGCCGCCGCGAGCACGGCCGACCCGCCCGTCGCCCCGCCGGTCTTGACCTCGATGTTGCCCAGCGGATCGAAGCCGAGGTAGTCGTGGATCTTGGCCGCGGCGAGGAGCTGATCGCCGAAGTGGTCGGCGAATTGGGAGTAGACGACCCAATTGACCATGCGGCGGAGCTGCTCGGGGTCGACCTTCAGGTCGTTTTCCTCGACGGCCATGCGCAGGGCCGCCGTGCACAGCTCGCTGGTGTTCTTCTCGGGGTACTTTTTGCGGTAGTCGGTCAGCCCGCCGGCCACGACGTAGACCGGCTTCTCAAACTTGGGGATACGGAGATTCCCGGGACCAAACTTGATCACTGTGCTACCTCCTGCATCTTGAGGTCGAAAAGCGCTGGGACTGTCAATAGAGCGGAATTGGCGGCACGTGTCAACCGGCGTGCCGCCGCATCCCCGCGTGCGGATTTCGTGTAAGCTCTTGCGCGGCGGGAGCTCTAAACAAGGTGGCTATGCCCCAGACGCCGAGCAGCGCGACGACAGCGACCGCCGCCGGGCTTGCCGCGGACGAGCGCGGCCTCGTAGGGCGGTGTAGACGCGGGGAACTCCTGGCGTCCGCACAACTTGTGGCGCGCTACCAGGATCGCGTGGCCGGACTGGCGTACCGCCTGCTTGGCTGGCGGGGCGACATCGAGGATGTGGTGCAGGACGTGTTCGTGTCGGTGCTCCAAAACCTGCCGCGCTTCCGGGGTGAATGCCGGTTTACCACCTGGCTTTATCGCATCACGGCCAGCGAGTGCCGCCGCGCGCGCCGCAAGCGATTGCTGCGGATGAAGTTCTGGCGGCCTGACCCGCCCGCAGCGCGCCGCGCGGCCGGCGTCGGTGAAGCGAACCCGGCAGGCCAACGAGAAATCTCTGAGCGGGTCCGGGCGGCCGTGCGCGGGCTGCCGAGGCGCTATCGCGAGGTCGTCGTCCTGCGGCACCTCGAGGACCTGCCCATTGCGGAGATTGGCCAGATTCTCGGCTTGCGGCCTAATGCGGTCGAAGTGCGGCTGAGCCGAGCGCGGACCCAGCTTCAGACGGGCCTGGCCGACTTGTTGGAGACGTAAGTCCATGACCTCGGATCGGTTGGAGAAACTGCTGCGCGACGCGGACCAAGCGGCGGGGTTGCCGCCGAGGTTGCCGAAAGACGTGCCGCAAAGGGTGCTGCAACACGCTCGGCCACGGTGGCGCTCCGCGGCAAACCTCGGCAGCGCGGCGGCCGTGGTGTTCCTGGCGGCCGGAGTCACGATCCTGCTGCGCAGCACGGGGCCCGATCTTCTGGTGCGGCCCATTAATCACGAAGCGGAGTCCGCTGCGGTTGCAGCCGCCGCAACAGCCGCGAAGGCAGATATCTTTCGGTTGGAGCGCGAAGCGGACGTGCGGTTGGCAATCGTCCGGCGGACGGGGGAGCTGAAGCGGCGTTTGGACCAACGTGCCGCGCTGGACGCTGCCCTGCGGCGTCCTGATCCGCGCCAGTACGTAGCGGCCGGTTTGGACCAGGCGGCCCTCGCCTTGCTCCGCCAGGGCGATCAGTTGTACGAGGAGCTTGGACTGCGTGACCCGGCGGTTGAGAGTTACCGGCAGATCGTGCGGCTGTTTCCGACAACGCCGACCGCGATGGCCGCACGGCAGCGCCTAAGAGAAATGGACATGCCCGAAGGAGCAGTGCTATGAGACGAATTGTCATGAACGTTCTGATCGTGGGTTGGCTGGCCAATGCCGCGGGACTGGCGGCGCAGGACGCGCGACAATCGCCGGCGCCTGAGCAAGCCGAAGAGCACCTGGTCGTCACGGAGTGCATGCTTCAGCTCACTTATTCAATGGCCGAATTCCCGGTGTCGCCCGACACTCTGCGCGGGCTGTTGCGGAGTCCCGCCGTGCTGGATGCGGCGGCAGCGGAGTTGGGTTTGTCCGAGGAGGAGGCGCGCTCCGTGTCCGTGGAGATCGACAAGCCGAGTCACTACGCGCGGCCCGATCGGCTGAGCAGTCTTGGGGCGGTGTTGAGGATCACGCTGCAGACCGCGCGCCCGGACACGCAGAAGTGTGCAGCGCGACTGGCGAGCGACATGTGCAAGCGCCTTGGGGCGGTCCTCGCTGCGTCGAGCGAACCCGAGCGGCAGCGGCTGCACGAACGGCTCGAAGAAACCCGGCGGGCCCGCGACGACGCTGAGCGGCGACTGCGGGAGATCCACGCCCGGCAGGAGCAGCTCTGCGCGACCGCCGGCCAGGTCACGCTGTCGCGCGAATCGGTGCTCGACATGCTGCGGACGGCCGAGAGCTCGGTCCGTGACTTGGAGCTCAGGCTCGTCGGCCTGCACGCGCGGCAGGATGCCCTGGCCGAGCAGATCGCGCGGATCGGCAGCGAGACGGACAAGAAAGCGGATGAGGATCCTGCGGTCGCCGAGTTGGCGAAGATCGTCGGGCTTCGGGAGAAAAAGCTACAGCGAGTACTTGACCTCGTGAAGAAGGCTCAGGCGCCGGAGGTTGAGACTGCCGATGCGGAAGAGGCCGTCGCCATGGCCCGCGCCGAGTTGGCCCGGCAGCGTCAGGCGGTCGCTCAGGCGGCGGGCTTGAACCTGCTCGACGACCTCCGCAAGGAGCTGTTCACGTTGTCGGCCGGGATCGCTGAAGCCGAGGCCGAGCGGGCGCTGTTACGTACGCGACTGGCGGAGGCCCAGGAGAAGAAGTTGCTCGAGCTGGCCGACCAGTACGAGCGGGAGGTCGAGCTGCCGCTCGCCAGCGCGCGGAACGCCCTGCACGAGGCCACGAAGCAGGTGGAGGAGATCGAGCAGCAGGCGGGTGCATACCGCCCGCCCAGCCTCACGGTGTTGGGCGTGGACTAGACCGAGCGTTCTTCACGGTGCGCGCGGGCCCGGCGCCGCCGCGGCGTGGCGGACCGGGCGACGGTGCCGGAGCGGCGCGAGGATCGCCGTTGCGAGGTAGACGACCCCGGCGACCAGGATCGTTGTGGCACCGGCCGGCAGGTCCGGGCCGTAGCTGAGCGCCAGGCCGGCCGTCGTCAGCCCCATGCTCAGCAGCGCCGCGGCCAGCATCAGTTGCCAGAGCGTTTTGCAGAAGTGGCCGGCGACGGCGACCGGCAGGGTGAGCAGCGCGATGACCATGACGATGCCGACGACGCTGACCAGGAGCACGACGGTCAGCGCTGTGAGGCACAAGAGCAGGATATAGTAGAGCTCGACCTTGAGGCCGCGGAGCCGGGCGAATTCCTCGTCAAAACACACGGCGAGCAACTGGTGGTAGCACACCAGGCCGACGCCGACGACGAGCACGTCCAGCGCGGCCAGCAGCCACAAGTCCTCGCTCGTGACCATGAGGATGCTGCCGAAAAGGTAGCTCATCAGGTCGACCTGGTAGCCCGGCGTGCGGGCGATAAACAACACCCCGAGCGCCATGCCAATGGCCCAGAGCGCTCCGATCACGGTGTCTTCCCGTTGCTTGGCCCGCAGACTGACCAGGCCGATGATGATTGCGGCTAACAGCGCCGCCGCTGCCGCGCCCATAAGCGGGTGCAGCCAATCCCAATGGTGGACGACCGCGAGGTAGCGCGCCGCCCCCAGGCCGCCGAGCACGCAGTGCGCGATCCCGCCGGCGAGGTACGTGATCCGCCGCACGACCACGTAGCTGCCGATCACGCCGCAGGCCACGCTCGCCAGCACGCCGGTCAGGAGTGCGACCTGCAGGAAGGACTGTTCGCGGACGGCGTGGAAGAACTCAATCACGTCGTACCCCTGTTGGCGACATCGCGGCCGGCGGCTCGCCGGCCGTAGAAGATCCTGTGGCCTCCGACGGCCGGTATCCGCCGCGGCGGACCCGGCCGCTACGTTTGCCGTCGCGTCCGCTAGGGGGGCGAATGCCCATGCTGCACCAGGTGGACATCATGCCCGTATAACGCCTGGATCGAATCGCCGGTGATCGCGCTGGCCGCATGCACGAGTACCTCGCGGTTCACGCACACCACGGTCTTGGCGTGCCGGGTCACGAACCCGACGTCGTGCGACACCAGCACCACGGTGAGCCGTTGGTTCAGCTCGTGGAGCAGCTCGTGCATCTCGTCCTGCCCGAGCGGGTCCAGGTTGGCCGTCGGCTCGTCCATCAGCAGCAGCTCTGGGTCGCAGGCCAGCGCCCGCGCGATCAGCACACGCTGCCGCTGACCGCCCGAAAGCGCCGCGAACGCCTGGCGGGCAATGCCCGCCAACCCGACTTCCGCCAGCGCCGCCAGCGCCTTGGCCTTGTCGGCCCGGCCCAGCGGCCCCCAGCGCCCGCCGCGGAGACACCCCATCTGCACCACATCGATCGTCCGCACCGGAAACTGCGCATCGAGCTGGACGCGTTGGGGCATATAGCCAATCCGGCGGCACACTTCGAGCGGCGAACGTCCGAACACGCGCACCCGGCCGCGCGTCGGCGTGAGCAGCCCCAGAATCAGCCGCAGCAGCGTCGTCTTGCCGCCCCCGTTCGGACCGATCATGCACACGAAATCCCCGCGGGCAATCGCGAGGTGCACATTCTCCAGCACCGGCGTCTGCGGATAGGAGAACGAGAGGCCTGCGATGTCGATGACCGCATCGTCTGACACGGCTTTTCCTTCGGCCGTGCGCCGTCTGCGTAGCGGCCGGTCCGCCGCGGCGGATTGTCCCGGGCGCAGCAGGCTTTGCGCCTTTCTACGGCCGACACGGGGGTCGGCCGCTACATTCCCTGACCGCCCTGTTTCTCCAAGGCCGCCTGGATCTTCGCCGCCATGTCCTCGAGGTTCTTCAAGTAGTCGTGCGCCAGGTCGTCCATCGGCACGACCGCGCCCCCGATCGCGGCCGCGACCGCCTCCGCGGATTTCCGCGAGAACTGCGGCTGCACGAAGATGACCTTCACACCGGCGGCTTTCGCCCGCCCGATGAGCGTGGCGAGCTGCCTGGCGGTCGGCTCCTTGCCCTCGATCTCGACCGGCACCTGCTTCAACCCGTAGGCGTCGGCAAAGTACCCAAACGCCGGATGAAAGACGAAGAGCTCCCGGCCCTTCAGCGGGGCGAGCGCGGCGGCGATGCGGGCGTGCACGCGATCCAGGTCGTTCTGGAACGCGGCCAGGTTCTGGCGGTACTGCTCCGCATGGGCGGGATCGAGCTCGACCAGCGTCGCGCAGATCGTCTGCGCTTGGGTCTTGACCAGCAGCGGGTTGAGCCAGATGTGCGGGTCTGGTTGGCCTGCCGCCGCATGTTCGTGACCGGCATGTTCGTCGTGGTCCTGCTCCGCCGCGGCTTCGTCCGCCGTCATCGCACGCAGCGGCACGCCGCTGCGCAGATCGACGATCCGTACGCCCTTGAACATCTGCTCGATGCGCGGCACAAGCGCGTACTCGAAATCGACGCCAATGCGGAAGTACGCCTTCGCCCGCGACAAGGCCTCCAGTTGTCGGGGCGTCAGGTCGTACGCGTGCGGCGACTGCCCGGGGCCGACCAGCACTTCCACGTCCACGTACTGCCCGCCGACGCGCTCCACGAAATAGGCCTGCGGCAAGATGCTCACGGCCACGGGGAGTCTCTCGGGTTGGCCCTGTCCGGCGGCCAGCGGAAGACTGGCCGCCGGCGCGAGCAGCATGATCAGGATGTTGACCGCGATGACACGCACCGCTTCACTCCGACCGAATCCCGAAAAACGGGGATAATGAAGTCGTTGAAAAAGGGGTACAGGCACCTCGCCAGCGCACGTTTTCGGCAGCAGCAAACGAGTCGGGCTCGGAGCCCCCTTTTTCAACGACGCCATTATCCCCATTTCTCATGAAGCGCCTTCGTCCTGTGTGCACACCAGGTGTACCTCGTGACAGTCCTCGCACTCGCGCAGCGGGTGAACCCGCGCGAACGCATCCCAATGCCGTTTCTGGTTCGGCGTCAGGACGCCCGTGCCCCGACATAAGGGGCAGTGATTCTCCAGCGCCGATAGGATGGCGGCGCGAATGAACTCCGAGCGGTTGGACATGCTGCGCAAGGCCTCCCAGAGCGACGTATCGGCCTTAAATGTGATGACGTTGTCTTTCTGCTTCGCGTTCGACATGTGCTGGCCTCGGGTGCGCCCGACTGGCGCTAGCTCCTTTCCGATTGTATTACTGTGTATTACTGCGTCAAGACTCCCGGCCACCTTGATCAGCGTAAGGTGTATGTTAGCATCGTCGCGCCGCCCGGGAGAGCACCGATGCTGTCCCCACGCGAGATCGACGAACACGTGGCACGGATCACGTCACGCCTGACCGCGCCACGTGAGAGAAGCGGGGACAGGGGGCTGTTGAAAAAGGGGTACAGGCACCTCGCTAACACACGTTTTCGGCAACAGCAATTGAGTCGGGCGCGGAGCCAGTCCCCGTTTTTCTCATCGTGTTGCGGGATTTTCCGCACCGCGGGGCGCTCGCACACACCGGTTGCCGTGCGATCCGGGCCCGCGGCATTACAATGGGGGCCATGTTTGGCCCGCGAATTGCCACAGGTGTCGTTGGCGGGCAGGGGCGCAGTCGATGCGCTCACGCCATGGACGATGGGTGGGGAGGAACTCGGAATGTGTCTTGCGGTGCCGGCCAAGGTGGTTGAGTGCAACGGTGACGAAGCCGTCGTCGACCTGCAGGGCAGCACGCTGCGTATCAGCAGGATTCTGACGCCCGAGGTCGTCCGGGGCGACTGGGTGCTCGTCCATGCCGGGTTCGCGATCACCCGGCTGGACGAAGCCGATGCCCGGGAGACCTGGGACTACCTGCGGCAGGCCTTCCCCGAATTGGTCGGCGAAGCGGGGCGGGAGGGATCCGCCACGGCGGGGGGCGTCAGTCGTCCCGCGTCCCACGAGGCACAGGAACCAGGGCATTGACCGAAGCTGTCGGGAAACTCGCGCAGCAGTTGCATGACCTCTGCCGCGTGCGCGGCCGGCGAATCCAGCTCATGGAGGTCTGCGGGACGCACACGGTCTCGGTGTTCCGCAACGGGCTCCGTGCGCTGCTCCCGGAGCCGCTCCGGCTGGTCAGTGGCCCGGGTTGCCCGGTGTGCGTGACTGCGCAGCGACACATCGACGCCGCGATCGAGCTCGCGGCACGCGACGGCGTGCTCCTCGCGACCTACGGGGACATGATGCGTGTGCCCGGTCGGTCAGGGAGCCTGGAGCGGTTGCGGGCGCAGGGGGCGCAAGTCCGCGTCGTGAACTCGGCCCGGAGCGCGCTCGACTTGGCGCGCGCGAATCCGGAGCGCCCCGTGGTGTTTCTCGGCGTCGGCTTTGAGACCACCGCGCCGGCGACGGCGGCGACCGTCCTTGAAGCCGCGCGCGAGCAGATCACGAATTTCAGCGTCCTTATGTGCCACAAGCTCGTGGTGCCGGCCATGCAGGCGCTGCTGAGCGCGGGGAACGTGCCGCTGGACGGCTTCCTCGCACCGGGGCATGTGAGCGTCATCATCGGCGCCGGCGCCTACCGGCCGATCGTCGAGCAGCACCGCCGCCCCGTCGTCGTGGCCGGATTCGAGCCCGCGCAGATCATGCAGGCGCTGCTGCACCTGGTGCGGCAAGTCGTTGAAGGACGGGCGGAGGTCGAGAACGTGTACTCCGGCGTCGTCAGCGCCGCCGGCAACCGCGTGGCCCTGCAGCTTCTCGCGCGTGTCTTCGTCGTCGCCGATGCACCCTGGCGCGAGCTCGGCGTGATCCCGCAGAGCGGGCTGGAGCTGGCGCCGGCTTACCGGCGGTTCGATGCGCTCGAGCGTTTCGGGGTTGAGCTGGGCGAAGACGAAGAGCATCCGCTGTGTCGCTGCGGCGCCGTCATTACCGGCCAGGTCGAGCCGCGCGATTGTCCCGCGTTCGCCCGGCAGTGCACCCCGCTCAGCCCGATCGGCCCCTGCATGGTGAGCAGCGAGGGCACGTGCGCGGCGTGGTACAAGTACAACCGCGGGATGCAGGCTTCGGCGGTGGGGGACACGGCATGAGCCCGCACCGCGCAACGGCGACTCACGACCAGATCTTGATCGCCCACGGCGGTGGCGGCGAGTTGATGGGGCGACTGATTCGCGAGCATCTGCTGCCGCCGCTGCGCAATGACCGGCTCGCCGCGCTGACCGACGGCGCGGTCCTGCCGTGGAACGGCGAGAAGCTGGTGTTTACGACGGACTCCTACGTGGTGACGCCGCTCGAGTTCCCCGGCGGGGACATTGGCCGGCTGGCCGTGGCGGGGACGGTGAACGATCTGGCGGTGATGGGGGCCGAGCCGGTGGCGTTGAGCCTGGGGCTGATTCTGGAAGAGGGGCTGCCACTCGACGTGCTTGATCGGATCGTCGGTTCGATCGCCACGACCGCCCGCGAGGCCGGCGTCGAGGTCGTGACGGGCGACACGAAGGTCATCGAGCACCGGCACGGAGCCGCGCCGTCCTCGGCCCGGTCTGGTGAGCTGTTCATCAACACCGCCGGTGTCGGGCGCTTGCGGCCCGGCGTCCAACTCGACCTCGCGCGGGTCGCGCCGGGGGACGTGATTCTTGTGACTGGACGCATCGCCGAGCACGGGTTGGCCGTCATGTCCGTCCGCAGCGGGCTGGAGTTTGAGTCGACGCTGCGGAGCGACGTGGCCCCGCTCAATGGCCTGATCGCGGTGGTGCTGGACACGGGCGGCGACGTGAAGTTCGTGCGCGACGCGACGCGCGGCGGGATTGCCGGTGTGCTGGCCGACATCAGCGAAGCTGGCCGCCTCACCATCGAGATTGAGGAGGCCAGTGTGCCGCTTTCGCCGACGGCGCGGCACGCGGCTGAGATGCTGGGCCTCGATCCGCTGACGGTCGCCAATGAGGGCAAGTGCATCTTGGTGGTTGCGGAGCAAGACGCGGCGCGGGTGCTGGCCGCCTGTCGCGCGCACGCCCTGGGCCGCGACGCGGCCGTCATCGGCCGCCTGCGCGCTGCGCAGCCCGCACTGGTGGAATTGATCACGCGCGTGGGCGGCCGGCGAATCGTGCAACGCCCCTACGGCGAGGAGTTGCCGCGCATCTGTTGACGTGCCACTGCTCTAAAGCAGCGGCACAAGGCAACGGTACGAGGCGTGTCACAAGGTGCCCGCATGCATGAGATGGCCATAGCGGCCGCCCTGATGGACCAGTTGCTGCACATCGCCGACCAGCAGCGCGCCGCGCGCGTCTGTGAAGTCGAGCTGCGCTGCGGCGTGATGCAGCAGGTGGTGGCTGAGTCGCTGCAACTGGCGTTCGAGGTGGTCAGCGCCGACACGCTCGCGCGCGGCGCGACGCTGAAGATTGTTGAGCAACCCCTCGTGGCCCGTTGCCGGCAATGCGACCGCCAGTTTAATGCGGCGATTGACAATTACTTGTGCCCGCAATGCAGGACCGCCAATGTGGACATCGTCGCCGGACGCGACATCGTGCTGCAATCGGTAGTCTGTGAGACCGAAGGCGGGGCCGTGCCATGAAGATCAACGTGGTTGAGAGTGTGCTGAAGGCCAATGATGCGGTGGCCCAGGAGAATCGTCGGCGGTTGGACGCCGCCGGCGTGCTCGCGATCAACCTGATGAGCGCTCCCGGGAGCGGGAAAACGCTGCTCCTGGAGAAGACGATCCCGGCGCTCGGCCCCGCGGTGCGCACGGCCGTCCTGGTCGGCGACTTGCAGACCACGCGGGATGCGGAGCGATTGGGCCAGGTCACGGCGCAGGTCACGCAGATCAACACCGGCACCGGATGTCACCTGACGGCCACGCAAGTCGCCGCCGGCCTGGACAGCCTGGACCTTCAGGGCCTTGATTTCCTGTTCATCGAGAATGTCGGGAATATGGTTTGTCCGGCGGCCTTCGACCTCGGCGAGCATCGCCGCGCCGTGCTGCTGAGCGTCCCCGAGGGCGATGACAAGGTGGCCAAGTATCCGACGCTGTTCCAGCCCGCCGACGCAATCCTGCTGACCAAGGTGGACCTGCTCGGCGTGCTTGACTATCAGCGGCAAAAGATGTATCAAGACGTTTCTCGGATTAACACCCGCGCACCGCTGATCGAGCTATCCGCCGTCACAGGGCAAGGGATGGAATGCTGGTTGGCTTGGCTGAAGCAGCAGCGCAGTGAGCGAGCCCGCACTGCGTAGGCCCCGCCGACGGGCGGCGCTCGCGGCGTCGGCCTGTTAGCGGTAAACGGGTTGGTTTGTCGGGTTTAGGAGCGGTTCGACGAGAACCAACGAGGATCCCATGAGCGACAATCTCGCGGCGGTCGTGCGGGACATCTGCCAGGCCTGCGGGCGCGATCGGGCCCGCATGATGGACATCGTGCGAGCGGTGCAGGAGAAGTTCGGGTGCGTCTCCAGTCCAGCAATGGACCTGATTGCCAAAGAGGTCCAGGTCCACCGCGTCGAGGTGGAGAGCGTTGTCTCGTTCTACGCCTTCCTGTCTCAGTGCGCCAAGGGCCCGGTCGTCATCCGGCTGTGTAACGACATCATTGACGAGATGGCCGGCGCGCAGGAAGTGGCGCGGGCCTTCGAGGATGAGCTCGGAATCAAGTTCGGCGAGACCACGCCCGACGGGAAGATCTCGCTGGAGCACACCGCCTGCATCGGCATGTGCGATCAGGCCCCGGCGGCCCTCGTGAACGAGGTGCCGGTCACCGAGCTGTCGACCGATGCGGCCCGGCGGATCGTGCGCGACCTGCGCAAGCACATGGACCCGAGCCGGCTCGTGTATCGGCTGGGCGACGGCAACAACGCCCACGACCTGGTGCACGCGATGGTGATGAACCACATCCGCCTCAAGGGGACGGTCATTTTCACGCCGGCCAATCGCGGAGAAGCGATCCGCAAGGCGCTGGCGATCTCACCGGCCGAAGTCATCCGCGCGATCAAGACGTCCCGGCTGCGCGGGCGGGGCGGGGCGGGCTTCCCGGCGGGAATGAAATGGGAGTTCACGCGGGCGGCCCCCGGCGCGCGGCGCTACATCGTGTGCAACGCGGATGAGGGCGAGCCGGGCACGTTCAAGGACCGCGTCATCCTCACCGAGCTGCCCGACCGGGTGTTCGCCGGCATGACCATCGCCGGCTACGCCGTCGGGGCCGAAGAGGGCATCCTGTATCTGCGGGCCGAGTATGCGTACCTGCGGCGGTTCCTGGAGCACCTGCTGCACGAACGCCGCAAGGACAATCTGCTCGGCCCGAACATCTGCGGCAAGCCAGGCTTCAACTTCGAGATCCGCATCCAGATGGGCGCTGGGGCGTACGTGTGCGGCGAGGAAACGGCGCTGCTGAGCTCCTCCGAGGGACTCCGCGGCGACCCGAAGAACCGGCCGCCCTTCCCCGCTCAGAAGGGCTACCTCGGCCATCCCACGGTCGTCAACAACGTCGAGACGCTCGCCTGCGTGACGAAGATCCTCGAGGAAGGGCCGGCCACGTTCTCCGAGTATGGCTCGCCCGGCAGCACCGGCACGAAGCTGCTCAGCATCTCCGGCGACTGCAAGAGCCCGGGCGTGTTCGAGGTCCCGTTTGGCATCAAGCTGAGCGAGGTGCTCAAGCTGGCCGGCGGCGAAGATGCGCTCGCCGTCCAGGTGGGCGGCGCCAGCGGCCAGATGGTCGCGCGCGAGGAATTCGGGCGGACAATCTGCTTCGACGACCTGGCCACGGGCGGCGCGGTCATGGTCCTTGGGCCTGAGCGCAATGTCCTCGCCGCCGCCGACAAGTTCATGGAGTTCTTCGTCGAGGAGAGCTGCGGCTATTGCACGCCGTGCCGGGTCGGCAACGTGCTGCTGAAGGAGCGGCTGGAGCGGATCATCGCGGGGAAGGGCGAGCCGGCCGATCTGGAGTACCTCCAGGAGCTCGGGCAGACGGTCAAGATAATGAGCCGCTGCGGCCTGGGGCAGACGTCGGCCAACCCGGTCCTCACGACGCTGAAGAACTTCCGCGCGACCTACAACGCGCTGGTCAAGAAGCGGACCGACGGGCTGCAGCCGGCGTTCGACCTGCTGGCCGCGGTCGGCGAGGCGGAGGCGATTGTCGGGCGGAAGTCGGAGCACGCGCATGTGTAGCGGCCGGGCATTGTGCCACTGCTCTAGAGCAGTGGCACGGGGCGTGTCCGGCGAAATGAGGAAACGATATGAGTTCGACGGTTGAATTCACCATCGACGGCCAGGAGATCCAGGGGCAGCCAGGACAGACGATCCTGGAGGCCGCGCAGCAGGCCGGCGTGTATGTCCCCCGCCTCTGCTACATGAAGGGGCTGGTGCCCCACGGCAGTTGCCGCATGTGCACCGTGCTCGTGAACGGCCGGCCGCAGTCCGCGTGTACCCAGCCGATCGGCCCGGGCATGATCGTTGAGAACAACACGGACAAAGTGAACGGCCTCCGCCGGAACATCGTGGAGATGCTCTTCGTCGAGGGCAACCACTTCTGCATGTTCTGCGAGAAGAGCGGGAACTGCGAGCTGCAGGCGCTGGCCTATCGGCTGGGCATCGCGGCGCCCAAGTACCCGTATCTGTTCCCGCAGCGCGACCTCGACATGTCCCATCCGGACGTGTTCATCGACCGCAACCGCTGCATCCTCTGCGGCCGGTGCGTGCGGGCCTCGCGGGACGTGGACGGCAAGCACGTGTTCGACTTCGTCGGCCGCGGCCCGCACAAACGCGTCGCCGTCAACGCCGAGGTGCGGCTGGCCGACACCAACCTGGATGTGCGGGACAAGGCCGCGGAAGCGTGCCCGGTCGGGGCGATCGTGAAGAAGCGCGTCGGCTACGCGGTCCCGATCGGGCAGCGGCTGTATGACCACAAGCCCATCGGGTCGGAGATAGAGAACGGCAGGAAGTGAATTAAGAATTAAGAATTAAGAAACACTCATCGACTTCGCGAACCGTTTCTTAACTCTTGATTCGGAATTCTAAATTCGAAGGAACTGAGTCATGCCCAAACCGAAAGTTGCGACCACCTCGCTGGCCGGCTGTTTCGGTTGTCATATGTCCCTGCTGGACATTGACGACCGGATCCTGAAGCTGCTCGAGCTTGTTGACTTCGACAAGTCCCCGGTGGACGACATCAAGCACTTTAGCGGCCGCTGCGCGGTCGGGCTGATCGAGGGCGGCTGCTGCAACGAGGAGAACGTCAAGGTGCTGCGCGACTTCCGCGAGCACTGCGACATCCTCATCTCGGTCGGCGACTGCGCGATCATGGGCGGCATCCCGGCGCTGCGGAACAACATCCCGCTCCAGGAGTGCTACGCGGAGGCCTACCTCAAAGGCCCGACCGTGCACAACCCGAGCGGGCAGATCCCGAACGATCCCGAATTGCCGCTGCTGCTGAATCGCGTCTACCCGTGCAACGAGGTCGTCAAGATCGACTATCACCTGCCCGGCTGCCCGCCGCCGGCGGACACCCTGTGGGAGGCGCTGGTCGCCCTGCTCAGCGACAAGCCGGTGCAGTTGCCGTATGAGCTGGTGAAATACGACTAGACGCTGTAGCGGCCGGGCTTCGTCCCGGCCGTAGTTGGAGGAATCGCCCGTGGTCGCGAGCAAAACCAACGGCCTCAAGCGAGTTGTCATCGAGCCCGTCACCCGCGTCGAGGGGCACGGCAAAGTGACCATTCTGCTCGACGAGCAGAACCAGGTGCAGCAAACCCGCCTCCACATCGTGGAGTTCCGCGGGTTCGAGCGCTTCATCCAGGGCCGGCCGTTCTGGGAAGTGCCCGTGCTGGTCCAGCGCCTCTGCGGCATCTGCCCGGTCAGTCACCACCTCGCCGCCGCCAAGGCCATGGACCGCATCGTCGGCGGTGAGAAGCTGACGCCGACCGCGGAGAAGATGCGCCGGCTCATGCACTACGGGCAATACTTCCAGTCCCACGCGCTACACTTCTTCCACCTCGTGTCCCCCGACCTGCTGTTCGGCTTCGACGCCGACCCGGCGATCCGCAACGTGATCGGTGTGGCTGCCAAGTACCCCGAGCTGGCCGTGCAGGGCGTGATGATGCGGAAGTACGGGCAGGAGATCATCAAGCGGACGGCCGGGAAAAAGATCCACGGGACCGGCGCGATCCCCGGCGGGATCAACAAGAACCTGTCGATCGCCGAACGCGACGAGCTGCTCAAGGACCTGGAGCAGATGCTCACCTGGTCGCGCGGGGCCCTGAAGATCGCCCGCGACTACACCGTCCAGCACCTGGACAAGCTGGCACCCTTCGGCTCGTTCGACTCCAACCACCTGTCGCTGATCCGCCAGGATGGGGCGCTGGACCTGTACCACGGCGGCTTACGGGCGATCACCGCGGACGGCCAGAAGATCTTCGACCACGTCGACTATCAGAAGTACTGCGAGTACATCGCGGAAGAAGTCCGGTCCTGGTCGTACATGAAGTTCCCGTTCATCAAGTCGCTTGGGCCGGAGAAGGGCTGGTATCGCGTCGGCCCGCTGGCGCGGATCAACACCGCCGATTTCATCGACACGCCCGAGGCGGAGGCGGCCCGCAAGGAGTTCATGGCCGTCACGAAGAACAAGCCGAACAACATCTCGATGGCGTATCACTGGGCGCGCATGATTGAGCTGCTCCATTCGATCGAGAAGATCAAGGGACTGCTGCACGACCAGGACCTGCAAGGCAAGGACCTGGTGGTGCGCGGCCCGCGGCGGGAGGAGGCGGTGGGGCTCATCGAAGCGCCGCGCGGGACGCTGTTCCACCATTACCGAGTGAACAAGGACGACCAGGTCGTGATGGCGAACCTGATCGTCTCGACGACCAACAACAACGAGCCCATGAACCGGGCGGTGCAGAAGGTCGCCCGCGATCACCTGAGCGGCGCGAAGCTCACCGAGGGCCTGCTGAACCACATTGAGGTCGCGATCCGGGCGTATGATCCGTGCCTGTCGTGCGCGACCCACGCGCTCGGACAGATGCCGCTCGTCGTCGAATTGGTCGACTGCGAAGGCCACGTGATTGACCGCCAGGAGAAAGGCGGTGTGCCACTGCTCCAGGGCAGCGGCACTAGGTGAAGCGAGTAGGGATGGCACTGCTCAAGAGCAGTGGTACGAGATGAAGACGCACGACCCACGAATCCTGGTCCTCGCCTACGGCAATCCCGGCCGCCGGGATGACGGCCTGGGGCCAGCATTGGCCGCGGCGCTCGAGCGGCTCAATTTGCCCGGCGTGACGATCGACACGGATTACCAGCTCACGGTGGAAGACGCGGCGGCGGTCGCCGAGCACGACATCGTGGTGTTTGTCGATGCGGACTGCCGCGGGCGGGAGCCATTCTCGTTGCGCCGGCTGGCCCCCAGCGCGAATGTAGCGGCCGGGCTCTCCCGGCGCGCCGCGACCGGCCGTGGAATGTCGTTCAGCTCCCATAGTGTCTCGCCGCCGGCGGTTCTGGACCTGGCGGCAGAGCTTTTCCAGGCAGCGCCACCGGCGTACCTGCTGGGCATTCGGGGTTACGAGTTCAACGAGTTGGGCGAAGGGCTCTCCGCGGCGGCCCAGGCTAATCTCGCCGCGGCGCTGCAGTTCATCGAGCCCGTTTTACGTGAACGCACCTTTGGCGAAGGTGCCGCCCGGGCGGGTCCCGGCGCGCCGGGAGTGCCGGCCGCGGCGGCGTCTTTCGGGGACGAGTGATGCAAAACGGAAAGCCAGTCATTCTGTGTGTCGACGACGATCAGGACCTGCTCGACGCGCTGCGTCTCGTCCTGGAGAAGAACGGCTACGTGATGGTCGAGGCGCGCAGCGCGGAAATCGGCCTGCGGAAGTACAAGGAAACCCCGCCCGACTTGATCATCGTCGACCTGATGATGGAAGAGGTCGACGCCGGCACCAGCCTGGTCAAGGAGCTCAAGGCCCTCGGCAACACCAAACCGGTCTACATGCTCAGCTCGGTCGGCGACAGCCTGAACGTGACGATCGACTACGGCGAGCTCGGCCTGGCCGGCGTATTCCAGAAGCCGATCGACAATCAGCAGCTTCTGACGGTGCTGAAGACGAAGCTGAAGAAGTAACGTTGGGGCTCTGCGCCGGCCGTGGGGGGAGCGGCTCCCGCACTGCTCAAGAGCAGTGGCCCCAGACGTCCGGCGCTATGGCCTGTGATAGCCCTGATTCTCGAGTTCACGGCCGATGTTCGGCGGCGAGAAGCCGGGACCTTTGAGCACCTTCCCGCCCGCGTCCTGCCCGCCGTTCTTGGACATGTTCGAGCGGTGCACCTCCGCGAAGACGGGCTCGAGGTCCACCCCCATCTCGACCGCGGTCCCGTAAGTCACGACCAGGATGTCCGCGAGCGCGTCGACCATCTCGACGAAGTCGCCCTTGTCGGCGGCCTCCAGAAACTCGGCGCCTTCGCTGATGATCAGCCGTGCCCGCCGCATGCGGTC
Organism: uncultured Planctomycetales bacterium; assembly: GCA_964638325.1. Lineage (GTDB taxonomy): Bacteria > Planctomycetota > Phycisphaerae > UBA1845 > Fen-1342 > JALHJL01. The sequence goes on from CAZWYT010000021.1 coordinate 67,935, forward strand.
TTTGACTCCCGGCATGGTCGGCACAGGTGCATGGGGCAGGTCGTACTTGTCGTGGAACTCAGTGACCATCCGTTGTTCGGGGCTCATGCTTTTTCTCTCATTGTCGGCAGGTCTCGTCCACCGCGGCGGACTCGACCTGCCCTACGAGCTACAGCCGGGAGGGAGCCCAGCGGCTACGTCTCCGGGCGCGGCAGGC
>CAZWYT010000022.1:0-17824 GCA_964638325.1 uncultured Planctomycetales bacterium
CAGCAGGGGTCGGGTTTGGGGATTGTGGAACTGGGCAGCTTGCGGCGGCCAAAGCGCAAGCTGCCCATCGTTCTTTCGACGCCGCGCCGAAAGCCGAGCGTGAGAAAAAAACGGCGACTGGCTCCGCGCCGCCTACGTCTGGTTCGCACGAAAGGCCTTCCCGCGGTGCCTGTACCCGTTTTTTTCTCACGCCCGCCCCTCGATCACTCAAAGTCGGGGCAGTCATGCAGCGGCTTGGCCAGGCGGGGATGCAGGTCCGGCTCCAGGGGAATGAACACCGACCAGTCGTAGCGCAGCATGCACAGGCCGTGGCGAAAGCCGTCGAAGGCGATCTCTGGTGCCTGGCCGGCCAACTCCTGCAGCAGCCAGGCGGGGAAGTCGGCGCCGGCCGCGATGGCCAGCGGGGCACCACCCCCGAAACGCGGGTTGATCTCGATGAAACGGATGCGGTGCTCGGGCGTAACGATGCACTGCAGCGTGACCACGCCGCGGACCGACGGCCCGAGCGTCTCGACCACCTGCTGGCCCGCGCTCATGACGTCGCGGTCCTTGACGACGACGCCCTTCGTGACCTCCCCGGTCCGCACCTGCCAGCGGGCGCGCGGCACCACGCAGCGCGGCTCGCCCGTCAGGCCGACATAGACGTCCAACGTGTGCTCCACGCCGCCGACGAACTCCTGGATGATTGGGTCACGCACGCGCCGCAGGTAGTACTCCAGGTCGTCTTCGTCCTCGATCTTGTGTACCCATTGGCTGGCGCTGCCGGTGCGGGGCTTGATGAAAAGCGGAAAAGGCGGCTTCGGCACCTGCCGCAACTGTTCGGGTGTCCAGGTCTCGGGCGTGTCGATGTTGTGGCGGCGCAGGTGCTCATAGGCGCGCACCTTGTTCCGGCAGGTATCGATGACGTCGGCCTCTGCGATCAGGGGGACGCAGCCCAGGCCGGCAATCGTGTCGCGGTGGCGGCTGACGAGCTCCAGGTCCGTGTCCGTCGTGGGAATCAGCAAGGCGGCGCTGTGCGCCCGGACGGCAGCGAGAACCGCGTCGATGTACCCCGGTTCGGTCACTCGCGGCACGAGCACGGGCTCGTCCACGCACGACAGGGCTGGCGCCGTTAGATCGCTGTCCACGCCGACCAGGCGCACGGGGAGTTTCAGGCGGCGTGCGGCGGCACGAAAGGCCTGCAGCAGCTCGACGCGCCGGCCGACACACGTAAACAGGAGTGTGACGGGTCGCGGTCGCCGGGTGGGTCTTGCCATCATCACCAGAATGTCCCGCAGCGAGCCCTCGGCGCCAAGAGGCTGGCCGCGGTTTATGGCCGCTGGCGCCGATCAGTGCCGGCCGACGGCCGCGTTTGACAGGTTCTGGTGCCGTCGCTAGCTTGCCCAGCCGAGGAGCGGGCAAAGCGGTAGGTCAGGTGGATATGGCGCCGTTGGGCAACGGGGTTGCGACACTCGCCGTGGCGCTGGGGGTCTTCGGATTCACACTGGGGCTGGTCGGCTCAGCAGATCCCAGCCAGGTCGCGGGGCCTGAAGTGCAAACGGTGCACCAGGACGCCGCCAGCCAGCCGGCCTCGCAGGAGACGTGGCTGCGGGTGATCGTGGACGAGGTTCATCTCCGTTCGCGGCCGGACGCGAACAGCCTGCCCGTGGCACGAGTTCCACGCGACACGCTGCTGCGAGCCGTCGGGCGCGATTCGTATGGGTGGTATCGGGTTCGACCGCCCGAGGGTGTGTTCTCATTCGTGGCGGCTGAATACGTGGATCGGCGCGGACCCACCGAGGGGATCGTCTCCGTGCGCGGCGGAACTCTGCGCGTGCGGGTGGGCAGCCTGGTGTACGACGTGGATCCAGCGCAGACGGAGGTGCAGACGCTCCTGCAGCGCGGGGCGGTGGTGCAGGTTGTCGGCGAGCAGGGAGCTTGGCTGAAGATCGTGCCGCCGCCCGGAGTCTACGCCTACGTGGCTGGGCAGCATGCGGAACCGGTTACAGACGACGTTGCCGCGCGACTGCGGAGCAACCAGGGGCCGGTTTCCCGCCCGACAAGCGAGCCGACGGCCGCGGCGCCGAGTGTCGGCAAGCCACGGGCGGCAAGCGGACCGGACTTGTCGGGTCCGTGGGGGCAGCGGTTGGCGGCGGTGGAGACGGCCATCGCGGCGGAGGCCCGCAAGCCTCTGGGCGAGCAATCGTGGCCGGATGCCGTTGGCGGCCTTCAGCCGATTGCCGCGCAGCGCGAGGAGCCGGCGGTAGCCCGGCTCGCGGAGGCGTGGATCGCCCAGCTCGAGCAGCGTATCGCCGAGCAGGCGGCCGTGCGGGCCGCGGATGAGCTCCTGGGCCGCACCGCGCGCGAGCAGGTGCAGCACGAGCGGGAGATGCAGCGTATCGAGCGCGCCCGGCGGGCGGCGACGCAGCCGCAGTTTACGGCCCGCGGCGAATTGCAGCGGAGCGACGCCCTGCGCGCGCAGGGCGGTGTGCGCTGGTACAAGCTCGTGGACCCGGTGACGCGCCGCGTGGAGGCTTATCTCGAAGTGGATGCCGACTCCCGGGTCGCGCCGGAGACGCTGGTCGGACGGTACGTGGGCGTGCGAGGTGTGCGGCGCGCGGCGCCCGGGCTCGGGGCCGACGTGGTCCGGATCGAGGAAATCGTGGTCTTGGGACCGGGCGCCCCAGAGACGCAACCCGCGACCCAACGCGCTCGCCACGGACCTTGAGAGGCGGTAAACTCCCGCCGTCTCTTTTGTTTACAGAAAGGGCTAACATGAAGAAGTGGTATTGGCGTCCGTGTTACTATGCTCTGGCTTTGACCAGCGGCAGTCTGTTTTTCCTCAACGGGTGTGGTCTGAGCGACCAGCAGCTCACGTCGATCTGGCAGTCCGTGATTAGCGCCGGGCTGACGACCATTGTGAGCAATGCGCTGCAGACGGCCCTCGGTCAGGCAGCCGCCTAGGTCGCTGCGGGCGGTCCGCAGTCGCAAACCAGCGTACCACGCGTCGGTGCGCAACCGTTCGCGAGGCCGGGGCTGCCCACCGCGGATATTGTGGAGGCATGAACGCATGAGAAGGTGTTCCCGCATGATCCACTGGCGCCTGATGACGGTGAGCATCGGCTTGGCCCTGGCCGGGCTGGCCGGTTGCGGCGGCGGGAGCCGCGCGACCTACGTAACGCAGTATCCGCAGTGGGAACACGAGCATTATCAACGCATCGCGGTCTTGCCGGGGCGTGCGTCTTCGCCCCAGGGCGTTCACGCCGCGGGCGTTCTCGCCGACCGCCTGACCACCCACCTCGCGCAGAACGGGGCGTTCACCGTGCTCAGCCGGACCGAGTTGAAGGACGTGTTTGCCGAGCAGGATCTGTCGCGGCTGGCGGACGCGGTCGACGAAGGCACCGCGCTGCCCGACGATAAGATCAAGATCGCGCAGGCCCTGGTGGCCGCCAAGATCACGGACTACAAACTCATCGCCGACAAGCAGCGGCAGACAATCCCGCGGTATGCAGTCGACCGGCGCGGCTATCCGTTGCGCGATCGGGCCGGCCGCCGCATCGTGGTCGGCGAGGACACCGTCTGGATCTACAAGCACGGGGCGGAGGTCGAGGCGAGCGTACGCGTCATCGACGCGGCGACCGGCAAGATCCTGCTCAGCCACACCGCGCGCGTGGCCCCGAAGCCGCGGACCGCGCGCGACCAGCCGCCGAGCAAGACCCCCGAGGATATGGCGGAGGTCGCGGTGCAGGAGCTGGCGGTCGAGTTCTACAAAATGATCGCCCCGACGCGGACCAAGGTGAAGCTCAAGGGGGACATGCTGACCATTGCCACCGACTACTTCGACGGCCGCTACGAGATGGCGAAGAAGCTGCCGCGCACGCTGGCGGAGTTCCTGCTCGTGGTGCGCGACCTGCCCGAGTCGTGCGAACGCAACCAATTCCGGGTGGCGATCGCGGCCGAGGAGGGGCGGGAGAACCTCTTCGAGCAGGAGTTCGTGTGGTCGGGCAGCGCTGGCCCGGAGGGCGTTTCATTCCGTGTGCCGACCGAGACGCTGACGAAGGTGGGCGCCGAGAAGTTCGTCGCCAAGGTCTACAGCGGTCGCGATCCGCAACCGATCCTCACTCGCAGTTTCAGCCTGGAGCCCGAGAAGGGCTAAGCGCGCGACGCAGCCAAAGCTCAGCCAGGCAGAAGCCATGCCCCGGCGATGGGCGCGGGTGGCGGCACGCCGGTGACCGCTGGGAGGGTAATCGGCACGCGATCCTCGCAAAGTGCTCCGAGCACGGCAATAGCAGCGGCCTCACGGTAGGCGGCCGGGATTCCAAGCATGTCCGTCAGGCAGACCCGACCCGAGCAGTGAGTAGCGAACGCTTCGTAGAGGGTGCGGTTCTGCACCCCGCCCCCGGCGAGCACGTACGCGTCCACGTGCGTTGCCGCCTCGGCTGCAATGCGCCTGATAGTCTCGATGATGACGCTCGCCAGCGCGTCGCATGCCGATCGCGCGAGGTCCTCGGCGCGATGGTCGTTGTGGAAGCGGTCGATCCAGCTCAGCAGTTCGTCGCCGGTGCCCAGCGATCGGTCGGCTTCGGCTTGGGTACGGAGCAGCTCAACGAGTGCGTCTCGCGGCGCCCCACGGGCCTGCCCGGCCGCGGCGTGTCGGCCAGCCGCGTCGAATGGCTCGTGGAACAGGAAGCGCGCCAGGCCGTCCAGAAGCTGATTGCAGGCGCAGATGTCTCCGCCGCGAATGGTGCTGACGGCGCGGCCAAGGTCGTCGCCCGTCACGCCAATACTTGGCAGGAGTGTGAAGTTGCAGTAGCCCCCGAAGTTCACCACCGCGCGGCTCTCGGTCTCGTCCCGAAAGAGCACGTAATCGGCCAACGGCGTGATCGGCGCGCCCCGGCCGCCCGCCGCGAGATCGGCCGCACGCAGGTCGAACACGACGGGGGCCGCGAAGGCATGCGCGATGGGCGCAGGGCTCAGGAGCTGCCAGCTTAGCGGCGGAGCATGGAATATCGTTTGGCCATGAACGGCGATCAGGTCCACGGCTTCGCCGCCGAGTAGGTCGCTTATGGCGGCGACGTGCAGGCCGGCCAATTCGTCCGCCAGTTGCGCGACGGCCCCGGCGGACAGTGGTTCCTGCGACGCGAGGCGGCGCAACGGCGCGGCCAGCGGCCCGAGGGGACGAGTGTGGGCGCACACCAGTGCGGCGCGCATCTCCAGGCCACGGCCGTCAATCGCTGCCAGCGCGACGTCGAGCGCGTCGAGGCTGGTTCCGGTCATGCAGCCGACGACCTTGCGATGCGGCATGGGCGACATGATGCCGGGCAATGTAGCGTGATTCGGCGGGTCCGTCACTGCTTCGCGGCACCCAGGTGCTTCTCGATGGTCTTCAGCAGTGTCTCGCCGCGCAGCTCGTCGCCGGACGCGAGAACGGCTCCCGTGTCTCCGTTAATCAGCAGGGTGGCCGGTATCGCGGACACCCCGTAGGTCGCGGCGATGGCGGAGGCTTCGTTGTAGATTTGCGGCCAGGGCATGTGCTCGTCCTTGACGAATGCGGCGACGCGGGCCGCGGGTACGCGCTGAAACGCGTCGAGCGACACGCCGACGACTTCGAGCCCGCGGCTGCGGTAGCGCTCATACGCGCGCGCGACATAGGGCAGCTCGGCGCGGCATGGCGTGCACCAGGTGGCCCAGAAATCCAGCAGGACGAGGCGGCGGCGGTAGTCGGCCGGGAAGTTGACCGTCTGGCCCGAGACAGTCTCGGCCTTGAACGCGGGTGCGGCGTGAGTGTTGACGGCGGTGTGGCCCGGACCGGGCCGTTGTGCAGTCGCACCTCAGGTGGAGCCAATGCGGCCGGTCAATTGCAGGTAGGCGTACGTTGCCAGCCCGAGCAGAAACAGGATTAGCCAGACACTCTTCAAGCGCGGCTCCTCGAGCGCCGCCAGACGCCCGCTTGCTAGAATACTAGCGCGCGATGACAAGCTTTTCGATACCCGAATCGAGGAGCGCAACGAAGCCTGTGGATACGACCCAAGAAAGCACGGCCTGCGCGGTGGGCGATGAGGCCCTGGAGCCGATCCGCCGGAAAGTGTTGGCGGGCGAGCGTCTGTCGCTGGCGGACGGCCTGGCACTCTATCGGACGCGTGACATCTTCACGGTGGGGGAGCTGGCCAATGTCGTGCGCGAGCGCCGCCACGGTCGCCAGGCCTTCTACAATATCAACCGGCACATCAACTACACGAATTACTGCGTGCTGCGGTGCAAGTTCTGCTCCTTCTACCGGCCGTATCCGGCCCGGAGCGACGCAGCGGGGCAACCGAGTGGGGGAATCCCTTCCCGGCCAGCGGACGGTTACGAGCACTCGCTCGATGAGATCGTCGCCCTGGCCGTCGAAGCGGCCGAGCGCGGGGCGACCGAGGTCCACATTGTCGGCGGCCTGCATCCGAAGCTGCCGTTCTCGTACTACACGGACCTGTGTCGGGCCATCAAGGAGCGCTGCCCGCGACTACATATCAAGGCGTTCACGGCCATCGAGATCGTGCACTTCACGCGGATCGCCCGGCCGCGCACAAGCATCGCGGAAGTGCTGACCGCCTTGCGCGCCGCCGGGCTCGACAGTCTGCCGGGTGGGGGCGCGGAGATCTTCGACGACCGTGTGCACACGGAGGCGTTCAAGGCGAAAGTCGGCGAGCAGCACTGGTTCGACGTGCACCGGGTGGCCCACGAGCTGGGAATTCCGTCCAACGCGACGATGCTCTACGGCCATATCGAGTCGTTGGAAGAGCGGGTGCAACATATGCTCAAGCTGCGCGAGCACCAGGATGCGTCGCTCAGCGGGCGCCGGGCGGCGTTTCAGTGCTTCGTGCCGCTCTCGTTCATTCCGGAAGGCAGTGAGCTGGCGCACCTGCCGGGACCGAGCGGGCTGGACGATCTGCATACGCTCGCCGTGGGGCGCCTGATGCTGGACAACTTCCCGCACATCAAAGCGTTCTGGATTATGCAATCGCCGAAACTCGCTCAGGTCGCACTGAACTGGGGCGTGGACGACTTCGACGGCACGGTCGTGTGGTACGACATCACCAAGCGCGAAGGCCGCGGCACCAATCGCCAGGAACTGACCGTCCCCCAAATCCAGCGCCTGCTGCGCGAGGCCGGGTGCGTGCCGGTCGAGCGTGACTCACTCTACTGCACGGTCCATCGAGAGTAGTGGCGCGCGATCGTCGTCCGCGCGGCGACGCACGGCGTTGCACGGGCACGCCTGCGTCGCACCACTTACGGCGGCGGGAGGGAGAGGCGGTAGAGCTCATACGGCTCCGCTTTCGCCACCAGAGTGGCCGTCCCGCCGCGAGAAAGCCGGCCGAACACCGCCCAGTACGCCCGGTAACGTCGGTCGGGCGGCACGACGAAGCCGGCCTGGCTGGCCCGCAGGTAGTCGACGAGGTGCACGCGCGTATGTTCCAGGTCGCGGTCGGCCATGTTCCGCGTGATCACGCGCCCGCAGTCACGAAAGCGGCGGTCGGGGGTGTACATGATGGCGATCGGGTTGTCGTGCGGCACGGAGGCGATGACCTTGCGACCGGTTCGCAGATACAGATACGCGCCATAGTCGGCGCTGACGATTGCGTCGGGTGGGGTGTGGTCGCGCAGCAGGGTGACCAGCGCTTCCCGGCCGCTTTCCGCCAGCTCACGCGAGTCGATCCGCCAATCCGGACCAAGGAGCGGCTGCATACGCTGGAATCCCGCGCCCAGCACGATGAGCAGCACGACCGCCGTCGCGAGCCCCGCGGGCCCGGCCGCTGCGACGGAGTCTCGCGACCGCGGGTCGCGGGTTGAGCCGGGCCGCGGTATGCGCAGCAGGACCCGGCCGGCCAGCGATGCGAGCGTATACGCCCCGAGGAGTTGGAGCGTCAGCACGAGCGGAAGCACAGGCAGCACAAACCGCACCGGAGGGAACGGCCAGACCAGCACCATCGCAAAGTAAGCCGCGAGGTAGGCGTGACTGACGATCCACCCGCGGCGCCACGTGCGGATCAGGCCGCACACCAGCAGCCCGGTCCCCACCAGCATCGCGAGGTAGATCGTCCACGCCCCGGCGAAGTCGCCCGCCAGACGCCGCGTGAGTTCTTCGCCAGTCCACAACGGCACTAACAGCTCGGTCAGCGAAAGAGCCAGATCGGACGCGTTGAGCCAGGCCACCCACAACAGCGTCCCGGGCGCCTTCGACAGCCATGCGCCATAGTCGAGGTCATAGCGAAACCCGGCTAGCGCAGCGTTGGCACCGGTCAGCCCTCCGCCGTGCGTACACCAGGCTAACCAGCCCATGAGTGCCAACGCCGGGCCGACCGCCGCCAGCACCAGCGCCTTCCATTGCCGCCGCAGGGCCAAGTCCGTGACGAGAGCCACAACCAGGCTGATGCCGATGACCCGCGTCAGGCACACGGCGGCAGCCAGCAAGCCGCAGACGGCGGGACGAACGGTGCCGGAGGGCCGAACCGGCGCGTCGCGCTCCGTCGCGGGAAGCGCGAGCAGCAGGGCCGCCGCCGAGAGGACCAGGTAGACCGGCTCGGACATCGCCGTCCGGAGCAGCTCGACCGTATTGAGCGTCGTGAAGGCCAGCAGGACGCCGCACGCCGGCAGCCACGCCGACAGCCCCCAGCCACGGCGCATCATGCGGTAGAGCAGCCACAATCCGAGCGCCCAGAGGAGGACGTTCAGGATCCGCAGGGGCCCCATGTTTTGTGGGAAGCTGGGGGCGATTCGCCACAGGGCCGACAGCAGCAGCGGATACAGGATCGGGTACTTGGTCTGGTAGGGCTCGCCGGGCAGCTCGGTGTGTCGATAGCCTTTGCCGTCGGCCAGCGCTTTGGCGGTGGCCAGGTAGACACCGTCGTCGATGTACGCGCCGACGATGCCGGACAAGCATGTGACCTTCCAGCTCAGGAACACGGCTGTCGCCAGCAGTGTGCCAAGCACGACCAGGTCGGCGCGGCTCAGGGCTGGGCGCCGCGCTGCCCGCGACCAGCGCCGTTCAGCGTCTACTGCAGATCGCGCCGGTTCCCGTGTTGGCATGGGGGCACGCCCAGCTTGGCCAGGAGGTTCTCCATGAGACACCACTTCGTGAGCGCCGACTGAAACAGGTTCAGGCCAACGAACGCGGTAAACAGGAGCCAGTACGGGCTGTGCAGCCAGGCGAGCAGAAGGCTGAGCAGGACAAAGCTGCCGGCGATCAGGCGAATGTATCTTTCCATGCACATAAAAAGGGAATTATCCGCGGCGTCTGTCGGGCGACTCTCAGGCGACGTCGAAGAGCTTGTCGATGTGCGTCCGCGCGAGCAGATGGCGGATTCCATCGCTCACGCCCGTCAGCGGGACGCGGCCAAACCGCGGCCGCAGGACCTTCTGCAACGCAATGAGCGAGCCCAGTTGGCGGCTAGTGACGCCCGAGTGGCCGGCGAGATTGACCTCCACGGTCAGCGTCTGGGATTCCGCGAGAATCTGCTTCAGCCCCAGCGTCAGAAGCTGCTCGTAGTCCGCCGGCAGCTCGGCCAGCACATCGCTGTGCGCCGACAGCACAAAACGCAGGTGGTTCCCGCTGCGCTGCAGTTCCAACGGCGAAACGTCCGGGGACGACACCACGCCTGGGGCCTCGCTTTCGCTCGATCGGCGGCATCCAGCGGCCCGCGCCGCGCGCCTTTCGCGACCGGACGTATTTCGCGGACATCCGGCCGTTCTGTCAAGGCCGCTCTCGGGGGATATACTGAGTAATGTCGTCGGACGACGTGTAATTGAGGAACGACTGCATGCTACCCGTGCTGAAGATTCGCCGGCGGCCGGGGCTGGAGGACCTGCCCCTGCCGCAGTACATGAGCGCCCAGGCCGCGGGGCTGGACCTGCAGGCGGCGAATGCCGAGCCGATCACGATCGCTCCGGGTGAGATTCGGCTGATTCCGACCGGGCTGTTCCTGGAGATTCCCCCGGGCTACGAGGGCCAGGTGCGGGCGCGCAGCGGTCTGGCGCTGCGCTATGGCCTGATGCTGCCGAATGCCCCGGGCACGATCGACGCGGACTATCGCGGTGAATTGCAGGTGCTGCTGGGCAATTGCGGCCGGCAACCCTACACGATTGAGCGGGGGGTGCGCTTCGCACAGCTCGTGATCGCCCCCGTGGCTCACGTCGAGGTAGTTGAGGTGCGGGACTTGGCGCACAGCGAGCGCGGCGGAGGCGGATTCGGGCACACGGGCCGCTGAGGCGTGCCCGTGGCCGGCGGCGTGCAGACGACGAACGAGTGCAACGGACTGCTTGCCGACAGCCCGCGTGGGTTGCTGCAGGAGGCCTCACGGATGACCGACATTAGCGCGTGTGTTTTTTACAAACCCGGTGTCTACGGAGGTGCCTGTGCAGCTCTTGCGCATTGCACTACTGGGTACGATCTCGGTAGGGCTCGTGTACGTGGCAGGCTGCGGCGTGCCGCCCGAGCCGACACTCTTGGATCCGGCCGTGCTGAAGCCCTCGTCACAACAGGCCGAGCACGGCCTGGTATGGATGTTTCCGGGCCTGATTGGCGTACCCTGGGAGCTGGGGCCGGCGTACCGAGGGCTGCGGGATGCGGGCCTGGACAAAGAGGTGCAGTTCTTCCAGTGGGACATTCCGGCTCCCGATTTCCTCGCTCACCTGACGCGCTACGAGGATAACGTGGTTCAGGCGCGAGAAGTCGCCGGCCACGTCACCGAGTATCGGAAGCGTTATCCGGAGCAACCGATCGACCTGGTCGGCTACTCGGCCGGCGGCTTCATGGCCCTGCTCGTGACCGAACAACTGCCGCCGGACGTGCACGTCCGCAATGTCATTCTGGCCCAGCCCGGCGTCAGCCCATCATACGATCTGACGCCCGCCCTTGAGCACATCGACGGAAAGCTCGTCAACTTCTACTGCGAGCGCGACTGGGCGCTGTCGAGCGCTTTTACGCAGATCTTCGGGACGATGGACCGCTGCTATGTGTCCACGGCCGGCATGAAGGGCTTCAAGCTGGACGCCGCCGTAGCGAACGCTGATCTGCGCGAGAAAGTGGAGCACGTCCCTTGGACGCCGGTGATGGCGCTGTACGGTCACCCCGGCAACCACGTGGCGATTCTCCAGTACCGCTGGAACAAGTACTTCATGACCCCCTACGTCGTCGAGCCCGACAAGCTGCTCATTGATCCGCCGCTGGCGGAATCGACGGCGGCTGAATGAGCCGCTCGATCTCGTCCTCGGTCAATCGGTAGACCCAGAGGGAATAGCCGATGCGGTCATCCGGCGGCCGGTGCCGGAGCCGGTTGATCAGCAGCCGGGCGCGCATTTCCTCGTACTGCCCCGTCAGGCGTTCGCGCTGGGCGCGCTGCTCGGGCGATTCGTTCACCTTCGCACCGGCGGTGGCGCGCTGCCGCAGGAGCGCATACGTGCGGATCGTCGCCGCGTTCCAAAACTCGTCGCGGACGTAGAGGTCGTACACGCCCAGCAGTTGTGTCACGCTGACGACGTAGGTGCCGGCCGTGAGCGCGGCACGCGGGTCGAACTCGAAGTAGCTGGGCAGCGCCGTGCACGGCACATACCAGGTGGGCAGCGCGCTGCCGAAATACGCCAGCTTGAGCGGCTCTTCAGGGTGCTGGCGGGCGTACCGCCCCAGACGAAGCAGGTCCTGCCCCCAATCGATATTGCTGTCGGCGAGGTACAGGTGGCCACGGGCCGGACCGCCGATCGACTCGTTGAAGTAAGCCAGATAGTGCGGGTGAATCCACAGATTCGCGGCCGCCAGCCACACCAGCGCAGCGCCGACCAGCCAGCGGCCGGCGCGGCCCGTTAACCAGCCGCACGCCCCGCCGCCGACTACGAACAGCGCCGGATACACGGGCAGCAGGTGCCGATGTCCGATGTTGATTGCGCTATAGACTGCCTGGCCGGCGTAGAGCAAGGCAAAGGCGGCCAGGCCGACGAGCAGAGTCCCGTCGGCGATGCGTGTCTTGCGCCAGGCCAGTGCGGCCAGCCCGGCCAGTAGCAGCCCGAGAGTCGGCAGGGGGGTCTTGATCGCGAAGGCGACCGGGAAGTAGGCGCGCCAGCCCGTGTTGCTGTAGCGCCCCATCAGGTACGCGCTGCGCCCGCTGGTCGCCTGCACGGTCATCGTCAGGCCCAGCAGGTAGGCCTCGGGCAGCACTTTGTGGACAGCGCAGGCGTGCAGCAGGTCGGGGAGCGCACCCCGTGGTGGCGACCCGTCGGGCGGCTCAGCGAGCGCGTCCTGCCACCAGAAGCCGAGCTCGGTCATGATCTGCTCATAGTTCGCCCGCGTGGTCGCGTCCGCATTGGCCGCCAGGGGGGGAACAATGCTGCTTCGCCAGCCGTAGCACGTCCATATTCCGAGGCATGTGACCACCGCCATGAGCACGCCGCTCCCGAGCACGACCGCCACGCGGCCACGCCGGCCTCGGCCGCCTGGCACGCCCGGGCGAAGCACGTGCACGACCCCCATCACGACCAGAGCCGGAACGACGAGCGGCCACGACATCTTCGTAACGCTCGCTGCGGCCAGCGCGAGCGCGGCCCCCAGTAAGCGCAGCCACGTGCTGCGCTCCAGAAAGCGGGCATAGGTGAGGATCGTGACCGCCGTCACCAGCGTGATGGGCAGGTCGGTCGTCACCAACCGGCCGTGGGCCAGCAGCGTCGGGCTGAGGGCGGCCAGCGCCAAGGCGAGCAGCGCCGCGGCCGGCCCGAAGAGTCGCCGTGCGAGCGCATACGTGACGAGGCACGTAGCCGACAGAAGAACGACCATCATGCAGCGTGCGGCGACGAGGAGCCGCTGGCCGTCATTGAGCTCGAATAGCCAGCGGCGCCCGATTACGAACATGAGGTTGTGGCACCAATCCGGGTCGTCCGCCGGCGGCCACACGTTGCGGACAAACAGCAGCGGCAGGGCGCACCAGACCTTGGCCAGCGGCGGATGATCCGGCGCGAGGCGAAAGTCGCCCATCTTGAGGTAGCTCATCCCGGCGGTGAGATGGCTGGTTTCATCGAAGGTGATGCTGTCGCCGATGAGGGAAGTCACTGCCAGAACGGCGCTCACGGCCAACAGCGCGGGGACGATTGCCTTGTGTGACCAGTGTGCCTTACGTGTCTGCGTGCCTGGAAAGCCCTCAGCCATCAGCCGCCCGTTTCCCTTGCTGGCTTCGTGGTCCGCCGCGGCGGATGGCTTCGGGCCGGTTTCACAGTTTCCCTTCCAGCCAGTCGCAGAGCGGAGTGATGCCCTCGTTGCGCACCGAGCTGGCCTGCCAGACCGGCCGGTCGTCGTCGAGGGCCTCCTTCAGTTGCCGGACGGTCACGTCGACGCCCGGCAAGTCGGCCTTGTTCACCACGAAGCCGGTCGCAATCTCGAACACGCCAGCCTTGGCGAACTGGATCGCATCCCCCGCCCCGGGCATGACCAGCAGCAGCACGTCATCGGCGACGTGCCGCACGTCCGTGTCGTTCTGGCCCGCGCCGACCGTTTCAATCAGGATGATCTCATAGCCGGCGGCGGCGACGAGCCGCGCGATGTCGGCGCAGTGCGGGGCCAGGCCGCCCGCCTGCCCGCCGGACGCCAGACTGCGAATGAACAGCCCGTGGTCCGGCTCGCTGGACATAATGCGCAGGCGGTCACCCAGTACAGAGCCGCCCGTGATGGGGCTGGTCGGGTCGACCGCGATGACGGCCACGCGGTGGCCGCGCTCCCGCAGGCCGCGGGCCAGCTTGCCGATGAAGGTGCTCTTGCCGACGCCGGGGGAACCGGTGATGCCGAGCGTGACCGGTTTCCGCGGCGGGTCTGGAATCTGTTGCAGGCGCTCGCCTTGTCCGTCCGTGATCAGCGTAATCGCCCGCGCCAGCCCGTGTGGCGTGCCGATGTCCGGCCGAGCCGTCGACCGGCCGGCACGCTGCTTCGCCGCAAGCTGATGGAAGGCTTCGACGATCGTCTTCATCGGCGTGCCCGGGTTGAAGATGCCGTCGATCCTGGCCTCCCGCAGGGCGGCATGGTCCTCCTCGGGGATGATCCCGCCGACGGTGATCGGGATGTCCGGAATGCCGGCCTCGGTGCACAGCCGCCGCAGCTCGGGCATGATGGTCAGGTGGGCGGCCGAGAGCAGGCTGACGCCGACCACGTCCACGTCCTCCTGGAGGGCCGCGTGCACGGTCGAGGCGGGGGTCTGCCAGAGGCCCGTGTAAATGACCTCCATGCCGGCGTCGCGGAGGTTGCGAACGATGAGCTTGGCGCCGCGGTCATGGCCGTCGAGCCCGATCTTGGCGATGACGACACGAATGGGACGATTCATAGATACTCCGCAGACCGGGAAACCCGACGAAAACAGGTACTTTAGCCCACGGAGCGGGTTTGACAAGGCGCCCGCGCACGGCCCGGTCGGACCGCCCCATTAGTGGGGCGGCTCGGTTCACACGGGGTCGGCGCGGTCACCGCGTCGCCTCCTCGACGAGCTTGATCTCGTCGGCGGTCAGGCCCTAGAGCTGGTAGACGGGCGAAAAAAGGTGTCAGGAACCTTTTGTGCCCAGTACCCAAGGGGCCGCTCCGCGGCAAAAGGTTCCTGACACCTTTTTTCGGCCGCGGCGCACAGGCGCTATCCCGCGCGCCATGGGTTCAGATCGATCGACGGAGACGTCGACCGGTACCGAGCCACGCCGTGACGACGTGCGCGCGCACGAAGCGCTGATCCAGTTCCCTGCTCCTTGTTCCCCGTCTTTCTCGTGACTTGGCGTCTAATCCGAGCACGGGGCTTGACAGCCGGGGCGGCGTGGGGCACAAGGTGGGTACGGGGGTGTGTCCCGCGTGGATAGCCGGGTTAGGGTGTGCAGCGGAAAAAGCCGATCATCGGGTTGTGCGGGGGGGTCGGCGCCGGGAAGTCGCGGGTGGCCGCCGAGTTTGCGCGGCTGGGCTGTCTGATCATCGACTCGGACAAGCTGAACCACGAGGTCTTGCGCCAGGCGGAGATTCTGCGGGTGCTGCGGTCGTGGTGGGGCGAGGAGGTGGTCCAGGCCGATGGGACGCCGGACCGCAGACGGATTGCCGACATCATCTTCCAGGACGCGGTCCAAAAGGAGCGGCTGGAGCGGTTGTTGCACCCCTTGATCCTTGAACGCCAGGCGGCTATGATACGGGGAGTTGAAAGTGCTTCAGCAGTCAAGGCCATCGTCATCGACTCCCCGCTCCTGCTCGAAAGCCAGCTTGATCGCGAGTGCGACACGATTGTCTTTGTGAACGCGGACGCGGCGCAACGGCTGGAGCGGCTGCAACGGGAACGCGGCTGGACGGCTGAGGAAGTTAAACGGCGGGAAGGTTGGCAGATACCGCTGGTTGAGAAACGCTCGCGGGCGGCGTTCGTCGTGGATAACGACGGGCCCGCGGAGCGGCTCTGCCCCCAGGTGGCCGACATCCTTCAGAAGATTCTGGCGCAGCACTCTTAGAACGGTATACGCGAGTGCCGCAGGCCGGTCGGCGCGATCCCGGAGGATTCGCCGGGCGGACTTGTGTGCGGCGCCCCTCATGGAGCCTAACATGGCGAAGTCAACGACACGTTCGTCGCGCGGCAAGAAGAAGCTGCAAGACGTCATCGAGAGTATCCCCGACGACGCGGCCGGGGCGGTGGGTGAAGCCCCCGCGGAGCCGATGTCGGCGAGCGCTGCGGCGGAGGCCGACGGCTCGCAGTTCGTCGCGACCGAAAGCCTGCCGGAGCCCCAGGCCGGCGCCGCTGTCGCCGAAGCCGTCGCGCCGGCCCCCACCGACGAGGTCGAGGCGCCGGCTGAAGAGGAGTTGGCGGCCGGCGGTGCTCCCCCCGAGGAGCACAAGAAAAAGGGGAAGAAGCGCAAGGGCGAGTACGATGAGAGCTCGCCCATCGACCGCGAGACCCACGAGAAATACGAGCGGATCAAGCGCGGCGAGCTGCACATCACCGACTTGCAGAAGATGAACGTCGCCGAGCTGCACGAGGTCGCCCACAAAGAGAACATCGAGGAATACGTCGGCCTGCCCAAGCAGGAGCTGATCTTCCAAATCCTCAAGCGGCGGATCAGTCAGAACGGGCTGTTGTACGGTGAGGGCGTGCTGGAGGTGCTGCCGGACGGCTTCGGCTTCCTGCGCAGCCCCGAGTACAACTACCTCCCGTGCCCCGATGACATCTACGTTAGCCCGTCGCAAATCCGCCGGTTCGGCCTGCGCAACGGGCACATCGTCGCCGGGCAGATTCGCCCGCCGAAGGAGTCCGAGCGCTACTTCGCGCTGCTGCGGGTGGAGGCGATCAACTTCGAGACGCCGGAGGCGGTGACCGAGAAGACCAACTTCGAGGACCTGACGCCGCTGCACCCGGACGAGCGCCTGTACCTGGAGACGGACTCCAAAGAGCTGAACATGCGGATCGTGGACATGGTGACGCCGATCGGGAAGGGGCAGCGCATGCTGATCGTCGCACCGCCGCGGACCGGCAAGACGGTCCTGCTGCAGAAGATGGCCAACGCGATTACGCACAATCACCCGGACGCGAAGGTGATTATTCTGCTGATCGACGAGCGGCCGGAGGAAGTGACCGAGATGCAGCGGGCGACCAAGGCCGAGGTCATCAGCTCGACGTTCGATGAGCCGGCGAGCCGGCACGTGCAGGTCGCCGAGATGGTCATCGACAAGGCCAAGCGTCTGATCGAGTACCGGCACGACGTGGTGATCCTGCTCGACTCGATCACGCGTCTGGCCCGCGCGTACAACACCGAGGTGCCGCACTCGGGCAAGATTCTGACCGGCGGCGTGGATGCAAACGCCTTGCAGAAGCCGAAGCGGTTCTTCGGGGCGGCCCGCAATATCGAGGAGGGCGGTAGCCTGACGATCATCGGCACGGCCCTGGTCGACACCGGCTCGAAGATGGACGAGGTCATTTTCGAGGAGTTCAAGGGCACCGGTAACAGCGAGCTGCACCTGGATCGGCGGCTGGTCGACAAGCGCATCTGGCCGGCGATCAACATCTCCGCCTCCGGCACGCGTAAAGAGGAGCTGCTGCTCCACCCGCAGGAGCTCGAGAAGATCTACATGCTCCGCCGCGTGCTGAGCGACATGAACCCGGTCGAGGCGGTCGAGCTGCTGCGCAACCGGCTGGACAAGGTCGAGAGCAACCGGCTGTTCCTGATGACGATGAATTTGGCGTAGGGCGGCAGCGGCATCCTGCCGATGTAGCGGCCGGCTCTGTCCCGGTCGCGGAACGGGGCTGTTCTATCTTTCGCGGAATTCATAACGTCCGGTGTTTCCGGAGCATAGGAAAAAAAGGGGGCACTCCAGTTTTCGCAAAAATCAGAATGTCCCCTTTTTCGAGGGTGATCGAGCTACGATGGCCCGGCAGCGTGCGAAGATGGCGTCTAGCATCGGCTCGGTCAAGCGGCCGGTGAAGGTGTTTTGCTGGCTCGGATGGTAGGACGCCAGCAGCAACCGGCCGTCGGCAAGACCGTGCTCGGCACCGTGGCGGAAGGCCGGAGGTTTCAGGCCCAGGGCTCGACACACGCCCGTCCAGGCCAGGCGCCCCAGCGCTACGGTCACTTCCCACGGCACCCTGGCCAGCGTCTCGGTCAGGTACTCGGCGCAATTGCGGATCTCGTCCGGCGCGGGCTTGTTCGCCGGCGGCGCGCACCGAATTAGCGCGGTAATCAGACAATCCTTCAGCTCCAACCCGTCAGCACGGTGCACGGAGGTCGGCTGGTTGGCGAAGCCGGCCTTCCACAGGGCGCGATAGAGCCAGTCGCCGCTGCGGTCGCCGGTGAACATGCGCCCGGTGCGATTGGCGCCGTGGGCGCCAGGGGC
>CAZWYT010000022.1:17834-65953 GCA_964638325.1 uncultured Planctomycetales bacterium
CGAGGAGACAGGCGGCGGGGTCGCCGAAGTTAGGGACGGGGAGGCCCCAGTAGGTTTGGTCGCGGTAGGCGGCTCGCTTGCGCTGGGCTACGGCTTGGCAATAGGCGCGCAGGCGTGGGCAGCGCACGCAGGCGATGACGCGCTGATTCTGGAGGGGAAGCCAGGTGCACGGGGCGGGCGGCATTAGGTTCGTTTGGGCTTTCATTGGCAGCAGTCAATCGGTATCATACAAGGTCCATGGTTTCGAGCGCAGCGAGGTCCTGCCGGAGCCCGCCGGCGCGTCGGGACCCGTCCGTGCGATGGTGCAAGCAGCGAACTTTCGAGGAGAGGAGTATGCGAATTCGTAGTTGCGCGCTCGGTCTGAGTCTCGCGTTGGTCCTGCAGTGCGGCGCGATCACCTTTGCGCAAACCGACGGCGCCCAGCAATTTGCCCAAGCCAAGACGCTCCTGGCCAAAGCGAACTTCCAGGGGGCGCTGGATGCGTTCAAGGCCGCGACCAAGGCGGAGCCCGAGAACAGTGAGTATTTCCAGGAGTACGCGCTGCTGCGGCGGGTCATCAACATCCGCGAGCAGCTCAAGGACGAAGAGGATGCGGAGACCTGGCAGAAGATGAGCCGGGCGCTCTACAACTACTACCGGCAACACAAGATCAACGGGGAAGCCCTGGCGACCGCCCGGGCGCTGTATGAGAAGGCCGCTTCCGGCGAGTCCGCGGCGCTACTAGCCGACACGCAGCTCGAAGCGGGCGACAACGCGGCCGTGGTCGCGCTGTTGAGCCAGTTGGATGAAGCGGCCCGCACGCTCCAGACGGACGTACTGCAGGGCATTGCGCTCGCGCGTGTCAGCAAGCTCGCGGACGCGAAAGCCATCGCGGGCAAGCTCGAATTGCCGAAGGACTGCGATGGTCCGCTGTGCTTCGACGCGGCGCGCCTGTACGCACTGGTGGGGGATGCGGAGAAAGCGATCGGCGCGCTTACGTGCGCGTTTGAATGCACGCCGGCGAACCAGCTCGAGGCCGTCAAAGCAGATGCCAAGCAGTGTCGCGACCTGGCGGCGCTGACGGGCAGCCCGGCGTTTGCGAGCGCGCTGGAGGTGAAGTCGAAGGCGGCGGCGGGTTGCGCGAAGGATTGCGGCAAATGCCCGAGCAAGGACAAGGGCGGGTGTGCGCAGAGCAAGGAGAAGGAGGCGGCCGGCTGCAAGGAGCACGAGAAGAGGGGCGACAAGTAGCCGGGACGGGACGCGGGGCGAGCGCTCCGCCGTTCAGGGGGGCAACTGTAGCTGCCCGGTGAGCGCCGACACGTTGGGCAGCCCGCGCGCGGCCACGTAGTCGGCCAGACCGTCCGCGATCTTGACCGGCAGCGTCGGGTCGACGAAGAGGGCCGTGCCAACGGCGACGGCGGAGGCGCCGGCCAGGAAGAACTCGATCGCATCGGCGGTGGTCTGAATGCCGCCCATCCCGATGATCGGGACGCCGGCGTCGCGGGCCACCTCGCGATAGACGCGATGCACGTTGTACAGGGCCAGCGGCTTGATGGCGGGGCCGCTCAGTCCGCCGGTCACGTTGGCCAGCCGGGGTTTCCACGTCTGGGCGTCGATGCTCAAGCCCACGTAGGTGTTGATCAGGCTCAGGATCTCGGCGCCGCCGTCAATCGCCGCCCGCGCCAAGTCGGCGATCTGCGTCACGTTCGGCGAAAGCTTGACCACGAGGCGGGCCCGGCGCAGCGTGCGGCGCACGGCCGTGACCAAGCGGCGGAGGAGGTGCGGGTCGGTTCCGAACATGAGCCCGTCGGCGACATTCGGACACGAGACGTTGAGCTCGAGGCCGGCGATGCAGTCGTATTGGTCAAGAGCGGCGGCGACCGCGACGTAGTCGTCGAGGCTGTGTCCGGCCACGTTGACCAGCACGGTGGTGGGCAGCGTGCGGATGAACGGCAGCTTCTCAGCGATAAAACGCTGGAGCCCGACGTTGGCCAACCCGATCGCGTTCAAGAGCCCCGCCCGCACCTCGACCACGCGTTCGGGCTCGTTGCCAGCCCGCTCGTGGAGCGTGACGCTCTTGGTCGTAAATCCGCCCAGCCGCCGATAATCCAGCACCTCCGCGTACTCGGGCCCATAACCGCAGGTGCCGGACGCCGTCAGCACCGGCGTGCGCAAAGCCAGCCCCGCGAGGTTCGTGATCAGGCGCGGGTTGTCGACGGCCGTGCCAAGCGGGGGCATACCAGCAGCATCATGACGGGAGCGCAACCTGTCAACGCGGCGGGCGGGTCAATAATCGCGACGGCGTGTCCGGCCGATGACATAGCAGGGGGACGCGGGCGTGCTGCGCCCGGGCTGCGGCCCGCGGTCGCAACCCACCCTGGACGCGCGAGACCGGTGCATGGACGAGCTCGAGGCTCTATATAATTGGCTGACCCAAGACCGGAGCTCCGAGGCCGACCGCATCCTCGCCGCCGCCCTCGAATACGCTGAGCCGCCGTACGGCGACCGCATGGTGGCGACACTGCTCCAGCGCCGCAACGTCACGGCGTGGGTCGGCCTGGTGGCGAACTACGATCGTCTGGACGGCGCGACGCGGGAAAAGTTGGCCACTCGCCCGGAGTGGTTGCGCGCTGGAATCGTGGTGGCGATGCGGAAGCCCACACGCCGCGAACGCCACAACGCTTTGACCACGCTGTACGAGCACCCGTGCCTCGCGCTTACCTACTTGGCGGCCGACGCATTGCGGGACAGCGACCCCGAGCTCCGCGAACGGGCCGGCCGCGTGCTGTGCCGCGACGCCGCGCAGGTCTGCTGCGACCATGAGGCGGAAGCGGAGAGTGATCGCCCGCCCTCGCGGCCGGTGATCGCGGAGCGGGCTGGGCTGGTGGCCGCGCTGCGCGAAGCGGTGCAGACCTATCGGTTTCACGAGCAAGCGGCCGTGGTGCAGGCCGCGCTGTGGTTCGCGCGTGATCTCGAGAGCAGCCTGTGGGGCAGCTTCAGTGCCGGGCGCTCGCAAGTGGCCCGCGTGGTCGCCCAATCCCTGACGGCCTGGGACCACCCGCGGCTGGCAGGTTTCCTGTTGGTGGCGTTGCTGCGTCCGGCGTGGCGGCGTGCAGCGCGCGCGATCCTGAGCAAGTGGAGTACCCGGGCGCATCTGCTCGCCATCCTGCGTAACTCCGACCTCCTGTCCGATCCACACCTGCGCCAGCAGCTCCGCCTGATTCAGCGCCCGCCGTGGATCGGCGCAGCGGGAGTCCACCTGGCCCACTTGGCGCCCGGTCTGCGTGCGCACGTGCCGCGCTGGATTTGCTGCCTGGGCATCCAGGACGACGAGCGTATCCGCTGGCTAAGCCGCCTGGTGACTTCGCCCTGGCCGGACGTGCACTGCGCCGCGGTACGCGCGTTGGCGACACTGGATACCACCGCGGTGGTGCACGTGTTGACCGAGGTGGCCGCCCAGCCCGGTCCCATGCAGTACTTCGCCCAGTGCTTCGTGGCCGGCAAACGGATATGGCTCGAGGCGCGGGGCGGAGTCAAGCGACGGCGGCTGGTGCGCGTTGAGCACCCCATGCCGGACGAAGCGGGCCCGAGGTGACCGTATGGGAATGTTCGCGCTGGTCGCCAGCTTGCTGGCGCAGATCGACCATTCTGAGCAGTTGGACGCGCTGCGGCGCGGGTTCCGCGAGGAGACCTCGCAGACGCACTTCACCCTGGTGGTGGTAGCCTGCCTGGCCCTGATCGGCGTGTACGTGATCGTCCGTGTGTGCCGCGGGCGACACGAGGAGGAGGAACAGGCCGAGCGTGTCAGTCACCTGGCCGAGGGTGCCCACGTGCTGGGATTGGTCCAGGAGGAACTAGACGACTTGCGGACTGTAGCCGGGCGGGTCTCCATGTCGCACCCGGCCGCCATGCTCCTGTCCCCCGCCAACCTGGCCCGCGCCGCGCGCGCCGCCCAGAAGGGCAGGGCCGACCCCGCGCTTCAGGCGCGGATGGACCGGCTGGCCACCAAGCTCTTTGGTAAACGCCTGGCCGAATGCGAACCACGACCCCCGAACAGTGTATCATAAGGGGCCGTCACGGACGCGTAAGCACGCGCGCTGCGCCGGATTATCGGTCTTTGCCTCGGGAACCCGGAGCCCGCGGCCGGCGTCTAAACAGGCGAACAGATCGTCGTGAGTCACAGCACACGCCAGCGCGAACGGAGCGATGCCGAGCTGGTTCGGCAGGCGCAGCGTGGCGCGTCGGCGGCGTTTGCGGAGCTTGTTACGCGGTACCAGGATCGGGTGCTCAACACATGTTGCCGGATGTGTCACAACTACGCCGATGCGCTCGACCTGGCCCAGGCCACGTTCCTGAAGGCGCTGGAGCACCTGCAACGGTTTCGCGGGCGGGCCAGCTTCTATACATGGTTGTTCCGCATTGCGGTCAACGAAGTCATGTCGCACCGTCGTGCGCAGGGGCGCCGGACGCCGGCCTCCCTCGACGAGCTGCGCGACCGGGGACGTACGCCCACGGAGCCGCATGCCACGGGCGCGGCTGCCACGGCCGAGCAGCGCGAGTTGCAGGAACGTGTGGCCTGGGCGCTGGAGCAGCTCGACGATGAGTTCCGCGTCGCGGTCGTGTTGAAGGATATCGAGGACATGGATTACGCAGCCATCGCGGACGTGCTCGAGGTCCCGGTGGGCACGGTCAAGAGCCGCATCCACCGCGGACGGCTCATGCTCCGCGAGCTGCTCCGCGCCGAAAGGATTCACGTTGGCGGACCTTGAGCGGGACAATCTGCTGGCCGACCTGTCGGCCTACCTGGACGGCGAGCTCGACCCGCTGCGGAGGCAGGCGGTCGAGCGACTGCTGGCCGAGTCGCCGGACGCGCGCGGCCGGCTCGCGGAGCTACGCGAAGTGCACGAGCAGCTTCACATGCTGCCCCGGCTGCGCGTGCCCGCCGAACTGGGCGCCGGGTTGCAGCGGCAAGTCGAAGCGCGTTGGCCGGGCGCGCCTAAGCGGTCCGCCTGGTCCGGTCGCATGCTGCGGCTGGGCGTGCCGCTGGCGGCGGCCGCGGCGGCGGTGCTCGCGGTCGGCCTTTTCCTGCGCTACCAGTCGCGTCCGCGGCTTCAGGCACAGCTACCGGTCATGATGCAGCGGCTGGAATCGAAACGCTCTGGCGCAGATACCCCATCGCCGTCGTCGCCCCTGGCCGCAGCAGAGCTGAAGGAAGCGGAGCGGGCCCCGGGGCAGGCGGCTGAGCCAGCGATCGAGCGGCCAGAGAGCCTTGGTTACGCGGTGCCTGGCGTGGCCCCACAGCCCACGGTGCCACAAGAGCTGGCTTGGGTCGTGGTCATCCAGCCGCGGGATGAGGCCGAGTACGCCAGAATCGAGGCGGTGCTGAGCAGTTGGTGCACGCAACTCAGCCTCGGCGAGGGCGCGCCGGCCGCGGCGCCGGCGACCGGCGGTACGGGCGGGGAATCGCGCGACGTGAAGCAGGAGCAGCCGCCCGCAGTGCCGTCAGTCCCGGCCCCGCAGCCAGCGGAGTATGTGTACCAACTGTCGATGCCTGAACTCGATGCGCGGCTTGCGCAGCTTCTGGAAGTCAATCCGCCAGGACAAGTGGCGATGCAGACGAGTTCCCTTGCTGGCGAGGCGGCCAGCGTGAGCCTGGCGACGCTGGCCACTGCTGCTCAGGATGAGGCGCTGGCTGCCGGTCCGGCCAAGCCTGCGGCGGTGGCGGCGCGCGCTGCGGGGCGGCGGGAGAAGACCGGCGAACCGCCGGTGCCCGCGGGTAGGGGGGCAGGCCCGCGGCGCGCGATCATCGGCGACCAGCGCGACGCCGATACGCGACCGGAACGACTGCACGCGCAACACCAAGCCGTGACCGCGGAACCCGAGATAATCGTCCTGGCTGAGGAGGCTCCGGCGTCGCAGCCGACGACGCAGGCTGCCGGGCGGACGAGTGGCGCGACGACGCAACCAGGTCCCGAGCAGGTCGAGTTGCGGGTGCGTCTGCTCCCGCCGGCGGCACCGGCCGCCGCCCCGGCCAGCCAACCGGCGACGCAGGCGGGGGGGCCGGGCAGCGGATAGCGCCGCAGCCATCCGAGCCGCGAGCGCGGGCGCGCGGTTGGATCTTGGCGGGAGAAACTGCGCTAGAGACCTGAGGCGAAGTGGCTACAATGCCTGCTTCGCTCGCCGCTGAGCCACGTTGGCGAAGCCGCCTGTGCGCCGCGCGGCGGTACGGACACGCTCATGGAAAAGACGTTCAACATCGTCGACCGCAAGCTCGTGGAGGTACAGGGCGACTCCTGCCCGGTAACCGTGTACGCCCAGCCCGACGAGCGGGAGCGGCGCTATCTCATCGATGAGCTGAAGGTCGACGAGCACACGTTCAATTCGGCGCTGGACCCGGACGAGCTGTCGCGGCTCGAGTTCGAGCCGGACCACGTGGCGCTCATCTTCAAGCGGCCCAAGAACTACTCCGGGGCCGAGCAGTTCCTGTTCAAGGTGACCTCGGCGGGGGCGTTCCTGTTCAAGGACCGGCTGAAGATCTTGATCCCGGAGGACGCGGCGATCTTCGACGGGGCGCAGCTCACGCGGATTCACTCGCTGGCGGACGTGATCCTGAAGCTGATTGCCCGCTCGATCATTCATTTCCGCGAGCACCTGAAGGGCATCAACATGATCTCCGACGAGCTGCAGAAGGAGATCAACACGGCCATGGAGAACAAGCATCTGATCAACATGTTCTCGCTGCAAAAAAGCCTGGTGTATTACGTCAACGCGATCAACTCGAACGGCGCGCTGCTGGAAAAGCTGAAGAACAACGCGGCGAAGCTGGGCTTCTCCGCGGAGGAGCTGGAGTTTCTCGACGACATCCTGATCGAGAACAGCCAATGCCTGAAGCAGGCCGAGATGTACTCGAACATCCTGGCCAGCCTGATGGATGCACGGGCGTCGATCGTGAGCAATAACCTCAACGTGCTCATGAAGACGCTCAACATCATCACGATTGGCATCATGGTGCCGACCTTCGTCGTCAGCGCGTTTTCGATGAATGTGCGGATACCGCTGGAAGAACATCGGTACGCGTTTTGGATCATCATGGCGCTCGCGATCGCATCGGTGGGGGCGTTCCTATGGTATTGGCGTAGCCGCCGCTGGTGAGCGGCCGCGCTTGATCCGGCCCCGGGGGACGGGCCGGCTCGGCGACCACCACCTGCGCTCTTGGGTGTTGCTCAGCAACAAGACAGACCCGCTGGCAACCCCGCTGATCGGGAGTACCGGCTGGAGCATCTTTGTCGAAGCCTCGGGCGCGTTGGCGGAGGTCGACGACTTCCGCCTCCAAATCGTGCCCGAACCGGCCGCGGCGACACTGGCTTTGACGTGTGTGCTCGCGGGTTGTCGGAGGCGCCGGTAGCCCGTGTGTCAGGCCGTGCGGCGTGCGGGTCAAAGGGCGGTTTCGTAGATCAGCAGCGCCGCGTCGCCCTCAGGACGGCGAATCGTGTAGACGGGGTCGGATAATTCCATCTCGTTCGGCCGCAGGATGAGGAGCACACGCTTAGGGCGGGCTGGTTGCCGCAGCTCTCCCAGGACCGCGGAGGCCGATTCAGGGTAGAGAAAACGGAGTTTGCCGACGCGATAGTAGCGATCCCAACCGCCAACCTCGCGGACCTCCCGCTCGTCGCGGAACCACTGGTCAGCGTCGTAGCCAAGCACGACCAGCATGACCACATAGGGCATGTTCATGCGCGTGGTCGTCACCAGGACGGCGTCGGCATCGGCTAGGTGCGGCTTCAGCCACGCCGAGGCTTCGACCAGGTCCGGCTGGAAGCTGAGTTGGACGGAGGGGCGGCGCGGATACTCGCGGAAGTAGTAATCCAGGAAACGCGCGTCCAAGAGGACGACAGCAGCCCCCAAAGCGGTGTACGCCGCGAGGGCGATGCGCCGTCGGGGCCACAGCCGGCGGTGGATGGCGACAGCGCCGATCGCCGCCAGCAGGACGGGGGCGCCGAGGCCTGGTGCGCTGCGCAGCGCATGCAGGCTCATTTGGCGTGAGCCGTCCGATGCTTGATAGAACGAACCGCGATAGAAGCTGTCGCCCAGCGGATAGAGCAGCAGCCAACACAGCGCGACACGCGCGCCGCGCGATCCGCGAACATGCCACAGCGCAAATCCAAGGCCGGCCAGCAGCAGCGGAAGTACGTACCAGTCAAGCACGCCGAACCCTTGGGTCCACTGGATCTCGTGATGGTCGCCGTGCACGAATAAGAAGTCGGGACCGAAATGGGCGGCGTAGCGCGCGCCGACCTTTGCCGCGCGTTGGCCGAAGGAGTCGGTTTCACCCCACAGGCGGACCGCCTCGCCGCGCTTGGAGATCACCTCCGCGTGCGCCAAGTGTTGATAGCCCAATGGCCCCACCGTCACCCCCAGCCCCAGCAGTAGGGCAGCGAGGGCACTGAGGCCGGCACGAGTCCGCAAAAGACACCACCAGGCGCGGCCGGTCACCAGAACGCAACCAGCGAGGAGCGCCAGGACGAACAGACGTGCGGCGGGATAGCCGTAACAGCAGATTCCGATAGCCAGGCCCGCGACGAGTGCTTTCCAGACGCGCGGCTGTGCCTCCGCCGGGGCGAGAGGAAAGCGAGCCCATAGCAGGGCGGCCAGCGCCACGGCGGGCAACAGAGGCCCAATGGAAGCATCGTGGCCGAAACGGCTGAGTTGAATATGCCAGGGGTTCAAAGCCAGAACGGCCGCTGCCATGAGCCCGGTAGGGCGGCCGAAGAGCCGGCTGCCCACCCAATAAGTCAGGAGCACGGTCGCCACGCCGGCGACCGCCGCGGGCAGGCGGGTAGTCCAGACGTTCAGAGCCCCGAACGCCTGGAACGGGATCGTCAGGTACATGTACAGCGTGGTGCGGTTCTCGCCTAGCGCGTGTACGTAGAAGATCGGCCAGCGCACGCCGACCTGGTCCATGCCTGTCTTCAGTAGGCACCACGCGTTCCAGGCTGTGGAGGCCTCGTCCTGGTTCAGCCCCGGCGGAGCCTGGGTCAGCCCGGGGAGCCGCAGACCCGCGGCGACAAGAACGATGGCCGTCAGCACGGCCCACTCGATGCGCGCGCGCCGCTGCGAGGGCGCACTGTCGCGCACTGTAGCACGTTCGAAAGCACGGCGGCGCATAACCCGATGGTAGGGCACGACCCACTCAGCAGCAAGCGTCGTAGCGCTCTGCGGTCACTGTGTAGGCAGCACGGGCACGCCGCTCGCGCTAACAGCGTCTGATCAGCGCGAGACCGCCGAGCAAGCAGACCAAGCTGGCCGGCTCTGGGATCAAAGACAGATCGGCAATCACGCCGTGGTCGGAGTTGTTTGCACCATTGAAATCCGTGCAGACGAAAGAGAGAAAATGGTTAGTCGGCTGTAGGGCGATCGAGAACGAGCTATATTCTCCGCCGTTATAAAACGTCTGTCGGAAGAGCTGCTCGCCGTCCACCAGCGCCCAGATTTCCAGGGGTCTATTGGCCCCAGTGTCGAAATTGTGGCCGGCCACACCCGTGACAAGAGCAAACGAGTACCCCGCATTGCGCAGTGCGTCCAGGTCGTATGTAATCCCCTGGTTCGAGTGCAACCCGAGCCCAGGCCGATTCACGCCTGGTTGATCGTCAAGCCGAATAGGTACAGGGCCGGGCGGGTTTGCATCCGAGTCGTAAACCGCGGACGCGTTTCGAATCGCGTCGAATCGATAACCACCGGTAGCTGGGAAAACGAACGTGTCACCCGCCGAGTCAATCGTGGTTGTGCTCTTCGGCAGAAACACCCCGTCCACGTAGGGCAGATCTGCACTTCCGCCAGAACCATCGGCCAACTTGAAAAACGACGTGTCGGAATGGCTGCTGCCTCCAAACTCATTTGGCTGCACTAGACTTGCGGTGGTAATCCGCAACCCCAGGCCGAGTATAGCGGATCCGCTGCCGTCACCTCCCACAGCGATATCGCCGAGGTCGATTGTGGTAGCGCTTGCGTATGCGCCAAGAACGAGAATCAGCGAAACGACGATAGCTTGTGCCCGTACTTCGATTGCATGTTATTCCTCGTCTGAGTGTGCTAGCCCAATGCGGCCGCCTGTAAGATAGACGTTGGCAGCGCGCCTGGCCTTCTCATGTACCCACATACGACAATTGGTCTGCGACGAGAAGCGCTTCTTAATGACAGCAGGCGCCTCACGCGGGTGCGACCAGATGAGTTTCACCTGCGGCGCGCGGCGACGAGCCCCGTGATGACGAGCAGGACGAGTGCGCCAGGCTCCGGAACATAGAGAATGTAGGTCGGCGCGTCCAGCCCGCCGCCCGAAGCAAAGACACCCAGGAACTCGCCGGTGCCTCCGTTGTAGCGCAGCACGTTGTCGGAGTAGTGGCTGGTGACGAATAGACTGCCGTCCGGACCGAATAGAACGTCCTCGGCATGATTCAATCCGCCGTAGCCGGGCGGTACGAACGCATCGATCAGAGCGCCGGTCTGGCCGTCGTAGCGGAAGACGCAGTTCGTGTCGGAATCGGCCACATACAAGTGGGCGTCCGCTCCGAACGCCATGCCCTGCGGCACGTCCAGCTCGGGGCTGCCGACGAACGTGTCGATGTACTCGCCCGTCTGGGCGTTGCACCGAATCACCGTGTGCGTCCAGCCATTGGAGACGTACAACTTGCCGTCGCCGCGGAAAACAAGGTCTTGCGGATCAATAAGGCCAGGTGTCCCAGACTTGACGAACTCGTCGATGAACGCGCCGGTCGTGCCGTTAAAGCGCAACACCATGTCGTTCGAACTGGCGACGTATAGGTTGCCGTCGGGCCCAAACGTAATGCCCCGCGGGTATTCCAAGCCGTTGTCGGTGGCGAAGTTGCCGAGGTAGGCCCCGGTCAGTCCGTCGTAACGCTTGATCCTATGCGTGTTCGAGCTCGAGACGTAGAGGTTCCCGTCTGGGCCGATCGCGAGCCCCTCGGGTCGGCTGAGGCCGCCGCTCCCGGACGGGACGAACTGGTCGATGACCGCGCCGGTCGCCGCGTCGTAGCGCACGATGTTGTTCGAGGTGTACCCGCTCACCAGGTAGTACTGCATGTCGGCCAATGCAGAGCCGGCGGTCCAGAACGCCACGACGAGACTCAGTAGTAGAACACTCGTTTTCATTGCCTGTCCTCCTCGGCCACGGTCGGCGCGCCAGACTTCAAGAAGTGTGCGCTTGGGAAGCCGAATCGGCCGCCGTGGCGGTCTTCCTCCAGGGCCCACCGGCGTGGACCAACCACGGACATTACGGAGAGCCCCAGCGCTCAACTATCAGTATGAGTCCCGCAGGAGTCAAAAACAAGGGGAATTTCCGTGCGCCGAGCATCCACCCGCCGGATTATGGCGGGCGCTCGGCGACGCAGATCAGGGATAGCCCGGGCAAGGGGAGTAAGCGCTCGATCGGCCGCATCAGCGGCACGAGCATGTCGTGCAGCTTGAGTTGCCAGCGGTCCATCGCGGAGCGCTGCAACAGGCACGAGTTGACCCACCAGCCTGCGATCGAGAGGAAGTTGAAGTTCTTGAAAGCTACGACCGAGAAGCCCGCGGCCCCGAGCGTGGCGGCGAGCGTCTGCCGGGTGTAGCGGCGGTAATGCTCGATGTGCCGGTCGTACGAGCCGTACAACCACGGATGCTGGGGCACAAGCAGCACAAGCCGGCCGCCCGGGACCAGCAATTGCCGCATGCGGGTGAGGGCCGCGCGATCGTCCTCGATGTGTTCCAGCACGTTCAGGCACACGATCGTGTCGCAGGCTTCCGGCCCCAAGGCCGCAAAGTCGGCCGGCGAGTTGAGGTCGAGCCGGGCCACCCGGACCACTTCATTGTCCCGGAAGGCCTCGCTGAGGAGCTCGAGGTAGACCGGCTCGATGTCGGTGACGATCAGGTGTTCCTTCTTGGGAAGATAGCGGCTGATGTTGCCGAGCCCGGCGCCGATCTCGAGGATGTGCGTGCCCAGGTACGGCTCGATGACGCGGACGATCCACTCATTGAAGCGCCGCGCGGTGGACAGGCTGTGCAGGATCGCGCGGCCGTAGCATTCATCGAAGCAGTCGTCCACGATCCAGTACTTGAGAATCGTGTAGAGCGCCTGAAGCCCGTCTTTCCAGCCGATCTTCTTGCCTTCTGCGTAGCTCCGGCCGTGGTAGTTGATGGGGACTTCGTAAACGGCACAGCCGCGCTTGGCGACCTTGGCCGTCAGCTCGGGCTCGATGCCAAAGCGGTTGGAGCGGACGGGGATCGTCTTGAGCACGTCGGCGCGAAAGGCCTTGTAGCAGGTCTCCATGTCCGTCAGGTTTAGCCCCGTCGTGACGTTCGAGAGGTGGGTCAGAATCTTGTTCCCGATCGTGTGGTGATAAGACAAGACCCGCCGCATGGTACGCGACGCGAAGCGCGAACCGTAGACCACGTCGGCCACACCCTCCAACAGCGGCTGCAGCAGGATGCCATAGTCGTTGGGGTCGTACTCCAGATCGGCGTCCTGGATGATGGCATACTGGCCGGTCATTTCCTGAATGGCCCGCCGGATTGCAGCGCCCTTGCCCTGGTTGACCGGCTGCCGAAACGCCCGAATCGTGTTCGGGTGCTGCCTGACGAGCTCCTGAGTGATGCGGTCGGTGCCGTCCGTCGACGCGTCGTCGACGACGATGATCTCGCGCTGGAGCTCACGGGGCAGCGCGACCGCCAGGACGCGCTGCACGCAACGCCGCAGGTATGGCTTCTCGTTGTAGACCGGGATGAGGATGGACACGACGCCGCTGCGGAAGAGCGGCGGCTGAACTGGCGAATCGCTCATCGTTTGCCTCGGTCGGCGTACGGCAGGTGCAGCGCGCGGGCCGCCGGCGCGGGTCTGGGCGCACGCCGGCGAGTCAGGCCGCGCTGTTGGGTTTCAGACCGGTGACGTACTCCACGGCAGCCGGCACGACCCGCGCGGTGATTTCGGGGATCGTCCCGTCCAGGATTGCGCCCGCGCTGGCAACGTGGCCGCCGCCGCCGAACTCCTGCGCCAGCTCCAGTACCGACACGCCGCCTTCGCCGCGGAAGTTCATGCGCACCTTCCCGCGACGGCCTTCGGTGAAGAGGATGGCGACCGCGATGCCCTCGATCGAGCGCGGCACCTCGACCTGATCGTCGATGTCGCTAGCGGAACAGCCGGCCGTGGCGATCTCGTCGTAGCTCGCGGTGCTCCAGGCCAGGCGGCCGTCGTCACTGACGCGCGTATTACGATAGATAATGCTGAGCAGCTCGAACTCGCCGCGGCTCCGACTGCGGTGCAGGCGCTCGCAGACCTCGGGGATCTGTGCGCCGGCTTGGGCCAGCTCGTGGCCGACGCGCAGGGCGTTGGCGCTGGTGTTCGCCAGCGAGAACCCGTGCGTGTCGGTGTGCAGGCCGGCATAGAGCAGCGTGGCGATCGTCGGCGTGATCTGGCAGCCGAGGGCGCGCAACACGGCGTAGATCAGCTCGGACGTGCTGCTGGCCTGCGGCACGATCCAGTTCCAGCGGCCGAACCGCGGGTTCGTCGGGTGGTGGTCGATGTTGAGGATCGGAATGCGCGTGAGCGCGACGAGGTGCTCCTCGGTGTTGAGCCGCCGCTCCTTGGCCGTGTCGAGCGCTGCAATCAGGTCACAGTCTTGCACGTCGGCGCTATGCGCCGTTCGCAGTCCCGCATAGCGCACCAGATATTGCAGGCTGCGCGAGACCGTGCCCTCCGGCAGCACCAGGTGCGGTCGCTTGCCCAGCTCCGGCAGCGCCAACCACATGACCCCCAGTGAGGCGAGCGCGTCGGCATCCGGCGTGACGTGGCTGACCAGTGCGATCTGGTGGGCCGCGCGGATCGCGTCGCACACCTCAGGAGGAACGATGGCCGGGTCGACCGGAGCAGCACTTGGGGGGGTCATGGCTCGTTCCGCATCGATTCAATCAGGATGTCGGCGATTTCGGGGCGCGTGAACTCGACCGGCGGGCGCTGGCCCTTGGTCAGCATGTCGCGGACGGCCGTCCCAGACAGGAACACCCGCTCTTCCTTCGTGCTGTTCGTCGTCTTGTCGCTGGCCATCGCGCCGGACTTCTTGCACCAGAAGGTATGCTCGAACTTGAGCGGCATGATGCCGAGGGCCAACGGATCGACCTCGTCAAAGATGCGCTGGGCGTCGTACGTGCCGTAGTAATTGCCCACGCCGGCGTGGTCGCGGCCCACGATGAAATGCGTGCAGCCGTAGTTCTTGCGCAGGATGGCATGCAGAATCGCCTCGCGCGGGCCGGCGTAACGCATCGCCGCCGGCAGCACCGACATGAACGTGTTCTTGGGGTTGTAGTAGCTGGCCAGCAACGCCGCGTAGCACTTCATGCGCACGTCGGCGGGGATGTCGCCTTTCTGCGTCTGCCCGACCAGCGGGTGAATGAGCAGACCGTCGCAAATCTCCAGCGCGCACTTGGTGATGTACTCGTGCGCCCGGTGAATCGGGTTGCGCGTCTGGAACGCCACCACCGTCTCCCAGCCGCGCTCGTGAAACACGGCCCGGGTCCGGGCCGGCGTGAGGCGGTGGTCGAGGAACTGCGGGTCATGCCGCGGCGTGAGGACTTCGAGCGTGCCGGCCAGACACGTATCGCCCTGGGCCAGCGTCACCGCCACGCCGGGGTGCGTTCGGTCGGTCGTGCGGAAGACGTGCTCCATCTCCTTGCGCTTGTCGTGGGCGTACTTTTCCGTGACCGTCATGACGGCGAGCAGCCGATCCTGGTCGTCGGTGAGCGCCACCGGTTGGCCGACGCTGGTGCGCTGGGCGGTCGCGGCGTCGACCGGGCAGACGATCGGCACCGACCAGGGCAGCCCGCTCGTGAGCTTCATGTTGTCGCAAGCGGAATGGAAGTCCGCTTGCCCCATGAAGCCGGTCAGCGGGCTCAGTGCGCCCACCGCGAGCAGCTCGAGGTCGCACTGCTCCCGCTCGCCCAGGGTGATGCGGGGCAGCTTGGCGGCCTGCTGTTTCAGGCTCGCGGCCCGCGTCGCTTCGGCTACCAGGTTAACGAGTTTGCCGCCGTGCGGCTGTATCAGGCCATGTGCGCTCATGCAGTTCTCCCGTGATTACCCAGGGTCCCGGCAGCGAAGGCGGGCTGGCGGGTTTGTTCACCTCCACGATCTCCGTGGAGTGAGGATTATATGCCGACCCACCCGCCGTGCGAAATGGCGATGTCTGGTAGTTATCCGCCGGGCCGGAAGTATCGGCCGCGGAACTGCTCGGGGACTGGCTCCGAAGGGCGCAGCCCTGAGGTGCCTGTCCCCTTTCCTAGCCCCCCGGCTTGAAATACCGCCCATGAAACTGCTCGACCGGATACTTCACCGAGTTTTTGGCCAGCTTGGCCTGGACCGCCGTGGAGAGGTCGATATCCAGGGCGTTGACGAGGGACAGGAGGTAGCAAGCGATATCGGCCACCTCGTCCACGATCTTCGCCCGCTCGGCGTCGCTGGCCAGCAGGGCCGGCAGCTCGTCGCTGCGGACCCACTGGAAGTGCTCCATCAGCTCGCCGGCCTCGATGGCGATCGACATGGCGAGGTTCTTGGCGTCGTGATAGCTATGCCAGTCGCGGGCGCCGATGAAATCAGCGATCACCTGGCGTAACTCCGCCACCCGCGTGGATTCGTCGGTCATGCGCGCACTCCTGATATCCCGACGAGCATACGCCCCCGCGCGTGGCCGTTCAACCGGGTGGTCTCCCCGTAGCGCCGGACCTCCGTGTCCGGCGCGTTGGGCGAAAAAAGGTGTCAGGAACCTTTTGCCGCGGAGCGGCCCTACGGGTGCTGGGCACAAAAGGTTCCTGACACCTTTTTTCGCCCTGGTGCGATCCGCCGTGGCGGACCATCTCGCATTCTCGGCGAAGGGATTCCCATTGCGCAGGGTTTCACCGTCCTCCCTCGTAGGGCGGACTACAGGGGGATGAATGGCGCACAGCGTCCGCCCCGCGGACCATTCCCTTCCGGGCGGTCCGCGGACCGAACCCTGCACGTGTCGCAGCCTGCGCCCCGGGCCTCAGTTTCCGATCAGCAGGGCCACGCACGGGTTGATGTCGCGGAAATTGACGATGCCCGATCCGGTCCTTTGCTACTTGCAACGCAGCTCAATCCGAATCGCTCCAATCCGGATGATATCGTGCGGGTCCCCGATCGCAATGCGCAGGTTCAGCGAGTATGCTCCTCGAACCAGTGCGCCAGTCTTGCTGACGTAGCTGGTCGGAGTGGGGGAGCGCAGGTCGGTGCCATCGTCGGAGGTAACCAAGGCATGATCTGGCGTTTTCATCTCTGCCAGACGTATTTGCGAGATGTACGTCTCATTGCTGCGAGCCTGTGGCATATCGTAGTAGATCTCCACAGCGCTGATCCAGCAGCGCTCTCCATTCGGGCTTCGGCTCGGTAGCGTCAGCGGGATCTTGATCCACTCCAAGTCCTCGTCTTTGACAACTTCGTTGGCTTGAATGACGAGCCCTGCTCCCCAGGTATCGTCGTTCTTCAGCACGAGCGCTGTCTGCTTGGCGCCTGCTTTGTCCGCATGCGCCAACGCCGGATGCACCCAGATGTCCTGCTCGAGGCCGTTGGTGCCCTTGGCCCCAGCCAATCCCTGCAAAACCATCAGAATCCACATTGCAGCTTGCATGATGTCGTCTCCCATACGTGTTAGTAGGCAGGATCCGCCCCGCGGACCCTTCCCTTGCGGGCGGTCCACGGGGCGGACCTTACGCGTTTTGCGGCCTGCTCCCGGGCCTCACCGGGTCAGAATCGCCACGAACGGGTTGATGTCGCCAAAGTCGACGACCCCGTCGCCGTTGATGTCGCCGATCAGACGCGTCGGGTAGCCCACGATGACTTCGTCAGTAATGACCGCGCTTCCGTTGACGTCAATCATGCCGCAGACGAGATAGACCTTTCCGCCGAGGACGCCGGCGGTTCCCCACCCCGTACTGACTGGGAGCCGTGTCACCCCATGCCAACAGTCAAGGACCGGGTCGTACTCCTCGACGATCGTTGAGCACCTTCCGCCGTACGCATTCGTCCCACCGCCGATGGCATAGACTCGCCCGTTGAGCAGGACGGGCGAGAGAAGGAAGCGAGGCGTCGGCAACGGTGCCACCTGTCGCCAGTGCCCCGTGGCGGGGTTGTATACGTCCACATGGCCGACGACCCCTTGCACGCCGTAGCCGATCCAGTGCAATCCGCCGATGAGATAGATCTCGCCATCGATTTCCACCGCCGCGTGGTGGCCACGGTTTCCATAGGGAATGGGTGGGAGCGCCGTCCAGGTGTCGGTGGCGGGGTCGGGGTCGTACACCTCGACGTCGTCGAGCATTCCGGGTTCCGCGTAAGAGTCAGCGCCTCCGATGGCGTAGATCTTTCCATCCACGGCTGTAGCGGTCAGAAGCCCGCGCCGCGTGGGCATGCTTGCCCGCGTTTCCCAGGTGTTGGTCTGCGGGTCGTAAACTTCGTTCGTTGTCAGCCAGCAGTTCGATTCGCAGTTGTTGCCGCCGATCACATACACGAGGCCGTCGACGACCGCGCAGGCGGCCATGCCGCGTCCGGTGGGCATGTCCGCGCGCAAACTCCAGGTGTTTTCGGTCGGATCATACGCTTCCACGCGGTTATTCGGCGCCAAGTCGGGCACGTTGTGATTGTGTCCACCGAAGACATACATCTTCCCGTCCACAACGGCCGAGCACACCATGTTCCGCGGCTGCGCCATGTTCGGCACCAGATCGCGGTTCCACCAGCCCTGGCACTGTCCCTCTTGCTGCACGCGAAACACCCACGTGTCACCCACGACGGGATCGGATTCGGGATAGGAGAGCAGCCCACCGAACAGCACAACCTGCTCGTGAGCCGGGTCATAGGCCATGGCGTGTCGGTAGCGCGCACTCGGGCCGCTCGCAGGAACTTGCGTCCAAGCCGCGGTGTCGGCGTCCCATTCCCACGTGTCGCCGTAAACCGTGCTGCAGTAGTCCGTGCCGCCGAAGAGCACCATTACACTCCTGGCTGCGTCATAAACCATGCAAGGGCAGACACGCGCACTGGGGGCTGGGCAGCCGCTGTTCGCATCGCACACCAGAGTCCACGTGGCAGGCGACGTAGACATGTCCAGCGCCCAGGTTTCGCCGTCAATATTGTCTGGAGCGCAGGGCACAGGGATGACCGAGCCGCCGAAGACGACCGTGCGGTCGCGAACCGGGTCGTAGGCCATTGCGACGCCCGTCCGCGGCGAGGGTTTCGGCGAAGTAGTGGGCACCTCCTGCCAAGTTTCCCCATCCCAGTACCAGAGGTCGTTCAGCATGCCGGGGTGGTAGCCACCAAACAGGACAACCACATGTCGGGTGCTGTCGTATACCATAGCGCCGCCGGTGCGGGCAGGGGGCGAGAGCGCAGGGAAGCGCTGGGTCCAAGTAATCCCGTCCCACTCCCAGGTCTCGTTGTGGTAGGCGCCCACCACGTCGCTACCGCCGAGGAGGACTGTGACGCAACGCTGCTCGTCGAATGCCATCGAATGTGAGACGAGCGCCGGCGGGCTCGCGCCAGCGGGCGTGACGTTCGTCCAGTGGTATCCGTCCCACTCCCACGTGTCGCCGAAGAGGGTACTTCCCGCGGCACCACCATAGAGCACGACTACGCCGCGGCAGGAGTCGTAGACCATCGCGTGCGCACCGCGCGGAGACGGACCGTCAGTCGTTCGGAGGGTCCAGGAGCCGCTTGCACTTGCGCCTGCTTGCAAGGCGCCTAAGACGAGGACGCTGACCAAGGCTGCTACGCTCCGATTTGTCTTCTCTGAGGACATGTTGCTTTCCTTTCATCCAAGTTAGCCCGCAAGGCGGGCGCTACACCCTGTGGTGGCCGAGCCGTGAGGACCACGTGTTCCCTAACCACTCAACCCGGCCCCGCCATTTGCGATAACCACCTCCACAAACAGCGCCTGCTAAGGGACGGTTTCTGGTCGGGCGGGGCCGGTGATCGCTTTCCCGGGCCTTGCCTCGCCCCACCGTACTTACATGCGGAATCCACCCGCCCCCGGCGCAGATTTTTCTCGCGTGCAGCCTTTAACAGCAGCCGGCATGGTATAATCGCCTTGCCAAATGAATTGGCTGGCGGCTGAGTGGTGGACGGACAGGGCAGACTCACGGAGTTGCTCGCGGCCGCCGATCGGGGCGATCTGGCGGCGCGCGAGCACCTCCTGCGCGTGGTGTATGACGACCTGCACGCGGTCGCGGCGGGCCAATTGAAGCAGGAGGGTGCGGTGGACCGCCTGGACGCGACCACCCTCGTGCACGAGGCCTACCTGCGCCTGTTCGGCAACGGGTCGGCCGCGTGGGCCAACCGAACGGCATTTCTTCGCCGCGGCGGCGAATGCGATGCGCCGCATCCGCGTGGATTACGCACGTATTAGAGGCAGTCTGAAGCGTGGCGGCGACCGGCACCGGGCCACGCTGCCGGAAGAGACCGAGGCCTTCGGTGAGGACCCGGAAACGGTTCTGGCGGTCGACCAGGCGCTGGCGCGACTGGCCCAGCTCGATCGGCGAAAAGCCGAAGTAGTGACGTTTCGCTTTTTCGGCGGTCTGAGCGTTGAGGAAACAGCGGAAGCGCTGGGCATCGCGCCGCGCACGGTCGATAGCGAATGGCGGTTTGCCCGGGCGTGGCTGCACAATGCCCTCTCCGGCGAGCAGTAGCGCCGCCTGTGACGATGGCACGATGACGACGGAACATCTCCAACGCGTACACGAGCTCTTTGACGCGGCCCTCCAGCAGCCGCCGCAGCGCCGGGCCACCTACCTCGCGGCGGCGTGCGGCAGTGACGACGCGCTGCGTCAAGAGGTCGAGGCCCTGCTTCAACATGACAGTGCGGCCGGCGACGACTTTCTGCGCCCGCCGGATTTGTCGAGCGCTGTCCTCGCCAGCGCGGTGGCCGCGGCCGAGCAACCCGATCCCATGATCGGCCGGCGAATCGGGCGCTATCACGTCAAGGGCGTCATAGCCCGCGGCGGCATGGCGACAGTGTACGAAGCAGTGCAGGAGCAGCCGCACCGCGTGGTGGCCCTGAAGCTGATGCACCGAAACGTGCCGTCGCGCTCCGCGCTGCGCCGCTTCGGGTTCGAGGCCCAGGTCCTGGGGCGGCTGCGGCACCCGAACGTGGCGCAGATCTACGAGGCCGGGCTACACGTTGATGAATCAGGGAGCGTGCCGTACTTCGCGATGGAGTACATCCCGGGCGCACGGACGATCACGGCGTACGCCGCCGAAAAGCAGCTCGACACGCGCCAGCGGCTCGAGTTCTTTCTGCCCGTCTGCGACGCGGTGCAGCACGGACACCAGAAAGGCATCATTCACCGCGACCTGAAGCCGGCCAACATCCTGGTCGGTGCGGACGGCGTGCCCAAGCTGATCGATTTCGGCGTCGCCCGCGGGACCGACTCGGACATGGTGCTCACAAGCCAACAAACCAACATCGGGCAGCTCGTCGGCACGCTTCAGTACATGAGCCCCGAGCAGTGCGATGGCGATCCATACGAGGTCGACTCCCGTAGCGACGTGTACTCGCTTGGCGTGGTGCTGTACGAGCTGCTGACTGGCGTTGTTCCCTATGACGCAACGAAGAGCACGATTTACCAGGCCACCCGCGTCGTGAAAGAGGCGCAGCCGCCGCGGCCATCGACCGTTGTCGGGGAGCGTCAAAAAGGTGTCAGGAACCTTTTGCCGCGAAGCGGCCCTGCGGGTGCTGGGCACAAAAGGTTCCTGACACCTTTTTTTGCCCGCCAACTCCGCGGCGACCTCGACACGATCGTCCTGAAGGCCCTGGAGAAGAACCAGGACCGGCGCTACGCCTCGGCCGCGGACCTGGCCCAGGACATCCGGCGCCATCTGCACGGCGACCTGATCGAGGCCCGTCCGCCGACCGCGTGGTCCCGCGCGGTGCGCTGGACGCTGCGGCATCCGGTGTGGGTGACCGCTGCGGCCTGTGTCGCGCTGGTCGCGATGACGATTCTGGCGACGACCGTTGCGGTGTACTGGCTCAACTTGCGGCCGTACCAGATGGTACGGTCGCGGGACCGCAGCGAGGCCCGCCTGTTGGCCTTTAACGGTAATCTCGTGCGGCCCTGGAATGGCCGGACGAATGAAAGTGTCCGTTTCGCCGACTTGGTGACCCGGCCGCCGGCGCTGGGTGGTGGGCGTCTTGCAATCGTCGGATTCAGTCAGGAGGCCAGTTCGCGTTTTCCGGCGCAATTGTGCGCGTACGATGCCGACTCAAAGAGCGAAGAGCCAGCCTGGCAAGCGGGCATCGAAAGCGAACAAATCCCCGTGCTCCTTCAAGAGCATCGGTATGGACCACGGGATTTCGGCGTGTCGTTGGGTCAAGTGGCTGACGTGTTCGACGATCCAGACCTGCCAGGCCAGGAACTCATCGTGGTGCACAAGCTCAGCATCTACACGCACAGCGCTATTCGCGTGTACGACTTGAAGGGCCAGGTGCGGTACCAGGTGTGGGTGGATGCACAGGTCGAAGGGATGTACTGGCTGGAGCGACCCGGGGTACTGGTAATCGCCGGCATAAATGGCAAAGCCCCCTGGGAAGACCGTGGTCATTTCGGCGCAGAGCACAATCATCCGCTCGTCGTGTTTGCGATCCGCCCGCAACTGGACTTCAAGACGCTCGGCTACCTGGCCCAGGAATCGGACGAGCAAGAGGCCGCCGACGAGCGCCTCCGCCCGCTCTGGTATAAGTGTGTGCTGCCCCCCGACACCGCTCCGGTTCTCACCGGCGGAGTAGCTCTCTCGCCAGTGACGGACACGCTCCTGAACGATGGCAATCATGTGAGGGTCGAGCTTTCGGTGCGTGCGGCGTATCCTCCGTCCGGAAGCCAGTGGGCGATCGCAGTTTCATGGGTGCTGAATGCGACGACAGGCGAGCCGGCCGGTGAACCGGAGTGGACCGACTGGTACCGACGCAATCAGGCGCTGCTGGATGGCGACCCGAACAAGCTGCCCGTCGTCGACTGGCACCTCGGCCCACTGCCGCCGATCGAGAAGCGTTCGCGCGAGTAGCGTCCGACATCGGCGGACGACGATCCGAACCCCGCACGCCAGTGCGGGGCCTGGTGTGCCGGGACGAGACCACCTGGCAAAAACCCGCCATCCCCCGCCAAAATCCCCCATTCCTTCCGTGCCCACGTGCCTTCCTGGCTGCGTGCCTCATACTCCAGCTATGACCACGCACCCCGACCGCCACACGTGGAGCGATAAGCGCGATACCCACTCTGCGCGTTCTTGGCGTCTTCGACGTTTCGCCGGATGCCTGGTTCCGATAACGAAGGTGATCAACGGGGGGGTGCAGAAATTTGATCGTGTTGATCACCTTGGCTTGGCGCCCCCGCGGCGTCGCTCCCGGAAAACCGAGCCGGCCCAGGCATGGGCCGGCCGCTACGCGCCACCCGATCCGTCGCTCGCGCTCCGGGCTCTGATTGCAAAAAGGTGTCAGGAACCTTTTGTGCCCAGCACCCAATGGGCCGCTCCGCGGCAAAAGGTTCCTGACACCTTTTTGCCCTACCCCCAGACCACCAGCCCCTGATCGTACCGGTCCGCGAGGTCTTCGTGGCACGGGACCACCCGGATGGCGTAGCCGTTGCGGCCGCTGGCGCGGCAGGGGAGCGCGCCCTCAAACCAGTGCTCGCCGTTCGACTCCGGCCGCGCGAAATTCATGCGCACCGCCTGCCCGCCGGCGATTTCGTCGTCGGGCGTGAGCGGGCCGTAGTAGAC
The DNA here is from genome assembly GCA_964638325.1 of uncultured Planctomycetales bacterium. GTDB lineage: Bacteria > Planctomycetota > Phycisphaerae > UBA1845 > Fen-1342 > JALHJL01. The sequence continues at coordinate 40,624 of CAZWYT010000022.1, forward strand.
CTCGACCGCGACATCCTCCGGCGGGATCGAGCCCAGGTGCACGCGGGCCCGGATCGCGAGCGCATCGCCGACCTTCAGGACCTGATTCGCGGGTGACTGGACCTCGACGACGCGGACCTCGTGCCAGTGGCTGCGGAGGCGGTCCTTCCACGTGGCCAGCGACCGGGCCATCGCCAGTTCGTCGGCCCACACTTTGCGGACCCGCCGCACGGCCGGCAGGTACATTTGCTGGGTGTAGTCCCGCAACATGCGGTTGGTGTTGAAGCGCGGGACGAGGGTCTTCATGGACTCCTTGACGCGGGCGATCCACTTCCGCGGCAGGTCGTCGAGCGTTCGTTCATAGAAGAGCGGGACGATCTCGCGTTCGAGCAGGTTGTAGAGGGACTCGGCCTCGACGTGGTCCTGATAGGCCAGGTCGTCGTAGACCCGCCCGTCGCCGATCGCCCACCCGTTCTCGCCGTTGTACGCCTCCGGCCACCAGCCGTCGAGGCACGACAGGTTGAGCCCGCCGTTGGACGGAACCTTCATGCCGCTCGTGCCGCTGGCCTCGTGTAGGCGCAGGGGGTTGTTGAGCCACACGTCGACGCCCTGGACGAGCACCCGCGCCAGCGAGATGTCGTAGTTCTCGAGAAACACGATCCGCCGGCGGAACTCGGGGCGGGTGCATATGACGGCGATGTTCTTGATGAGCTCCTTGCCGGCGCCGTCGTTCGGATGGGCCTTGCCGGCAAAGATGATCTGGATCGGCCGCTCCTTGTTGGTGACGATCGCGGTCACGCGCTCCAGGTTGCGGAAGAGGAGGGTCGCGCGTTTGTAGGGCGCGAACCGCCGGGCGAAGCCGATGGTCAGCGCCTCGGGGTCGAGCACCTCCTCGGCGGCCTTGATCTCGGCCGGCGGCGCACCGCGGCCTTTGAGCTGGTCGCGCACGCGGCGGCGCACCGCGGCGATCATCCATTCCCGGCGCCGGACGTGCACCCGCCAGAGTTCGGCGTCGGGAATCTCGTCGATCCGCTTCCAGATCGGGCTGTTCTCATCGGCTTCGGCCCACCCTGGGCCGAGGTACTGGTCGAGCAGATCGGACATCGTGGGGCTGGTCCAGGTGCGCGTGTGGATGCCGTTGGTCACGTGCAGGATAGGAACTTCCTCCCGCGGAATCCCGGGCCAGTAGCCCTGCCACATCCCGCGCGCCACCTCCCCGTGCAGCTTGCTGACCCCATTGCTGCGATAGGCGATCCGCAGGGCCAAGAGCGGCATGCAGAACTCTTCGTCGCTGCCGTCCGCGTGCTCCCGACCCAACGCCAGCAGGTCGCGCACGCTAATCCCCAGCTCGTTGGCCATCCAACCCAGATGCTGCTCGATCAGCCGCGGCTCGAAGCGATCGATGCCCGCGGGCACCGGCGTGTGCGTGGTGAAGATATTCCCGCCAAAGACGGCCTCGCGCGCCTCGCGGTAGCTCAGGTGCTGCTCCTGCATCGCCATCCGCATCCGCTCCAGGGCGAGGAACGCAGCATGCCCCTCATTCATGTGGCAGACCGTGGGCAGCACCCCGACGGCGCGGAGCGCCCGCAGCCCCCCGATCCCCAGGAGGATCTCCTGGCGAATGCGCATCGTGCGGTCACCGCCATACAGCCGGGCCGTGACGGCGCGCAGCTCCGGGGGGTTCTCGGGCAGGTCGGCGTCAAGGAGGTAGAGCCGGACGCGGCCGACAACGGCGAGCCAGATGGCGGCGGTGAGCATCTGCGACCCAACGGACACACTGACTTTCAACTGGTTGCCCTGGGGGTCGTTGACGGGGGTGGCGCACCACTGGTGCAGGTCGTGGACGGGATAGCTCTCCAGTTGCCAGCCGTCCTCGGTGAGTTGCTGCTTGAAGTACCCTTGCCGGTATGCCAGCCCGACGGCGACCAGCGGGATGCCGAGATCGGAAGCCGACTTGAGATGATCGCCGGCCAGCACCCCGAGACCGCCCGAGTAGATCGGCATGCTCTCGTGCAGGCCGAACTCCGCCGAGAAGTAGGCGATGGTCACGTCCTTCTCGTTGGGGTATTCGTCGTCGAACCAGGTACGGCTGTTGAGGTAGATGTAGAGGTTGTCCATCGCGCGGCAGAGCTGCGCGATGTAGGCGTCGTCGCGTGCGACCTCCTCCAGGCGTTCCTGGCTTACCTGCCAGAGCAGGGCGACGGGGTTGTGTCCCACGCGGCGCCAGACGTCCACGTTGAGCCGGCGAAAGAGGTCCGTCGCGGGCGGATTCCAGCTCCACCAGAGGTTATAGGCGAGCTGCCGCAGTGGCTCGAGGGCTTCCGGCAACGACGGGATGATCACGAAACTGCGGATGTGCTTCATGCGTTCTCCGGGTCCTGGAGATTCCTGCGCGCGTGGGTCGGTTTTAGCCATAGGACCACATTCTCCATACTATTATCGGCGCCGAAAGCCGGTGACCGGAGCAGGGGGCAGCGGTGGACTCTCCTTTCTATCGGCTCAGAGGCCCGCGGCGGCCCGGACCCGGGCGATCAGGGCGTTCGTGTGAGCCTCGTTCTCGGCCTCGGCGATTATGCGCAGGATCGGCTCCGTGTTCGAGGCCCGCACGTGCACCCAGCCGTCCGGGAAGTCGACCCGCAGGCCGTCGGTCGTGTTTGGCTGAAGGTCGCCGAACGCCCGCGTAACCGCTTCCACCGCGTGCTTGATCCGGTCGCGCGGCAACTCGTATTTCTGCTTGATCATTGCGTAACGCGGCAGCTCGTCCACCAACTGGCTGACCGACTTCCCGGTAACGGCCAGAAGCTGGAGCACCAGGCTCATGGCGGAAAGGCTGTCGCGCACGTAACAGACGCGGGGATCGATGACGCCGCCGTTGCCCTCGCCACCGATGACACACTGATTGGCGAGCATGGCCCGTGCGACGTGGGACTCGCCGACGGGTGTGCGCACGACGGGAACCCGGAAGCGGGCGGCCACATGATCAATCAGCCGCGAGGTGCTCAGGTTCGCCGCCGCGGGGCCGGGCCGGCGTGAAAGGACAAAGAGGGTCGCGAGGGCTAGCGTGTATTCCTCGCCGATGTACGCCCCGCGCTCGTCGACCATGGCCAGGCGGTCAGCGTCAGGGTCCTGGGCGAAGCCGACCGCGGCGCGGGCCTGACGCACTGCCGCGCAGAGCTCGCCCAGGTTCTCACGAACCGGCTCGGGTCGATGAGCGAACTGGCCGGTCGGTTCGCCGTTAATGTGGATGACCTCGCAGCCGAGCGCTTGGAGCAGCGCCGGCGTGTGCAGACAACCAGCACCGTTCACACTGTCGAGCACCACGCGCAGCCCTTTCAGCGCGCCGAGCTCGACCTCGTGGGCGGCGAGGACCGCCGCAACGTGGCGCGCACCGGCTTGCGAGTCGAGGACCTCGGCACCCAAACGCGTGGGCTGTGAGCGTGGGCTGGCGGAGCGGACCTCGGTGATACGCTTCATCCGGCCGGCGTCGGGGGCCACGCCGAGCTCGTCGAGGAACTTGATGCCGTTCCACTCCTCAGGGTTGTGACTCGCGGTAATAACGATGCCGCCCGCAAATTGGCCATCGCGGATAGCCCGGCCGACGGCGGGCGTCATGACCAGGCCGAGGCGTGTGACGTGACAGCCCGCGGCCATCAGGCCGGCGGCGGCCGCCGCTTCGAACATCGGGCCGCTGGGACGTGAATCGCGGCCAAGCACGACCCGCGCGGGGCCGAGGGTCTCCCCATACGCCTGCGCGAACTCCAGCGCCACGGTCGGGGTCAGGGTCTGCCCGATGATGCCACGGACGCCGGAAATGCTCACCATCAACGCCATGCCGCCAACCTCGCTCAACGCACGGTGGTCCTATTCATTGAGGCCACCGGTCATACCTGCTAGACTGCCCGCCGCTGGTGATCGCGGCCGACGGGAAGGCACACAGTATGCCGTGACGTGGCCTGATCGCAAGCGGACAAGGAGGACTGGGATGCGCCGCCCTACAATTGGCCTGGTCATCGTTCTGGTAGGTATCGGCACGCTGGCGGGTTGCCCTGGGGGAATCACGATCACGCTGCCGGGTGGACTCGATATTCCCGTCGACGTAACGATCCCGACGGACCTGGTCAGCCCGGATGTCGTGCAAGTGGAGGTCTTCAACGACACGGACTTCGAGGTGGTGCCGCGGATTCGCTTCGACGACGACAGCAACATACTCGCGCAACTGGCGCCGGCGGAAGAGCTGGCCACGGGCACGCTGGAGCCGGGCGACTCGATTCAGTTCGACATCGACTGCGACCAGTTGGGGCTGATCTTCAGCGACGAGCCGGGCCAGTTCCTGCCGGGCGATGATGTCCCCATCGGGCAGGCGGACGCAAGCCGCATTCTGACGCGCGACGACGACTACGAATGCGGCGACAGCGTCCTGTTTCACTTTATAGGCAACGGCGACGGCTTCGGCGTCGTGGTCTCGGTGAACGGCGTGGTCGTCGACTGATCGGGCGGGGCAATTGCTCATAAAACCGCGCTTGAATGCCGGGGGGGTCTGCTTGCGGCAAGTCCTGTGATTATCGGAGCTTGCGTCGCGGAAAGAAACGCGGATTTTCATTGCCAGCCTATCCCCGCGGGCGTAGAATTTGTCGCAATGGAGGAGAAAGTGGTTGGCAGTTCCGCCGATCATTTCAGGTCATAACTGAATACTCGCGCAACGGTCGCATAGGACGCCACAAACGGCCCGCGCCAGGATGGCTGGAAAAGTCTGTTTGTCACTCTTGGAGGGACCGCGCCGTGGGCAACGGGCGAAAGGTAGATGTCTTCGTCGATATGTGTACCCAGCGTGACTATCTCACGTCGACGGGGGCCCGACCCACGCTGAACACCCACCACGTTCTTCCCAACCTCAAGCACTTGATGGCCTTCGCACGCTGGGCGGGCGTGCCCACGCTCTCCTGCGTGGACGCGCGGCGGCCGGGCGAAGTGCGGGGTCTGCCGCACGCGCACTGCGTGTTGGGCACGCCGGGACAGGAGAAGCTGGCGTTTACGCTCCTGCCGGACCGGGTGCAGGTCGATTCGGACAACTGCCTGTGCATATCATTGGACCTGCTGCAGCATCACCAGCAGGCGATTCTGGCCAAGGAGCATCGCGACCCGTTCACCAACCCGAAGCTCGACCGGTTGCTCACCGAGCTGCCGATTCGGCGTTTCATCGTCTTCGGTGTCTCGCTGGAGACATCCGTCCGGCTGCTGACGCTGGGGCTGCTGTTGCGCAGCCGGCGCGTCGCCGTCGTGTGGGACGCCTGTGGGTGGTGGAATGCGGAAGACGGCGATATGGCCCTGCGACAGATGGTGGCCAAGGGCTGTGAGCTGGTGACGACGAGGCAGCTCGTCGACGCCGCGTTGGGGTACTACAAGCGCAACGGAAACCACCGCTACCACCGGCGGTCAGTGGCGTAAGGCGGGGGGGGGCGCACGCGTGCGCGTCCGAATTGCGAATGGTGGTGGTTAATCCGAGCCGCCCCTGTGAAGGGGTGGCCAAGCGGGCCGGCCCATGACCGGGCCGGCGCGGAACGGACGGCCGAGACAGTCCGCCGCGGCGGACCGGCCGGTACGATCGGCGGGCTGCCCACACTCTGAGCGACAGTGCGGGGTCAGCCGCGTGCCGGCGGGCGCGCGCGGCCGTATCATCGGGGGCATGTCGCTGCCACTCGTGGTCATCGTCGGCCGTCCCAATGTCGGCAAGAGCTCGCTGCTGAACGCCCTGGCCGGCGAGCGCATCAGCATCGTGGACCCGCGACCGGGCATCACGCGCGATCGGGTGACCGCCGTCATCGAATGCGGCGACCGGTACTTTGAGCTGGTCGACACCGGCGGCATCGGGATCATCGACGACGACCACCTCGAGGCCCACGTCGAGGAGCAGATTCGCTTTGCCATCGACCGCGCCGACGTCATCCTCTTCGTGGTCGACGTGACCACCGGCATCACGCCGCTGGACCAGCGGGTAGCCGAGCTGCTGCGGCGTGCGGCCAAGCCGGTCGTCGTCGTGGCGAACAAGGCCGACGACACCCGGCACGAGCCGGAGGCTGGGCAGTTCGCCCGCCTGGGTCACGGCGAGCCCTTGTGCACGTCGGCGGTGCACGGCCGCGGCCGGGAGGCGCTGCTGGAGCGGTTGATGCCGCTGCTGGGGCCGGCGACGAGCGAACCGGCCGAGCCGGTCATGAAGCTCGCCATCGTCGGCAAGCGCAACGCCGGCAAGAGCACGCTGGTCAATGCGCTGGCGGGCGAGCCGCGGATGATCGTCAGCGAGATTCCGGGGACGACGCGCGACGCGGTGGACGTGCGTTTCGAGCGCGACGGCCGGCAGTTCGTCGCGATCGACACCGCGGGCGTACGCAAGAAGTCCAGCATGAGCGACATCGACTTCTACTCGCACACGCGGGCACTGCGCTCGATCCGGCGGGCGGACGTGGTGATGCTGCTCATCGACGCCCTGGTGCCGGTGGCCGAGGTGGACCTAAAGCTGGCCGAGGCCGTCCTGGAGGAGTACAAGCCGGTGGTGCTGACGGTGAACAAATGGGACCTGGCGCGGGACCTGACGACGGCGGGGGAATTCGGGCAGTACCTGACCCGCGTGCTGCCGGCCCTGACGTACGCGCCTGCGGCGTTCGTCACCGCGACCACGGGGCGAAACGTGGACGCTGCCGTGGAGGTCGCGTTGAGCCTCTACCGGCAAGCGCACACGCGGGTGACGACGGCCCGGCTGAACGGCGCGCTGAAGGAAATCCTGACGCTGCGCGGTCCGAGCGCCAAGCACGGCACGCGGCCGGTCAAGATCTACTACGCGACGCAGGTCGCCGTCGCACCGCCGACGATCGTGTTCTTCTGCAACAATCCCGCCCTGGTGCGCGACGACTATCGCCGCTTCATGCGGAACCGTCTGCGCGAGCTGACGCCGTTTAAGGAGGTGCCGCTGCGGCTGTGGTTCCGGGCGAGCGGGGCGGGGCGGCCGGAGGCGGCGTGAGCTTGCGGTGGCCGGTCGGGCCGCGATAATCTAGTGGGTTGTGCAGAGAGGGTTGGCGATGGCGATCGAGTTCCACTGCGACCATTGCGGGCACCTGGTACGCACGTCGGCCGACAACGCGGGCAAGCGCGGGAAGTGCCCGCATTGCCACCTGAGCGTGTACATTCCGACGCCGAGCGAAGACATCGAGCCGCTGCACCTGGCGCCGGTCGACCAGACGGAGGAGGACGAGCGCAAGCGGGCGCTGGAAGAAAGCCGGGCGCTGGCCCGCAGACTGCGCGAGGAGCGCGAGGCGCCGCCGCCCGAGCCCCCCAAGGCGCCCCTGCCGGAACCGTTGGGGGACGTGCGGCTGCCCAGTGACATGGAAGTGCTGGTCACCGAGTACGCGCTGTGCATGGCGGACGGCCGGCTGAACGAGGCCGAAGATCTCGCCGTCCAGATCCGCATGGATCTGCGCCGGGCCGACGAGTACATCCAGCGGCTGACGATGGACGAGCTGCTGCCGGCGCGCTTGTCGCATATCCCCCACGCGCTGCTGCTGGGGTTCCTGAAGCAGTTGCACAAGCCCGGGTGACGCGAGGCATGGAGGCACGCAGGCGCGGGGGAGATCCGGTACCTCGCCAGCGCGTGGCCGAGGAATGTGCCGATTGGGACTGTCGTGGCGGTTGGCCGCCGGGAAAAAAAGTTGCCGGGAGCTCTTGGCGCCAGCCGCACGGAGGCTAAGATTCTCGCCAATTTGGGACCGGAGTGCGATGCGGTGCCGTGAGCACGTTCGCGTGTCGTCCCGCGGGGGGTTGGGGTGGGTGTTTCCCGAGCCAAGGCGATCTCCGTGTTTCGGTCGGCTCCATGCCCCGCCGCGTGCGGGGCATTTTTTTGCGCGCGCTGTGCGTTCAATCCAGAAAGGAGTAGTGGCCCATGACAAGCAACGAGTGGAACCGGGAACTAGTCAAGCTCAAGGCGAACGTGGTCAACGCGATCCGCGGCCGGATGCGCGACGCCGAAGCGGTCGAGTCCTACTACCCGAAGATCACGGGCGGAACGGGGGCCTGCGAGAATGTGCCGACGGCGTTTGTGCTCCAAAACGCGAAGGAGGTCTCGTTCCTGAGTCAGACCGACCAGCTTCTGATGGAGAAGGAGATCCTGGAATATGACCTGCCGGCGGCTTGGACGCTCGGGCGCAGCTACCGCAATGAACCGCGGGCTGGCGACGGCCGGCACTTGGCGGAGTTTGCCCTGCTGGAGTTCGAGGCGCGCGACATGGACCTCCAGGGGCTGATGGCATTTCAACAGGAGCTGCTCAATCTCGTGACGGAGGTGGCCCTGGATTGCCGGCTGGTCTCCGGCGAACACAAAGAGCGGTTGCGGCGGTTCCTGAAGCGCCCGGCGGCCACGATCACGTACACCGAGATCATCAAGCGACTCAACAATGGTGGGGTGAGCATCAACTGGGGCGACGACTTCTCATCCACCATCGAGGAGATGGTATGCCTGATCTTCGAGGGGCCCGTTCAGGTGACGCACTACCCTGAGTCGCTCAAGTTCTTCAACATGTACCGCACGGACCGGAATCGGTTGGAGGAAGGGCTACCGATCGAGGCCTACAACGAGCGCCGTTACAGCGTCGATTGCGTGGACCTCCTCCTGCCCTGGGCCGGCGAGACGTTCGGCGCCTCCCGACGCGAGGAAGAGTATCGCACGCTCACACTCAAGCTGCGCGAAAGCCGGATGTTCAGGCAAATGGCCCAGATCCGGGCCCAGCAGACCAGCAACGGCGAGTTGACGTCGGACGTCGAGGAAGCCGCCTGGAAGCCGTTCTTGCCCTACCTGGAGCTGTTCAACCCGGAGAAAAACCCGGGCCGGCGTGGGGTGAAGCGCAGCGGCTTCGGCCTGGGCATGGGACGACTGCTGCAATTCCTGCTGGGATCGACGGAGGTCGTGCCCTTCTAGCGGCTGACCGTCGCTCGGAGCGCGTTAGGGTGCAACCTGTCGGGCGCGGCGGCGATAGGCGCGCACCGCCACGATGACGACAATCGCGAGGAGCCACCAGACCAGGCCGCCAATCAGCACGCTCACCAACACGGCGAGCGTGTCCGCCAAGAAGTGCGTGCCGTCGCGGACCGCGTGGCGCAACGCGCTTACGAAGTGGCTCCACAATCCGGCCTGGGTTGGGACGGGGGCGTTGGCAGGACGGATGATAACCAGCACCGTCGCGAGCGAGACCAGGTGGCCGAGGCGCTCGCGCTGGGCGGTGAGCTGCTCGATCGTCTGGCGTACGCCGGCGATTGAGCTGCGCAGCTCCAGGATTTCCTTCAAGGGCGCGTCCGTGCGCTTTTCCAGGAGGGTGAGCAGCTCGGTCTCGACGCGCTGTTCGTTGCGGAGCCGGGCTTCCAGGTCCACCACCTGCGCTGTCACATCCTCGCCGCCGGTGTTCTCGGAGCGGACTACACCGAGTTGACGCAGCTCGTTGAGGATGTTCGATAGCCGATCGCTGGCGATACGGAGGGTCAGATGGGCCTCCATGTGCTCGCCGCTGCCGGTCAGGCTCGAGTCCTGGACGTATTCGCCATGTGCCTCGCTGACAAGTTGACATGCCTTCAGGAAGACGGCCCGCACGTCCGTCGCCATAAGCTCGATGGTGGCCTTGCGGACCACCTGCCGCTCGACAACCGGTGGGGACTCGCTCGCGTGACCTTCGGTGGCTGGGGGCGGTGAGCCTTTGGAATGAAGAGCCACCCGACCGCCCCCGGAAAACCCGAGAGCACCGCCAGGCGCGGGTTGCTGTGCCGTGGCGGCGTAGTCGTAAGGGTAGATAGGCTCGGGGGTTTTACCCGCAGTGCCGAAGTGGGCGCCGGCGTCCGTGGCCGAGGATTCTTGGGCGCGCAACCGGGCCGGGTAGGACACCTCCCGTGCTCGGCTGAGTGAGGGCAGGCCCACGAAAAGTGCGGCCAGGATTAGCACCGCGGCGGCGACACCCCCGATGAGCCAACCGGCGACTCGCCGGCCTGGGATTCCGGGCTTCGCGTCGATAGCGCGCGCGGGCTGAGTCTCCGCCAGGGCGCGTCGCCACAGTCCAGGCACCGGGCCCCGCCAGGCGGTCAGTTCGGTAAGCTGCTGCTCCAGCTTTGAGGTGGGCGCATCGCTCATGGGATCACCTCCATCGCAGGCAGGGCCGCGCGCAGCTCGGTGAGGGCCGCGTGCAGGCGGGACTTCAACGTGCCGAGCGGCAGCTCGAGGATTTCGGCGGCCTGCTCGTGCGTCAGGCCGGTGTGGTAACAGAGCAGGATGACTACCCGTTTGTCGGGGTCGAGTAGCTCGACGGCACGGCGTACGGCATGGTTCTGATCTTGGACTTCTGCGGGGTCTTTGAGTGCGGCGGCACGCTTGGGGGCACGGCGGCCGGCTCGCCGGCATTGCGCAGGGCTTGCAGGGTGTGGCATTGATTGACTGCGATCCGGTAGACCCAGGTGCGGAAGCGGCTGCGACCGGCGAACTGTTTGCCAAAGCGGATCACGCGGAGCCAGGTTTCCTGGACGGCGTCGCATGCCAGGTCGCGCTGCCCGCCCAGAAGCCCGAGGGCCAGACCGAGCAGGGGCGGCTCGTAGCGGCGGGCCAACTCGACCAGTGCGGACCGTTCGCCCGCAAGGAAGTCCGCAAGAAGCTGTTCGTCCGTCTTCTCGGGCGTCATGTTCGCCCTCCCGGCACCCATTAGACTGCCGATGCGCGGATTTGGTTCGCGAAAAAGCGGCTACAGGGCTGCTTGGAGCACGGCGCGCATCTCGTGCTGGAACCGTGCCTTGCTGAACCGTTGCGCCTGGCGGTGCATGGCGGCGGCGTCGAAAGTGAGCTTCTCGCAACGCAACACTGCTTCGCTCAGACAGTCAGCCGTCTGCCGCTCGAACCAAACGCCCGTCTGGCCGTCGATGACCGTCTCGGTCGCACCGCCGACGCCGTAGGCGATCACCGGGCAGCCGTGCGCCATTGCTTCGACCGGCACGATGCCGAAATCCTCTTCGCCGGGGAAGAGCAGACCCGCGGCCCGGCGATAATACTCGTTGATGGTGTCCGGCTCCTGCCAGCCGAGCCATTCCACGGCGGCATCCCGGCGGGCCCGCAGCCGCGGCACATCCGGGCCGTCACCGATGACGACGAGCTTGCGGTGGATTCTGTGGCAGGCCTCGATGGCAAGATCCAGCCGCTTGTACGGCACGTGGTAGCCCACGCAGAGATAGAAGTTCTCGCGCGGGCCGGTGGTCGGCGCCGGCGGGACGTCGACCGGCGGATGGACCACGACCGCGTCACGCCCGTAGTACTGCCTGATCCGCTCCGCGACGTGCCGCGCGTTGGCGACGAACTGGTCCACGCGCTGTGCCGCACGCCGGTCCGCACGCCGCACCAGCGCGGTCGTCAGCCCCCACAGCGGCCGCGCGGCCAGCGGCAGCGTGAGGCAGTATTCGCGGCCGATGTCGGCGTCGAACGCGTACCGCATCGGCGAGTGGCAATAGCAGACGACCTTGCTGCGGCGGTCGGGCGTCATGGCCTTCGCGAGAGCTGCGTCGGAGCAGACGACCAGGTCGACGGGCGGGAGTTTCATGCGGCGCGCGGCCCAGGGGAGGAGCGGGAGGAGTTTCGGGTAATGCCGCGCAGCTCCGGGCAGCCATTGCAGGCGCGACGTGTGGATGGCTCGTTCGGCCAGCGGCGAGCCGGCGATACCGGCCGCGTCGTGGACCAGCGTGTAGATGGGGGCAGCGGGGAGTAGCTGGGCGAGCGCTTCGAGGACCTTTTCGCCGCCGCGCACACGGACCAGCCAGTGGTGCGTGAGGACGGCGGAGCAGCGCAGCGGTTCAATGGCACATGGATCTTCGTGAGTAGGCACGGCTCGTGCGGGGCCTCGTTGTACGTGGAAAGCCCGCAGTGGTTTGCACGCGGGTCCCGGTACGCGGGCCAATGGTAGCTGCGCCTGGCACGGGGTGCGAGGGGCCGCTGGCTGGCGTGCTACCACCGTCGGAATTGCCCGCGACTGGTGGCCTGGAATACACTGCGCCCGTTAGGCGTGCCCACATCGCCCAGGTGGTTGCACGAGGCCCGACGTGTTCAGGAACTGCCGCACACAATTGCTGGTCATAGCGGGCGCGGCCATCGCCGCATGGCCGGGGTGCAACGCCGGAAGCCAGCCGACGACGCAGAGCGCCGCCCCGTCGGCTCCGCGACGGACTGCTCCCGAATCGGAAAGCTGGTCGCGCGAGCAGGCCAGCGCACATCTGGCAGACAGCAAGTTGGGCGTCAGCGCGGCGGTGCGGCTCGTCCGGCTGGCGGAGGTGTCGCCGCTATGTGTACCAGACTTGCTCACCGATACCCATTTGGCCCGGCTGCGGCTGGTGGTGCTCGGACCCGAACGGTGGGCGCTGGGGCTGGCGGATCGCCAGGACGAGCGGCGGTTGCGGGCCCCGGTGGTGATTGAAGCGTCCGGGGAGGTTTCGCTCGTGGCCGAAGGCATCGAGGAAGAGCTGGCCGTGCTGCACGTTTCCAAAGACCCGGACGTGTTTCCGCACGTGGTGACGTTGCCGCAGCGCGTGCTGCTGATCGATGACGGGGTGGTGTCGGCGATCGCGCTCGAGACGCGCGACGGCTTGACGTTTGATTTGCGTCAGGAGCGTGGATTCAATTACGTCGCCTTGCTAATCGTGGGGACAGGTGCGGCCCGCGAGGTGGCCCGTTATCGCTGGGACCCGTACGAGCTGACCTTCATGGGCCCGGCGAGCGACACCCTGCCCGACCCGCCCGGCGGCAGGTTTCAGATCGACCTGCAGGCCAGTCGGCGGCTGGAGCCGGTGGGCGGCGAGATCAAGGAGCCGGCGCCGGACGTTGCGCCGACGGAGGATGAATGGGTGTGAAGGCGAAGGCAAAAGGCGTGAAAGCACGGAGGCACGCTGGCACGAAGACTGCGCCAGGTAAGCGCCGCGGTGAGACGGAGGAGGTACGGCGTGAACGCGCCGCGCGCCTCCTGGCCCGGCTGCGAGAGACCTACCCGAACGCGACGTGCGCTCTACACCATCGGAGCGCACTGGAGCTGCTGGTCGCGACCATCCTCTCGGCCCAGTGCACCGACGAGCGGGTGAACCTGGTGACGCCGGACCTGTTTCGTCGCTATCCCGCTGCGCCCGCCCTGGGCGCGGCGGAGGCGGGCGAGCTGGAGGCGGCGATTCGTTCCACGGGCTTCTATCGCAACAAGGCGAAGAGCCTGCTCGGGATGGCGCGCCTGATCCGCGACGAGTTTGGCGGCCAGGTGCCGAGCACGATGGAAGAGCTGCTGCGGTTGCCCGGCGTGGCGCGGAAGACGGCGAACTGTGTGCTGGGGACGTGGTACGGCAAGAATGTGGGTATTGTCGTGGACACGCACGTCGGGCGGCTCGCCCAGCGGCTGGGGCTGACGACGACGGCGCGCGACAGCAAGGACGCGGAGAAGATCGAGCAGGACCTGATGGCGTTGTTCCCGCAGGAGTCGTGGACCTATCTCGCCCATGCCCTGATCCAGCACGGCCGCGAGATTTGCGTGGCCCGGAAACCGCGGTGTGACGTCTGTCCGCTCGTTGAAGACTGCCCCTCGGCTGGGAAATGCTGATCCGTTGCTGGCTGCCTCGGTTGAGCCGAGCCCTGCGGCCCGCGCTGGCAAGAGTAGTCGCGTGCGCATCGCTCTTGGTGCCGGTGGAGGGCTGCGCGCCGTGGATTCCCAATGGTGTTCTGGGGCCAGTGGACCCAGGCGGGTATGAGGTGGAGGACCTGCCAGTCGTCATTACGGCGTCGTACGCGCGCGGCGACGACATATACCTGGGCCTGGAGACGGGGGAGATCAAGAAGGCCAGCGATCACAACCTTTCAGGGGCTTGGCTGGACCTGGGCCGGCCGCTCGACGGCGGCCCCCGGCTGCTGTTCGCGTCGACGGCCGGCGTCCTGTTTGCGTCGGCGGATCATCAACCGGTTTATCGTTCAGCCGATGGCGGCGTGATGTGGCGCGAGTGCCTGGGCGTGCCCGTGTGGCGCATGGATGAGGACGACGAGGGCAGCTTGTACGGCGGCAACTACACGAAAGATGCCGAGCACGTGGCGACCCTCTACAAGAGCCGCGATGGGGGACTGACGTGGTCGACCGTGTTCGTAGACGAGGCCGCGCAGCACATCCACACGGTGCGCTGGGACCCGTACGACCGCCGGCTGTATATCGCCTTCGGGGACGGCCCCGCGGGTGGCTACGCATCGTCGGCGGATCATGGGACGGCGTTCGAGGTTCTTGGCCGCGGGCCGCACGCAGTCTACACCGACGTGGCCTTCACACGCGACTACATCTTCTGGTGTACGGACGATGGCTCCGGACAGATTCACCGCGTGGAGCGCACCAGTGGCGCGGTGCAGGTGATCACCGGCTGGTCGCAGTTCGTGTGGTTCGCGGTCAGCGGCGACGAGCAGATTTACGTCGGGACGGTGACGTCGCAGCGCTTCGGCGGTGAACGCGCCACGCTCCTGGCCTCACAAGACCAAGGCCATACGTGGCAGAAGGTCTCGCAGACCGCATTATCGGCCGGGCCGTACGCGCAAGGTTTCTTTGCCGAGTCGCGGCAGCTCAGCGCGGGTCGTTGGCTGTACTGCACAGGCGGCGACGAACGCGGACCACGCTCGTACCGGGTGCGTCACACGCCTTCGTAGGGGAGCGTGAGAGTCTCGGTGGCGCAGACGGACAGCAGGGGCTACACCAGCGCCAGCACGAGCGCCGTCCGGGCTGGAATGTAGACTTGAATGCTTTGCGCGCGATCGTCCCAAGCCGTCGCCTGCAAAGGGTAGACCTGGCCCGTGAGCAACTCCCCATGACCGCCGAACCACACGTCGTCCGTGTGTAGAATCAACTTGTAGTCTCTGCTGTCGGCCACGCCGATGCGGTAGCCGGCATACGACTGGGCCGGGTGGAAGTTGAAGGCGAACACGAGGGCCCCGCGGCGGTAGACCAGCAGCTTGCGGTCCTCGTGCACGTGCAGCTTCTCCGCGGGGGTCAATGCGAGCAGACCATGCTCTTCGTCGAGGCGGATCATGGCCCGGTCGAATTCGGCGAGGGCGTGGTAGCGCAGCAGGGGGTCGTCGACCAGCTTCCACTGGCGGCGGGCGTACTTGTAGGAGAAGTTGTTGCCTTCGCGCGGGAAGTCAATCCACTCGGGGTGGCCGAACTCGTTGCCCATGAAATTCAGATACGCCTCGCCGCCCAGCGAGAACGTGATCAGCCGGATCATCTTGTGCAGCGCCATCCCCCGTTCGACGAGCAGGTTCTGGCTGTCCTTGAGCATGTGGAAGTAGATGTCGGCGTCCATCAGGCGCATCGCGATGGTCTTGTCGCCGACCAGGGCCTGGTCGTGGCATTCCGCGTAAGCGATGTGCTTCTCGCCGACGCGGCGGTTAGTGAGCACATGGTAGAGCTCATCCATGTGCCAATGCTCGTCGCGGCGCTCCTTAAGCAGCTTGATCCAATAGTCGGGAATCCCCATCGCCAGACGGTAGTCAAAACCCAGGCCACCCTCCTCCAGGGGGCGCGCGATGCCGATCATGCCGGAGACGTCTTCCGCGATCGTGATGGCGTGCGGGCGCAAAGTGTGAACCAGCTCGTTGGCGAGTTGCAGGTAGGCCATCGCGTCGTCATCCGTGTATGGAGGGAAGTAATCGCCGTAGTGCGTGAAGGGATGTCCCAGCCCGTGATCCAGGTACATCATACTGGTGACACCGTCGAAACGGAAACCATCGAACTGGTATTCGTCCAGCCAGAAGCGGACATTGCTGAGGAGGAAGCGGAGTACTTCGAGCTTGCCATAATCGAAGCACAGGGAATCCCAGGCCGGATGCTGTCCGCGACCGCCGGCGTGGAAGTACTGGTAATCCGTGCCGTCCAGAAGATTCAGCCCCTCGTTGATGTTCTTGACCGCGTGGCTATGTACGAGGTCGAGCAGGACGAGCAAGCCGGAGCCGTGAGCGGTGTCGATCAGGTGCTTGAGGTCTTCGGGCGTGCCGAAGCGCGACGAGGCAGCGAAGAAGCTGCTGACCTGATAGCCGAACGAACCGTAGTACGGATGCTCCTGAACCGCCATGAGCTGAGTGGCGTTGTAGCCGGCCTTGACGACGCGGGGCAAAACCTGTTCCGTGAACTCGCGGTAGGTTCCGACCCGCTCCTGCTCGGTTGCCATCCCGACGTGCGCCTCGTAGATGCGCAGGTTGCCGCGCAGCTCGGGCGCCGCGTGACGCCAAGCGTAGGGTTGGGGCGGGTTCCAGTACTGGCCCGCAAAGTCGTGCGTGCGCGGGTCCGACACCGTGCGGCGGATGAAAGGCGGAATGCGGTCGCGTGGGCCGATGGCGCTGTGCACGTGAATCTTGACCTGGCTGCCGTGCGTGAGGCGACCGGCGAACTCGGCATCGGGCAGAAAGCGGACCCATACGCCGAACTGGTCTTTGTGCAGCGGATGAGCCGTGGGGTCCCACTGGTTGAAATCGCCGATCAGCGACAGCGCAATGGCGTTGGGGGCCCATTCGCGGAACCACGTTCCCGGCTGGCCGTCGTGCTCACCGCGGTTGAAGCCGAAGTACTCATGGGCGCGGGCGAGCTCGGCGAGGGAGCCGGCCGCGTCGATAATGCGCTGGCGCGTGGCCTGGTAGTGCTGGTAGCGCCGGCGCAGGTGCTCGGCGTGGGACTTGAGCCAGGGATCGAGCAGCAGTAGCCCGGTGCCGTCGGCCGGCGGGGCCGCATCGCTTCCGGGGCTCGAGCTTACGGTTGCCATCGGGTGGACACGATATCCGCGTGAGCGGGGCGGTCAAGCGCGGGCGCAGGCGTGGCACCGGGCGCGGACTCCCCTTATCATCCACTCCGCAACGGCCCAACGGTTCTTGGTGGTGTGTGAGGCACGTTGAGAAGGTTGCGATCATCGGGCTGGATTGTGCCGATCCGGTCCTCGTGTTCGATCGCTGGCGCGACGACTTGCCGAACCTGCGCCGGCTCATGCAGGCGGGGCTATGGGGCCGGCTGGAAAGCTGTCTCCCGCCGCTGACCGTGCCGGCCTGGAGCTGCATGGCGTCCGGGAAGGACCCGGGCGCCCTCGGCGTCTACGGCTTCCGCTGCCGGCGCGATTGGACCTATGAGAATCTCGGCCTGGCGACCAACCTGGACATTCGCCAGCCGCGGCTGTGGGACCACGCCGCGCGGGCGGGGCTGCCCTCGATCACGGTCGGTGTGCCGCAGACGTTTCCCATCGTCCGGCCGCCGCGCGGCTGTCAGATCACCTGCTTCCTGACCCCGAGCACGAAGAGCCCGTACACGCACCCGCCCGAGCTCGCGGATGAAATTCGCGGGCTGCTGGGCGGCGAGTACATTCTCGACGCGGCCGGGTTCCAGACGGAGGAGAAGGAGCGTTTGCTCGGCGAGATCTACGAGATGGCCGAGCAGCGGTTCAAGGTCTGCCGGCATCTGCTCACGACACGCCCGTGGAACCTCTTCTGGATGGTGGAGATGGGGGTCGACCGCATCCACCACGGCTTCTGGCGGTTTGGCGATCCTGAGCACCGCCAGCACGAGCCGGGCAACCGCTTCGCCAACGCGATCCACGACTACTACGTCTTCGTGGACCGGCAAATTGGCGCGCTGCTGGAGCTGCTCGATCTGGACCGCACCGCGGTGTGGGTCGTCTCCGATCATGGCGCGAAACGCCTGGACGGCGGCTTCTGCATCAATGACTGGCTGATTCGGGAGGGCCTGCTGGCCATGAAGACGCCGGTGACGCAGCGGCGGCGCTTCGAGCTGGCTGACGTGGACTGGAGCCGGACGAAGGTCTGGGGGGACGGCGGGTATACGGGGCAGTGCTTTATCAACCGGGCGGGGCGTGAGCCGCAGGGAATCGTCTCGGCCGATGAGTACGAAGCGCTGCGCGATGAGCTGATCGCGAAGATCGAGGCGCTGCCGGATCATGCGGGTCGGCCGATGGGCAGCCGGGCGTTCAAGCCCGACCGGGTCTACGCGGACCTCACGGGGTTTCCGCCCGACCTGATCGTGCTGTTTGGCGATCTGCACTGGCGCAGCGTGGGGACGCTCGGGCACGCGGACGTGTACACGTTCGAAAGCGAGAGCGGGCCGGACGATGCGAACCACGCGCTGGCCGGGATGTACATGCTCTCGCACGGCTCATTGCCAAGGATGCAGCGCGACGCGACGCTCCTGGACGTGGCCCCGACGACCCTGGCGCTGCTGGGCCTGAGGGTCCCGCGGGGCTTGCGGGGGCACTCGCTCCTCCAAGGCTAAGAGTTCCTATCAGAACCCCTCTGCCCATCGGGGGGAGGGGAGGGTGGTTCTGTTAGGCGCTCTCATCCCCATTCTCCGGAGCCTGGCGCCGCGCACACGTTCACGCTATAATGTCGGGTCGGAATGTACGCTGTGCGGGGCGGAAAGATGAGGCACGAAGTGAACTTGGCCACACGATCAGCTTCCAGCCGCTGGCTCGGCATCGCCCTTTCGTTGTTCGGTGCGCTGGCGGCCAGCGCACAACTGCGCGTCGCGACCTGGAACGTCTCCGATTACAGCGGCGGCCGGGCGGCGGACTTCCAGACCGCCGTCTATGGGCTGTATGAGGGGCGCGCGATGCAACCCGACGCCCTGCTCGGCCAGGAGTTCGTGTCGGCTTCGGCCGTCGCGGCGCTAGTGAACATTCTTAATGCGGCGCCCGGCAGCCCGGGCGATTGGGCCGGCGCGCCGTTCGTCGACGGACCCGACACGGACAGTGCCTTCCTCTACCGCACCAGCAAGGTCACGCTCCTCGGCGTCACAATCGTGGCGACGGGGGGCAACGCGCCGAACCACCCGCGAAACATCATGCGCTATGACGTGCGGCTCGCCGGGTATGACTCATCCCAGGCCACACTCGCCTGCTACAGTACGCACATGAAGTCGGGGACGGCCGACAGTGATCAGCAACGCCGGCTGCTTGAGGCGCAGCGCATCCGGGCGAACGCCGAGTCGCTCGACCCAGCGTGGCACTTCCTGCTGGGCGGGGATCTGAACATCCAGTCCTCGGCGCAGGCTGCCTATCAGGAGCTCGTCGGCAGTCAGGCGAACGACGCCGGGCGCTTCTTCGATCCGATCGACACGCCGGGCAGTTGGAACAACAACCCTGCGTTTTGCTTCGTGCACACGCAGGACCCAATCGGGGCGGGCGGGATGGACGACCGGCACGACCAGCTCCTGGTCTCCGTCAGCCTGGTCGACGGCAGCGGCTTCGATTACATCGGCGACTCCGCCAGCCCCTACAGTACGACCACCTGGGACGATCCGAACCATTCCTATCGCGCGTGGGGCAACGACGGGACCAGCTTCAATACGACCTTGACCATTGCGGGGAACCAGATGGTAGGGCCGGCGATTGCACAGGCCCTGGTCAACGTGGCGAACGGGGCCGGTCACCTGCCGGTGTTCCTCGACTTGCGCGTGCCGCCGCAGATCGGCTGCGATCCAGAGATTGACTTCGGCCAGGTCGAGCAGGGGGCACCCGCGGAACAGAGCCTGACGGTTTGGAATGATGGGGACGTGGCGTTGTGGTCGGCCGCCGGCATTGCTGATCTGCACTATGACCTGACCGCCAGCGCGGGCTTCACGGCCCCAGGGGGCCTGTTCGCCGAGGCGGCCGGTGGCGGCGGTAACGCGCACGTAATCGCGATGGACACGTCCACGATCGGCGTCCTGAATGGGACGCTGGTCATCACGTCCGACGCTCCCGATGAGCCCACGCGCGTGGTGACCCTGCTCGGCGAGGTCGTTCCCGCGGCCGCTCTGCGTGGCGACCTGAATTGCGATGGAAACGTGAGTTTCGGCGACATTAACCCCTTCATTCTGGCGCTGATCGACCCGGCCACGTGGCAGGTCGTCTATCCCGGCTGTCCGCTTTCCAATGGGGACATCAACGGCGACGGCCGTGTCGGCTTCGGCGACATCAACCCCTTCATCGCGTTGCTCACGGGCACCTGAGCGTCACCGTTATGGGGGTGCCAAACCCCGCACCGGCTGCTATGATTGGGCAAGCGTGGCTGAGGTGTGGTGCGGTCCTTTTGGCTTGAGAGATTTCTGCGATGAGCGCTGGGAGAAGCTGGATTGGCGTGGTACTCGTCTACGTGGGCGCTGCGGGCTGGCCGGCGCTGGCCCAGTGGGATCCCCCGAGCGGGCAATGGGGCAAGGTCGATCCCGATGACCTGCGCGTGATGACCTGGAACATCGACGACGACATCTGCCACACCGCGACCAAGGTCGAAGGTCAGAATCCGTGGACTGCGCTGGCGCGCATCGTTGCCGCCATGAAACCCGATATCTGGCTCATGCAGGAGGCGGGCGACAACTCCGGCAATGGCACGGGCAGCGGCGCCGATTCCGTCGCGCAACTGACGACCACGCTCGAGCTGTTCTTCCACGGCGGCCCTGACCCGTACATGGGCGGAGACGTGACGGCCTACGTGCAGAAGTACGCGCCCGACTACGATTTGCCGTACATCTTCGTGAGCACCAAGACCGACGGCTATAACCGCAACGTGATCGTCAGCCGGTTCCCGTTCGCCGACCTTAACGGCGATACAGTCTCACAGCGCTCGGACTGCACTGTCCAAGCTGACGAATACGCCTGGGGTGGGGCGCTGGAGGAATATCGTGGCTTCATGTTCGGCGAGTTCAACCTGCCGGACAACGTCTACGCCGGCAATCTCGTGGTCGGCAATGCGCACCTGAAGAGCGGATCCGACCAGTCGGACAAGGACTGGCGCGAGCGGGCGGCGCGGAACACGGCGTACTACATCGACTACCTGTTCAACGGCGCCGGCGCTGGTACGCCCGACCCGCACAACAGGATTCTCGACTACCCGGCCGCGACGACCATCCTCGACGACGACACCCCCGTGATCATCGGCGGCGACTGGAACGAGGACGAGCTGAACAACGGGCGCAAGGGGCCGGCAGAATGGCTGACGATGGCCGCGGTCACCGGCGGCACGGACGGCACGGACCGCGACCGGTCCGACATGACGTATGACGATGCCCGGAACCCGTACAACAACAACCGCGGCACGTACGGCTCGAGCAAGCTCGATTACGTCGCGTGGCAGGACAGCATGACCACGCTGCGCAATGTGTTCATCTTCGACAGCACGGGGCTGCCATTGGCATGGTTCCCACCCGAAACGCTTGGCTTTCCCACGCCGTTCGTGATCAGTGGCGTCGCCTCCCCGCACCGGCCGGTCACCGCGGACTTCGTCTTGCCGGCGGCGCCGGCCTGGCCGCCGGGCGACATGAACTGCGACGCCACGGTGGGGTTCGCGGACATCAACCCGTTCGTGCTTGCCCTGAGCAACCCGACCGCCTACGGCCAGACCTACCCGGGCTGCCCGATCCTCAACGGGGACATTAACGGCGACGGGACGTTCGACTTCGGCGACATTAACCCGTTTGTCGCGCTGCTGAGCGGCGGCCCGTAGCGTCAGGGTCCGCCGCGGAGGATGCCTGGCGGAGCCGTCAGCCTTCAGCCATCAGCTCTCGGCCCGAGCTGGCCTACGGCGTTTGCGGTGCCTGTCAAACCCCCTTTCTGCCTTGGGGACTAGTGTACTGCCTTTTGGGACGTGCGCATCCGCGATTCTCCGCGCGCGGCTCTGAAGCACCCATTCTGCACCGCTCTCGCGGGGAGATCTGGTATAATGGGGGCGACGGTGGCGGGCTGGGTGCTGGGTGCAACGTCCGGCTTGCTGACCAGTGCCGGGGCGGGAGAAAGAGGGTCGGACATGAAGACCAAAGTCGCGCCGCGGACGAACCAGTCGCCGGCCTGGGCGATCCTGGCCATACTTGCAGCGTTAGGGGTTACAACAGTCATGCCACGCGCCGCCGGCGCTGCCCCGGTCGGGCCAACAATCGCTGGAGACGGTGCACCACGTTACCCGTCCATAAACGAGGAGGGCGGCATGCTGATCATCGCCCACGATCCGTGGCTGGCGAATGTCGAACCGCTCGCCGTCCACAAGCGAAGCATCGGCATTCCGACGACCGTCGTCGGGGTGGCGACCATCGGCAACAACTCGACGGCGATCAAGGCCTACATCCAGAGCGCCTACGAGGCCGGCGACTTGGCCTTCGTCCTCCTGGTCGGCGATGCGCCGCATGTCGCCGCGCCGCATGCCTGGGGCGCCGTGGCCGACCCGCTCTACGCCAAGCTCGCCGGTGATGACGACTATCCCGACGTCTTGGTTGGTCGCTTCTCGGCGGAGACCGCCGCACAGGTTGATACCCAGGTTCAGCGGACGATTACGTATGAAGCCAGCGGCGCCCCCCTTCAAGATTGGTACTGGCGCGGCACCGGGGTTGCGTCCAGCACAGCCGTCCCGCACATGGACAATATTCGCGACACGCTGCTGGCGCATGGGTATACGCTAGTGGACCAAATCTACGACCCCGGCGCGACGCCGACGATGGTCATGGACGCGCTCAACGCCGGCCGCGGCATTGTGAATTACGTTGGCCACGGCACCGCGACCTCGTGGTCCACCAGCGGCTTCTCGAATGCCCACGTTAACGCCTTGGCCAACGACAATATGCTGCCGTTCATCTTCAGTGTCGCCCCGCTCAACGGCCAGTTCGAAGGCGGGACTTGCTTCGGAGAGGCCTGGTTGCGCGCGACGCACGACGGAACACCGACGGGGGCGATCGCCACGTATATGTTCTCGACTACGCCGTATTGGGATGGACCGCTCACCGCCCAGGCCGAGTTCGTCACCTTGCTGGTGAACGGAACCTACCGGACTTTTGGTGCACTCTGCTTTGCGGCCGCGTCCCAGATGATCGCTGAATACGGGCAAGCCGGCGTGCAGATGTTCGACACGTGGATTGTCTTCGGCGACCCCTCGCTGTGCGTCGTCGGGCGTGTTTATCGCCGGGGTGACCTGAACTGCGATGGCAGCGTGGACTTCGGCGACATCAACCCGTTCGTACTGGCCCTGAGCGACCCGATCGTCTACGGCCAGACCTACCCGGGCTGCCCGATCCTCAACGGCGACATCAACGGCGACGGGACGTTCGACTTCGGCGACATCAACCCGTTCGTGGCGCTGTTGTCCGGCGGCAGGGGGTGACGTCGTCCGAGGAGGCGGCCCCAGCCCGATAAGATTGCGGCGAAAGTCGTGCCAAATAGGTTTGCGGCTGGCGCGAGGCAGTCATTATAATGGCTACTGGAGGCACGAAAGTGGCTTGTTGCCGCGACGGCCCACTTGGTCGGCGCGCGGCGCAGCGAGAGCCGGACCGGAGAGTCCCCGTCCTGAGCACACTATAGGAGGTACAGTCCGTGGACACGAGGCGAACAGCGCGGCAAGTCATGGGGGGATTGGCGGTCGGTTTCAGTTTGCTCGTAGCGGCGACCGCGGTCGCCTCGGACGAAGGGCAGGCGGCGGCCCAGCAGGTGAGCCAGCTCAACTACATGAGCTTGCTGAACGCGCAACTGTACACGCATGCGGGGGACAGCCGGGGCCAGAATGGGGCCGATCACGACCCCGCTCGCAACAACATCAAGACCCTCTTCGAGAGCTACGGCTTGCCGACGTACTTCGACACATTTCAGTACAACGGTCAGACGCAGGAAAACGTGGTGGCCGAGCAGACCGGCACGCTGTTTCCCAGCTCGATTTACATCATTGGCGGCCACTATGACTCCGTCAACAACCCCGGCGCCGACGACAACGCCAGTGGCGTCGCGGGGGTCATTGAAGCCGCCCGCATTCTTAGTCAGTACGACTCAGACTACACCATCCGCTACATCGCGTTCGACATGGAGGAGGCGGGGCTGATCGGCAGCGACTACTACGCCACGGCCCACGCCGGCGAGGACATCCGCGGGATGATCTCGCTCGACATGATCTGCTATGAACCCACGAATCCGCCGACGAACCTCGCCCTGATCTACGGCACCAGCGCATCGAACCCGATCAAGACCGCGCTCGCGGCGGCCATCGCCGAGTACAGCGGCGGCCTGACCTTCGCGGACGAGGGCGGGCTCGACGCCAGCGACCACGCGCCCTTCGAGTGGCAGGGCTTCCAGGCCTGCCTGATCATCGAGGGCGCAGTCTGGAGCAATCCCTATTACCACACGCAGAGCGACTGCTATGACACGCCCAACTACCTGAACTTCCCCTACGCGGTGAAGATGACCCGCAGCGTCGTGGGCTGGCTGGTCGATGCCGCCGGCGTGAACTTACCCGTGAATAAGCTGGATTTCGTGTACCCCTACGGGCTGCCGGAGTTCAGCGCGCCGGCCGGCGGAACGACCGTTCGCGTCGAGGTCGTCGGCGTGGGTACCAAGGTGCCGCAACCGGGGACCGGCATGCTGCACTATAAGACGGGCACCAGTTGGCAGCAGGCTCCGATGACCCCTGTGGCAGACAACGTCTACGACGCGCACCTGCCCGCCGCTACATGCGGGGGCCAGTTGCTGTACTACTTCAGCGCCCAGGCCACCGATGGGCAGGTGTACGTCGATCCGTATGGCGCGCCGACCAACTACTTCGCCGCCACGGTGGCCTACGGCGTCGACGTGATCTACGAAAACAACTTTGACACGAGCCCGAACTGGACTGTCCAGACGCAGTGGGCGTTTGGGACTCCGACCGGCGGAGGCGGCGAGTACGGCGGTCCAGATCCCACCAGTGGGCACACCGGCACGAAGGTCTACGGCTATAACCTGAACGGCGATTATGAGAACAATCTCGCCGAGAAGCACCTGACCAGTACGCCGATCGACTGCACCGGGAAGTACGGCGTCCGGCTGGGCTTCTGGCGCTGGCTGGGCGTCGAGCAGCCGCAGTACGATCACGCGTACGTCCGCGTGAGCAACAACGGAACCACGTTCACCAACGTCTGGCAGAACACCGGGGAGGTCGCGGATACGTCGTGGCACGAGATCGACTTGGACATTTCGGCGATCGCCGACAACAAGCCTTCCGTTTACCTGCGCTGGACGATGGGGACGACGGATGTCGGCTGGCGATACTGCGGCTGGAACGTCGACGACGTGAAGCTGACCGCTCTGATCTGCGAGCCGCCGTGGCCCGTCGGCGACCTGAACTGCGACGGGAGCGTGAACTTCGGCGACATTAACCCGTTCATTCTGGCGCTGACCGACCCGGTCGCCTGGCAGAGTGCCTTTCCCGATTGCCCGCTGTCCAACGGCGATATCAACATGAATGGGACGTTCGGCTTCGACGATATTAACCCGTTCGTCGCGTTGCTTACCGGCGTGTGAGCGGGCTGGCCGCGGGCGG
>CAZWYT010000023.1:0-65547 GCA_964638325.1 uncultured Planctomycetales bacterium
AGATGACCGAGCCGAAGTGGGTCATCTCGATGGGGGCGTGTGCGTCGACGGGCGGTGTTTTCGACACGTACGCCGTCATCCAGGGCATCGACCAGTTCCTGCCGGTGGATGTCTACGTGCCCGGTTGTCCCCCGCGGCCGGAGACCTTGCTCGAAGGTCTCATGCTGATTCAGCAGGTGGTGACCGAGCAGGGCGTGCGGACGAGCCAGGAGCGCGGGCGCGGGCTGCGGCTGGCGGTGCAGCCGCCGCGGCAACCGGTCGAGTTGGGTGCCGGGTTCGGCGGGGGGAACTGAGCGCGATGGCGAGCACGGACGTCATTCAAGCGCTCCAGGAACGGTTCCCCGAATTGAACCTCGCGGCCCGGCCGCTCGTGACCTACGCCGACGGCCGCGCGTCCGACCAGCTCTGGGTGCGCGTTCCGCCGGACCGGCTGCTGGACGTGATGAAGTTCCTCTGCCGCGGCCCGCGGACGAAGTTCGAGCAGCTCGCCGACCTGACGTGCGTCGATTACCTGAATTACCCGGGCGCTGATGACCGCTTTGGCGTGATCTACAGCCTGCTGAGCCTGACGCACAATCACCGCTTGTGGGTCAAGGCGTTCGTCAACGACCCGGACCCCGAGGTGCCGTCGGTGACCGGCATCTGGAACGGCGCGGAGTGGCCGGAACGCGAAGTATACGACATGTTCGGGGTCCGCTTCCGTGGGCATCCGGACCTGCGGCGAATCCTGATGCCGCAGAACTTCCGGGACTATCCGCTGCGGAAGGATTATCCGCTGACGGGCAAAGGCGAGCGGGAGGCCTTTGAGGTCGTGACGCGCGAAACGGCGTGAGACTTGCGAATGCAGAATTAAGAATTAAGAGTTAAGAATGGCGGAGACCGCCCAGCATTTTCAGTGGTGCTGGCGCCGGTTTTCTTAATTCTCAATTCCCAATTCTTAATTCGCTCTTCTGGAGTCCCAGGTTGTCGGTCTCATACGACCTACTGAAGCCCACGATATTGGAGCGCGAGGAGGGTCACGAGGACCGCTGGGTCCTGAACTTCGGCCCGCAGCACCCCGCCACCCACACCACGCTGCGCCTGGTCCTCGAGCTCGAGGGCGAGCGCATCGTCGGCTGCACCCCGGACATCGGCTTCCTGCACAGCGGCTTCGAGAAGCTCGGCGAGCACCTGGACTACAACCAGTACGTGGTCGTCGTGGAGCGGATGAACTACGTCTGCCCGATCAGCAACGACATCGTCTGGCACATGGCGGTCGAGAAGCTATTCGGCATCGACATCACGCCGCGGTGCAAGGCCATCCGTACCATCTGCGCCGAGCTCGGCCGCTTGCAGGACCACCTGCTGAACATCGGCGTCAGCGGGCTCGACATGGGCGGCTTCACCGCGTTCCTGTACGGGTTCAACGAGCGCGAGATCATCTACGATCTGGTCGAGGCGCTCAGCGGGTCGCGGTTCCACCCGAGCTATACGCGTGTCGGCGGTCTCGCCCAGGACGCGCCGCCCGGTTGGACCGACCGCGTGCTCGACTTCGTGCGGAATCGTGTGCCGCCGGCCCTGCGCGACGTCGAGACGCTGCTGCTGCGCAACCGGATCTTCATCGAACGGACCAAGGGCCTGGGCGTCATCGGTCACGACGACGCGATCAACTGGTCGCTGACCGGGCCGGTGGCGCGGGCCAGCGGCGTGAAACGCGACTTGCGGAAGGACGAGCCCTACCTCTGCTACGCCGACAACTGGGACGGCAAGGGCGCGCCGGCGGTGGACTTCAAAGTCCCGATCGCGTACGGCGGCGACGCGTACGCGCGTTTTCTCGTGCGGCTGGAGGAGATCCGTCAGGCGTGCAAGATCATCGAACAGGTCGTTGAGATGCTGCCGGAGGGCCCGATCAACCCGGTCGCGGACGACCTGCTGACGCTGCCCGACAAGCGGGAGGTCTACTTCTCGATCGAGGGCCTCATCCACCATTTCGAGAAGGTGATGACCAACCGCGGCCTCACGCCGCCCATCGGCGAAGCCTACTTCGCGAACGAGACCGCCAACGGTGAGCTGGGCTACTACGTGGTCAGCGACGGCGGGAAGACGCCGTGGCGGGCGCGCACCCGGCCACCGAGCTTCATCAACTACCAGGTGTTCCCGAAGCTGATCGTGGGGCACCAGATCAGCGATGTGCCGGCGGTGCTGAACAGCCTGAACATCATTGCGGCGGAGTTGGACCGATAGGACCGACCGGCGTGACACGAGCGCGTCCTAATTTCGAATGGCAGGTGGCAGCCGTGAATCGCGTCGAACGACTTCTGCGAACGGTCACCGCCGCCCTCGACGAAGCGGGCATTCCCTACGCCGTGATCGGCGGTAACGCGGTCGCCACCTGGGTCGCCCGCCGCGACGTGGGTGCGGTGCGGGCTACGAAAGACGTAGACCTGCTGTTGCGCCGCAGCGATGTATCCCGCGCTGCCCGAGCGCTCGAACCGCTCGGATTCACCCAGTGCGAGGTGCTCGGCCTGCCGGTCTTTGTCGAGGCCGCCGACCCGTTACCGAGCCAAGGGATCCACGTGGTGCTGGCCAATGAGGTGGTCCGCGTGACCGATTCGCGGCCGGCACCGGACTTGGACCAAGTGGAGCGTTCGGAGAGCGGCTTTTGGGTCCTGGGTTTGCTGGCGCTGGTCACCATGAAGCTCAATGCCTATCGCAGAATCGACCAGGTGCACTTGGAGGACCTGTTGCGGCTCGGATTGATCGATGCGGACCTGGCCGGGCGCTTGCCTGAGGACCTGCGCCAGCGATTGCGCGAGGTCCGCGACACGATGGAGTGGCACGCCCCGCGCCCGCAGTTCTAGCTGCGCCCGCGGGGCGAAGTGCGGGTGCGCCGTACAAGCTGCGACTCGCCGACGGAGGTTCTCGGATGGACGCGTTCGAATCGATCGTTGGCACCATTCTCCGTTTGGAGGGATACTGGACTCACCACTTGTACCACGTGCCTTTGACCTCGCAGGAGAAACGGTATCTTGAGAGGCCCTCGATGCCGCGCCCCGAGCTCGATCTCGTTGCCTACAGACCGGCGTCCAATGAGTTGCTCGTAGTCGAATGCAAGTCGTTCCTCAATTCACCCGGTGTGCGTGCTTCCGCATTCAACGATAAATCCGACCCGTTCTTCAAACGGTACAAGTTGTTCAACAATCAGCCGCTGTGGGAAACGGTGTGCAAGGCTCTGGTTCGGGACTTGCGAAAATTCGGGGCATGCCGTCCCGATCCAGCGGTCGAGCTTTGCCTTGCAGCCGGCCACATTGCGACTGAAAAGGACCGCGTGAAATTGCACGAGCTTTTCGATGAGCATGGGTGGAGGCTCATCGACGACATCGAGATTGCTGAGAGGCTCAAGGCCGCGTCCAAGACGGCCTACGCAGACGATGTTGCGATTCTGGCGGCGAAGATCCTCATCCCGAAGGGCAAGTGACCTAACGATCGTGCTGTGCACCGAGCGAAGGGTGCGTCATGAGTTGGACAGCCGCTGACCGGAAGACCGTCACGGACGCCGAGTTGGGCCTCGGCTTGAGCGAGGCGGTGCGGGAGAAGATTCGCGCGTTTTTCCCGCGCTACCCGACGAAGCGCGCGGCGGTGCTGCCCGCGCTGCATGTTGCGCAGGATGCGCTCGGCTATGTCTCGCTGCGCGCGATCCGCGAGATCGCGGAGCTACTGGAGGTGCCCGCCGCAGCGGTGCTGGACGTCGTCAGCTTCTATACCCACTTCTGGACGCACCCCAGAGGCCGCAAGACGATCGTCCTGTGCCGCTCGTTGACGTGCGAGCTGATGGGTGGCCGGGAGGTCTTGGAGGCTTTGGAGCAGAAGCTCGGAATCCAGGAGTACCAGACGACGGCGGACGGCGCGTACTCGCTAATGACCGAGGAATGTCTGGCGGCGTGCGAGCACGCCCCCTGCATGCTGATCAACGAGAAGCTGCACAAGTGCGTGCGGGCCGAGGATGTGGATCGGATCCTGGCCGATCCGGACAACGACAAGCTGTCGCTGCCGCGGAGCGACTTGTACGACGCGCCGACGGAGGCGCACCATGCCGTTTGAGCCGGTCCTGATGAAGCACGTCGGCGCGCCGCACAGTATCTCGCTGGCGACCTATAAAGCCGACGGCGGCTACGCCGGGGCCGCCAAGGCCCTCCAGATGAAGCCCGACGAGCTGGTCAAGCTCGTCAAGAAGGCCAAATTGCGCGGCCGCGGCGGAGCAGGTTTCCCCGCCGGCGTGAAATGGAGCTTCCTGCCCAAGGACCGCAAGGTCACCTATCTGTGCGTCAATGCGGACGAGTCCGAGCCCCCGACCTTCTCCAACCGCGTGCTGATGGAGAGCGACCCCCACATGCTGCTGGAGGGGATTCTGATCGCCGGCTACGCCACGCGGACCACGGTCGCCTACATCTACTTGCGCGGCGAGTTCACCGAGCAGTTCCACATCCTCCAGAAAGCGCTCGACGAAGCGTACGCGGCGGGCTACTTCGGCCGCAACATCCTTGGCAGCGGCTATGACCTCGCGTGTTACATTCATCGCGGTGCCGGAGCCTACGTGTGCGGCGAGGAAACGGGCCTGATCGAGAGTCTGGAAGGCAAGCGCGGCTGGCCGCGGATCAAGCCGCCGTTCCCGGCGGCGGCGGGGCTGTTCGGCATGCCCACGGTCGTAAACAACGTCGAGACGCTGGCGTGCCTGCCGCACATCGTGACCCGCGGCCTGGACTGGTGGCTGTCGCTGGGTACGGCGAACTCGAAAGGGCCGAAGATGTACTGCGTCAGCGGCCCGGTGAACCGCCCGGGCTGCTACGAGGCCCCGCTCGGCATCACCTGCCGCGAGCTCATCTACGGCGCGGATTTTGGGGGTGGCATGCGCGACGGCAAGAAGGTCAAGGCGGTCTTCCCCGGCGGGCTGTCGATGGGCGTGCTGCGCGGCGACCTGTTTCCCAAAGCGCCGTCTGGCGTCATTGACGTGAAACAGGAGTACGACGAGCTGGACTGCGTCCTCGACTTCGATGACGGGCTCAAATACGATCTGCTTGGCCTGGGGACGGCGGCGGCGGTCGTCGTCCCCGAGGACGCGGACATCCGCGACGTGCTGGTCAACGTGGCGCGGTTTTACGCGCTGGAGTCGTGCGGCCAGTGCACGCACTGCCGCGAGGGCACGACCTGGATGTACAACATCGCCCGCCGCATCCGCGCGGGTGCCGGCCGGGTGCTGGACCTGGACCTGATCGTCGAGATCACCGAGAACATGGGCATGATGTCCGGGATGAGCATTTGCGGCCTGCCCGACGGTGCGGCTTGGCCGTTGCGGACGGTCGTGCAGAAGTTCCGCAAGGAGTTTGAGCAGCGCATCGCCGAGCAGGAGCCGGACGCCGCCGCCCGGCAAGCCAGGCAGGTGAACCCGGCGGCCTATGAGCTGCCGATCCTGCAAGGCCGCGCGACGGCGTACGTCGGCGGGACGTTCTTCCCGCCGTAGCAGACCGACCGGCGGTCGGTCCCCCAATGTAGCGGCCGGTCCGCCGCGGCGGACTGTCCCGGCCGTAGAAAGTCGGTTGGATTTCCACGGCCGACACGGAGGTCGGCCGCTACACGCTGAAAGCTCAGAGGCTTATGCCGAAGATCATCATCGACGGTCGCGCGCTCGAATGCCGGCCAGACATCCCGGTCCTGCAGGCCGCGCTCGAGGCCGGTTTGGCAATCCCGTACTACTGTTACCACCCGGGGCTGAGCATCGTCGCGAGCTGCCGGCTGTGCCTGATGGAGATGAAGGTCCCCGACTCGAACACGCACGCGCTCGTCTGGTCGCCGAAGCTCGTGCCGTCCTGTCAGACGCCGGTGCGGGACGGGATGGAGGTGCGCTTCAACTCCGACGCCGTGCGCAGCAATCAGACGCACGTGATGGAGTACTACCTGCTGAATCACCCGCTGGACTGTCCGGTGTGCGACAAGGCGGGCGAGTGCTACTTGCAGGACTACACCGAGGCGCACGGGCCGGGCTCCTCGCGGATGGTCGAGGACAAGCAGAAGCACCCCAAGAAGGACGTTGGCCCGCACACCCTGCTGTACCAGGACCGCTGCGTGCTCTGCACCCGCTGCGTGCGATTCTGCGACGAGATCGCCGGCGCCGGCGAGCTGGCGGTGGTCAACCGCGGCAGCCGCAGCGAGATCGACGTGTTCCCCGGCCGCCCGTTGGATAACCCGCTCCAGGGCAACGTGGTGGACCTGTGCCCGGTCGGGGCGCTGCTCGACAAGGACTTTCTGTTCAAGCAACGGGTCTGGCTGCTGCGCTCGACGAAGTCGGTCAGTCCGGCCGACAGCCGCGGACAGACCATCTGGATCGACTGGAACGAGGAGGGCCTGCATCGCCTCCGGCCCCGCTATAACGAGCAGGTCAATCAGTGGTGGATCAGCGACGAAGCCCGTTTCGGCTGGAAGTACGTGCAGCGCCCGGATCGGCTGAGCCAGCCGCGCGTGCGCGTCGGCCGTGCGCTGCAAGCCGAGCGCTGGGAAGCATTGCCGGAAACCGTGCGTCGCGGCCTGGCCGACGCTGCGAAGCTGGATGGCGGTGCCGCGGTGGCGGCCGTTCTCAGCCCGATGATGAGCTGCGAGGAAGCCTGGCTGCTGGCCCGGTTTATCCGCGAGATCGCGCCCCAGGCCACGTTGGCGGTCGGTTTCGTGCCCGTCGTCGGCGCGGATCAGGTCTTTCCGAAGGGTTTCGTCATCAAGGCCGAAAAGTGCCCGAATCGCCGGGCTGTGGAGACGATCATTCAGCGCCTCGGCGGCCCGACGGCGGAGTTCCGCGCGTTCCTCGGGCAGGCCGTGGAGCGCCGCTTCAAAGCGGCGTACGTGGTCGGCGGCTATCCGGCGGAGTGGGTCACGCCCGAAATGGCCGCCGCCCTGGCGAAGGTCGAGTTTCTCGTGGTGCACGACCTCTTTCCGTCCGGGCTGGACGAGCTCGTGGCCGTGCAGGTCCCGGGCGCGACGTGGGTGGAGCGCGAGGGAACATTCATGAACTGCGACGGGCTGGTGCAGCCGTTCGAGCGGACGCTGCCGCCGCTGGAGGGCGTGAAGGCGGACGGGCAGTTCTTCTACGAGTTGGCCGGGCGGACCGGCCTGTTTCGGGCGCAGAAGGTTCGTACCGAGATGGCGGCGGAGGTGCCGCCATTCGCGGACGTGTTCGTGCCGCGCGAGCTGCCGAAGCACGCGCACTGAGTCCGCCGTCTCATGCAGCCAGGTATGGCCATGATGGACAAGACCGTACAACGCATCGACCGACTGCTGCGAAGTCCCTGGCTGATCCTCGGCGCAGGCCTCGTGTTCGTCGTCGTGATTGCGGCGGTGCTCGTGCTTGCATTCCCGCTCTACCGCGACCTGCTGTCGGACCCGTTCTGGTTCCCGATCATCGTCATGGCGGTGATGCTCGTGCTCATCCTGACCGGGACCGCGATCTGCATCCTCGCCGAACGGAAGATCGCGGGCTTCACGCAGGATCGCTACGGCCCGAACCGCGTCGGCTTTTGGGGCCTGTTCCAGCCCGTCGCCGACGGGCTGAAGTTCCTGCTAAAGGAGGACATCGTCCCACTGCACGTGGACAAGCCGCTGTTTCTGCTCGCGCCGGCGATGTCGCTCGTGGTGTCGCTGATCGGCTTCGCGATCATTCCGTGGGCTGGCGACGTACACTGGCCCTGGACGGCCCCGGGGACCACCGTCTCCACCCAGGTCGCGCGCCTCGACATCGGCGTGCTCTACATCCTCGCCGTCGGCTCGCTGGGCGTGTATGGCGTGGTGCTGGCCGGCTACGCGAGCAACAACAAGTACGCCTTCTACGGCGGGCTGCGGGCGACGGCCCAGATGATCAGCTATGAGCTGCCGCTGGGCCTGGCGCTGCTGTGCGTGCTGCTCACCGCGGGCACGCTGCGGCTCGAGGAGATGGTCGCGCAGCAGGCGCGGAGCGGCGTATGGTACGTGTTCATGCACCCGCTGCCGTTTCTGATCATGCTGATCAGCTCGTTCGCCGAGACGAACCGCGCGCCGTTCGACCTGCCCGAGGCGGAGCAGGAGCTGGTCGGCGGCTACCACACCGAGTACAGCGCGATGAAGTTCGCGATGTTCTTCCTCGCCGAGTACGCGCATATGATCACGGGCAGCGCCGTCCTGGTGGCGGTGTTCTTCGGCGGCTGGCACTGCTGGGGCTTGCCGGGCCTGGAGAACACGACGTGGTGGGCGCTGCCGATCAAGCTGGCCGTGTACGTGGTGAAGGTCGCGCTGTTCATCGGGCTGTTCATGGTGGTGCGCTGGACGATCCCGCGGTTCCGGTTTGACCAGCTCATGCGGCTGGCATGGCAGGCGCTGGTGCCGGTGGGGATCGCGCTGGTGGCGGCCGTGGGCCTACTGACGGTGTTTGGATTACAGCAAAGCTGGCTGGCGAGCCTGGCGGTGAATCTGCTCGCCCTCGTCGGCATGCTGTGGACGGCGGCGCGGACGCGGCGTCCGGTCACCGGGCGACAGGAGGATCTTCCGCCGGTGGAGGTCGGGCCCGCGTAGCGGCCGGTCCGCCGCGGCGGACCGTCCCGGCCGCCACAGGAGCTGCCATGCGTGACGAAGACATCCTCGTACTCCAGGAACCCAAGCTGACGCCGGCCGAGCGCCTGTACCTGCCCCAGATCTTCGACGGCCTTGGCACTACGCTGCGGCACATGTTCAGCCTCAAACGCCGGCAAGAGGTCGTGCATCAGTACCCCGAGGACACGCGCGAGGGCCGCGGCGAGATGCGGCTCGCGAACTACCGCGGCGTCCATCGGCTCAACAAGGACCCCGAAGGCCGGGTCGCGTGCGTGGCCTGCTTCATGTGCAGCACCGCCTGCCCGGCGCACTGCATCCACATCGACGCCGGCGAGTCGCCCTGGCCCGACCGGGAGAAGTATCCCGTCAAGTTCGAGATCGACGAGTTGCGCTGCATCTACTGCGGCATGTGCGAGGAGGCCTGCCCGGTCGACGCGATCGAGCTGACACCGCACTACGAGCTGGTCGGCCGCACGCGCGAGGAGTTGATCTTCGACAAGGAGAAGCTGTTGCAGGTGTACGAGGAGACGAAGCACCTGAAGCCGCGCAAAAACCCGCCGGTCACCGATTACGGCCTGACCGGCGGACAAAGCCAGGACGTGGCACAGCCGAACGTCGAGCGCAAGCTGTAGCGTCGGCCCCTGAACCTGCCCGCCGTGGCGAATGGCCGACGTAGCAGCCGGCGGATGCCCGAGTGGCCCGTCGGCGTGCGATGGAGTACAAAGCGCTAGACTGTGGGTCCGTGCGGACTGAGATCAGAGCGGTGCCGACAGCGAGTGGAAGAATAACAACATGCCGGGTCTGCTGATCCTGTTCCTCGCGCTCGGAGCGATCGGGCTCTGCCTGGCGCTGCCCGGCGGACGTACTGCGGCGGCGCGCGCGGGACACATCCTGCTCGCAATCGCCGGAGCGGCGGCGGTCGTCGGCGCGGTGCGCCTGCTGATGCCGCAACCCGGCGCCCGCTTCTTCGCCGGCTGCGCCGCGGTGGCGCTCTTCGCGGGGCTCCGCGTGATCACGCACCAACGGCCGGTGTACAGCGCGCTCTACTTCGTACTCCTGATCCTGGCGGTGGCGGGCCTGCTCGTGCAGATGGAGGCGGAATTCCTCGCCGCCGCACTGGTGATCGTGTACGCGGGCGCGATCCTGGTGACGTACATCTTCGTGATCATGCTGGCCCAGCAGGCGCGGCCGGCGCCGTACGACGTGAAAGCCCGCGAGCCGTTGCTCGGCTGCCTGGCGGGCTTCGTGCTGGTGTGGCTCATCACGTCCAGGTTGTTCGACAGTCCGGCCCCGGCCGCGAGTGTCCCGGCACCGGCCGAGGCAGCCGGCACGGTCGCCGCGGTCGGCACGCAGCTTCTGACGACCTACGTCATTGCGATTCAACTGATCGGGCTGCTGCTGTTGGCCGCGATGGTGGGGGCCATCGCGATCGCACGGCGACGGCCCTCGTTGTCGCCGCCGCTCGAGGGGGAGGACTGATGCTCGTCGCGCATGTGCTGCTTGGGGCACTGCTGTTTGTGCTGGGGCTGATCGGTTTCGTCACGCGCCGTAACCTGATCATCATCTTCCTGTGCACGGAGATGATGTTTCAGGGGATCTTCATCAACCTGGTCGCGTTCGGGCGGTACCCGCTCGACGGCCGGCCGAGCCTGGACGGGCAGGTGTTTGCCCTGTTCCTGATCGCCGTGGCGGCGGCGGAGGCGGCGCTGGGACTCGCGCTGGTCGTCCTGCTGTACCGCCACCGCGGGACGCTGGATGCAAATGCGTGGATGTCGCTGAAGGATGAATGACGTAGCGGCCGACCTCCATGTCGGCCGCCGAGGGCGAACGAGCTAACGGACGAATGCGTGCTACTCGCTGACGCGACAACCTCGATGCTCCCCACGGCGCTCTACGCGACATTGCCGTTCTGGCCGCTGGTGGGGGCCATCCTGGTGGGCGTGCTGCTCTTGCTGCGGGTACGGCCCGAGCGGGCGCATTGGCCTGTCGTGCTGGGCGTCGCGGTGTCGGCCGCGCTGGGCGTAATGCTGTTCTTCGATCTCGGCCGGCCCGTGTCACCGGGATCGCCCTCCCTTCTAGGGAGGGGGCCGGGGGAGGGTTCCGCCGCTTATCCCCCTCCCACCCTCCCCCTAGCAGGGGAAGGAGTCACCTCCGGCTTCACTTACACCATCTACAACTGGGTCAGCCTGGGCCAGCGCGCCAGCCTGGCGGGCCACCAGTGGCTGGCCGTCAACTTCTACTTCGACGGCCTGACCGGCCTCATGCTGCTGTTCGTCACCGTCGTGTCGCTGATCATCGTGGTCTACTCGATCGGCTACATGCGCGATCACCACGGGCACCCGGAGCGCGGCTACGAGCGCTTCTTCGCGTTCCTGGGCCTCTTCGTCTTCTCGATGTGCACGCTGGTGCTGGCCGGCAACTTCATCCTGCTTTATCTCGGCTGGGAGCTCGTCGGCTTATGCAGCTACCTGCTCATCGGCTTTTACTATCCGAGGCCGTCCGCCGCCGCCGCTGCAAAGAAGGCCTTCATCGTCAACCGCATCGGCGATTTCGGTTTCGCGCTGGGTCTCTTTGCCTTGTACGGGTTTATCGGCGGCCACGCGCGGCCGGGCGAGAACCCGCTCGATTACGCGGTCGTCTTCAAGTATGCGCACTTCCTGTCCGCGGCGGACTCCGGCTTCCTCGGAATGACGCAGGCCACGCTCGTCAGCCTGCTGCTGATGTGCGGGGCGGTCGGCAAGAGCGCGCAGTTCCCCCTGCACGTGTGGTTGCCCGACGCGATGGAAGGCCCGACGCCCGTCTCCGCGTTGATCCACGCCGCCACGATGGTCACCGCCGGCATCTACATGATCGCCCGTTGCACGCCGATCTTCGCGCTTTCGCCGGCCGCGCTCGACGTGATCCTCACGCTGGGCGTCATCGGCGCGGTGCTGACGGCGACGATGGCGCTGGCCCAGTACGACATGAAGCGCATCCTGGCGTACTCGACGATCAGCCAGCTCGCGTTCATGTTCGTCGGCCTGGGCTGCCGCGTGCCGGACAGCGCGATCTTCCACGTGTTCACGCACGCGTGGTTCAAGGCCCTGCTCTTCCTCGGAGCCGGCAGCGTCATGCACGCGATGGGCGGCATTGTTGATCTGCGGAAGTTCAGCGGCTTGCGGCACGTCCTCCCGCGAACGTACCTCACGATGCTGGTCGGCTGCCTGGCGCTGGCGGGCTTCCCGCTGCTCTCCGGCTTCTGGAGCAAGGACGAGATCGTCCACGCCGCGTTCGAGCGGCACGTCGTCGTCGGCATCATTATGCTCGCGACGGCGGGGCTCACGGCGTACTACACCTTCCGCATGTTCTTCTTGTGCTTCGGGGGCAAGCTGCGCCTGCCCGAGGAGGCCGGCCACCACCCGCACGAGTCGCCGCCGGTGATGATTTTGCCGCTCGTGCTGCTCGCGGTCGGGGCGATTTGCGCGGGCTACCTCGGCGTGTCGCTGAATGGATCGGTCGGCGAGAAGTTCCTCGGTCTCCTCCGGCCGCACGGTTTGTTCCACGCGTACATCGGCCATAGCACGGTGGGGCATCCGGAGCACGGTCAGGGCGGCTTATGGTTGATGTACGTCTCTGCGCTCGTCGCGCTCGCGGGCATCGCGCTCGCGTGGGTGCGGTACGGCAGTGCCCCGGAAACGGAACCCGACCGGCAGCTTCTCGGCGGGTTGTGGAACCTGTGGCACGCGAAGTACTACTTCGACGAAATCTACGACGCCGTGTTCGTGCGGCCATTGCGGAGCCTGGGTCGAATGCTGTTCGCGACGGACAACCACGGCCTGGACGGCGTTGTCTGGCTGGTCGCCGCCGTGCCGCGCGGATTGGGCTTTGTCTTGCACTTCCTGCAGCGCGGCGCGCTCCAGGCCTACGCCCTGAGCATGGTCATCGGTGTAGTGGCGTTGTTGCTGCTTTGGAGGTGGTTCGTGTAGCGGCCGGTGTGCCACTGCTCTAGAGCAGTGGCACGCTGCGGAGATCGATTGGGTCGTCATGACAGCTTTCGGCCTCAACCTGCTGATCTTCCTCCCGCTCGTCGCGGCGATCGGCGTTTGGGTGCTGCCCGAACGCCGCGCAGGGCTCGCGCCGAAGCTGGCGCTGGCGGTTGGCCTCATTGTCCTCGTGCTCGCCGCGCTGCTCTGGGGGCAGTTTCCTGCGGGGATCGAGCGCGGTGCGCGAGCCCTCGTGGGTGAAAGCCAGGCCGAGTGGATTGTCGTCGGCGACCGCACCGGGAGCGCCGGGACGGCCAACCTGCGCAATGGCGTCGTCCTGCGCTACCATGTCGGCCTGGACGCCATTAGCCTGCCGCTCGTCGCGCTCACCGCACTGCTCGTCCCGCTCTCGGTCGCGTGCAGCTTCGCTGCCATTCGCACCCGCATCCGGGAGTACTACGCCTGGCTGCTAGCGCTCACGAGCGGCATGCTCGGCGTGTTCGCCGCCCGCGACGTGCTGCTGTTCTACGTCTTCTTCGAGTTCACGCTGGTGCCGCTGTACTTCCTGATCGGGATCTGGGGTGGGCCGGAGCGGCGTTACGCGGCCAG
The DNA here is from genome assembly GCA_964638325.1 of uncultured Planctomycetales bacterium. Lineage (GTDB taxonomy): Bacteria > Planctomycetota > Phycisphaerae > UBA1845 > Fen-1342 > JALHJL01. Next base: position 13,155 of record CAZWYT010000023.1, read on the forward strand.
CAAGTTCTTCCTGTACACCTTCGTCGGCAGCGTGATCACTTTCGCGGGCATCCTTTACCTGGGCATCCGCGCGGCGCAGATCGGTCACAGCGACGTGATCGACTTTGACCTCGTGCGGCTGTCCACGCTCAGCCTGCGGCAGCTCAGCGCGACGGAGCAGTCGCTGCTGTTCGTGGCGTTCTTCTGCGGGTTTGCGATCAAGGTCCCGTTCTTCCCGCTGCACACCTGGCTGCCACTCGCGCACACCGAGGCCCCGACCGCCGGCAGCGTGCTCCTGGCCGGCGTGCTGCTGAAGCTGGGGACGTACGGCTTCCTGCGGTTCAGCCTGCCGATGGTGCCGCAGGGCGCGCTGGAATGGGCGCAGGTGATGGGGGTCCTGGCGCTCGCAGGCATCATCTGGGGCGCGTTGTGCTGCTGGGTGCAGCGCGACGTGAAGAAGCTCGTCGCGTACTCGTCCGTCTCGCACCTCGGCTTTTGCATGCTCGGCATGTTCAGCCTGCTGCCGGTCGGCCTGAGCGGCTCGGTGCTCTACATGGTCAATCACGGCCTCTCCACCGGGGCACTCTTCCTCGTGGTCGGCATGATCTACGAGCGCTACCACACGCGCGACCTCGACCAGATCGGCGGCCTCGCGCGACACATGCCCGTGCTCGCGTTCTTCTTCGTCCTCTTCGTGCTCTCCAGCATCGGCCTGCCCGGCCTCAATGGCTTCGTCAGCGAGTTCACCGTCCTGCTGGCGGCGTTCAACTCCGACGTGCTGGGCCGCTGGTACGGCGTGATCGGCGCGACCGGCATCCTGCTCGGCGCGATCTACATGCTTTACGCGGCCGGCAAGGTGCTCTTCGGCCCGGTCAAGGAGCCGCCGGAGACCCCCGATCTGTCGACGGGGCTGAAGCGCGACCTCACGGGCCGTGAGATTGCGATCCTCACGCCGCTGGCGGTGCTCGTGGTGGTGCTGGGGGTCGCGCCGCGGCTGATCACCGATGCGCTCGATCCGGCCCTCCAGACGCAGATTCTCGACCGGGTCCACGAGGCCCAGGTGGTTCGCGGCACTGAGTGGGACGACACGCTCCGCGTGGCCCACCTCGTCAGCGGCGGGGAAGACACCCCGCCCATGGAAGGGGGCTCGCCATGACGCCCCAGGCGCCGCTGCCGATCGCCGCCTTGCTGCCGGAGATCATCCTGGTGATCGCCGGCTGCGCCGTGTTGCTGCTCGGCCAGTCGCAGCGCGACCATCGCCGCCGCCTCGCGCCGTGGGTCACGCTTGGGGCGCTGGGGCTCGATCTCGTGGTCGTACTGGTTGGCGCGCGGTGGGCGGATCGTTGGCCGGCCCTGCGCTTGGCCGCCGGCAACGGGCTGACCTATGGCTCGCTGGCCCTCTTCGTACGCCTCAGCGGCCTCGAGCTCGGCCTTCTCCTGACGCTCGCGAACTGGTCGCAGGGGCGTGAGAAGGAGCGCGGCGAGTTCCTCGCCATGATGCTCTTTGCGCTGACCGGCTTGCTGCTCGTCGGACCGGCGGACAATCTGCTGCTGCTCTTCCTCGCGCTGGAGCTCGTCAGCATTCCGACCTATATCATGATCGTGCTCAGCCGCACCAGCGCCCGCGCCCTGGAGGCCGGCACGAAGTACTTCTATCTCGGCGCGCTGGCGGCGGCGGTGACGGCCTACGGCTTCAGCTTCCTGTACGGCGTGTCGGGCACCGCGGCCCTGGGCGACACGCGCGACGCGATCGTTCAGGCTCTGCATCAGCCGGGCACCGCGGCGTTCGGGCTGGCAGCGGCCGGCGTCGTGCTGTCGCTGGGCGGGCTGCTGTTCAAGATCGCCGCGGTGCCGCTGCACCTCTACGTCGCCGACGTGTACCAGGGCGCGGCCAGCCCGGTGGCCGGACTGCTCGGGTTCGTGCCGAAGCTGGCGGGCCTGGTCGCCATCTTCAAGATCGTCCTGCTCACCGGCCAGTGGGAATCCGAGGACACCCCGGTCTTCTGGCTGCTCTGGATCGTGGCGGCGGCAAGCATGTGCGTCGGAAACGTCCTCGCGCTGCGCCAGACGAACATCAAGCGCCTGCTCGGGTACTCCGGTGTCGCCCACGCCGGATACATGCTGGTCGGCGTGCTGGCGGGGCCGCGGGCGGGTGCGAGCGGCGGCTCAGCGGCCTTTGGCATCCTGGGCGACGGCACCGCGGCCGCGCTCTACTACATGGTCGTCTACGGAATCGCCAACCTCGGCGCATTCGCCGTGCTCGGCCTGCTGCGCGTGCGCGACGAGCCATGCGAGACGCTGCGCGATGCGGCGGGTCTCGTCCGCCGCCACCCGGGGCTCGCGCTGCTGCTGGCCCTGGCGCTGTTCACGCTGATGGGATTGCCGCCGACACCCGGCTTCTGGGGCAAGCTGAGCCTCTTCGGCAGCGCGCTCGCCGCCGCGCGCGGAACACAAGTTCCGGGTCATGGCCCCTGGCTCATCGCGCTGGTGATTGTGGCCGTGCTCAATTCCGCCCTGGCGGCCGCATATTACCTGCGGGTCATCGCCGCCATGCTGCTCTACGAGAACGAGGAGCCAGCGCGTGGCCGGCCGCGGGAGGCACAGCAGATCGGTGCGCTCCTGTGCGGCTTCCTGCTGCTGGTTTTTGCGTTCTACCCCGGGGGCCTGATGGCGGCCGGCAAAGATGCCACCACGCAGCTACGCGACCAACTTGAATCCGCTGGCAACGCGGCCCGCCACGAGTGTCCACCCGAAGCAGGCGAGCCAACCGCCGCGCTCGACGCCGGGGCACTGGCGAGCGAAAAAAGGTGTCAGGAACCTTTTGTGCCCAGCACCCAAAGGGCCGCTCCGCGGCAAAAGGTTCCTGACACCTTTTTTCGCCCTGGGCCGAGCGGGAAGTCGGCCGCTACAGGAAAACTGAACGTGCTCTAGAAGAATAGCGTGATCGCGTTCTCTTCGATCCGCTCCGGCTCGCCCCATAGGATTTTGCCCGCCTTGTCCAGGTAGATCGGGCCGCGCTTCCGCCAGCGCTCTACGTCACGCTTTTGCCAGTCCACAAACCAACGTGCGTCGCGTTCCATATGGGCGGCGTCGCGATCCAGGATTTGCCGGGCGTAGGCGACGTCACGTTCCACCTTGCCGGGCCGGCTTTCTTCGGTCTTGGCCCAGGTCTGCGCGGTCGTGCGCATGCTGTCCACGCGCATCTGAAGGCGGCGCTCGGCGTATGGCGCGGGCTTGCAGGCGGCGAGCAGAACCAGGACGGCAGCCATAGCCAGTGACCCGGCGCGTGCCCGGCCGGGATTCGGCGGCGTCATACGGCGGGCGTCGCGTGTGGCGGCGGTTATAGGAGCTGGTTCGGCGGGCTTCCCGGTGGTCATGGCAAGCATATTACCACGGATTGGGCCTGAAGTTGCGTCCGTGTCAAGTTATATGTCGGGAACGTTTGCATTGGCCCCAAATCCGGGGTACAATGACCGTGTGAGCGGTTACGCAGCGCACGTGACCGTCGCCGAGTGTCAGTGAGGAGGAGTGGCCCTGTCGCGAAGGGCGGCGAACCCTTCGCGCAGGGCAAATGTTTTCCCATTGGAGGTGGAGGAAGCGGGGACGCGGGGTTGGGCGGCCAGGCCCAGCCAGGCCTGTTGCCCAACCCTTCTTGTTGCGCAGCGGTCTTGGCAGCCGGCCGAAAAAGAGGCTTTCCCAACCGACGGTCACGGGAGCAGACTGAGGATTCGATCCACTATCTTCGTCGTCGCGCCGCGCCGGCTGACAATCGCGGCGCGACCGGCGGCCCCCATATGCCGGCGTCGCTCGGCGTGCCGGAGCAGGTCTGACACGGCGGCGGCCAGGCCTTCGGGCGCATTGACCCGTCGGCAGCCCCCTTCGGCGAGCAGCAGATTGACCGCCTCCGCGAAGTTGTCGGTGTATGGGCCCACCAGGACCGGCTTGGCTAGGCCGGCCGCCTCCATCACGTCTGAACCGCCCATCGGCACCAGGCTCCGCCCCACGAACACCACCGTCGCCAGCGCATAGAACTTCCGCAGCTCGCCCATCGTGTCGCCCAGGAAGACCGGCCGCGGCTCGGTCACCGCTGGCGGCACGACGGGCGCACCGGTGCTCCGTCTTAAGCACGCGTACCCGCGCTCCACGATCAATTGCGCTACCTCGTTGAAGCGCTCTGGCTTGCGCGGAACGATGGCCAGTTGGAGGTCGGGGAACTGCTCGGCCAGCTTGGCGTACGCGTCCAACACCAGGGCCTCTTCGCCCGGGCCGGTGCTGCCGCAAACCCACAGCGGCTGCGCAGTGGGGATCCCCATCGCCTGGGCCAGCTCGTCCTGGCCCTCGATGCGGTCGGCGATCTCCGCCGCGTCGTACTTGACCGAACCCGTGACCTCGACGCGCTCCGGGGCCACGCCGAGCTCGATAAACCGGGCCTGATACGTGCCGTCCTGCGCCCCGACCCAGTGCAGCCGGCGGAACATCCGCCGCGCCAGCCAGCGGATGATGGGCCGGTTGAACCAGCGCACACTCTTGTCGGCCGTCACGCGTCCGTTCGCAATGATGACGGGGATGTCGCTCGCGGCCGCGAGCTCGATCACGTTGGGCCACACTTCCAGTTCCATCAGCACGATCACGGAGGGTCGAATACGAGCCAGCGCGCGCCGGATCGCGAACGAGAAGTCCAGCGGATAGCGGAATGTGACCAGCCGCGGGTAGAGCTTTTGCGCCTGATCGCGTCCCGTTCGCGTCGTGCTGCTGACCACCACCGCCGTGTCCGGCGCCCGCCGATGCAGCTCCGCCACGATCGTCCGCGTGGCGTTGATCTCGCCCAGCGACACGCCGTGAATCCACACGCAGTGGGCCGAGACGGGCCGCGCCGGCACGCGCCCGAAGTACTCGTGCAGGGGCGTGCTGGAGCGTCCACGCGTCCACCGGCGATAGAGCAGGTACGGCCAGCCGATCAGGAGGGCCAGTCCGTAGAGCACGTCCATCGCGATCGGCAACAGCAGCACGGTCAGGACCCCAGGGGTCACGCACGGGGCACCCGCTGTTCGCGTGGGCGGTCCCACCCCAACGGCGGTTCTACGTACCGACGGCTTTTCTGGCCGCACGGGCGGCCTTAGAATCCGCTCGTCCCGCTGCGTTGGGAGTACCGGAATATGTCCACGCGCTCGAAACGCGCCAACCAACTTGGAATCATAACCGCTGTCGCGGGCTGCGTCGCCGCCCTGGCCCAGAATACGACGGCTCCGGTCACGAGCGCTCCCGCGACCCGGCCGGCGGCGAGCCAGCCCGCGCTCACCCCCGAGATCGACCGGATCCTGACGCGGTTGGAGGAGCGGCAGGTCCATGACCTGCGGGCCAAGGTCGCCTGGCGGCAGGAGTACGTGTCGGACACCGAGGAAGACTGGGTCACGAAGCGCGGCGAGATCTGGTACCAGAAGGCCGACCCGGTGGCCAGGTTCATGATTCACTTCAAGGAGAAGCTGACCGGAACACGCCGCGACCAGCTCGACGAACGGCACCTGTTCGATGGTTGCTGGTACATCGAGGCTGATTCGCGCACCAAGACGGTACAGCGGCGGGAGGTGCGCCGTCCCGACGACCCGGGTGATCCGTACAAGGTCGGCGAGGGCGTCTTTCCACTGCCGTTTGGGCAGAAGAAAGCGGACATCCTCCGCGAGTTCGAGGTGCAGCAGGTGCCGCCCGAGGACAAGGACCCGCCCGGGACGGATCACCTGCGGCTGTTGCCGCGTCAGGGCACGCGGACGGGGCAGAGCTATAAGCAGCTTGATTTCTGGATTGACTGCGCGGGTGCGACGGCGGGGCTGCCGATCAAGGTGCGGGTTGCCAAGATCGACGGCACGGGCAAGCTGAATTCGCACATTATGGTTACGTTCAGTGATGCGCAATTGAACACTGGCTTTAGCGGCAGCGTGTTCGAGCTCAAGACGCCGCCCGGCTACACGGAGGCGCCGCCGGAGTACCTCAAGCCGATCGGGCCGCCCGTGGAGCAGTAGCGGCCGGCGTCCGCCGCGGCGGACCGGCCGTGGGAGTTGCGCGCTGCAGCCGTAACACGAATCGCGACCGCAGGACCGGCCAGCACGAAAGGGAACTTCGATCCCATGAGCATCCTCGTCAACAAGAACACCCGCGTGATCTGTCAGGGCATTACCGGTAAGGCCGGCGCGTTCCACACGGCCCAATGCCTAGAGTACGGGACGCAGGTCGTCGGCGGCTGCACGCCAGGGAAGGGGGGCACCCAGTCGGAGCACGGCTTGCCGGTGTTCGATACCTGCCACGCGGCGGTAGCGGCGACCAGGGCCGACGCGACCATGATCTTCGTGCCCGCGCCGTTTGCGGCGGAGGCCGCGATGGAGGCCGCGGACGCGGGGATCAAGCTCGCGGTGCTCATCACCGAAGGCATCCCGACGCTCGACATGATTAAGGCGCGCAAGTACCTCGACGACCACGGCACGCGGCTGATCGGGCCGAACTGCCCGGGCATCATCACGCCCGGCGAGTGCAAGATCGGCATCATGCCGGGCTACATCCACAAGGCTCCGACGCGCGGCGGCAAGAACGTGGGCGTGATCTCGCGCAGCGGAACTCTCACTTATGAGGCCGTCTGGCAATGCAGCGAACGCGGGTACGCGCAGACCACCTGCGTCGGCATCGGCGGCGACCCGGTCAAGGGCCTCAATTTCATCGAGCTGCTTGAGCTGTTCGAGGCCGACCCGGACACGCACGCGATCGTCATCATCGGCGAGATCGGCGGCACCGACGAGGAGCAGGCCGCCGCGCACATCCACGCCCAGATCCGCAAGCCGGTCGTCGCGTTCATTGCCGGGCAGACGGCCCCGCCCGGGCGGCGCATGGGTCACGCCGGCGCGATCATCTCGGGCGGCGAGGGGACGGCGAGGTCCAAGATCGCGGCGCTCCGCGAAGCGGGCGTGATCGTCAGCGACAGCCCCGCGACGATTGGCGAGGCGGTGGCGAAAGTGCTGGGGTAGGGTCGTGCCTCAAGAATCCTCCATCCTGGGTGGTGTGCGCACCCTGCCCGAGGGGTGCGAGATCGTCTGCGGCGATGCGCACCGCGTGCTCCCGGGGCTTCGTGCACGCACCTTTCGCTGCTGCGTGACCAGCCCACCGTACTGGGGCCTCCGCGATTACGGATATCCGGGGCAGATCGGGGCCGAGGCGGACTTGGACGGGTACATTCTCGCGCTGCGCGCGGTCTTCCTCGAGGTGTACCGTGTTCTGACCGACGACGGCACGCTATGGCTGAACATCGGCGACGCCTTTACTAGCGGAAACCGTACGTGGCGCGACACGGACCGCAAGAATCCCGCCCGCGCCATGTCGTACCGCCCGCCCACGCCGCCGGGTCTCAAGCCGAAAGACCTCATTGGCGTCCCATGGAAGGTCGCGTTCGCCCTGCAGGCGGACGGATGGTACCTGCGCTCGGACATCATCTGGCACAAGCCGAATTGCCAGCCCGAGTCGGTGAAGGACCGCCCGACGCGGGCCCACGAGTATGTCTTCCTGTTTTCGAAGTCCGAGAAGTATTTCTACGACTACGAGGCCGTCCGTGAGCCTGCCAACGGCAACGGCCGTGGCCGAAACCGGCGGAGCGTGTGGTCCATCAGCACCGAGCCGTTTCCGGGTGCGCATTTCGCGACGTTTCCCCCAAAGCTCGTCGAGCTTTGCGTACTCACCGGATCCGAGGAAGGCGATTGCGTGCTGGATCCGTTCCTGGGGTCGGGAACGGTTGGCCTGGTGTGCACGGCACTACGCCGGAAATTCGTCGGTATCGAGCTCCATCCGGAGTACGTGTCATTGGCAGAGCGACGCCTGGGTTGGCGGGACTAGGGCATGTCGGCGGACTCCTTCCCCATTCTCGACCCGCGCCTGCAAGTCTCCTTCCACTATCGGCTTCAGACGATCCGCTAGTTTGTCGGCCGCGTGGTGGGCTCCGCCCGCACCGTCGGCCGTTGTGGCACGTCAGCCAGACGCTGCACCAGCACCGCCAGGACGGCGGACGATGGCACCGTGCCACGGCGGTCGACGATGTCGTACGTGTCACCCGGTGTGTGGTAGTTCTTCACGCCCGGGCCGAGCTCGCCGCCCAGCGCGAGCGTGCAGATTCCCTGATCGGCAAACGAAGCATCATCGCTGCCATGCCCCGCCCAGTGACCGATCTCGTCCTTCAGCTCGTAACCCGCCAGGTCCGCACGCAGCGCCTGCAGGAACGGCTCAACCTCCAAGTGCTCTTTGTGCACCGCCAGCATCCGCGGCGATCCGGGCATGTCGCAATTAACGACGGCGACGACGTTGTCCAACTCGCTCTGGTGCTGCCGGACGTAGGCCGCGCTGCCCGCCAGACCTTGTTCCTCCGCCATGAACCAGATGAAACGCACGGTGCGGCGGGGCTGCCAGCCGACGCGGGCGAGCGCGCGGGCCGTCTCGAGAATCGCGGCGGAGCCGTTGCCGTTGTCGATGGCCCCCTCGCCCAGGTGCCAGCTATCCAGATGAGCGCACAGAATGACCACCTCGCGGGCCAGCTTGCCCGACCCTGGAATCTCGCCGACGACGTTATTGGGCCGGCCTTTCCAATTCTCCGTATCGAGCTGGATGTTTAACCGCAGCGTCTCGCCCCGCGCGAGCCGGTCGAGCAACTCCGCGTCGTGCCGGATGACCACCGCGGGCTCGGGCCGCGGCTCGTCATGCCCGTTGCCGATCGTCGGCGCGTGGTCGGGCTCGCTCATGACCACCAGTCCGGCGGCACCGTGCTCTAAAGCCAGTTTCAGCCGCTTGCCGCGCCATCCGCGGCCGTCGCGGACCAGCACGTACTTGCCGCGTAGCTCCGCGCCGCGCGTGGCAAAGTCCTCTTCCTTGGCGTCGCCCAGGTCGATGAGCTCAGCGGTGAGGCCGCCCGGCGGGGTGCTCAGGGCGCGCGCGAGCGCGACGGCGCCTTCCAGCTCGCGGGGCGGATCGGTCAGCAGGGTGACCTTTGTTTCGTGGACGATCCAGCACGCCAGGTCGAAGGGCTCGAAATGCACGTTGCGCAGCCCGTACGCCCGCAGCTTGTCCGCGACAAACTGCTCTGCATGAGCGCCGTTCGGCGAACCGCTGAGCCGCCCTCCGGACATCGCCAGCTCCCGCAGATTGGCGGTGAACTCGGCGTGCATCATGACCTCGCCGATGAGGAGGCGATCGACCTGGTCGGCGCGGGGCTGTCGACAACCCCAGGTGGTCACCATGATCGCCATGAGCGAGACGCTGATTGCGAATCTTCTGCGCATGTGGAAAACCTCTGCGTGTGCCGCCGACAAAGTCCTCCCGCGCGATGGCCTTTTCGCCGGCGGCAGTGTGGACGATGATGACCTTCCAGCTTCCGCGGTGGATGCCGCCCAGGACGCGGGGAACGCGCGTGAGAAAAAAACGGGGACGGTCCGCCGCGGCGGACCGCGCCGCCTACGTCTGGTTCGCACGAAAGGCCCTCCCGCGCTACCGGTACCCGGTTTTTTCTCACGCGCGACGGTCTCTTTCACTCGTGGCAAAAAACTATAGCATCCCCCCCGCTGGCGTCCAGCGCGGTGGCATCGCGGAGTGGCGGTCCTGCCGATACAATATGCGCGGTGACACGCAGCCGCCGGCAGGGCGGTATGCGGCCGGATCGGAACCCACGACGGCGGCCTATCATGGGTATCAAGAAGTTCGGGCCCCACGACGACTTCCGGGCGTGGTCGCGCGGCATCCAGGAGATCATGGATGAGATGCGCAACCGGAGCTTCTTTGACTATCGCGCGACCGGCACGTGGATGCCGAACATCAACATCTACGAGACGCAGACCACGTACATCGTCTGCATGGAGCTCGCCGGTTTGGAACTGGAGAGCATTGCGATCGAATGCGTGGACCCGCAGCACGTCCGCATCACCGGGCAGCGCCAGCGGCTGCGGGTCCCGGACCAGACCGAGCCGCTCGGTGTCGCCCTGATGGAAATCGATGAAGGCGTTTTCAAGCGCGAGGTCGATTTCAGCGAGCCGCTTGCAGCGGATGCCGCCGAAATCCGGTACGAGAATGGGTATCTGTGGATCACGCTGCACAAGCGGGAGCCCGCATGAGCACGCCCGACCAGGAAACGAAGCCGGCCGCCGCGGCCCCTGAGGCGGTTGCGGCCTCCGGTGTGGGCCCGGATAACGACAAGGGTCCGCGGCTCCCCCGCGAGCTCCCTGTGCTGCCCATCCGCGACATGGTGGTGTTCCCGGGCACGGTGGTCCCGCTCAGCGTCGGGCGGGAGAAGTCCAAACGGCTCATCGACGCGGTGCTGGCCGGCGACAAGTTGCTGGTGACCTGTACGCAGCGCCAGGCGGACGTCGAGGACCCGGGCCTCGATGACATCTACCGGATCGGGACGGCGTGCACGGTGTTGAAGCTGCTGCGCATGCCCGATGGCACGAACAGCCTGTTGGTCCACGGCCTGGTGCGGGTCGGGATCGAGGAATGGGCGGCGAGCGAGCCCTATTGGCGGGCGATCATCAACACGCACGAGGACGAGGATGCTCCGCCCGCGCTCGAAGTGGATGCGCTGGCCTACACCGCGCGGCAGACCGCCCAGCAGGTCATCGAGCTCAGTCCCAACGTGCCGGACGAAGCTCGGCTGATCCTCGACCACATCGACAAGCCCGGGCCGCTCGCCGACTACCTGGCGGCCAACCTTTCCCTAGGCGTCGCTCAGAAACAGGAGTTGCTGGAGACCTTCGAAATTGCTGACCGGCTGCGCAAGGTCAACGCCATCCTCAACAACCAACTCGAGATCCTCCAGCTCTCACAGAAGATTCAGTCCGACGTCCGCCAGCAGATCGACGATTCGCAGCGCGAGTACTACCTGCAACAGCAGCTCAAGGCGATCCAGAAAGAGCTCGGCGAGACGGACAGCCGCACGGCCGAAATCGAGGACCTCCGCAAGCAGATCGCGCAGGCCGACATGCCGCCGCCGGTGCTCAAGGAGGCGCAGCGCGAGCTCGGCCGCCTGGAGCGGATTCCGCAGGGTGCGCCGGAGAATGGCGTCATCCGCGATTACCTGGACTGGCTCTGCCAGCTTCCGTGGAAGGCGGAGACGCCCGATAACCTCGACCTCCGTCGGGCTGAGGCGGTGCTCGAGGCCGACCACTACGGCCTGGAAAAGGTCAAACGCCGCATCCTGGAATATCTGGCCGTCCGCAAGCTGAAGCCCGACGGAAAAGGCCCCATCCTGTGTTTCGTGGGTCCGCCGGGCGTGGGCAAGACCTCTCTCGGACAGAGCATCGCGCGTACGCTGGAACGCAACTTCATCCGCGTTTCCTTGGGCGGCGTGCGCGACGAGGCGGACATCCGCGGGCATCGCCGCACCTACATTGGCTCGATCCCCGGCCGCATCATTCAGGAAATCCGCAAGTCAGGGTCGCGCAATCCGGTGTTCATGCTGGACGAGCTCGACAAGATCGGGGCGGACTTCCGCGGTGACCCGGCGGCGGCCCTGCTCGAAGTGCTCGATCCGCAGCAGAATCACAGCTTCACCGACCACTATCTGGGCGTGCCGTTCGACCTGTCCAAGGTGCTGTTCATCGGCACCGCGAACCAGATGGATCCGGTGGCTCCAGCGCTGCGCGACCGCATGGAGGTCATCGAGCTGCCCGGGTACACGACCGCCGAGAAACTGGAGATTGCCCGGCGTTACCTGGTGCGGCGGCAACTCGACGAGAACGGCCTGACGGGCCGCAACGTGCAGTTCTCCGACCCGGCCCTGCGGACGATCATCGAGGCGTACACGCGCGAAGCTGGTGTGCGCAACCTCGAGCGGGCGATCGGCACAGTCCTGCGCGGCATCGCGGCCAAGGTGGCCCGCGAAGAGGACGTTCCGAGCACGATATCCGTTGAGAACCTGGAGCCGTACCTCGGGCCGGCGCGCTTCGAGCGCGAGACGGCCTTGCATCACGGGGTACCTGGGGTTGTCACGGGGCTGGCGGTCACGTCGGTGGGCGGCGAAATCATCTTCGTCGAGGCGGCCAAGATGCCCGGCCGCGGGGCATTCACCCTGACGGGCCAGATCGGCGACGTGATGCGGGAATCCGGGCAGGCGGCCCTCTCGCTCGTGCGGGCGCGGGCCAAGCAGTGGCACATCTCCACGGCCGAGCTGCGGAGGCTGGACATCCACATCCACGTCCCCGCGGGCGGAACGCCCAAGGACGGCCCGTCGGCTGGCGTCGCCATGCTGACCGCACTCGTTTCGCTCTTGTCCGGCCGGCCCGCCGATCCCACTGTAGCCATGACCGGCGAGATCACACTGCGCGGGCAAGTGCTGCCGATCGGCGGGGTGAAGGAGAAAGTGCTCGCCGCGCACCGCGCCGGAGTGAAGACGGTCGTCCTGCCCGCCCGCAACGAGCCCGACCTGCACGAGGTCCCAGCCGAGGTGCGCCGCGAGCTCCGTTTCGTTTTCGCCTCACGCGTCGAAGACGTGCTCGCGGCGGCGTTGCTACAGCCGAGGGGCCGTCGAACACGAGCGCGCGGCAGCGCCGGGATTCCCGCAGCGATTGTGGCCAAACCGACGGGCAGGGCGGCGCCAAAGCGAACGGCCCGCAGTGTCTCTGGTGGATGACATGTGGAGAAATAAAGGCCTACGATGTCCTGTATTCGCCGCGCCGCGGGTCGGGGTTTTCATACTTAACCCATTGTCTGCTCAAGGATTCCGCTTGAACGCACCGGCCCATTCGCTTATCATGCGCGGAAGTTAGGTACCACGTCGGGCTGAACCTTTGTGGCGTGGCTTGAGAGGCGTAATCCATATGGTAACTGGGCGGCTGCTAGCGCCGGCGTGCTGGGGAAGGCGATGACTACGATCACCAAGAAGGACCTCGTCGACCGGATTGCGGATAAGAGCGCCAACAAGCGCGTCGTCGTCAAGAAGATCGTCCAGGCCTTCCTGGATGAGATCGTCGCCGAGCTCGGCAACGGCAACCGCTTGGAGTTCCGCGACTTCGGCGTCTTCGAGCTTCGATCCCGCGCTGCGCGCATGGCGCAGAACCCCAAGACCATGGAGAAGGTCTTCGTCCCGCAGAAACGCACCGTGAAATTCAAGATTGGCCGCTTGATGAAACAGCGGCTTTTTGCCGAAAACGACGAGCCTTCCCAGCGGCACACCCGGGCCGCCAACCCGGAACCGCGCGCCGCCAGCGACGCGGTCTAGCGCAAGAAAGGGTCCCGACACCTTTTCCGAGCGGAGGGGTGTGATGGGTCGCTATCGCAGGAAGCTCCTGGGTTTGGCCATGGTGTGCGCCATCATGCCCGCCTGGCTGCTTCAGTGCGACGAAGCCGCGCTCGACTTGCAGCGCGGCTTCTGGCACCTCCTGAGCATCAACGGCAGCGGCCTGCTGCTGGGGGTCACCACCAAGTAGCAAGACGAGGCATCCGGACCCTTGTCCCTGGCACCGCTTTCCCGATCACTTCCGCAGCACGCTCCGCAGCACCATCGGCAGCACCCCGCCGTGACGGTAGTACTCCACCTCGATCGGCGTGTCGATCCGGCAGCGGACGCGGAACTCAATGGGCGTGTCGGATTCGGGCTCGCTGGCGATCACCGTCAACTCCTGTCCCGCCTTGAGCTTGTTCGAGAGGTCCGGGATCTCGTAGAACCCGCGGCCGGTCAGGCCGAGTGACTCCCAGCTTTGCCCATCCTTGAACTGCAGCGGCAGCACCCCCATCCCCACCAGATTGCTGCGGTGAATGCGCTCGAAGCTCGCCGCCAGCACCGCGTGGACGCCGAGCAGGAGCGTACCTTTGGCTGCCCAGTCGCGCGAGCTGCCCATCCCGTAGTCCTTGCCAGCCATAATGATGAGCGGCATGCCGGACGCCTTGTACCGCATCGCGGCCTCATAGATGCTCATCTGGTTGCCGGTCGGCAAATGCACGGTCAGCCCGCCCTCCGTGCCGGTGGCCAGCAGGTTGCGAATGCGCGGATTCGCGAACGTGCCGCGCGTCATCACCCGGTCGTTCCCCCGCCGCGAGCCGTAACTGTTGAAGTCCGCCGGCTCCACACCCTCCTCCTGGAGGTACCGGCCCGCGGGCGAGCCCGGATCGATGCTCCCGGCCGGACTGATGTGATCGGTCGTCACGCTGTCGCCCAGCATGATCAGGCAGCGCGCCGCGTGGATCGGCTGAATCGGCGGCGGCTCGGGCGCCAGCTCCTGGAAGAAGGGGGGCTCCTGGATGTACGTGCTGCCCTCGTCCCACTCATACACCTCGCCCGTCGGCACGCTCAGGCGCTGCCACTCCGGTGGCCCGCTGAACACGTCGGCGTACTGGCGGCGGAAGACCTCCGGGGTCACAAACTGCCCGATGAGTGCGTCAATCTCCTGGGGTGCGGGCCAAATGTCCTTCAGCATTACTGGCTGGCCATCGGCGTCGTGTCCCAGGGGCTCCGTCAGCAGGTCGATGTCCACGGTTCCCGCAATCGCGTAGGCGACCACGAGCGGCGGTGAGGCCAGGTAATTGGCCTTCACGTGCGGGTTGATGCGGCCCTCGAAGTTGCGGTTGCCGCTCAGCACCGACGCGGCCACGAGGTCCGCGTGCTTGACCGCCTGCCGAATCGCGTCCGGCAGCGGACCGCTGTTCCCGATGCACGTCGTGCAGCCATAGCCCACCGTATGGAAGCCCAGTTGCTCCAGAAACGGCGTCAGGCCGGACTGCGTCAGGTACTCAGTCACGACCCGCGACCCGGGCGCCAGCGAGGTCTTGACCCACGGCTTGACCTTCAGGCCCTTCTCGGCCGCCTTCCTGGCCAACAGCCCAGCCGCAATCATGACCGAGGGATTGCTCGTGTTCGTGCAGCTCGTGATGGCGGCGATGACCACGGAGCCGTGCGTGATCGAGCACGGCGTCATGTCGAGCTTGACCTCCGCCGTCCGCTGCGCGTCTGCGTCATTCAAGGCGAAGCCGCGCGAATTCAGCGGCGCCCGCAAGGCCTGGCGGAAAGCGCTCTTCATCGCGGACAGCGCCACCCGGTCCTGGGGTCGCTTGGGACCGGCGAGGCTGGGCTCGACCGTGCTCAGGTCGAGATCGAACACCTGGCTGTAGGTGGGGTCGGGGCTCTCAGCGGTGCGGAACAGCCCCTGCTCTTTGCAGTAGCGCTCGACGAGATCCACTTGTTCGGCAGTCCGCCCGGTGAGTCGCAGGTACTCGATCGTCCGCTCGTCGACCGGGAAGAAACCGATGGTGGCCCCATACTCGGGCGCCATGTTCGCGATCGTCGCCCGGTCGGGCAGGCTCATACTCGCCAGCCCCGCGCCGCAAAACTCGACGAACTTGTCGACCACGCCGACGGTCCGCAGGATCTCGGTCACACGCAGCACGAGATCGGTCGCGGTGGCCCCGGCGCGCAGGGCGCCGTGGAGCCGGAAGCCGACCACCTCCGGTACCAGCAGGCACAGCGGCTGGCCGAGCATTGCCGCCTCGGCCTCGATCCCTCCGACGCCCCAGCCCAGCACGCCCAGCCCGTTGATCATCGTGGTGTGGCTGTCGGTGCCGACCAGCGTGTCGGGTAGGGCCACGACGTGGCTGCCGGTCTTCCGCCGGATGACCACCGGGGCGAGATACTCGAGGTTCACTTGGTGCACGATGCCGGTGGCGGGCGGCACGACGCGGAAGTTCTCGAAGGCGTTCTGCCCCCAGCGCAGGAACTCGTAGCGCTCGCGATTGCGCTGAAATTCGAGCTTGGCGTTCAGCGCCAGCGCATCGACGCGGCCGAAATGGTCGACTTGCACCGAGTGATCGATGACCAGATCGACGGGAATCTGTGGGTTGATCCGCCGCGGATCGCCCTCCAGACGCTCCACCGCCGACCGCATGGCGGCCAGATCGACCAGGGACGGCACGCCGGTGAAGTCCTGCAGCAGAACGCGGGCGGGCTTGAACGGCACCTCCCCCTGCGGGGACGCTGCCCCCGACCACGCGGCCAGCGTCCGCACGTGCTCTTCGAGGACTGCGAAACCGTCCACGTTGCGCAGCACGCCTTCCAGCAGGATGCGGAGCGAGTACGGCAGGCTGCTCATCCGGCCCAGGCCGGCCTTCTCCACTGCATCCAGCCGGTAAATGTCAACATCGCCAGCTTGCGTCGCGAGCGTAGCCCGGGCGGCAAAGGGGTTGGCAGACCGTTTGCTCATGGCTCAGTTCTCCCACGCAGCAGACAAGCGCCTCAGCGTCGGGTGGGCTCATCTGTCGCGGGCTTCGGCGGCGGCCGGTCTTCCGGAGCCGGCTCCGGCGTGCTCTCTTGATTGTACCCTTCCGTTTCGGGGACCGATGGCTCCTGCGGGCCCAGTTCGGGCAAGCGCAATTCGGCCGGCCGCGTCCCGGGCGGGCTACCCAGCCGGTAGGCCCGCTTGATCATCGGCGGATCAATCGGCTGCGAGGGTGAGCGGTCCACGTTGACGGTGGCGTTGTGCTGCGTCGGGACATCCTTGATTCGTTCCACGACGTCCATGCCCTCGACCACGGTGCCAAAGACGCAATAGCCCCACCCGTCGCGGCTGGGATAATCGAGATTCGGATTGTCGGCCAAATTGATGAAGAACTGCGCCGTTGCCGAAGCGGGGTTGCGCGTCCGCGCCATGGCGACGGTGCCGCGCACGTTCTTGAGCCCGTTGCGGGCCTCATTCCGGATCGGTCGCCGCAGCCCCGTCCTCTTCAGCTCGGTCAGGCTGGTGTACCCGCCGCCCTGGATCAGGTAGTCCGGGATGACGCGGTGGAAGAGGGTCCCGTCATAGAACCCCTCATCCACATACTGCAGGAAGTTGCCCGCCGCGATCGGCACCTTGTCCTGGCTTACCTCGATCACGATACGCCCCCAGTCTTCGTCGCCGCGGCCAATCTCGAGCACCACCCGCGGCAGCGGACCGCTCGGCGCGGTCGCCGGGCCCGTGCTCGGGGCGGTCGTGGGGCTGCTGCTGGGAGCGCTGGTCATGGGGCGAACGACGGGTTGCGTCACCGCCTGGCTGGCGGCTTCCTCCACCTGCGCCATGCACGTCGCGGCCCAGACCAGGCCACAGCCGATTGCCAAGCCTCGTATGAACATCCTGGCCTGCATCGTGTTCCTCGTCTGAAAAAACCCGGCCCGGTCCGCGGGCCCGCCCCGCGTATGCCTCTAGCTTAGACGACCGCCGGCGGAACCGCCACCCCGGAGAGTCGGCAATACAGGTCGTCGGGTAGGGGTAATGGCCGCCCGTCCCGGCCGACCGAGACCAGCGTCGAATGGGCCTCGGCCAGTAGCCGCTCGTCGTGCAGCAGGCGGTAGCTGTGGTCCACGCGCACGGGTGTGAGCCGCTCGGTGGCGGTGGTCAGGGTGAGCAGGTCGTCGTAGCGCGCGGGCGCGCGGTAGCGGCATTCCAGTCGCGCCACCACGTAGAAAATCCCGCGCTCCTCCATGTCGCGGTACCGAATGCCGTTGAGCCGCAGCAGCTCGGTGCGGCCCTGCTCGAAGTAGACGAAATACTGCGCGTGGTGCAGGTAGCCCATCGCGTCCGTCTCGGCGTACCGGACGCGGATTTGGCTGTCGCAGCTCGGAGCCGCCGTTCCCATGCTGCAATCCTACCCCGCGCGGAACCCTTCGTCAGCCCCGCCCCGCCCCCCCGCATGTGATCCGTCCGAGCTGCGAGCGGCCCATCCGGACCCGGAGCGGCAGCGATGGGCCGTTATGGCTGCGCTATTCGCGGGCGAGACGCCCGCGCCACCCCAGGCCCCTACCGCCCGTCGTACAAGCGCGTGCCGAGCAGGTCCTCGAGCGCCGGTTCGGCCAGAATCTTGCGCACGGCCTCTTCGAGATCGTACTCCACGCGCACGAATTCGACTTGTTCAACGGAGCAATTCAGCGCCGCAACCGCCAGGTTCTCGACCCCCTCCTCCAGCGCCTCCCGCCGGCGATGCACTACGACGTAGCCGGCCCGCGCGTCACGGTCACGCGGCTGGCCCACGCTGCCCACGTTGACGATCGCCCGTTCGTTGTCCACCTCGTAGAACGGGGAGTCGGGCAGCTCCTCCGGCGGGTCGAAGTACGGGTCGTCGACGAAGACCCCCGGCTGGTGCGTGTGCCCCACAAAACAGATGCGCGCGTCGAGGCGCTCGAAATTCGCCAACACCTTTTGCGGGTTCGTGAACACGTCCTCGGGAAAGATGTACTCGTTCATCGGCCGGCGCGGCGAGGCATGCGCAAACAGGATGTCCTGCTCCTTGGTGCGGCTGGGCAGCTCGCCCAGAAACTTCCAGCGGGCTTTCCGCACCGCCGCATCGGGCTCGTCCTCCAGCATCTGCCGCGTCCAGTAACACGCCCGCTCGGCCGGCAGGTTGAAGTTGGTCGGCTCGAACAGGACGGCGTGGTCGTGGTTGCCCATCAGCGTGATGCGGCAGCGCTCGCGCACGAGGTCGAGGCATTCCTTCGGGTTCGCACCATAGCCGATGATGTCGCCCAGGCAGACAACGTCCGTGATGCCGCGCGCGTCGATATCCGCGAACACGGCCTGGAGCGCCTCCAGGTTCGCGTGGATGTCGCTGATGATCGCGAAGCTCTTATGGCTGGCCAGCGCGCGTTTCACTCACGGCTCCTGCGGCGGCTCCGCTTCCTCCGGGATCAGCACCGGCCAACGCTCCTCCATCCGGTAGCGCAGCCCGCAGCGCACGCAGACGAGTCGGTCGTCGCCTAACTCGAGTTCGCCGTGGCAGGTGCTCACCGGACAAACCAACAACGCGAGCAATTCCGGGCTCAGCGGCGGCATGGCTCCTCTCGTGCTCTCATCTACATCCGACCACCTAGAGGATAGAGCGGTTAGGAGCCCAAATCAATCGGCCGGCAGGCGCGGTGCGCACGCGCGCACGGCTGCGATGCGCAAATGTTGCGCTGCGTGCGGCTACCATTCCTGCCAGTCAGGCACATAGTGCGGGTCGTTCTCCGCACCAACCGACCCAATCGCGAAGCGCCGCGAGACGATCCAACCGTCGCGCGGCGCACAAGTCTCCGCATGCCCGTCCGCTAGCACGACGCCGGCGCGGCTGCTGTGCCGGAAGCACGTCGTGGGGGACGTGTTCTGCTTCCAGTGGCCGTTGAGGTACAGATAGGGGGGGTCCAGCAGGGCGTCGTTCTGCGGGCGGCCCTGCCCCAGGTCTATCGCCGTGTCGGCGAACACGAACAGCCGCTGCGGCTGCGCCAGCATGTCCACGTTCTGCCAGGGCCGGTGGCCAATGTAGTAGCACCAACCGGGCGTGTGCGGCGGGCATAGGAAGTAGCCATTGTAGCCGTACGTGCTCGTCACCGCTCTTGCGGCCCCTTGGGGGATGTAGGTCCCCCACGGTTGGTCCGGGCATTCGTACACGCCGCTGGTACGCAGGTCGGCCCGCAAATACGGCCAGACGAAGCCCCGCGTGTGGTCGACGCCGCCGGCCGAATTCGTGCCCCACCAGTAGATGGGCGGACCGTCGCCGACGATGGCCGGGTCCGTGTACGCCAGCGGCATCGTGCGACCGCAATACTCGCCGGCGTACATGTGGAACGCGTAGCCGAGCTGCCGCAGATTGCTCGCGCATTTTACAGCGCGGGACTGCGCCCGGGCACCGGCCAGTCCCGGCAGGAGCAGCCCGAGCAGTGCGGCGATGATCCCGGTGCAGACCAGGAGCTCGATCAGCGTGAAGCTGCGGGGGCGGTGCATCGGGTCACAACCCAAACAGGGCCACGAACGGGTTGATGTCGCCGAAGTCGACGGAGCCGTCGCCGTTGATGTCGGCGTTGTAGATCGAGCAGGCGGGGAAGCTCTGCGTGTACGCGCCTGCATTGCTGAGCGCCAGCACAAACGGATTGATGTCCGCGAAGCTGAGCGTGCCGTCGCAGTTCAGGTCGCCGAGCACGGGCGTGACGGGCACGCTGGTCCAGTCGTCGCCCGGGATGGCTAGCCAACCGTCTGTGTCCCCATTCTGGAGGGTCTGGCTCGCCGGGCCGTACTCGGATTCCACCCAGGTCTGACCATAGTCGGGACTGATGAAGTACTTCCACCAGGAGTCCGGCCAGCTTGTGCCCGTGTGGTAGGTCGTACCGCCCTTGATGTACCAGATGTCAGTCAGATAACCGCCGCCCGTGACCGCAAAGCTGAACCCCTGGTTGGCGGCCTGGACCGCGGTGAGCAGATCCAGACCGGTGATCTCGGGCTGGCTGAAGCGGTAACCGAACGCGAAGCTGTCGGCCTGGCCGTTGCCGCGCCAGAAGTCCACGACAAGCAGCGCCTGGTTTGCGCCGGAGCCCGTCCACCATTCCACGCGCACGTCCTCGACCTGATAGGCCCAGCCCGCGCTGCTGGCCATCAGGGCGACCCAGCCGGCCACGGTCGCGACCACTCTCGTACTCATAGCTACCTCCTCCGTGCTCAGACCGCCCGCGCGGGCCGCGACGGGGCAGCGGTCAGGCGAGCTACTGCTTGGCAGAGGGGAGTCTCGCGCGACATGCTCGATCGCCCTTCCCGCGAAGGCGAGCCGACGATCGGTCACACTGGCAGGTCTTCTGACTCCCGGGCCCTTCGCGGCGCTTTCCTGTTGCCCGCGACACCTACTGGCTGCGCCTTCTCAGTCCGCCGCGGCGGACCAATGACGTGTGCAGCGTTCGTTCCCGGTCACAGCGGCGGGGCCGTTCCGGTCTCTCACCGGATTCCCTATTCTTCCGGCCGCTCCAAGCAGCCGGACACCAGCGACCAAGTGGACGGCAGATTACTCATGGCGCCCCGCCGTCGTCAAGCAGGTCGGCCGGGGCGGAGACGGCTGCGATGGGCCCTACATGCCGGCCAGCAGCGCGATAAATGGATTGATGTCGCCGAAGTCCATGGCACCGTCGCAGTTCAAATCGCCGGCTTGTTCGGGCGGGTAGCCATATTGCGTCTGGTACGCGACCGGGTCAGACAGCGCCAGGACAAATGGGTTGATG
Organism: uncultured Planctomycetales bacterium; assembly: GCA_964638325.1. Taxonomy (GTDB): domain Bacteria; phylum Planctomycetota; class Phycisphaerae; order UBA1845; family Fen-1342; genus JALHJL01. The sequence continues at coordinate 34,120 of CAZWYT010000023.1, forward strand.
TCGCCGAAGTTCACCGACCCGTCGTTGTTCAGGTCCCCCTTGCCGGGGCCGACCGGGACGATTTTGAAGACCTCTCCGCCCTGGTCGCAGATGTAGAGCTCGCCGACGGCATCCTCGCCGAAGGAGGTAATGCTGGTGATTGACAGTCCGCCGCCAGGCGCGAGCTCCGCCGTGCGATTGCGGAAGTCCGTCAGATTGGCGCCGTCGTAACGGAAGGACCAGATGTTGTTGGAGCAGTAGTCGGCGAAGAAGTACGTGCCCTGCAGGTCGCAAATCTGGCTGCCGCGATAGACGTAGCCGCCCGTGATCGAGCAGTTTCCGCCGGCGTGGCTGTACACGTAGATCGGGAAAACCAGCGGACTGCCGGGCGGGCAATCGTTCGGGTCGTAAGCCGCGTTGCCTTCGAAGCAGTGCCAGCCGTAATTCTCGCCCCCGCTGCTGGACGCCGGCTGGAAATCAACCTCCTCCCAGGCACTCTGGCCGACGTCGGCGATGTAGAGGTCGCCGGTGAGCTGGTCAAAGCTGGGGCGCCAGGGGTTGCGCAGGCCGTAGGCCCAGATGGCGTCGTTGCCGGGCAGGCCGACGAAGGGGTTGCTGGGCGGAATCGCGTAGTTCGTGTTGGGGTCCAGCGGGAAACCGTCGCTGTTCACGTTGATCCGCAGCATCTTGCCGAGGAGCTGATTGAGGTCCTGGGCCCGGTTCTGCGGATCGCCGGCGCTGCCGCCGTCACCCATGCCCGCATAAAAGTAGCCGTCTGGGCCAAACGCGATCCAGCCGCCGTTATGGTTGGAGTACGGCTGGCTGATGGACAAGATCGGGTACACACTGTTCGGGTCCGCGATATCGGGGCTGGCCGACACGGTATATCGCCGGATGATCGTCGTGCCGGCCGGGTCTGTGAAATTCACGTAGAAAAAGCCGTTGGCGGCGTAGTCGGGATGAAAGGCCAGTCCGAGCAGTCCCTGCTCACTGCCCGTGCTGACGCCGTTGATCGTCAGGAAGGGCGTGGCGTTCACGATGCCGGTGTGGAGATTGAGGATCTTGATGCGCGCGTTCGTTCCGAAACGCTGCTCGACGATAAACAGGCGGCCCGTGTCGCCGGGCGGCGCGACCACGAACAGCGGCAAGGTCAATCCCTGCGCCACGCGTATGGTCGTCAGCGCGGTTTCGCCGAACGCTGCTCCGCCGGTTCCCAATAGGCACAAGACAAAAGCGGTGTGGCCCCATTGTCGCACGCTGCTCATAGCTCCCTCGGCCCTTCCTCCCACCGGCCCGGCTCACCCGACCGGCGGGTTATGTCGAGAGATTCTTTCAGCCCGGGGCCGAGTGTCAAGCGCAAAGGTTGGGAGCGGGGAGGGCGTAGCGGCCGGCGTCCGCCGCGGCGGACCGGCCGTAGGAGACGGAGACTGCGCGCGGCGCGGTCAGAACATCCGTCTGCCCTTGCCGCCGTCGCCGCGCCCGCCGATCATGGCCGCATGTCAAGCCGTCCCTATGAGCAGGTTGCCGCGCGGTTGGGCTGCGACGCCGATCGCCAGCAGCGGATGCAGGCCACCGTGGATGCCCTCTGGGACGCGCTGAAAAGCACCGGCGTGTCCTGGGTGGGGTTCTATATCCATGAGGGCGGCGACGAGCTGGTGCTCGGTCCACGGCGCGACAAGCCGGCGTGCTCGCCGATCGGGCTGCATGGTGCCTGCGGGCGGGTATTCAAGTCGCGTGAGCCGCTCGCGGTGCGCGACGTGAAAGATCTTGGGCAGAACTACATTGCCTGCGATCCGCGCGATCGCTCGGAAGTCGTGGTCCCCCTGCTCGAACGGGACGGCACGTGTTGGGGGGTACTGGACCTCGACAGTCACGAAGTCGGCAGCTTCAGCGAGGACGACGTCGCCGGCCTGCTCAGCGTTCTACGCACGGCCGGACTCGTCCCCTAGAGCGAGCCCCCTTCCGTCTTAGGGAGGGGGTTGGAGGAGGGTAGAATTACGCGGCATTCACCCCTCACCCTCTCCCCAGCGGGGGAGAGATCTTGATGGGAGCCCTAAAGCTCCTGTGTGGGCTTCACCCGCCGCACCACGATCGTCCGGGCGAAAATGTCGCCGACCCGCTGCCGATTCCGTGACAGCACGACGACGAAGCCCAGGACCCAGAACGGCGGTAACAGCTCCAGGCACCGCAGCGAATTGCGGACGACGATCTGCCAGAACCGCGGCGTGGCACCCGTCTCCGCAAGCACCCGCGTGCCGACCAGAGTCTTCCCGATCGTGCGGCGCGTCAGCGATTCCATCACGAGGCTGTAGACCGTGTAGGTGACGCAACTGGCGCCCCACCAGGTCAGAGTGCGCAGCGTCGGCATCGAGACCGCCGTGGCGCCGCCGCCGAAAGCCCAGCCGAACAGCTCGCGTGCGGCGACGTGCCAGTCGACGCCCAGCGCGATTGCGGTGGCCACCGCAAACGGGATCATGTCGATGGCAAAGCCGACGAGCCGCTGCACGGCCAGGGCCAGGGCGCAGCCGTCCGGCAGCGCCAGCACTGCGACCATCGCGCCACGCCGAAAGACAAACAGGGCCACGAGCAGTCCCATGAGGACGACGAGCGTGACCCCCTGGAGCCAGGGCAGGGCGCGCGACGGCCCCCGGCGGCCGGTCAGCACATCCACGACCGACGTGGTCGCTTCGGTCGGGGCGGCATCCATCCGTCCATACTGCAAGTGCGGCGTCCCCGTCTGGTCGACCATCAACAGCACGGCGTGTTGGTTGAATCCGAAGACGACGTCATATTGCTGGGCCCGCACGCCCGTGGGTAGCTCCGAAAGGCGCAGTGTCGCCGGCCGCCATTCGGCGCTCGTTCCCTCCACGCCGCCCAGCAGCCGCAGTGCGCTGAGCGACTGGCCGCCGTCTGCCGCCGGAACGGCGACGAGCAGGGTCGGCACGCGGCTGATCGTGGTTACCCAGAACTCATCCGTCTGGGACGGTGCCGGAGCCGGCGCGCCCGGACGCCACTGGCCCGTATCAGAATCCAGCAAGAGGCACTCGATGTGCAGCGTTTCTTTGGCGTACCACAGCAGACACGGGATCCCGTACAGTACGACGATACGCCGCAGCCCGGTGTCCACCGACGACAGGCGTCCCGGGCAGGGTGCCAGCGCTACCCAGGCCTGGCCGCCGTAGCGCGCGAGGCTGAGTGGCGCATCGCCGGCGTCAAATGGCTCGGTGGTGGCGGCCCGACCGGTGCCGACCACGCGTTGCATTTGGCCGGCCGGCGGCGAGGGCACCAGCGCATACACTCCGGTGTCGTCTCCGACCAGGTCCACGGGTCGCCCGCGCCCCGGCAGGTCGCGCTCGCGCGACCAGCCTTCCGCGCCGAGCGAATAGAACGCGCCATCGTCCACGAACGCGTATAGCGTGCCACCCGACACTGCCGCTCCGGCGACGGGTGCGTTGAGGGACTCGCGCTCTCGGAATGCCTCATTGACGCCCCGGCGGTACGCGACGGAGCGCTGGCCGTCCGTGGCGACAATCCACAGAGTCTGCTCGTCCGCAGCCGGGTGCACGGTCCAGTGCGTCCCCTCGGCGCGCGAGGTCGTCGGCTGCGCCACCGCAGAGGCCGTCGCGAGCGAGAGCAGGACACTCAGCGTGAGCGCAGCATCCACACTCCGCGGTCTCGGCCAGGAGCACGTCGGACACTGAGGGCCATTCACGGGGGGACCATGCCTTCCGGCGTGGCGTCAATATCTTCTCGCTCGCCCTGCCAGCCATTGGGCGAGTCAAATACCTCGCTCGGCAGATCCGCGCGGAACTTGGCCCCGGTGATGTCGAGGCGCATCTCCGCATCATTCTGCGGCCACTGGACGACGTACCGCCGCGCCGTGTACGGGCCATCCGGGCCTGCCCGCTGGTAACTCGAGAGCTCGGCGTGCATCACCAACTGCCCGTCTGGCAGCCGGTCGATGACCTCCAGCGGCTGGTAGGGGGGTTGTGGAGCCAGACGGATTTCGCGGTAGCCGATGGGTTGTCCGCCGGCGCTGAGCCGCACAAACCACAGGCGGTGGTCATCGCCCACGACGCGCAACAGCGGCAGTTGGCCGCCCTCCAGGCTCTCCGGCAGCGGCCGCAGCATCAAGGCGTCGAACAGCTCGTTGGGGGGTATCGGCAGCTTCTGCTCCCCGGACGTGCTCACGCATTGCCACGAGCCGTGCCACAGCTTGCGGAAGTCCGGCACGTCGATCCACAGCCAGTACTGCTGATCATTCGATCCGAATTGGGCTACGGTCCCCGCTAGGGTCGACCGCACGTCAAAGAGCAGCGACTGCGGCGGGCGGTAGATCAAGCGGGCCTCGTTCAGGTCAAACGAGTGCGGCTTTCCGTTCTCGTCGCGAAACTTGAACGACACCCATCCGGTGCAATGCAACGGGGATTGAATCCGCCCGACGTTGCTGTTGACGCGCTCGATCGCCTCCCGCCGGGTTGTGGGTGGGGCACCGGGCGGTGGCGGACAGCCGGCCACACCGACCAACACGGCGGTCAGGACCAGGACCCTACCCATTGGTCTCCTCCTGCGTTGGATCGGCCATCAGTGCGGCCGGATCACCCGGTTGCCCGGCCAGGAGGCGCTCAAGCTGCGCGCTCAGGTGCTCAAGCTCTTGCTCGTCCATCTCGGGGTGGACGACGCGGTGGAGCGTGCCGGTCTGGGCAACGACGAACTCCCATGCTTCCCGACCGTCAAACTCGACCGTCCGCTCAAGCCGCAACACCTTCTTCCGCCATAAGAGCAACGCCAGTATGAAGCGGAGGCGCACTTGTTGGGGTTGTTCGGCCTCTTCCAGACGCTCGAAAACGCCATAGATCGCCTCCCGGTCGAATGGCTGAGCTTGCCGGGCGGCCGGAGCGGGGCGCCGCGTCTTCCATACGGCGACCGGCTCGGGCTGCGGGGTGGGACTGCACCGCTCGCAGTACTCACGGCGCTGGTAGCCTGCGTTTGACTCATAGAGATAGACCGCGAAGGGCTCGCCGACGTCGAAGCGGCGGTGACAACCGACGCAAGCGTCGCCACGCCGCGGCATATTCCATTCAGTTGGCATGCAGTCCGCTTCCTGGCAAGCCATACTCGGCGGCGATTATAGAAGGTTTGTCGTTGGCGGCGAGCCCGACAATCGGCGTCGCCGGGGTTCGCCACGACGGCCGGGCGTGACAGTGCGCGGCAGGGGGGGCTCAGGTTGGCGGTGGCTGGCATGCGTCCAGGTACGACTGGAGCATGACCTGCGCGGCGACGGCGTCGCGCAGCTTTCTGCGGCGGGACGGCCGCATATCGGCTGAGTCGAGCACGAGATCCGCTTGAAAGCTGCTGAGACGCTCGTCCCACAACTCGACGGACAGGTCGCCCTGCTTGCGAAGCTCGTCGGCCAGGGCGCGGGTCAGCTTGGTCTGCGGGCTGTCGCTGCCGTCCATGCTGATGGGCAACCCAAGGATGATGCCGCCCACGTCGTTCTGTGCGGCCCATTGCAGAATCAGTTGGGCGTCCTTGGAAGCGTTCCCGGAGCTGAGAATGACACCGGCTGGGGTGGCGATCTTGCCGCGCGAGTCGGAGAGCGCGAGGCCGATTCGCCGGGTTCCGTAGTCGATTCCGATCAAACGTCCCATAATAACATGCCTTGGCTTTGCAGAACCTGTTTCGCGTTCAGAGCGATCCGGCGTTGGGGGAGGTCGGCGCCGCTTGCGGTGCGTCGGGTTCGCGGGCAGAAAAACGGCGGGGTTTGCACTTGCGTCGCGACCAGCACAGGATGATAATACACGGCTTGCGAGATTTTACAGTCGCGCGCGACGGATCGCCAGCTTTTGCTGATCGCGAAGGGAACCAGCAGCGGGGAGTTCGTCTGCAGGCGAGCCTTGCCTGCGGAGCCGGGAGAAATATCGCCACGCTGCTCAGCCCGGATGTCCGGTTGTGCTGGGGGCTTCGGTTGCTCGTCGATCGCTCGATAGTCCGCGAGGGTTTCCCGCATGCAAGTGACCAAGGTACGCGACTTCAGCCGCTACGGCGACTCGATCCAGACTCCGGATTTGATGGACATCCAGACCGCTTCGTATGCGCGCTTTCTGCAGGCCGACGAACCACCGGCCGAGCGCCAGCCCAGCGGCCTGGAAGGCCTGCTCCGTGAGGTCTTCCCGATCGAGAGCTACGACGGGAACATGCGCCTGGAATACGTCGACTATGCACTGGATCCCGCCCGCTACACGCCGGACGAGTGCCGGGAGCTCGGCCTGACCTACGGCATGCCGTTCCGGATCAAGCTTCGCCTGCACCGCAAGGATGTGGAAGAAGTGCAGGAGGAGGCGATCTACCTCGGGGAAATCCCGATCATGATCGGCGGCGGGGAGTTCATCGTGAATGGGTCGGAGCGGGTGATCGTCTCGCAGTTGCACCGCTCGCCGGGCGTGGACTTCGTCAAGGTGTCCGCGGAGGGCGACCGGGCGTTGCACGCCTGCCGCGTCATCCCGGAGCGGGGTTCGTGGATCGAGATTAACGTTACCCGGAAAGACGTGCTGGCGGTGCGGATCGACCAGAGCAGCAAGATTCCGGCGACGACGTTCCTGCGGGCGATGGACGAGAAGTACGGCGCGACGGAGGCCATTATCCGCGCGTTCTACACGGTAAAGGGCATGCGGGTCGCGGCGCTGAAGCCGGACATGTGGACGGTCGGGCCGGTGGTCGATCCGGACACGGGGGAGGAGCTAGTCGGCGCCGGGCGTCAGATTGGCGACGCCCTGAACAAGATCCGGGAGTCGTCGATCAAGCAAATCGACGTGATCGCCCGGGTGACCGACGCGATCATCCTGAACACGCTGGCCGAGGACGGGGCCACGACGCACGAAGAAGCGCTGTTGAAGATCTACGCCCGGCTGCGGCCCGGGAACCCGGTGCAGCTCGACAAGGCCCGCAAGCTGTTCCAGGAGAAGTTCTACGACGAGAACCGGTACCGCCTGGGCAAGGTCGGGCGCTTCCGCCTGAACCGCAAGTTCGAGAAGGGCATTGCGGAGACCGAGATGGTCCTGCGGCCCGAGGACTTCGTCGAGTCGCTGCGCTACATTCTGACGCTGCGGGCCGGCGAAGGGCAGGTGGACGACATCGACCACCTGGGCAACCGCCGGCTGCGGACCATCGACGAGCTGGCCGCCGACGAGTTGCGCAAGGGGTTCCTCAAGCTGCGGCGCACCGTCCAGGAGCGCATGAGCCTCAAGGACCCGGAGACGATCGGCAAGATCGCCGAGCTCGTCAACACCAAGAGCATCTCCAGCAGCATCGACTTCTTCTTCGGCCGCAGCGAGCTCTCGCAGGTCGTGGACCAGACCAACCCCCTGGCGCAGCTCACGCACGAGCGGCGGCTGTCGGCCCTGGGCCCCGGCGGTCTGAACCGCAAGCGGGCCGGGTTTGAGGTCCGGGACGTGCACATCAGCCACTACGGCCGCATCTGCCCGATCGAGACGCCCGAAGGCGTGAACATCGGCCTGATCGCCTCGCTCGGCATCTATAGCGCCGTCGACGAATACGGCTTTCTGACCACGCCCTACCGCAAGGTCGCCCGCGGCAAGGTGGACGGCGAGGTGGTATACCTGCGGGCGGATGTGGTATACCTGCGGGCGGATGAGGAAATGCGCGCCACGTTGGCGCCGCCCGACGTGGTGCAGGCGGAGACGGACGGCAAGCGTCTGCCGCCGGTCGAGACGCGGGACGAATTCCTGGCCCGCCGTCAGGATGCGGCCAGCCGGCGCAAGCCGGCCCCCCTCAAGGAGGGGACGCTGCTGGCGCGCGTGCAGGGCGATCTGAAGCAGGTGACGGCCGAGGGGATCGACTACGTGGACATTTCGCCGAAGCAGACCGTCGGCGTGTCCGCGGCGCTGATCCCGTTCCTGGAGCACGACGACGCGAACCGGGCGCTGATGGGCTCGAACATGCAGCGTCAGGCCGTACCGCTGATCCGCACGGAGCCGCCGATCATCGCGACGGGGATGGAGCGGTCGGTGGCGGAGAACAGCGGGATGGTGGTGCGGGCCCGCAAGGGCGGGCGGGTGACGTACGTGGACGCGCGCAAGGTGGTCCTGGACAACACGGACGAGTACGTGCTGCGCAAGTACGTCGGGCTGAACGAGCGCACCAGCCTGAATCAGCGGCCAGTCGTGCGGCCGGGGCAGCGGGTCAAGAAAGGCCAGATCGTTGCGGACGGGGCGTCGACCCACCATGGCGAGCTGGCGTTGGGGCGGAACGTCCTGGTCGCGTTCATGACGTTTGACGGGTACAATTTCGAGGACGCGATCCTGATCTCGGAGCGGCTGGTGAAGACCGACGCGTTCACCAGCATCCACATTGAGTCGCACGACATCGAGATCCGCGAGACCAAGCTGGGGCGGGAGGAGTTCACCCGCGACATCCCGAACGTGTCCGAGCGGGCCCTGGCGAACCTCGACGAGCGCGGGATTGTCCGCCTCGGCACGCGGGTCGGCCCGGGCGACATCCTGGTCGGCAAGGTCTCGCCCAAGAGCAAGACCGAGCTCAGCCCGGAAGAAAAGCTGCTGCATGCCATCTTCGGCCGCGCCGGCGAAGACGTGAAGAACGACTCGCTCGAGTTGCCGGCCGGCCAGGAAGGCACCGTCATCGGGGCCGCGCATTTCAGCCGGCGGATGCATTTGGCAGACGATCAGAAGAAGGAGATCGAGCACCAGATGAAGGCCTTCCAGGCCGAGTGCGATGGGCAGCGGATCCAGCTCTTCCGGCAGATGATCGAGGAGATCGAGAAAGCCGCCGAGCAGCTCCTGATCGACCCGAACACCCGCCAGAAAGTGGGCAAGAGCGAGAACCCCGACGTGATTCTGGAGCAGATCGAGACGTTCTCGCTGAAGTGGGTCAAGCCGGCGGCGAAGCGGGATGAGGCCGAGGGCGTTTTCAACCGCTACTGGCCGCGCATTCACGAGATTGCCGAAGAGCGCGAGCGCCGCCTGGGCCATATGAAGCGCGGCGACGAGCTGCCCTCGGGCGTGCTCGAAATGGTGAAGGTGTACGTCGCCACGAAGCGGACGCTGTCGGTCGGCGACAAGATGGCGGGCCGGCACGGCAACAAGGGCGTGATTGCAAAGATCATGCCCGAGGAGGACATGCCTTTCCTCGAGGACGGCACGCCAGTGGACCTCGTGCTGAACCCCCTGGGCGTTCCCAGCCGTATGAACGTCGGGCAGATTCTGGAGACGCATCTGGGCTGGGCGGCGGCCGTGCTGGGGTTCCAGGTGATCTCGCCGGTGTTCGACGGTGCGACCGAAGCCCAGATTCGCGGTTGCCTGGCGGAGGCCAACGGGTACGTGCGCCAGCGGCGCGCCGACCCGGAGGTGGTGCGCAGCGCCGGCCGCACGGGCGAGCTGCTGACGGAAATGCCCATGACCGGCAAGGTCACCTTGCACGACGGCCGGACCGGCGAGGCGTTCGATCAGCCGGTAACCGTCGGTTACATCTACATGCTCAAGCTGCATCACCTGGTCGACGACAAGATTCATGCCCGTTCGACCGGGCCCTACAGCCTCATCACGCAGCAGCCGTTGGGCGGCAAGGCCCGAACGGGCGGGCAGCGTTTCGGCGAGATGGAGGTCTGGGGTCTGGAGGCGTACGGTGCCGCCTACGTGTTGCAGGAGCTGCTGACCGTCAAGAGCGACGACGTCGAGGGCCGCACGAAGATTTACGAGAGCATGGTCAAGGGTACGCACACGCTCGACGCCGGCACGCCGGTGTCGTTCGACGTACTCTGCAACGAGATTCGTGGGTTGGGGCTGAACATTCAGCTTGAAAAGCGGCGGCTGGTTTAGCACGCCGCCGCGTTTCAGGAGCCACGCCATGCCCCAGGTCGTGTACGGCACGGGTCAGGACCTCACGCCGGAGGAGTTGGCGGAGTTCTATCGCCGGCTCAACCACGACATTGCGGCGCAGCCGGAGCAGATTCGCAAGATGATGAGCAAGTGTGCTGCTTTGGTCACGGCGCGGGCGGAGGGGCGGCTGATCGGGCTGGCCCGCGGTGTGTGCGATGGACTCCGTGGGTACCTGACCGAGTGCAAGCTGGATCCGGCCTACCAGGGACCGGCGGCGGTGACGCGCACGGACGGTCGGATCGAGCACGATACGCATGGCATCGCGACCGAGATGGCCCGTCGCGTCCTGGACGCGATGTACGTTGCGGGCGTGCAGCGCGTGGACCTGGTGGCGTACGGCACGGAAGTCGATTTTTGTGAGGAACTGGGTTTTCGGCAGGCGCGCGGCTTGGTGGGCATGACCATGCGGGCGGAGGACTGGGTGATCAGCGCCGCCAATGTCCACCGGCCCAGCGCGTCGCCTGCCGGGCCCTGTGCGCATGGGTGAACGCTCGGCCGGGAGCCGAAACGAAGGCCGGTAGACACGAGGTACCACAGCCAATGGCCGAAACGGTCTACGATCGGATAAACGACTTTACGGCGGTTCGCATCTCCCTGGCCTCGCCCAACGACATCCGGGCCTGGTCCTTCGGCGAGGTGAAGAAGCCCGAAACGATCAACTACCGCACGTACCGGGCCGAGAAGGACGGCCTGTTCTGCGAGCGCATCTTCGGTCCCGAACGGGACTGGGAGTGCTTCTGCGGAAAGTACAAGGGCACGAAGCACAAGGGCATGATTTGCGACCGCTGCGGCGTGAAGGTGACGCACAGCCGCGTGCGGCGCAAGCGCATGGGGCACATCAACCTGGCGGCCCCGGTCGTGCACATCTGGTTCTTTAAGGCGATGCCGAGCCGGCTGGGCACGCTGCTCAACATGAAGACCTCGGACCTGGAAAAGATCATCTATTTTCAGGACTACGTCGTGGTCGACCCCGGGGCCTCGAAGCTCGAGCGCAAGCAGCTCCTGACCGAGGAGGAGTATCGCCGGGCGGTGGAGGAATACAGCGACACCGGGTTCCGCGCGCTGATGGGCGCGGAGGCCGTCCGTGACCTGCTCTCGCAGCTCGATCTGAACCAGCTCTCTGCGGAGCTGCTGGAGGCCCTGCGCAAGACCAACAGCAAGCAGAAGATCAAGGAGGGCTCGCAGCGGCTCAAGCTGGTGGAGGCCATCCGCAAGAGCACCAACGAGCCGCAGTGGATGGTGCTCGAGGTGATTCCGGTCATTCCGCCGGACCTACGGCCGCTGGTGCTGCTCGACAGCGGCAACTTCGCCAGCAGCGACCTGAACGACCTGTATCGCCGCATCATCAACCGCAACAACCGGCTCAAGAAGCTGATCGACCTGAACGCGCCGGAAGTGATCATCCGCAATGAGAAGCGGATGTTGCAGCAGGCGGTCGACGCATTGTTCGACAATGGCCGTTGTCGGCGGCCGGTGCTGGGTTCGAGCAACCGCCCGCTCAAGTCGCTGACCGACATGATCAAGGGCAAGCAAGGGCGGTTCCGCGAGAACCTGCTGGGCAAGCGCGTGGATTACTCGGCCCGCAGCGTCGTGGTGGTCGGCCCGGAGCTGAACCTGCACCAGTGCGGCCTGCCCAAGAAGATCGCGCTGGAGCTGTACCAGCCGTTCATCATCCGCAAGCTGCGCGAGCGCGGGCTGGCGGACACGATCAAGAGCGCCAAGAAGATGCTGGAGCGCCGCGAGCAGCCGATCTGGGACATCCTCGAAGAGGTGATCTATCAGCACCCGGTGCTGCTGAACCGTGCGCCGACGCTGCACCGGATGGGAATTCAAGCCTTCGAGCCGGTGCTGGTGGAGGGCAACGCCATCCGGATTCACCCGCTCGTCTGCAAGGGCTTCAACGCCGACTTCGACGGCGACCAGATGGCCGTGCACCTGCCGCTGTCGATCGAGGCGCAGACCGAGGCCCATGTGCTGATGATGAGCACGAACAACATCTTCAGCCCGGCCAACGGCACGCCCATCATGTCCGCCTCGCAGGACATGGTCATGGGCATTTACTACCTGACCTGCGAGCACGCCGCCGAGCCGGGAGAACGGCCGAAGGGGCAGGAGCGCGCCTTCTTCAGCCCCGACGAGGCGCTGCTGGCGTACCAGATGCGGCAGATCGGCATGCACACGCCGGTCCGCGTGCGCATCCGGAAGCAAGAGCTCGTCGAGGGACGCGACGCGCTGCCGGAGCCGGTGCCGCGCAACGGCGTGGTGACGACGACGGTGGGCCGCTGCGTGTTCAACGACACGCTCGATCCGGCCATGCCCTTCTACAATTATCCGCTCGGCAAGGGCATTTCGCGGGTGATCGCGGACTGTCACGCGCACCTGGGGCGCGCCGCGACGATCGAGCTGTTAGACCGCATTAAGGCGCTGGGCTTCCGGTACAGCACGCTCGCCGGCCTGTCGTTCGCGCTGACCGATCTGCGTATCCCGGAGAAGAAGCAGAAGATCCTGGAAGCCGCGCAGAAGGTCGTCGACCGGGTCGAGCGGAACTGCCAGAATGGCGTCATCACCCCCATGGAGCGGCACAACCAGCTCATCGACATCTGGGTGCATGCGCGCGAGCAGATTACCCAGGAAATGATGAACACGCTCAAGAGCGACTGGCGGGACGCGGAGGGGCGCGAGGCCAAGCCCGGTGACGCGAAGGCCAAGCCGTACCTGAACCCGATCTACCTGATGACCGACTCCGGCGCCCGTGGCTCGGTCGACCAGATCCGCCAGCTCGCCGGCATGCGGGCCCTGATGGCCAAGCCCTCGGGCGAGATCATCGAGGCACCGATCAAGGCGAACTTCCGCGAGGGCCTGACCGTGCTGGAGTATTTCAGCTCGACGCACGGGGCCCGCAAGGGGTTGGCTGACACGGCGCTGAAAACCGCCGACTCGGGCTACCTGACCCGCAAGCTGGCGGACGTCGCGCAGAACGTGATCATCAATGAGCGCGATTGCGGCACGATCGAAGGGATTACCAAGAGCACGATCTACCGCGGTGAGGAAGTCGACGTCAAGCTGTCGGAGCTGATCATCGGACGCGTCGCCCGCGACACCATCCGCGACCCGCGCACCGACGAGATCATTGTCCGCGAGGCTGATCTGATCACCCCGGACATTGCCCGCCGGCTGGAGGCCAAGCCCGAGGACGGCGGTCTGGGTCTGGACAGCATCCGCGTTCGCAGTGCGCTGACCTGCGAGAGCCGGCAGGGGATCTGTGCCCGCTGCTATGGGGCGGACCTGTCCACGGGTCAGCTCGTCGAAGAGGGCCTGGCGGTCGGCATCATCGCGGCCCAGTCCATCGGCGAGCCGGGCACCCAGCTCACGATGCGGACGTTCCACACCGGCGGCGTCGCGAGCCGCGCGGTCGTCGAGAACGAGATCATCGCCCTCCAGCCCGGCACCCTGGTCTACCATTCGCTCAATGCCGTGGAGATGAAGGATCCGGAGTCCGGCCGCGCGATCTACCGCGTGCTCAAGCGCAACGGCGAGCTCGCGATCAACGACGAGAAGGGCCGCGAGCTGGAACGCTACAAGGTCCCCTATGGAGCCGCGGCGCTCTTCCCCGAAGGTGCCAAGGTCGCCCCGCGCACGGTCATCGTCCAGTGGGACCCGCACTTTACGCCGATGTTGTCGGAGAAGGGCGGCTTCGTGCGCTTCCAGGACATCGTGGACGGGGAGACGGTACGCGCCGAGAAGGAAGGCCGCGAGGGGAGCAAGTACGTCGTCATCGAGCACAAAGGCGACAAGCACCCCCGCATCATCATCGAGGACAAGGAAGGCGAGATTCTCGACTTCCACCACCTGCCCGCCAAGGCCCGCATTGAGGTCAAGGAGGGCGACCCGGTCCAGCCGGGCACGTTGATCGCCCGGCAGCCGCGGGAGATCGCGGGCACGGAGGACATCACCGGCGGTCTGCCGCGGGTCACCGAGATCTTCGAGGCCCGCAAGCCGCGCGAGCCGTCGGTCATGGCCGAGATCTCGGGCGAGGTCTCGCTGCACGCGGATCGGCGGCGCGGCAAGATGACGATCATCGTCAAGTCCGAGTCGGGCATGGAGCGCGAGCACCACGTCCCGCAGGACAAGCAGCTCCTGGTGCACGCGGACGACAAGGTCGAGGCGGGCACGCCCCTGATTGAAGGCCCCCTCATTCCGCACGACATCCTGCGGATCAACGGCGAGGAGGATCTCCAGCGTTACCTGCTGAAGGAGGTGCAGTCGGTCTACCGCCAGCAGAATGTGACGATCAACGACAAGCACATCGAGATTATCCTCGGGCAAATGATCCGCAAGGTGAAGATCGACAGCGAAGGGGACTCCTGCTTCCTGCCGAACGAGGTCATCGACAAGTTCCGCTTCCGGGACGAGAACCTGCGCCTGGCCAAGTGCGTCAAGGTGCTGGAAGCCGGCGACACGGATTTTCAGGTCGCGCAGGTCGTCACCCGCGAAGAGTTCGCGGCCAAGAACGAGGCGGTCGAAGCGGACGGCGGGACACCCGCGAAAGGCCGCAAGCCCAAACCCGCCAGCGCGAAGACGCTGCTGCTGGGGATCACCAAGGCCAGCCTGCAGAGCGAGTCGTTCATCTCGGCGGCTTCGTTCCAGGAGACGACGAAGGTCCTCACGCAGGCGGCGCTCGCCGCGGCCGAGGACAAGCTCGTCGGCCTGAAGGAGAACGTCATCCTCGGCCGGCTGATCCCGGCGGGCACCGGCTTCAAGGACTACCAGGACATCCACATCAAGTATGCCGCGGTGCCGGAGATTCTGGCTCCGGCGCGGACGTTCGTCGAGAGCCCGGCCGAGACGCCGTATAGCGCACTCGCGCTGGCCGAGCGAATCCTGCCCGGTGGCCCGAGCTCGCCAGCCCGCGCGCCGACGGACGCGCCGGCAGGCACGCCCGGCGCGTAGCGGCGGAGATCTCGTTGGGGTAGACAACCGGGGACCCGCGCTATGCGGCTGCGTGGCGCGGGTCCTCTTTTGCGATGCCGCGATGACCACATCCTGGAGAGGTTGACGTACTGCCGCGAGCCCGGCATCGTAAGCGTAGTTGCGCGAATCATCGTTGCCGCCGGGCGCGTTCGGCGCCCCGGCGGCAGACCGGCCGCGGTCTCGGCGTGGAGCGGCTTGGCTGCCCGCCGGCCGAGGGCAGCAGAAAGGAGTCTGGGGTGAACAAGAAGCGGCGTTTGGTTCGGATCAAGCATCGCAGGAGCCGCCTCCGGGTGAAAAGCCGCGCGCGCCAGCGCCGGCACGCCGCGCGGAAGGCGTGATTCGCGGACGCCGCTTCTGCGCGGGGCCTGCCTTTCTTGCGTGACGAGGCGCGGGCGGGTCGGGTGGCCCGCCGCGGACCGCGCCTCAGCCCGCGATGCCGTACTTGGCCATCTTGTCGCGTAGCGTCGTGCGGGGAATGCCCAGCCGCTGTGCGGCCCGCGCCTGGTTACTGCTGCACTGCCGCAGCGCGAGCAGAATCATCCGGCGCTCGATGTCGGACACGGTCTCGGTCAGGCTCAGTCGGCCATTCACGCCGAGCTCGAGCGCCAACATGCTTGCGGCCTCGGGGGCAGTGGTCCCCAGCCGCAGGATGTGCTCGGGGCCGATCTCCGCCCGTCCGTCGTGCTCGGCGTCGCCATCGCCGCAAAACGCCAGCGCTCGTTCAATCACGTGCTCGAGCTCCCGGACGTTCCCCGGCCAGCTATGGCGCATGAGCGCGTCGATCGCGTGTGGCGCGAGGTCGACCGGCTTGCCGCTCACGAGCGACGCGTGCTTGGCCACAAAGTGCCGGGCGAGGACGGGGATGTCGTCTGGCCGCTCGCGCAGCGGCGGGATGATGAAGCTGATGACGTTCAGCCGGTAGTACAGGTCTTCGCGAAACCGGCCCTCCTTCACGAGCTTCAGCAGGTCGCACTTGGTAGCGCAGATCAGCCGCACGTCGACGCGCACCGGCGCTTCACCGCCGACCCGCTCGAACTCCTGCTGCTCCACGACGCGTAGCAGCTTCACCTGGAGGTCGGTCGGGATGTCATCGACCTCGTCGAGCAGCATCGTGCCGCCGTGGGCAAGCTCAAACCGCCCAGGCTTCTGGCGAATGGCCCCGGTGAAGGCCCCCTTCTCGTGCCCGAACAGCTCGCTCTCGAGGACCGAGGGCTGGAGCGCGGCACAACTGAAGCGGACGAACGGCCTGCTCGCCCGTGGGCTGTATGCGTGGATCGCTTCGGCGAAGAGCTCCTTGCCCGTGCCGCTCTCGCCGCACAGCAGGATCGTGCGGTCTGTGAGAGCGACGCTGCGAATCTGCTCGAACAGGCGCTTCATGGCCTGGCTGCGGGCCACGAGGCGGCCGAACGGGGCGCCGCCGTCGTGGTTCTCGGGTCGTTCGCGGCTGGCAAACAGGCGCTCGAGCTTGACGAGCAGGTCCTGGGTGGTAAACGGCTTGGTAATGTAGTCGTACGCCCCGCGCTTGATCGCCAGCACGGCGGTCTCCACGGTGGCGTACGCGGTCATCAGGACCACCTCAGTCTCGGGTCGGATCTGCTTCACGTAGGTGAGCAGGTCCAGGCCGTTCATTCCGGGCATACGGACGTCGCTGACGACCACGTCGATCGGACGGGCATCGAAGATGCGGCGGGCGAGCTGAGCATCGGCGGCCTCGTACACCTCGTAGCCGTGCTCGCTGAGCTCGATCTGCAACGTGATCCGCTTCAAAGGCTCGTCATCGACGACCAGGATTCGCCGTGGCATTGCGACTATTCCCTCGTGCGGCGGCACGTGCGGGCGGTGCGGCCGACCGGGCATCCCGACGACGAATCTCATTCCAACGCAAACGGCGTTGAGAATCAACTGTCCAGCCAGACTCGGACAAGAAAAGGCGCCGACCTGCGGAAGAGCCGCGGGGTCCCCGGACTCTTCTCGCATCCGCACTTTGTTGCCAGGTCACCCTTGACATCACCGGGTGGGCCCGTTCCAGTCGGTGTGTATGCCGCGCGACACGGGCACATTGCGGCTCTTCGTCGACGAAGTGCGGATCTCCGTGCGCGGCGGCCGCGGCGGTGACGGCTGCGTCGGCTTCCGGCGCGAGAAGTTCGTGCCGAAGGGTGGGCCGGACGGCGGAGACGGTGGCCACGGCGGGTCGGTCTACCTGGTTGCCCGGCTGGGCGTGGACACCTTGTTGGACCTGGCCGGCCGACATCACTATCGTGCCGAGAACGGGCGGCCCGGCTCGGGCAGCAACCGGACTGGCCGCAGCGGCAACGACCTGCTCGTCACCGTGCCCGTGGGTACCCTGGTCTATGACGATGAAAGTGGACGCCGGCTCAAGGATCTGGTTGAGGACGGACAACGGATCTGCGTCGCGCGTGGCGGACGTGGCGGCCGCGGCAACGCGTACTTCGCGAGCGCGACGAACCAGGCCCCACGTGAGTTCGAGCCCGGACTAAAGGGCCGAGAACGCACGTTGCGACTTGAGCTCAAGCTCATCGCCGATGTCGGCTTGGTCGGGCTCCCCAACGCCGGCAAGAGCACCCTGCTGTCCCGGCTTACCCAGGCCCGGCCGAAGATCGCCGCCTACCCGTTTACCACGCGCGCACCTCAACTGGGCATCCTGGAGTTGCCAGGCTACCGCCGGCTGGTGCTCGCGGACTTGCCCGGGCTCATTGCAGGCGCGCACGAAGGTGTCGGTTTGGGCGATGCCTTCCTGCGGCACATCGAGCGCACCCGCGTGATCGTCCACCTGGTGGAGCTCTGTCCGCCCGAAGGGGCTCCAACACCCCTGCAGGCGTATGGGATCATCCGGCATGAGTTGGAGAAGTACAGCGCCGCGCTGGCCACACGGGTGGAGATGGTTGTCGGCAGCAAGCTGGACTTGACCGATGCCGATGCGGCGCTCGCGGCGTTGTGCGCCGCGATTGGCCGGCCGGTGCTCGGCGTCTCCGGCGTGAGCGGTGCGGGTCTGCCCGAGCTGGCGGAAGCGATGTGGACCGTGGTGGAGCGTGTGCGCGAGAGCGAGTGCGCCGCGCGTCCCACGCGCCTCGATCTTACAAAATAGGGACAGTCACCTATTTTCAGACTCGAAAATAGGTGACTGTCCCTATTTGACGACGTACCGGGCCGCGCGGGCGGATGGAAGCACGTTGACGGGGGGCCCCGGCGTGGTAACGTGCGCGGGTGGAATGGCGTGGCGGGGCGAACGGAGTCGTGAGATGGCTCTGGTAGAGCCGGCGGACGCGCTGCTGGCCATCGACATCGGAAATACGCGCATCGGGCTGGGCATCTGGGACGGCGACGGGCTCCACGATTCCCGGCGCATGCCCGTCGGTCGCCCGACGGAGCACCGCGCCACGATCGAGGAGACCTGGCGTGCGATGAACGACGGCCGGCGGGCCGTAGTCATCGGCAGCGTCAACCCGCAGTGCACGCCGCAGGTGCAGGAGCTGGTCGAAGCGGTCAGCGGGCTATCGGCCGTCCGGGTCCGCGACGACTTGCCGCTCCCCATGCCGCTCGACATCGACAACGCACGCGAGGTGGGGGTCGACCGCGTCTGTTCGGCGGCGGCGGCGTACGAGCGCATCCGCGGCGCGTGTGCGGTAGCTTCCTTCGGCACTGCCATCACTGTCGACTGCGTCTCCGACGCCGGGCACTTCCTCGGCGGCGCCATCCTGCCGGGTCTGCAGATGAGCTGCGATGCCCTGCATAGCGGCACGGGCCAGTTACCGCGGGTCACGCCCAGTGCCCCGGCCGCCGTATTCGCGCGGAACTCACACGACGCCATCGTGAACGGCGTGGTCTTTGGGGTGCTCGGAGCCCTGCGGGAGATCGTCGAGCGCTATGCCACCGAGCTGCGCGAATGGCCGCAACTGGTCATCACCGGCGGGAACGCGCCGCTGGTCGCGGAGCTCGCGGACTACGTCGATGCCGTCGTGCCGGACCTGTGCCTGATGGGCATTGCCCTGGCATATCGCGCGGCCGCGGGTCAGCCGTGAGTGCGGAAGTAGCACCCGTCGGCGGCGGATTCCAGGTCTTGACGAGTGCGGGGCCGGCGGCGATTGCGGTTATCCGGTTATGGGGGGCACACACGGAGGACTTCGTTAAGCGGCACATCCGGTCGTCGCGCGCCCGGCGAGCGGGGCAGTGGGTAACGGGCGAAGTCCTACGGGCAGCGCTCGTCGACGCCCATGGCGCGCCGCTCGACGACATCCTGGTTTCCGTCCATGCGCCGACGCCCGAGCTGGACCTGCGCCTTCACCTGCACGGCAACCCCGCGCTCGTTCGCCGGTGCGGGGATTGGTTGCGGGATTGTGGCCTGCTGGAGCTGCCGGAGAGCGGGGCAGCGCTCTGGCCGACCAAGGACGTGCTCGAGGCCGAGGCCTGGGCGCTGTTGCCGCGCGTGTTGACTGTGTGCGGAGCGCAATGGCTCCTCGCACAGGTCGGCCGGCTGCGAACGGCCGTCTCGGAGATGCTGAACAACCCGGCGCCGGAGGTTGCGCGGCAGCGCTGCGCCGAAATCGCCGGTCGGGTCGCGATCATCGACTGGTTTACGCGCCCGCTGAGGGTGGTTCTGGCGGGGCCGCCGAACGTGGGCAAGAGCACGCTCGCGAACGCCCTGGCGGATCGCGTGGTGAGCATCGTCGCGCCGACGCCAGGCACCACGCGTGACTGGGTCGAGGTGCCCGGCGAGGCGCAGGGGTTCCCCGTATTGTGGCTCGACACGGCGGGCCTGCGCGAGAGCGCCGACGCGCTGGAACGGGCCGGCATTGAGCGTACCCAGCGCCTGATGCGTGCGGCGGATGCGGTCGTGATCGTGCTTGACGTGACGGAGCAGGTCGGTCCGGCCCAAGTGGGCTTCGTGAATGCTTACGGCGATGTCGCGGTGGCCTGCGTGGCGCTGAACAAGGTTGACGTTGCTGAGCCACCGGCGGCCTTGCGCGAGTCGCTGCCGTGGAACTGGCAAGATCGACTGGTTCGCATTTCGGCTGCCGAGCGTCGTGGGCTGGCTGAGCTGTGCAAGACTCTCCTCGCCAATCTGGGGCGAACCGCGCCGTGCCTTGATCTGCCGGCCGCGTTCACCGGGCGGCAAGCCGCACTGCTGCTTGAGGCCACCAGCGCGCGGGACAGAAACGTCGTGCGGGCTAAGTTGCTGCAAACCCTTGACGATCCAGAAGTAACAGTAGCACCGCGATCAGGCTGAGATGGCCAACCAGCCCGGCGGCCGATAGCATACTGGCGTGCAGCCGCCCGACTGGGCTGGCGCCGGCCAGCGGCCGGGGCGGCGTGAGTAGTCGGAGACGAGCTTGACCATTGTCGCGGCCTTGGTCCTTCTTGGCCTGACGCTTTACATCTCCACGTTGGCGTACGCGCTGCCGGCACATTCGCGGGCGCGTCTGTCCGACCTGCTTCCCGAGGCAACGCGCGAGCGCCGGCTCGAGTGGCTCGAACGCCATGATTGGGAACTGCACACACTCGCCAGCCTGCTGCGCCTGGCGCTCAACCTGGGCGTGCTCGTCGTCGTGTGGTCCTGGTACACCCGGGATCAGGGCTGGGCCAGGGACACGTTCACCGCGGTCATCGCCGGGCTAGTCACCATTGTCCTGCTGGCGGTTTTTGCGATCGCGATTCCGCACGCGCTGGCGGTGCATTCAGGCGAGGCCGTGCTGGCCCGGAGCTGGGGGCTGCTCGTCGTCGTGCGGGCAGTGTTGTGGCCGTTCGGGCGGTTCTTCGACGGGGTCGAGTTTGTCGTGCGTCGTCTGCTGGGTAAGGCGGAGGTGACGGAGCAATTCGAGACCGAGCGCGTGGAGCAGGAGATTCTGGAGGCGGTCTCCGAGGGCGAGGCGACCGGGATGGTCGACGAAGACAAGAAGGAGATGATCGAGTCCGTCTTCAAGCTGGACCAGACGCCGGTCAGCGCGATCATGACGCCGCGTACCGACATCAACGCGGTGCCCGCCGATGCAACGTACGACGCCGTGCGGGAGATGATCCTACAGAGCGGGCACTCGCGGATCCCGGTGTACGATGGCTCGATCGATCACATCGTCGGCGTGGTCTACGCGAAGGACCTGCTGCGGCTGAGTCCCGACCAGGCGTTCGACGCACGGAAGGTCATGCGGACGGCCCCGTATGTACCCGAGACCAAGACGCTGGATGAGCTGCTGAGCGAGTTCCGGGCGACGAAGGTGCAGATTGCGATCGTGCTCGACGAGTACGGCGGCACCGCGGGGCTGGCGACGCTGGAGGACATTCTGGAGGAGCTCGTCGGCGAGATCGACGATGAGTACGACCAGCGCCCGCCGCCGACGATGAAGCGCCTGGACGACGACACACTGGAGGTCGATGCCCGGGTCCACATCAGCGAGATCAACGCCGAGCTGAACACGGAGTTGCCGGAGGACCAGGATTACGAGACGGTCGGGGGGTTCGTGTTCGCGACGCTGGGGAAGATTCCCGCGGCGGGCGAGGAGTTCCGGCACAACAACCTGCGAGTGAAGATCGTGGATGCCGAGTCGCGGCGAATCAAGCGGCTGCGGATTCACGTGCTCCGCGAGCGGGCGGAGGCGACGTAATACGAAGCACTCCTGCACGGGTGATCGCGAGCAATCCGGGTCAGGGCGCGCTTAGCTTGCGCAGGGCCTCGTCGGTCGTGGGGCAGATCTCGAAGAAACGATCGAGCCGGGTCGTGTTGAGCGCGCCCGCGATAAACGGCGAGAGGTTGGTCAGGACCACGCGGCTCTCCTGCGTGTTGCCCTGGGCCACGAGCCGGACCAGTGTGCCGAGCCCCGCCGAGTTCATGAAGGGCACATTGCCGAGGTCGAGGATGATGCGGCTGCGCGGGCCGGTGAGCAGGTCAGTCACCTGCTCGACGAGCGCGGTCGTATCATCGCCACGCAGCTCACCATGCAGGCGAACGATCTTGATGCCGGCGTGGTCTCGGGTTTCGAACGTCATGTTCACCTCGCGGGCGCGCGTGAAGCGCCGTACGACGCCGTCGGGGGCCACCGCCTATTCTGCGCACGCTAACCGCATCTGTCGCGGCTGGCAACGCGGCGTCAGGCCCGTGGGCCTGATGCTATAGCAGGGCAAAAAGCCCTGTCGTGCGCTCACCCTTGCTTGCACCCGCCCATCCAGGGGCACGTCTCCTTTTGCGGGCACTTGGCGCAGCCGTAGGCGCGCGACACCAGTGGGAGGATCACGAAGGAGTTGACCGCGAACGCCAGCAGCAGAGCCAGGTTCGGCCACGAGAACTGCCGCATGCTCGTAAAGCCGCCGGCCACCAGCGGCGCGAACCACAGCGGCACGATCAGGGGGATGTGTTTGCGGAACTGCGCGCGAAAATCGGCGCCGTCCTGTTTGGCCCGCAGCTTCGCCGCGATCTGGCCGTAGCCGCAGGGGCAGAGGCGCGTGGCGTAGAAGTGGCAGTGGGGGCAGACGAACAGCATGATCCACAGGGCCCCGCCCACGCCGTACGCGGCGTAGAGCGCTGCGGCCAGGCGGCCGCCCCAGCCGATCCAGAAGATCGCCGCGCCGAGCGCGAGCATGGCGAGGTACGGGAGGTTGTCGAGCAGCTCCTGGATCCGCGGGACGTGCGGTATGGGGCAACTCTCGACGGTCGCGGGTGGCGAAGCGGGCTCAGCCGGGCTTGGCTGCGGTGCTGTGGCTTGATCGTGGGACATAGTGGTGCTTGGTTCCCGGGGGTTCCTGGCGGCGACGATCGGGCTAGGCCGGCTGGCTCATTTCCTCCAACAGCTCCGCCGCGGTGCGGACAAGCGGCGGGCAAACGGTCTGGTGGACGTTGCGCTCCTGGACCTGCCGAAAGCCCTCGGGCGTGCTGATGTCGCAGCCGAGCAGCTCGCGGCAGGTGAAGCTGCCGTGGCGGGCTTTGAAGCGGGCAACGAAGTCGCGGACGCGCTCGTACATGGCGGCCTTGGCCCGCGGATCGGTTGTGGTCTGGCCGCCGTAGCGGAGGCCGAGGACCATGATTGCCCCGGTCACGGCTCCGCACGTCTCCCCCAGCCGCCCGATCCCGCCGCCGAACGGTGCGGCGAGTCGCACGCAGTCGGGCTCAGCCAGTCCTTCCTGCGGGCCGAACGCAGCGAGGATGGCCTGGGAGCAGTTGTGCTGCTTGGAGAAGAGGTCGAGGGCACGTTCGGGTTTCGTCATGCTGCACCTATGCAGTTTGGTGACAGGCATGATAGCCGGTGGGTGGCTGGGCGGGACCGGGAGCGCGTTTTTGGGGGCGCCAGCGGAAGGTGATCAACGTGCTCAAATTTCGTCACCCCCCCGATGAGCGCCTTCGGCGGGTTGCGTCGTGGGTGGTACTTTATCGGACGGCGTCCGATTTGCTTGAGCGTGTTGGTTATCCGGGCGTGGGTCATCGGTCTTCGGCTTTCCCTCAACATTCAGCCCTCAGTCAAAGGGTCGCGCGCTCACGTTCGGGGAACGCGGAGCACTCGCCGCGCGCACTCTCCGCGGGTTGAGTATTCACCACAGAAACAGAAAGGCACAGAGGGGGTGTTGGTTTGTGGGAAATTGGCGGGGGGGTGGTGGAATTCGTGCGGGAACGGGGGGCTGGGGCTAAGCACGCCGGGCGGGGCGCGGCATACGTTTCATCGCATGGGATCGGGGTCCCGCGAGTCGTCCGTGCATTGCACAGCGGCCAGGTAGTCGTCAACGGATGCGAATGTCGTGATCCCTCCGACCTCCGTCGTAAGTTTCTGCTGAGCGCGGGGTGATAGGCACTGCCGCAGACGGTCGACTGCTCTTTCACGTAGCTGGTCGCCCTCCTCCCGGCGTGCCTGGTTGTCTATGTTGACCACGCATATTTGCCCGAGGTCTGCAATCCCCGTTGGGACCCAGTCTTCGGACGCGGCGCGAACTAGCGACCTAAGCTGCGTGTCCGTGGGCGCGAAGGAGACGCCGATGAAAACCCAACGGGGCGCGAGTCTGAGTGCGCGAAACGCCTGGAGCCACATGAGCCTGAGCTTCGGGAAGCGTTCGAATGGCTTCGTAGCAACGGGCGGGATTATCACCGGCTGAACGACGCTACCGCAGGCGGCGCAGTTGCGTTGTTCGGCGCCGTTGAGGGTGCCTGGGCGCCGGCGGCTCGTCGATGCGATGTGTTTGTGGTTAGGGCACATCGGGTCAGGGCACGACCGCCAGTCAACCGAACCGTGCAGTTTCGCGAAAAACCCTCTGGCTCCGGGCTGGACATCATCCAGCATGGCCGGGCCGGTTTGATGACCGCAGGCGGGCGCGCCAATGTAATTGCCGAGGAGGTCGACGCGCTCGTCTGGCAGGGTGCGGTATTCGGGACTTCTCGTCCACTGGCGCTCGATGATCGTGTCGTAGTTGAGTGTTATGATCGAGTCCCTCAGGCGCAGAGTATCCAGGAAGCGGCGCGCCATAGGGCATTCATCGGGGGCCACCTCCACGGTGCGCAACCGGAGAGCGATGTACAACAGCAGGAGCTCGTAGTCGCGTCGTAGGTCCGAACCCTCCGGTCGCGGCGCCAAGCGGATGCCGCGCGGGGCCACAGGCCGCAGACCCGGATTCTCGAACGGAAGCACTTGATCGACGTATGCGGCGTCGCGATCGCCCCAAGGTTGTCCGATGCCCGCGGTGCGCTCGTAGAGGTCGCTCATCACTGTTTCGAGGTTCAGCAGTCCCAGCTCGCCGTACCTCGCCTCGAGGCGCAAAAGGAGTTGCAGCAGGTCCTCGCGCTCGGAGGCGCAGATCGAACCCTTCTGGCCGCGCCAGTCGTGCGAGTAGACAGGCGCTTCCCGCGAAAGGAACCCGACAGCCGTAGGGAGTCGGTAGTTGCTTTGCGCGCTGAAGCCGGCACCAAGGAAGTAGCAGATCGAGTGGGACCCTTGGAGTGGGCGTAGGTTGTCTTTCGTGGTTGGCGTCATAGTGTGTAGGCTGCTACCCGCTGCGGTTCAGCTTGTGTACGCGTACCGCGTGCCC
The DNA here is from genome assembly GCA_964638325.1 of uncultured Planctomycetales bacterium. Lineage (GTDB taxonomy): Bacteria > Planctomycetota > Phycisphaerae > UBA1845 > Fen-1342 > JALHJL01. The sequence goes on from CAZWYT010000023.1 coordinate 58,998, forward strand.
CGGAATTCGTCAAGCCCGGCGCGGGTCGTCGTCGGAGACGGCTCCTACAGGGGCAACGTGCGATCAAAGAGGAGCAGCCGCCGAGATGTCGGGTGCTGCGGCGCTCGCTGGCGCTTCGCGTTCGTGACGTCCGCCGAGGCGCCGGACGGTACGTTGGCGGGGTCCGCTCCCTCACGGTCGCGGCTCGGGTCTCGCGGGTCCGCTCCCTTACGGTCGCGGTTCGGATTCGGCGCTTGCTGACGCTTCGCGTACGAGACGTGCGGCCAGGCGCCGGACGCTACGTTGGCCGGGTCCGCTCCCTTACGGTCGCGGTTCGGATTCGGTGCTTGCTGACGCTTCGCGTACGAGACGTGCGGAGAGCGCTGCCACATGACTTCTTAACACGACGAGCATACTGTACTGCCACCGCAGCCGCGCGCGTTGCGTGGCCGCCATTCTGTTGAGGATGACAACTATGAGCTCGCGCGTCACACGTCGTAAAGTGCTGCAAACCGGCGGAATCGCGGCCGCTGCCGCGCTGCTCGGCGGTCGGCTGATGCCCAGAGCGGCGGCCGATCCGCCGGCTACACAACCGAGCGGGCCGCGCCGGCCGGTGCTGCGCATCGCCCATCTGACCGACATTCACGTGCAGCCGGAACGCCGGGCGGCGGAAGGGCTGACCGCCTGTTTGCACCACGTCCAGAGCCAGCCCGACAAGCCGGACCTGATTCTGACGGGCGGCGATCTCGTCATGGACACCCTCGGGGCCGACTTCGACCGCACGAAGCTCCAATGGAACCTCTTCACGCGGGTGCTCAAGGACGAATGCGGCCTGCCCGTCGAACACTGCCTGGGAAATCACGACATCTGGGGCTGGGACAGGAAGGAGAGCGGAGCCACGGGCGACGAGCCGCAGTACGGCAAGAAATGGGCCCTGGACGTGCTCGGCCTGGAATCGCCATACCGCAGCTTCGAGCGTGCGGGCTGGCACTTCGTCGTGCTCGACAGCGTGAGCCCGGGCGCCAACGTCTACCTCGGCAGGCTGGATGAGGCCCAGTTGGACTGGCTCAAGACGGACCTGGCCGGCGTGCCCGCCTCCACGCCGGTGCTGGTGCTGTCGCACATTCCGATTCTGGCAGCGTGCGTGCTGAACGATCCGCAGGGCGGCGGTGAGAAAGACCAGGGCTGGCGGGTGTCGGAGCGCGTGCTGCTGGCGAACACGCGGAAAATTCGCACTTTGTTTGCGGAGCACGCGAATGTGAAGCTGTGCCTGAGCGGGCACATTCACTTGGTCGATCGGGTGGACTACGCCGGCGTGAGCTACGTGTGCGACGGGGCGGTCAGCGGGAATTGGTGGCGCGGCGTGCACTATGAGTGCCACGAAGGGTACGGGCGGATCGACCTGTACGCGGACGGGACGTGGGAGCACCGGTACGTGCCGTATGGGTGGGAGGCCGCCCCGGAAACGGCGGGTGCGTAGCCGGCCTGGCACGGATCTTCCAGATGAGGTCTACAGTGCAGAATGACATGGCGTGGGGGGCAGTCGGTAGGCTGCCTCTCTGGGGCCGGCGTTCTTATGTTGTCTCGGGGCGCCGGGAACTGTAGAATACGGACTCATAGAGGGTCTGGTCACCATCCGCACGCCCGGCGCGGCCGCGGAGTTGCGGACGGGTCGTGTTCGGGCGAGGCTGCGGTGCGGCGGGACACGGAGCGCATCGCCGAACAGCAAAGGGTACACACGATGGAACGTAAAGGACGGGTCTGGCGGGCCGCGTGGGTATGGGCTGGGATGCTGGCGGCGGGCATGGGAGCACCGGGTACCTGGGCGCAGGATGGGGCCATCGTGGCGTGGGGATCGAACTCCTACGGCCAATGCAACGGGCCGGGGCCGAACACGGGCTTCGTGGCGGTTGCAGGGGGCTGGGAGCACAGTCTGGGCCTGAAGGCGCTGTACGGCGACCTGAACTGCGACGGCAGCGTGGACTTCGGCGACATCAATCCGTTCGTACTTCACCTATCGAACTTCGACGCCTGGAAGGCGATGTTCCCGCGGTGCCATGCGCTCAACGGCGATATCAACGCCGACGGCACATACGGGCAGGGCTCGTTCGGCGACATCAACCCGTTTGTGGCCCTGCTGATGAGCAGTGGAGAGTAGCTGACCTCCCACCCCACAGCCCGTGGCTGTAGCGAACACCCGGGCCGACGCGTTCAGCGTGGAGCCCCGACTGACGCGCCTGGAGACGGTGTCCGGCGGACGCAGAGCGGGGCACGTTGGATCCCCGCCCCGGCGGGCAGGCTGCGGTCCGACGCTACTGCTTTTTTTCGATTTTCGCCCAGGTGTCCTTCAGCGTCACCGTGCGGTTGAAGACCAGACGACGGCCGGTACGGAGCCCGGCCGCTACGTTGGCGGGCGGGACGCCCACCGCACCCGGCGGGACGCCCGCCCCACCCTCGCTGTCGGGGTCCACGCAAAAGTAGCCGTGGCGCTCGAACTGGTAACGCGTGCCGAGCGGCGCGCTCAGCACGCTCGGCTCAACATAGGCCGGATTGACAATCTCCAGCGAATGTGGGTTGAGGTTGCTCTTCCAGTCGCGCGCGTCCTCGGGCCGCGTGGGCTCAAGCCCGCGGCTCTCCGCCTCGCGAATCGCATCGTCGCTCACATCGTCCGGGTCGGGCTTCGTGAACAGATGGTCATAGAGCCGCACCTCGACCGGCAACGCATGGGCCGCCGAGACCCAGTGCATGGTGCTCTTCACCTTGCGGCCGTCGGGCGAATCCCCGCCGCGCGTCGCCGGATCGTACGTGCAGTGCACCTCGACAACGTGGCCCGTGGCGTCCTTCAGGCAGCCAGTGCATTTCACGAAGTAGGCGTAACGCAGCCGGACCTCGTTGCCCGGGTACAGCCGCCAATACTTCGGCGGCGGCGTCTCGCGGAAGTCGTCCTGCTCGATGCACAGGACCTTCGAGAACGGCACCTGGCGCGTGCCGGCGGCCGGGTCCTCCGGGTTATTGACCGCGTCCATCCACTCCACCTGTCCGTCGGGGTAATTGTCGATAACCAGCTTGAGCGGGCGGAGGACGCCCATGACGCGCGGCGCGGTCTTGTTCAGCACCTCACGCACGCAGTGCTCCAGCAGCGCGATGTCCACCGTGCTCTCGACCTTCGACACGCCGATTCGCCGGCAGAACTCGCGGATCGCTTCGGGCGGCACGCCACGGCGGCGCAAGCCGGCGATGGTGGGCATGCGCGGGTCGTCCCAGCCGCGGACTTGGCCCTCCTTGACGAGGGTGAGCAGCCGGCGTTTGCTCATCACCGTATAGGTGAGATTCAGCCGGGCGAACTCGATTTGCTGGGGGTGGTGGATCTTCTGGCCCCACGGGCCGCTGCCGTCGTCGGTGCGGCCCTCGTTGACCACGTCGATGAACCAGTCGTACAGCGGGCGATGGTTCTCGAACTCGAGCGTGCAGATGCTGTGCGTGATGCCCTCGAGCGAGTCCTCGAAGCCGTGGGCCCAGTCGTACATCGGGTAGACGCACCACTTGTCGCCGGTGTTGTGGTGCGTCGCGTGCATGATCCGGTACATGACGGGGTCGCGCATGTTGAGGTTGGGGTGGGCCATGTCGATCTTGGCGCGCAGGGTCTTGGTGCCGTCGGGGAATTCGCCCTGACGCATCCGTTCGAACAGCGCCAGGTTCTCCTCGACTGACCGGTCGCGATACGGGCTTTCCTTGCCGGCCGCGGTCAACGTGCCGCGCAGCTTGCTAACTTCCTCGGCGGACAGGTCGCAGACGTAGGCCTTGCCTTTTTTGATGGCCTCGATGGCCCAGGCGTACATCTGGTCGAAGTAGTCGGAGCCCCACAGCACGCCGGCCTTGGGGTCGTCATCGCGCAGGCCGACCCATTTCGCGCCGAGCCAGCGGACATCGCCGATGATTGAGTCGACGTACTCCTGTTCTTCCTTCTCCGGGTTCGTGTCGTCCATCCGCAGGTTGAACTTCCCGCCGTACTCCGCAGCCAGGCCGTAGTTCAGGCAAATGCTCTTGGCGTGGCCGATGTGGAGATAGCCGTTCGGCTCCGGCGGGAAGCGCGTATGCACGCGCTGGCCGAAGCGGCCGGTGCGGTTGTGCTCTTCGACGATCTCGCGGATGAAGTCGCGCGGGGCGGTGGCGGTAGGTCCGGGCCTGTGGCGGGACTCGTTCTCATCACGGTGCGGGTTCGGGGTCGGCATAGTCGGTCACCCAGGTTCACGCGGGGCTATTGATTTCAACTATCGGTACGTTGTGCCAAGCGGCCGAATCATATCGGCCCGTCGCGACAGGCTCAAATCCTGGCGGCCCCGGCTGTACGCCAACGGGTTTCACGCAAAGACGCAAAGGCGCGGGGAGATTCCTGGCGGCTTCGCTTCTGGCGCGAGGTGAGCATCTCGCGCCAGCAGTACGCCGAGCCGTTCGCGCTGGACTCGGAGGTCCAGCACTGCAGCTCTCGAACGGACTCCTATAGATACGCCCCCCGCAGGCCCAGGTTGTGTCCCAGCCGCGTGTCGCGGTCGTCCTCTCTTCGGAGATCCGCCTCGACGTTCTTGTTGATCGTGTTCTGCTCGATGACCGTGCGGTCCGCGTTCGCCAGATGAATGCCAGTGCGGTTGTCCTGGATGTCGTTGCCGCGAATGACGTTGTCACACGGGCGCAGCTCGGGCCGGCCCGACACCTCGGGCGGCACAGGCCGGATGCCATGATCGCGGTCGGCCAGGATCGCAATCGCCGTCCCATTGCGCAGGAAACGGTTGTGCTCGATGACGAACCCGGCGGCGTCGGCGCCCATGTGGCCCGTGGAACCGGCCCCGACGACGGGCCGCGGCGTGTCGCGCGGCTCGTAGCGGCAGCAGAAGTCCGCCCAGTTCTCCTCCAGCACGCTATCCGACGTGTCGTGCAGGTAAACGCCGAAGCCGCTCTTGTAGCTCGCATTGTTACGGCGGACATTGAGCCGGCGGCAGTGGTACAGCAGTAACCCGCTCATCTGGTGTTGCAGGTTGTTGTCGTTGATCTCGCCGCCCGCGACGTGATCGAGCAGGATCGCGCCGCCGTAGGCGTCGGCCGCGGGTCGCCAGATGTCGAGGAAGACCGTGTTGACGGGGACCTCGGCGGTCGCGCTGATCTGGTTGTGCTCCAGGGTGACATTCTGGCAGTTGCGGACGACGAGGCCGTGGTAGTAGTCGCGAATGCGGAGGTTGCGGATCGTCACGCCGGCGTGACCATCGACCTGGACGCCGGCGCCTTGCCGATTGACGCCAACGAGCACGGCACCGTTGCCGTCGAGTGTGATGCCATCGGCCGCGATGGTCAGCCCGGCCGGCAGGACATAGGCGCCGGGCTGGAGAACGGTGCTCTGCCGAATGCCCAGACCGGGCGTGGGTACGACGGGCGCATTCATCGTTGAAACCTCGGGCGACATTGTTCGGACGCAGCCCGCCCTTTCGTTCGGAAAGGATGGGGCCAACATATCTTACCGCAGCGGCAGCGTCATTTGCGCTCTCTGCGCGTCGGCGGTTTTCGGTTACCATCGCCTGCCGCATGGAAGGCGGCGCGGCGAGATTTCGCGGACTCGTCCGGTACCTCACGCTGTTTGTGGGGCTTGGCGCGCTGTTTGTCGCCGGCACGCTACTGCACCCGCAATTCCTCACGATCGCCAACCAGCGGGACGTGCTGGCGCAGGTGTCGATCAACGGGATTCTGGCGGTCGGGATGACGCTGGTAATCCTGACGGCCGGGATCGACCTCTCCGTCGGCAGTGTCATGTCGCTGTGTACGGTGGTCTGCGCGATGCTCCTGATGCATGGGGCGGCCCAAGAGAACGCGCACCGCTTTGGCCGGGCGCACGGGATCACCTTGCCCGCCGTCGCCCTGTTCATCGTGCTCGTGGTCTACGCCGGCAGTCGCCGATGGCTGCGCGGCGCAGCGCGCGCCCTGGTCGGCGGCGCGGCGTTTGTCGTCGCGCTGGTCGGGCTCATGCTCGTCGCGCTGCCCGGGAACCTGTCCGCTGCGCGGGCCGGGTTTTCCACGCTCGCCGTGCTGCTCGTCATCCCGCTCGTCGGCGCCATGATGGGGCTGCTCAACGGTGTCATCATCGCCAGGACCCGGCTCCAGCCCTTCATCGTCACCCTCGCGATGATGGTCGCCGCGGTCGGGCTCGCGAAGTTCATCGCCGGTCATGGCGGGCAAATCCATGCGATCTACACTGGTGATGCCGAGCACGCCGGAGCACCGGCGTCGTTCGAGCAGCTCGGGGCCACGCTCCTGACGGTTGGTCAGGAGACGCTGCGCGGCGGGCGCGTGCGCGAGCTGAAGCTCATTCCGATTCCGGGACTATTCATGCTCGGCGCCTGGCTGGTCGCCGCGCTGGTGCTGAACAAGCTGCCGCTCGGGCGTTACATCTATGCGGTGGGCGGGAACGAGGAGGCTTCGCGGCTGGCCGGCGTCCCGGTGGGGAAGGTCAAGATCTTCGCTTATACCGCGAGCGGGCTGCTGGCCGGTCTGGCGGCGGTGCTGTACTGCGCCCAGTACACGCAGG
>CAZWYT010000024.1:0-65174 GCA_964638325.1 uncultured Planctomycetales bacterium
TCCGGGTACACGTCCAGGAGCAGGCTCAGCGCAGGCCCGGCATACCCGCAACCGAGACACCAGACATCGGTGAACTCTTCGCAGATGACGGTCCGTTCTGCGGCGTGGCCCGGCCCGGCGCTGCCCATCGTCAGCACCAGCCCCATGATCCACACCGCCAGCGGTATGCTCCGTGCATGCTTCATGAACAACACCTCAGCGTGGGCAGAGGGAGGTCGGCGCACACCACTTCTTTCCGAGGTACACGGGCTTCGAGACAAGGGGCTCGGTGCGCTGCAACGATTTCATTACAATCGGAATGCGCCCAATAAGTCAAGCAGATAATCTGGTCTTAATCAACCAAAAGCGACCGTAGCATGTCCGAAAACCAATGTATGCTGCGGCGCTAAACGCCACACGCTCGGCCAACTCGTCGCGGGGGTACTATATGACCGTGCGCGACCCGGCGCCGAAGCGCACGAGCCCGGAGCGCAAGCGACGGGCCCGAATCGCCGCGGTTTAGCTCACCGACGGTGCCGTCTCGTCCGTCGGCTCTTCCGTGAGCCGCAGGAAAATATCCTCCAGGCGGCCGTCAACGCGGGACTGCGCGCGCAGCTCGCTCAGCGTGCCCAGCGCCACGAGCCGGCCGTGATGGATGATGCCGATGCGGTCGGCCAGTTGCTCGGCGACGTCCAGCGTGTGGGTACTCATGAAGACCGTACCGCCTGCGTCGGCGAGCTCCCGGAAGATGTCCTTGATCACGCGCGCCGTGCGCGGGTCCAGGCCGACCATCGGCTCATCGACGACCAGCACCCGCGGCGCGTGGATGAGCGCGGCCGTGAGCGCCACCTTCTGCTTCATCCCGTGACTGTACGTCTCGCAAAGCTGATCGAGGAACCCGTCCATCGCCAGCCGCTGGTTCAGCGCGGCCAGCCACTGCCCGGCCCGCGCTTCCGGGACGGCGTACATCTCGCAGGTGAAGCGGATGAACTCGCGCCCGGTGAGCTTGTCGTAGACGAAGGGCTGGTCTGGGACATAGGCGATCTGTTGCTTGGCCTGAAGCGCCTGATGCCGCATGGACAGCCCGCAGATCTCAATGGACCCGGTGTCCGGCCGCAACAGCCCCGTGGTCACCTTCAAGGTCGTCGTCTTGCCGGCCCCGTTCGGCCCCAGAAAAGCGAAGATCTCGCCGCCGTGGAGCGTCAGCGACAGCTCCCGTACGGCGACCTGGTCACCGAAGGACTTGCTGACGTTCTCCAGTCGCACGGTGATCGCGGGGCTCGGCGTGGACGCGGGTTCAGAAGTCATTCTTCGACCGGCTCCTCGTCGGCGGGCTCGGACGCACCAGCGCGGCGGGTGAACGTCGAGAGGATGGCCCGCCGGCGGGCCACTTCGTCGTACGGCTCGTCCAGGAGCACCAGCTTCCCGAGCAGCGGCACGAGGACCTCCTGCCGCAGGACGTTGCCGTCGGGCGCAACCCAGGCCGTCGCCCCGCCGCCTTCCACGACGAACGCCTCGATCGGCACGCCCTCGTGCAGCATGGTCTCCTTACGGCTCACGCACACCAGCACGGGTTCCAGCGCCAGCCCGGCCTGTTTGAACGGCGGCAGGATCTGCGACAGCGGGTCCAACAGCTCGAGCCGCCAGGTTTGGCCAACGTACAGGTTCGGCAGGCGATCGAACGGCCGGATCACATCGCCGAGTGCGGCCGGCACCCTGGAGTCCAGCACCGTCTTATCGCGATACTCGCCGACCTGCCAGGTGAAGGGGAACTCACCCGAAGGCATGGCCTCGCCGTGCAGCGCGACGGGCACCCCCAGGCCGAACATCTTGAAGTCGAGCTCGTCGACGGTGGCCTCGCCGTAGCGGTACGCCAGCCCGGTTTCGATCCGCACTCTGGGAGTCGTGGTGTCGCCGGGCAGGCAGATCGGTTCGAGGACGGTTGTGGTTTTGACCGTCACCAAGCCGCCCACGCCAACGCGGGCACTGATGGTCCAACTGGTGCCCACCAGGCGCCCCGCACCGTCATAGATCCCGACCTGCACGACGCGCTTTTCGCCGGGCCCCAGGAGCAGAGCCTCGTTGGGGGGCGGATTGCCCGCCCGCGAGCCCGGGAGGATGTCCCGCCACAGGATCGCGGCGTTGGCAAGGACCATGAAGGCGCCGCAGGCGATGCCCATCCAGCGGTTCAGCATGCTTTTATCTTAACTCGCCCGTCCAGGGTCGGCAGGCCCCAAGAACGGGCCGCCAGCCCCTTGACCTCGGCACGCGCATTCCCGAATATCCCCCCGGCCGAGTGTCAGATGAGGAAGCTGCGCATCGAGCCGTTCGTCTTTCCAAAGTGGACCAACCGGCTACGCGGGCTCGTCCTGGTGATCGTCCTGGTCGCGCCCGCGTATGTCGTGCTGTTGGTGGCCTACGGCGCCTCCACGCAGGCGACCGACGTCGGCTATGCCCCCGTGCAACCGATCCCGTACAGCCACGCGCTGCACGCCGGCGACCTGGGCATGGACTGCCGCTACTGTCACACAACGGTCGAGGTCGCGGCGCAGGCGGCTGTCCCGCCCACGCAGACCTGCATCAACTGCCACAGTAAGGAGCATGGGCTGCGCCAGGACAGCCCGAAGCTGGTGCTCCTGCACGAGGCCTTCTACGGCGGCGAGCAGGTGCCTGCCGGACTGCCCATCCCCTGGGTCCGCGTCCACGATCTGCCGGATTACGTGTACTTCAACCACAGCGCGCACGTGCGGCGTGGCGTGGGCTGCGTGATGTGTCACGGGCGCATCGACCGGATGGAGGTCGTCCACCAGGCCAAGCCCTTGAGCATGAGCTGGTGCCTGGAATGTCACCGCGACCCGGGCCCGAACCTGCGGCCCGCGGACATCGCCCCCACGGACATGACCTGGGCGCCGCCGCCGGGCGCGGCCGGTCAGGAGCTGGCGCGCCGCCTGCTGAAGGAATACAACATCCGCGGAATGGATTACATGACGGGCTGCTCGACATGTCATCGATAAACGGAGCCCCGGCTTCCGGCCGGTACTGGCGCAGCCTGGAGGAGCTGGCGGACAGCCCGGGCTTCCGGCGCTTCGTTGAGGCGGAATTCCCGGCTCTGGCCGAGGAACTGGATTACGGCCCCACGCGCCGGCAATTCCTGAAAGTAATGGGCGCCTCATTGGCGCTGGGCGGCCTGACCGGCTGCCGCTGGCCCAAGGAGACCATCGTCCCGGCGACGAAGCAGCCAGTGGACCGGATCCCGGGCGTACCGGTGCAGTACGCGACCGCCATGGAGCTGGGCGGGGCCGCGACCGGCCTGCTAGTCACGAGCTGCGACGGCCGGCCGATCAAGATCGAGGGCAACGAGAAGCACCCGTTCAGCCGCGGCAAAACTAACGCCTGGATGCAGGCCAGCCTGCTGGAGCTGTATGACCGGGACCGGAGTCAGTCGGTTGTGCGGCGCAGCCCCGCGCATCCCGGCGACCAGCAGGTCTATCGCACGTGGAACGAGTTCGAGGCCTTCGCCCGCGAGCACTTCACGGAGTTGCGGGTCAAAGGCGGTGCGGGCCTCGCGGTGCTGAGCGAGACCTCGTCTTCGCCGAGCCTGGCGGACATGAAAGATCGGTTCCAGGCGGCATTCCCACAGGCGCAGTGGTACGAGTACGAGCCGCTGTCGCGCGATAACGAGGTCGAGGGCGCGCGTCTGGCCTTTGGCAAGCCTTATCGCACGCACCTCCATTTGGACAAAACCGACGTAATCGTCAGCCTGGACAGCGACTTCCTGATGACGCACCCGGCCGCGGTGAAGTACGCCGGCGACTTCGCCGCCCGCCGCCGCGCCGACGACGGCACGATGAACCGGCTGTATGTCATCGAAAGCGGGCTGACCGTGACGGGCAGCATGGCGGACCACCGCTATCCGGTCAATGCGGCAGGTGTTGTTCTAATGGCCACGAGGCTGCTGCGCGAACTGCGGAGCGCGGGCGTTTCCTTGCCCGCGGCCGACAAGCTGAAAACGGAGCCGACGGACGGATTCCTCGCGCCGCTTGCGCGGGAGCTGGCCGCTCACGCCGGGCGCGGACTGATCGTGGCCGGCCAGCGGCAGTCACCGGCGGTTCACGCGCTGGCGCATCTGATGAACCAGGCGCTCGGGAACAACGGACACACGGTGACCTATACCGCGGAGCCGGAAGCTCCGGGCATTTCGGTCGGCGAGTTGCGGGCTGCGCTCGTGGCGGGACGCGTTGAGACGCTCGTGCTCCTGGGCGGCAACCCGGTCTACGACGCGCCGGCGGACCTCGAGTTTGCGGCGGCTCTGGCGAAGGTCAAGACCAGCATTCACTTGAGCCTCTTTGACGACGAGACGTCGCAAGCGTGCACCTGGCACCTGCCCCGCGCCCACTTCCTCGAAGCGTGGGGCGATGCACGCGCGTACGACGGAACCGTCAGCTTTGTGCAACCGCTTATCGAGCCGCTTTATGGCGGCCGCACGCCGATCGAAATCCTGGCCCTGCTCGACGACGACCCGCTCCGCAGCGGGCACGATATTACGCGGCGCACGTTCGGCGTGGCGCAGGATGGGGGGGAGGAGCGCGAGACGGCGTGGCGGCGCGCCCTGCACGACGGCGTGGTGCCGGGCTCGCAGTGGCCCGAACAGACGGCACCGGACGTCAACGCCGACTGGCTCGCGCCGCTGGCCATTCTTATGCCGCAGCACGCCGCCACGCGACTCGCGCCTGACGGCGGGGCTGAAGACGCCTTCGAGGTCGCGTTCGCACCAAGCTACAGCCTCTACGACGGCCGCTTCGCCAATAACGCCTGGCTCCAGGAGTTGGCCGACCCGATCACGAAGCTCACTTGGGACAATGCGGCCCTGATTTCGCCTTCGGACGCCGAGAAGCTCGGCATCAAGAAGTACGGCGACATGCTGAAGATCGAGCTCGCGGGGCGGTCGCTCGAGCTGCCGGCGTACATCGTGCCGGGCCACGTGGTGGGCTCGATTACGTTGCCGCTCGGCTTTGGCCGCGGATCGGCGGCCGGCCAGGTAGCTGATGGCGCGGGTTTCGACACCTACAAGCTCCGGACTACGGGGGGGATGCACTTTACCGGCGACGCGAAAGTGACCGCGACCGGCCGGCACTACGAGCTCGCCACGACCCAGGACCATCACGCGATCGACTCGCAGGTCGGGCGCGAAGAAACCCAGAAGCGCATCGGCGTCCTCATTCGCGAAGCCTCGCTCAGCGAATACAAACACCACCCCCGGTTCGCCGAGCACGTGGTCCACCTGCCGGCGCTCAAGTCGCTCTGGCAGGAAAAGGAATACACCGGGCACAAGTGGGGCATGGCGATCGACCTGTCGGCCTGCATCGGATGCAGCGCGTGCGTCGCCGCCTGCCAGGCCGAGAACAACGTCCCGGTCGTCGGCAAGGGCGAGGTGCTGAAGGGCCGCGAGATGCACTGGATCCGCGTGGATCGGTATTTCAAGACCGAGGCACGCAGTGAGGACGAGCTGGCCAGCCGATCGCCGGCGGACATCCAGGTCGTCCACCAGCCCGTCACGTGCGTCCACTGCGAAAACGCCCCTTGCGAGCAGGTCTGTCCTGTCGCCGCCACCGTCCACGATTCGGAAGGGCTCAACGTCCAGGTCTACAACCGCTGTGTCGGCACGCGCTACTGCTCGAACAACTGCCCGTTCAAGGTCCGGCGCTTCAACTGGTTTTACAACCATCACGGCCCGTACCATCCGCGGTCGCTGAAGAGTGACGTATTCCACGCGCCCGGAAAGCTCAAGCAGGTCGAGCTGACGGACTTGGAAAAGATGGTCAACAACCCGAACGTAACGGTCCGCAGCCGCGGCGTGATGGAGAAATGCACGTTTTGCGTGCAGCGGATCAATACGGTGAAGATCAAGGCCCAGAACGAGCGCTGGGACAGCATCCCCGACGGGCTGATCACACCGGCCTGCGCCCAGGCCTGCCCGACCGACGCGCTCGTGTTCGGCGATCTGAACGACCCGCACAGCCGGGTGCGGAAGCTGCACGACCACCCGCGGGCGTACGAGATGCTGGCGGAGCTCAATATCAAGGCGCGGACCCGGTATCTGGCGAAGCTGAGGAACCCGCCGGAGACACAAGCGTGAGAACGTGGAAACGTGGGAACGTGAGAAAGTGAGAACGTGGCTTCGACTGTTGGCGAAATCGACAACACGCTTGACATTCCGGGTCAGCGCGCCGCGCTGATCACCGGCGGGCATGACTTCGGCTCGGTGACCGACACCGTCGCCGCGGTCTGGGAAGCCCCACGCCCGCCGCGCGCCTGGTATATCGCCTTCAGCATCTCCGTCACGCTGCTCGTCATCCTGGGGCTGATGATCGGGTATCTGGTGCTCAACGGCGTCGGTGTGTGGGGCCTCAACATCCCCACCGGTTGGGGCTACGACATCACCAACTTCGTCTTCTGGGTAGGCATCGGTCATGCTGGCACGCTGATCTCGGCGATCCTGTTCCTGTTTCGGCAGAAGTGGCGGACGAGCATCAACCGCTTCGCGGAAGCCATGACGATCTTCGCCGTCATGTGCGCGGGGCTGTTTCCGGCGATTCACGTCGGGCGAATCTGGCTGCTCTACTGGGTTGCTCCGATTCCGAATCAAATGGCCATGTGGCCGAACTTCCGCAGCCCGCTCGTCTGGGACGGATTCGCCGTCGGCACGTACTTCACCGTGTCGCTGATGTTCTGGTACGTCGGCATGCTCCCCGACCTCGCGACTTTCCGCGACCGGGCCAAGACCAGGTGGCGCCAGGTCGTTTACGGGCTGCTCGCGCTGGGCTGGACCGGCTCCTCGCGGAACTGGCACCGCTTCGAGCGGGCCTACTTGATCCTGGCGGCGCTCGCCACGCCGCTGGTCCTCAGCGTGCACTCGGTCGTGAGCTTCGACTTCGCCGTGGCGCAACTGCCCGGCTGGCACACCACCATTTTCCCGCCGTACTTCGTCGCGGGCGCCATCTTCGGCGGTTTCGCGATGGTGCTCACGTTGGTGGTGCCCGCCCGCCAGCTCTTCGGGCTCAAGAACATCATTACGCTCCGGCACCTGGAGAACATGTGCAAGATCACGCTGCTCACGGGCAGCATGGTCGGCTACGCGTACCTGCTGGAAGTCTTCACCGCGTGGTACAGCGGCAACGGCTTCGAGAGCTTTATGGCCCGCACTCGCGCCCTGGGCCCGTACGCCTGGGCTTACTGGACGATGATCGGTTGCAACGTGGTCGCGCCGCAGTTTTTCTGGATCAAGCGGCTGCGCACGAACGTCTGGTTCATCTTCCTGATCGCGATGTGCGTGAACGTGGGCATGTGGTTCGAGCGCTTCGTGATCATCGTCAGCTCGCTGTCGCAGGACTTTCTGCCGTCGAGTTGGCACTACTTCACCCCCACCTGGGTGGACCTGTTGACGCTGGCCGGCAGCTTCGGCCTGTTCTTCACGCTCTTCCTGCTGTTCTGCCGCTACCTGCCGATGGTCGCGATGGCCGAAGTGAAGACCGTCATGCCGCTCGCCGACCCGCACGCCCACCCGCACGAGCACGTGCCGGCGACGCGGCGCTTCGATTACAACCCCGACGAATTCGAGCCCCGCGTAGCGTCGGACCTCCGTGTCCGGCGCAAGGAGCGCCCGTGAGCGACGCAGCGCCGGCCAATGCACAGGATCGCCACCGGCCCGACGCCGGACACGCAGGTCCGGCGCTACATGCACTACTCATCGAATTCGACTCGCCGGGCGCGCTGCTGACCGCCGCCGAGCAGGTCCGCGACGCCGGCTACACGAAGTGGGACACGCACTCGCCCTACCCGATCCACGGGATTGACGAGGCGATGGGCATCCGCCCGACGCGCCTGCCCTGGCTGGTGCTGATTCTGGGCCTGACCGGCTGCGCGGCCGGGCTCGTCCTCCAGTGGTGGACGAACGCCGTGGACGCGCGGCAGTTCGGCTTCCTGCCGGTGCACTTCCAGGGCTACGCGTTCCACATTAGCGGCAAGCCGGTGTTCAGCCTGCCCGCGAACATCCCCGTCATCTTCGAGCTGACGGTGTTGCTGGCGGCGCTCGGGGCGGTGATCGGCATGTTGGCGTTGAACAACCTGCCGCTTTTCCACCGCCCGCTCTTCGGCCACCCGCGGTTCCGGCGCGTGACGACCGACCGGTTCTTCATCACGGTCGACGCCGCCGATCCGCTCTTCGACGAGCACCGGACCGCCGCGCTGCTGGCATCCCTCGCCGGAGCGCCGGCCGAGCGGATCGAAGAGCCGCCCTCGCCGGCCCGGTTTCCAGCGGCGCTGGTGATCGGCGGCGTGATCGTGGGCTGTCTCGCCCTGCTGCCGCCGCTCTTGGTGGCCAAAGCGCGGGTCTCCACGTCCACCGAGCCGCGCATCCACATCATCCAGGACATGGCCAACCAGGAGCGTTTCAAGGCGCAGCAGGCGCAACCGCTCTTCGCCGACGGCCGGGAGCTCCGCCCGCAGGTTCCGGGCACGCTCGCCCGCGGCGACCTGCACGAGGACCCGCACTTCTACAAGGGCAAGGTCAACGGCGATTGGGCGACGACCTTCCCGCCGCAGGTAGAGATCACCGAAGCGTTTGTCCGCCGTGGGCAGCAGCGCTTCAATACCTACTGCGCCCCATGTCACGGCCTGGGCGGCGCCGGCGACGGCATCGTCGGGCAGCGCGCGGTCAACCTCGCTACGCCCGGGTGGGTTGCTCCGTCCGCCCTCACCACCGACCCGACCGTGATCGAGCGCCCCAGCGGGCACCTTTTCAACACGATCACGAACGGGATTCGCACCATGCCGCCCCATGGCGACCAGATTCCCGAACGCGACCGCTGGGCGATTGTCGCCTACGTGCGGGCGCTGCAACGCAGCCAGCACGCCCGCATCGAGGATGTCCCGCCGGACCTGCGGTCGGAGTTGCGCTGAGGTCGAGCGTCGTGAAAGGACCGAGTGTATCGTGAACCCTGTGGAGTCGGCTGACCTGTTGGCGGAAACGCGTCGCATCCAGCAGGGCGCGCCGCGCGCCGCCGGCCTCGCCGCCATCGTCGGCGGGCTCGGTCTCCTGGCGGGCGTGTTCTTCGGTGCCCGCAGCGGCTGGGAAGTGTTTTTCCGCTCCTATCTCTTAAATTATTGCTTCATGCTTAGCCTGGCGCTCGGAGCGCTGTTCTTCGTCCTGCTTCAACACCTCGTCCGGGCAGGCTGGAGTGTCTCGCTGCGGCGGCTGGCCGAGCTCATCGCCGGCACGCTGCCCCTCCTGACGCTCCTGTTCCTGCCGCTGCTGGTGCCGCTGGTGGCGGGGATGCCGGGCGTGTGGGAATGGTCCAGCCCGCAAGTGGTCGCGCATGATCCCAGCGGTCTGTTGCAGCACAAACGGCCCTATCTGAACGTACCCTTCTTCATCGTCCGCTGTGTGGTTTATTTCGCGGTGTGGACCGCGCTGGCCCGGTTCTACCTGAAACGATCGGTCCAGCAGGACGCCAGCGGCGATCCGGAACTGACGCGGCGGATGCAGTGGTGGAGCGCGCCCGGGATGCTGCTCTACGGCCTCACGCTGACCTTCTTCGCCATCGACGCGTTGATGTCGCTCAACCCGCACTGGTACAGCACGATCTTCGGGGTGTACTTCTTCTCGGGTTGCATGGTCGGCTACTTCGCGCTGCTGGCCGTGCTGGTGTACGTGATCCAGCGCGCCGGTGGACTGACCCGCGCGGTGACGCTCGAGCACTACCACGACGTCGGCAAGCTGGCCTTCGGATTCGTCGTGTTCTGGGCCTACATCGCGTTCTCGCAGTACATGCTGATGTGGTACGCCAACATCCCGGAGGAGACCATCTGGTACCTGCCGCGGCAGGGCGACACCTGGTGGATCGGCGTGAGCCTGCTGCTGCTCTTCGGGCACTTTGTCGCGCCCTTCGTCGCGCTCCTGTCGCGGTTCCCGAAACGCCGCAGGGGTATGTTGGCCCTGGTGGGCGTGTGGCTGCTCCTGATGCACTGGTGCGACCTGTACTACCTCGTCGGGCCGCGGCCGACGCCCGCGGGCCTGCCCGGGACTCCGCTGCACGCGACGGACGTCGCCCTGCTGATCGGCCTCGGCGGGCTGTTCGTCGGCGCGCTGGTCCGGCCCATGGCGCGGACCGCGCTGCTGCCGCTGCGCGACCCGCGCCTGCACGAGGCCCTGGCCTTCGAGAACGTGTGAGGAAACGCGGATGAAAGCGCGCGGCGATCCCCCGTCCTCGCTGACCGTCGTCGTTTTCATCATCGGCGCGATCCTGTTTCTCGCGCTCGTGCTGCTCGCGCAGGTGCTGTTCTTCAACGTGCAGCGCAGCGAGGAGCAGGCCAAGGTCTATGCGTCGACCCCGCAGGAGCTCAGCGACCTGCAGGCCCGCCAGCTCGCGCAGATCAACACCTACCGTTACGTGAGCCAGAAGGACGGCGTCGTCGCGATCCCGATCGACCGTGCGATCGAGCGGTTCGTGGCGGAGATGAAATCCGCGCCGGCGTCCTCTACAATGAAGGCATCGGACCGGCTATCGACCACCAACCCGGCCGAGGGACACACACCATGAGGTCGATCGCGCACCCAGGCGGGGCGATTCTGCCGGCGGCGCTCCTCGCGCTGGCCGTCGCGGCCGCGCTCGGCCAGGAGCCGGCCGGCGCGCAGCCGGCGACCCCGCCCGTCCCGAGCCCGGACCGGGCTGAGCCCCTGCCGCCGGAGCTGGAAGGCGTCGGCATTGACGAACACCTGAGCACGCGTCTGCCGCTCGAGCTCGAGCTCACGGACCACACCGGAAAAGTGGTGCGGCTCGGCGATTACTTCGACGGCCAGCATCCGGTCATCCTGACGCTGAATTACTACCGCTGTCCCATGTTGTGCGGACTGATGCTCAACGGCCTGCTCGACAGCCTGAAAGCCATCGACTGGTCGGCCGGCGACCAGTTCCGCGTCGTCACCGTCAGCTTCGACCCGCTCGAGACGCACCAGCTCGCGGCCATCAAACGCGACAAGTACCTCAAAGAGTACGGCCGGCCGGTTGCGGCCAGCGGCTGGGAATTCCTGACCGGCCGCAAGAAGAGCATCGACACGCTGCTCGATGCCACCGGCTTCCGCATCCGTTGGAGCGAGAGCCAGCAGCAGTGGATGCACACCACGGCGCTGATCCTCTGCACGCCGGACGGGCGCATCTCACGCTACCTCTACGGCGTAATGTTCGAGCCGAAAACGCTGCGCCTGTCGCTGGTGGAGGCGTCCGAGGGCAAGATCGGGACTACGGTGGACCGACTCCTGCTTTTCTGCTACCACTACGATGGTGCAGGTTACTCGCTGGCCGCCATGAACGTCGTGCGGGCCGGCGGCGGGCTCACGCTGGCCGTCGTCGGCGGGGTCCTGGTCTACTTCTGGCGGCGCGAACGACGCCGTGGAAAGGCCGTCACCACAACCGCATGAGCCTCTTCGACCTCAGTCCGACCCTGGCGCAGACCACCTTGCCGGCGATCGCGCCCGAGGGCGGCACCCTCTGGCTGCCGCCCGCAGCCTCGACCGCCGCGCCCGCCACCGACGCGGTCTTCTACTTCATCTACTGGGTCTCGGTTTTTTTCTTCGTACTGATCGTGGGCCTGATGGTGTACTTCGTGTTCCGGTACCGGCAGCGGGTCGCCGGGACGCTGGCGCCCGGGCAAGTCTCCCACAACACCGCTCTGGAGATCACCTGGACGGGCATCCCGCTGGTGCTGGTGGGGATCATGTTCTACATGAGCTTCCGCGGGTTCATGGACCTGATGAACCCGCCCAAAGGGGCCATGGACATCCACGTGCTGGGCCAGAAATGGACGTGGAGCTTCACGTATCCGAACGGGCACGTCGACACCGAGCTGCACGCGCCCGTCGACACCCCCGTGCGCCTCATCCTCGCGTCGAACGACGTGATCCACAGCCTCTTCATCCCCGCGTTCCGGCTAAAGAAGGACGCGGTGCCGGGTCGCTACAACTACCTCTGGTTCCGGGCGACCAAGACCGGGGAGTATCTGGCCCTGTGCTCCGAGTTCTGCGGCACGCAGCACTCGAACATGCTGGCGCGCGTCGTCGTGCACGAGCCGGGGATGTACGAGCGCTGGCTCGCCGAGGTCTCCGATCCGTTTCGCACGCACAGCCTGTCCGAAGTCGGGCAGATGCTGGTCACGCAGCGCTGCCGCGGCTGCCACTCGGTCGACGGCTCGGCCAACGTCGGGCCGACGTTCAAGCGCGCCTATGGGCACGACGTGCCCCTCGCGGACGGCCGGTCGGTCGTGGCGGACGACAACTACATCCGCGAGTCGATCTTCGAGCCCCGCGCCAAGATCGTGCGCGGCTTCGAGCCCGTCATGCCGACTTTCAAGGGCCAGCTCAAGGACAAGGAAATCACGGCCATCATCGAGTACCTCAAGCAACTGGGCGAATAGACGTGACAGGTGGCGGTTATGAGTGCGAGTGATCCGGGTACTGCGGCAGCCGCGTCCTTCGGCGGCGACAACTACCTCACGCACACCCGGGGGATCCGGTCCTGGCTGTTCACCCTCGACCACAAGCGCATCGCGGTGATGTACCTGGTGTCGATCCTGACCGCGTTCCTGCTCGGCGGGATCTTCGCCCTCCTGGTGCGCACCGCCCTGTGGACGCCGGAGAAGACGGCCGGGCACGCGGTCTTCAGCGCCGACAACTACAACCGCTTCTTCACGCTGCACGGCGCGATCATGATCTTCCTGGTCATCATCCCGGGCATCCCCGCCGCGCTCGGGAACTTCGTCCTGCCGATCATGCTCGGGGCCAAGGACCTGGCGTTTCCCCGGATCAACCTCCTCAGCTACTACCTGTGGGTGGCGGGCGCCCTGCTGGCCGTACTCGCGATCGTGATGGGCAGCGTGGACACCGGCTGGACCTTCTACGTCCCCTATGCCACCACCACCAGCATGGGCGGCGTCATCCCCGTCTTGGCCGGCGTGTTCGTGCTCGGGTTCAGCTCGATTTTCACCGGGCTGAACTTCGTCGTGACGATCCACAAGCTGCGCCCGCCCGGCATGACCTGGTTCCGGCTGCCGCTATTCGCCTGGGCGCTCTACGCGACCGCGATCATCCAGATCCTCGCCACGCCCGTGCTGGGCATAACCGTCCTGCTGCTGATCGTCGAACGGGCCCTGCAAATCGGGATCTTTCAGCCCGGCCTCGGCGGCGATCCGGTCCTCTACCAACACTTCTTCTGGTTCTACTCGCACCCCGCCGTCTACATCATGATCCTGCCGGCCATGGGCGTCGTCAGCGAGATCGTCCCCGTGTTCAGCCGCAAGCACATTTTCGGCTACCACTTCATCGCGTTCAGCAGCGTGGCGATCGCGATCTTCGGCTTCTTCGTGTGGGGCCACCACATGTTCGTGAGCGGGCAGTCCCCGCTCGTGACGACCATCTTCAGCTTGTTCACCTACCTGGTCGCGATCCCCTCAGCCGTCAAGACGTTCAACTGGCTGGCCACGATGTATCGCGGGTCGATCGTGCTGAAGACGCCCATGCTGTACACGCTGGCCTTCATCTTCGTCTTCGGCATCGGCGGGCTCACCGGCCTCTTCCTGGGCGCCTTGTCCGCCAACGTACACCTGCACGGCACCTATTTCGTCGTCGCGCACTTCCACTACGTGATGATGGGCAGCGCCATCACGGCGATGATCGGCGGCATCCACTACTGGTGGCCAAAGATGACCGGCCGCATGTACTCCGAGACCTGGAGCCGGATCGGCTTCGTTGCCGTCTTCCTCGGCTTCAACCTGACGTTCTTCCCCCAGTTCATCCTCGGCAGCCACGGCATGCCGCGGCGCTACTACGACTACCCGCCACAGTTCGAGTTCCTGAATCAGGTCTCGACCATCGGTTCATTCGTGCTCGCGCTCGGGTTCGTCCTCACGGCGATCAGCTTGCTGCGGTCGCTGTTCACCGGCCCGCCGGCGCCGGCCAATCCGTGGGGCGCGGCGACGCTCGAGTGGCAGTGCAACTCTCCGCCGCCGACGCACAACTTCGATGAGCCGCCGGCCGCGGGCGATCCGTACGATTACAGCGACCTGCGCTACGATCCAAAGACTGACGGATATCTCCACGTCGAGCGTCCGGGCTCTGCCCCGGCCCTCGCGCCGGGGACCTAGCGAGCCAGGCTCCATGACCAGTTTGCGCCCGACTGCTGTCCAGCCCGCCCACGAGCCCGCCGCAGGCGGGCCGCAATTGCAGCACCACTTCGACACCCCGCTGCAGCAATACGAGTCCGCGGTGCTCGGCATGTGGCTGTTCCTGGCGACCGAGATCCTGCTCTTCGGCGGGCTGTTCTGCGCCTACGCGGTGTACCGTGCCAATCACCCCGAGATCTTCGAGTACGCGCATGTGTATCTCGACAAGTTCTGGGGCGCGACCAACACCTGCATCCTGTTATGCAGCAGCTTCACGATGGCCGCCGGCGTCTGGGCCGCACAGACCTCGCGGAAGCGGCTGCTGATCACCATGCTCGCGCTGACCCTGGTCGGCGGCACCGGCTTCCTCGGCATCAAGTACATCGAGTACAAGCACAAATGGGAGGAAGGCTTGCTGTGGGGCAAGTACTACCAGCCGCACGTCCAGCCGGAGGCCCACAGCCCCGCGGACGCCCGCGCGGCCCGCGCGGCCGAGCAGCACGGCGCGGCACCCCTGGCGACGACCTCGGCCCCGACATCCCCTGCTGCATCCGCCAGCGCGCCGGCGTCGCAGGCCGGCGACGCCGCGAGCTGGGTCTTTCAGGCCGCCAGCACCGGCCCGCGCGGCTTGCTGCGCCCGGGGACGCCGCCCGTCGAGCTCGAACCCAGCGGGCAGGTCCACAACGTGCAGACGTTCTTCGGCATCTACTTCACCATGACGGGGCTGCACGGGCTGCACGTGATCGCGGGTTTGATTGTGATCGCCTGGCTGCTGGTGCGGTCGGTAAAGGGACACTTCACCGCCGCCTACCACACGCCGGTGCACATGGTCGGGTTGTACTGGCACGTGGTCGACATCGTGTGGATCTTCCTGTTTCCGCTGCTGTACCTGATTCGCTAGGCGCCGAGTAGCGAGGAGCGCTGATGGCCGCCGACCCGGTCGAAACTTCATCCCACGCCGCCGCACCCGGCGCGCATGTCGGGCACGTCGTGCCGGTCGCCGTGCTGGCGCTTACGTTGACGACCCTGCTGGGGCTGACGTTTCTCACGGTGGCCGCGTCGTGGGTGGACCTGGGGGCGCTCAACCTCTGGGTCGCGCTGCTGATCGCGACCGCCAAGGCCACGCTGGTCGTGCTGTATTTCATGCACCTGCGCTACGAGAAGCCGTTCAATGCAATTGTGCTCATCTGTGCCCTGCTGTTCGTGATGCTGTTTTGCAGCCTGACGCTCATGGACTCGCTGGCCTATCGGCCGAACGTCGAGACCTACCGCGCGGCCAGCCCCGCGAACTACGCACCCGACCTGCAGGAACCTTGATCCGCCCCACCCCTTGACCCCTCACCGCTGGGCCGCGCCAATGACGCCATGCGCATCGCGGTCGCCCAAATGCCGGGGGCCCGGCTCGAGCAGTGGCGCGCGACGCTCGCGCTCATCGAGGACCTGATCGCCCGCGCCGCCGGTCTGCGTGCCGCGCTCGTGGTCCTGCCGGAATGTGCCTGGCCCGCCTACTGTCTGGGCAGCGCCGCCGAGTATCGCCGCGCGCGGGCCGAGGGTCTGCCCGGTCCGGAGACGCTCCTGGCACGCTTGCAAGGAATCGCCGGCCAGCGCCGCATCGCCGTCTGCGCCGGCTACGTCGCGGAGCGGGCCGACCGGCTGCTCAACACAGCGGCACTCATCGGCCGCGATGGCCGCCTGCTGGGCCGACATGACAAGTGCTTCCTGTGGTTCTTCGACCGCGACTACTTCGACGCCGGCGACCGAATCGAGCCAATCGCCACGGATTTCGGCCGGGTCGGCGTGCTGGTCTGCGCCGACGCGCGTCTGCCGGAGACCGCCGCGACGCTGGCGGCCCGGGGAGCGCAGCTCATCCTGCATCCGACGGCGTGGGTCAACGCCGGCTCCCCGGGGCAACCCTGGAACCCGCAGCCCGACTTCCTGATCCCCTCCCGCGCCGCCGAGTTCGGGGTGCCGGTCGCCTCGGCCAGCAAGTGGGGCACAGAAGGTGACGAGACGTTCGTAGGCGGCAGCCTGATCTGCGATGCCGAGGGCCGGGTCGTCGCGCGGTGCGGCGGGGAAGAGACCACGGTCATCGCCGCCGAGGTCGAGCCGCGCACGCCGCGCGCCCCCCAATTGACGGATGCCGAGCAAACCATCCTTCTCTCAGCCGCACCGCCGACGCGCCCGCGCGCCGACGTCGGTCCGCTGCAACTGCTGCCGCTGCCGCCCAACGCCACAGACCAGCGGGACCGCGTTGATTCCCCCTCTTCAGGACCGGGCTCCGAACCTGTGCTCGCGTTTACGCTGACGGCCGGGCAACCGCTCGCTCGTGCAAGCGACTCGCAGAGATGGCAGCATCTGATGCCGGGCGCCTTGGCGGAGATCGGCGGCATGCGCCTCGGCATGATCAGCGCTGACGAAGCATGTCGCTTTGCGCCGGCCCGGTGCCTGGCGCTGCAGGGAGTGCATCTCGTCATCGTCCACGGCCCCGGCCCCGCCGCGCTGCTGAAGACCCGGGCTTGCGAAAACCGCGTCTTCGTTCTCGTTTTGGACGCCACGGGATGGACCGTGATCGATCCGCGCGGCCTGGTGATCGAGCAGCGACCCTGGCCCGAAAGCCGAGAACAGGCCACGGCGATTTCGCTCGACCTCACGCCGGCCGTCTGCAAGACCGTGGCGCCAAACACCGATGTGATTACCGGTCGGCGCCCCGAGCTTTACGCCTTCACACGCACTTGAGCGCAAGCGACACGACCTGTTCGGGCTGAATTCCCCACGTTTCGGGCTGCACCTGCGGGTCGCCCGTGATAACGTGTGCACGGACCCCCAGCGGCCGCCACACGCTGGCCGAGGTGGGGCCAAAGATCGTCACCGTCGGCGTGCCGAGCAGCGCAGCCAGGTGGGTTGGACCCGCGTCGTTGCCGATCAGCACCCGCGCCCCCGCCAGAACCGCGACCAACTCATCGGCGGACGGGCAACGCAGCACGGCAAACTGATCGGAAAGCGACTCCACCTCGCACGCCGGCCACGTCTCGGACTCGACCGGACCGAGCACGAAGCAGACCGCAGCGCGCTGCTCCCGTTGCAGACCCTGTGCGACAGCGACAAAGGCGGACAACGGCCAGCATTTCGGCCGGCCGCCGCTGCCGGGGTGAATCACGACCGCGGCGCTCTCGCCGCCGAGCGCGGTGTTGCCGCACGTTCCGCACAGCTCGCGGCCGCGCTGTCGCAGCACGTCCGGCACGCCGAGCCCGCGGTGTGCGGGTCGCTGGTGAATGCACTTGGGCACGAGTAGTCCCTGCTGTTCGAGCTGGGTCTGCCACTGCTGCGTGATATGGCGCGACACCCCGTCGCGCGGCCGCGGGTCGATGCTGTACAAGGTGGCCGGAGCCAGCTCGGCCAGGCGTTTGTGGACGATGGTGTGCGTGCCGGCGAGGGCATTCAGCACACGCACGCCGTGCAGAAGCTGCACAAGCCGCTCGGGGGGCGGGTCGTCGTGGTCGCCGAAGAGCCAATGCAGGCCGAGCCCTTCGGACGACTGCCGCCGGATGCTCGGCCGGCACGCGGACAAGTCGCCCGGGTTGGTGCGTGAGACGACGCGCAGCGTCCCGGCCTCACCAACTTCCGGCAACCGCAACGCAAGCTGAATCGTCAGCACCAAGTCGCCGAGCGCACCACCATGCAGAATGACCCAGTCGGACATGGCCAGCCATCAGCTATCCCGCCGCCGTACGCTTCCACAGCGCCTTGAGAACCTGAATCTGCCCGGCGTGGTAAACGTCGTGAAACGCAATGCCGCGGGCGAGCAGCAGGTTGCTCGTCTTTCGCCCCTGCGGCGTAGCCTCAATCTGTCGCGGCACGAGGGCCGCGACCGCCTCCCGCAACGCGCGATGCTCTGTCTCGAGCAGCGCGACATAGCTCTTCCACTCGCGCTCGCCAAGCGGAGCCGGCAGCTTGAACCAGTTGCTCCCTTTGAGCGGAAACGAGCCGCGCGGGTCGCCGCGCAGCCGACGCCGGACGGCGTATTTCCAGTACGCACAGTGCACGACGATATCGGCGATGCTATGGCAGGCGTCGGGCGGGCGCGAACCAGCCTGCTGGACCGACATCCCGCGGATCGAGCCGCGCAGGTTGGTGCCATGCCAGGACTTCTTGTCAAACGCCTCGTCGATCAGGCGGACGAGGCGCGCGATCTCGGGACTCGGCTGTTTGGCATTCATGGGATGTCCTTTCGGCGCCGGCTATGTAGCCGCCGCTGCGCCGCCGGCCGCTGCCGCCTGCTGCTGTCGGCGCCGGCGTGCCGCCGCGACGGTCGCATCCTGCGCCGTCGTGGCGGCAGCATCCTCCATCGCGAGCAGGACCACATGATACCCCGTCCCCGGCAGGCCATTGTGCCACACCACGGCACCGTCGCGTCGGTCGAGGCACCACACCTGGCCGTGACAGCCGGCGTAGAGGCGCTCGTCCTGGATGACCATCGTCACCGGCTCGCCGCCGCCGCTGCACTTGGGCAGCTTTGTGCGCCAGAGCTCCTCGCCAGTTCCCGGATCGAGCGCAACTACGAACCGGTTCGTGCCGACATAGAGGGGGGTTTGTGTCCGTGCCATCGCCGCCTCCGTGGTTCAATACTCCGCCAACCATGCTACCTTCACGACCGACCGTTCGCACGTGCGTCCGCGCCAGGCCCGCCCGCGCTGACGTCCGGCGCATCGGCTGGTAGCGCCGTTCCACACTCCGGGCAGCGCGGATCAGGCAAGCCGATCAAGTTGTAGCCACAGCGTACGCAACGTCCGCGAATCCGACGCCAGCGGCGCCGATAGCGTCGGACGCTGTACCGCACGAGGGCCAGGAGAGGCCAGGCGCCGAAGAGCACGGGAGGGAACCAAGCCGGGACCCTGATCCTGAATCCCCTGCCTTCGTCCCCGCTGACGAAGCCACGTTGACCCTCTGGCAGGCGCGGGCCGGAATCCCAAATGGACACGTAGCAGCCGAACGGGACAATGCCAACGAGACGCAGAAAAGTGGGCGAGTCCCAACTCTCCCAGTACCAGGCCGAGTCAACTGAGGGCCCCTCGCTGTCTTGCCCGCTCAGTAAGCACGACTCGCCGAACTCCGTTGCTGCGTCCAGAAAAAAGCGGTCTCCAGTGGTACCGCCCCATCTGCCGCCAACCGCGTGCCAGTTGCCCGTCCACGCACCATACGCCCAAGCGGCGCCCGTGGCTAATGCGAGGAGCGTGAGCCCAACCAGCAGAACTGCGCGAACTACTCGGAGGACCCGGCGCATCGCACGACCCGCCGGCATTGTAGCTGGAAGCTGCGCACCTAGCCCCCACGCGCTGGCGCGCGTGGCTGGTTCCAGACGCCCCTGTGGGGCTGAGCGCCTGAGTCCCGCAGCTCACCGACGCGTTTGGGGCGATCTGCCCCCTGACGCCAAGTTGCTACCCACTACCCGCCGTCCGCAACTCCCGCTCGATCCAGCCGCCGCCGAGGACGATCTCGTTGTCGTAGAACACCGCGACCTGGCCCGGCGTCACGGCCGCCTGCGGCTGGTCAAACCGGACCTCCACGTCACCCGCTGGCAAAACGCGAATCGCCCCCGCCGTCGGTGCGTGCATGTGACGAATCTTGATCGTTGCGGGCCGCCACTCCCCCGCGGCCGGCGGATCGGTCAGCCAGTTCACCCGCTCGGCGACCAGGCCCGGAGTGAGCAACTCCTCGCGCGCCCCGATCGTGACCACGTTGTTGAGCACGTCCAGCCGGGTGACATAGACCGGCTTGCCGGCGGCGATGCCCAGCCCGCGCCGCTGGCCGATTGTGTAGTTCACAATGCCCGCATGCGTACCCAGCACGTTTCCCTCCGCGTCGCGGACCTCACCCGTCCGCTGCGTCCCGGGCCGCCGGGCCCGGACCAACTCCTGATACACGCCGTCGGGCACGAAGCAGATCTCCTGACTGTCCGGCTTGTCATGGACCGGCAGGCCGAGGTCGGCCGCGAGCCGGCGGACCTCCGCCTTATCCGCGATCTCGCCAACCGGGAACAGGCAGCGCCCGAGGTCGGCGCGGCGGATGCCGAAGAGCACGTACGATTGGTCCTTGGCGTGGTTGAGCGAGCGGGCGAGGCACGCGCGCCCGTCGCGCTGGACGATCCGGGCGTAATGCCCGGTGGCGACGAACTCGGCGCCCAGCGCATCGGCGTAGCGCAGCAGTTTGCCGAACTTGAGCTCGATGTTACACATCACGCACGGGTTGGGCGTCCGCGCCCGTGCGTACTCGTCCACGAAGTAGTCGATGATCCGCTCGAACTCCGGCTGGAAGTTGAGGACGTAGAACGGTATGCCCAGCCGGCCCGCGATCGCCCGCGCATCCAGGGCATCCCCCACCGAGCAGCAGCCGTGCCGCAACCGGCGGGAGGCCCCCGCTCCCTCCTTCGTCTCCTCGTCCCTCGGTCTTTTCGTCCCTGCCTCCGCCACGCCCACGCGCATGAACACGCCGACGCACGCGTACCCCTGCTCCTTAAGCAGACAGGCGGCGAGGGAGGAATCGACCCCGCCGGACATTGCGACGATCACCTTGCCATTGCGGGACATCGCCTCAATTCTAGCGGGTCGGAGCGCTTTGCGGTCCCCATCCGAGCCAGCGGCGCAAGCCGCCCGCCTCCCCTTGAACGTCGCGGCTCGGACAGGCGGCGCCGTTCATGTAGAATCAGGCCATGCGCAGGCGTACGGCCACCATTCTGCTGATCTTGGCACCGGCTCTGGCCTTGCCCGCCGGCTGCAAGGACTCGCGCCAGGCCGCTTCGGACGGCGCCCTGCGCGGCGCCGCCGCCGACTGCAACCTGCTGCTGATCACCCTCGATACCACGCGGGCCGACCACCTCGGCTGTTATGGCTGGAAACGCGCGGTCACACCGTCGCTCGACGCGCTGGCCCAGCGCGGCGTCCGTTTTGACCAAGCCTTCGCCCAGGTGCCCATCACGCTTCCGTCCCACGCGGGGCTGCTCACGGGCACCTATCCGCCGGAGAACGGCGTGCGCAACAACTCGCGCTATGCCTTGCGGCCGGACCTGCCGGCGCTGGCCGAGCTCTGCCGGGCACACGGGTATCGGACTGGGGCCTTCATCGGCTCGCAGATTCTGGACGTGCGCTACGGCCTGGGGCGTGGCTTCGACGTGTACAAGGACCGCATGCCGCTCTACGAGCGCCCGGCCAACCAGGTGTGCGACGAGGCGCTGGCCTGGCTCGAGGAAGTCCGCGGCCAGCGGTTCTTCGCCTGGGTCCATTTCTACGATCCACACACCCCGTACACGCCGCCCCGCGAGTACCTCGCCAAGGCCGGCGACGCCTACGACGGCGAGATCGCCTTCGTGGACGCCCAGATCGGCCGGCTCGTGGAGTGGGTGCAGCGCAGCGGCGTCGGGGATCGCACGCTGGTCGTGGCCGTCGGTGACCACGGCGAGTCACTGGGCGAGCACGGCTTTCTCTGGCACTCGCTGCTCGTGTATGACTCCATTATGCGGGTGCCGCTGATCTTCTCACTGCCCCGGCGCGTGCCCCAGAACACCACATACGACGGCATCGCACGTATCGTGGACATCATGCCCACGATCCTCGACCTGCTGGGTTGGGACACGCCGCGCGAGGTGACCGGCGAAAGCCTGCGCGCCGCGCTGGGCGGTGCCGCGCTGCCGCCGCGCACGAGCTACGGCGAGACGGATTACCCGTACGAAGACTTCGGTTGGAGCAAGCTCCGCTGCCTGGTGGAGCGGCAGTGGAAGTACATCCGCGCGCCGGAGGTCGAGTTGTACGACCGGCTGGCCGACCCGGGCGAACTGCACAACCTCGCGACGGAGCATTCCGACATCGTGGACCGTCTGGAAGAAGAGCTGACGGCGTGCGAACAAGGCATGACGCCGCGCGACGGCGTGGCCGTGGCGCTGGATTCGGCGACCGCGGAGGCGCTGCGGAGCCTGGGCTACGTGGCCGGGCCGCCCCCGACCGTGGAACATGCCGAGAATCTGAAAGACCCCAAGTACATGGTCGACGTCGATCACGATTTTCGCCGGGCGGAGTCGCTGCTGGCGGCGGGCCGTGCGATGCCGGCGCTGGAGTTGCTGGAGCCCGCGGTGCGCCGCAGTCCGGAGTCGTTCGTGGTCGTGGAGGCCCTCGGCAAGGCGTACGCGGTCGCGGAGATGTACGAATTCGCCCAGCGGACGCTCCAGGACGCACTCGCGATCTGGCCCCAGTCGCCGGGCACCTGGACCTTCCTGGCGCAGGTCATGCAGCAGCGCGGCGCACTAGCGCGGGCCGTCCAGGCCTGCGACGAGGCACTCAAGCTCGATCCGAACTCAGCCGAGCCCAAGAAACTCCGTCCTGACTTGGAGCACGCCCTTGAGCAGCAGCGCGCGAAGATCGCGGAGTTGCGCCAGCAGGTTCACACGCAGCCCGAGTCGCCGGAACTGGTCCTGGCATTGAGCCAGCTACTGTACGCGGCGGGCCAGACGGCCGACGCGCTCGACACCTTGCGGCAAGCTCTGGCGCGGCTGCCAGAAAACGCGCCGCTAGCCAACGCCCTGGCGTGGATCCTGGCGACGGCTCCCGACGCGCAGCTCCGCGACGGAGCCGCAGCGCTGCGCTGGGCGCGGGTGGCGTGCAAGGATGAGTCCGCACCGAACCCGAGCTACCTCGACACACTGGCCGCCGCCCTCGCCGAAACGGGGGCCTTCGACGAAGCCGCTCAAGCCGCGGAGCGTGCCATCAAGCTGGCCACGGAGGCGGGCAACAAGCGCCGCGCCGCGCTGCTCACCCGCCGCTTGGCCTACTACCAGGCCAGGCGTCCCTATTACGACCCGCCGTAGCCCGGGTCATACACACCGCGAAAAGTCCTTGGGCGGCGCCAACCGAGCCGGGCGGTCCTCCGCCCGGTTTTGACTGGCCCGAGGACGGGCCGGCTCTGCTGATGTGGCCGCGCCGCCCTCGACTGAGCAACCTGGTAGCGGCCGGGGCGAAAAAAGGTGTCAGGAACCTTTTGTGCCCAGCACCCAAAGGGCCGCTCCGCGGCAAAAGGTTCCTGACACCTTTTTTCGCCCAACGGCGCTACTCAACCAACAGTTGCTTCAGTTCCGCGACGTGCTCCGACTCGACCACGATCTGCGAGCGGATGAACTCCTCGAGCGGGATGTCGCCCTCGACCCGGCGGAGCGTGTCCTGGTAGGCCTCGAGCGCGGCTTCCTCGAACATCAGGGCCAGCTCGAGCGCCTCCTTGGCATCAACCGACTCCGGCCCCAGCGCGAGGTTCAGGCTGAGCTGCGGCACCGCCCCCAGCTCGCGGATCTTGTGCGCGATCACCTCCGCGTGCTCGATCGTCTCCTGGAAACCCTTCTTCAGCAGCGGGCCAACCAGCAGATGATTGATCCCCCGGACGGCGTGCGAGAGGTGCAGGTACCGCAGTGCGGCCTCCACCTCCTCGGCAAACAGGCGATTCAGTTCCTGGACGAGTTCGGCTTTCGACAAGCTGCTCACGAGCTGCTCCCCTGGTTGGGCTGATCCTCGATGGCCTGCGCCAGGCACTGCGTGTCGCAACTGGGGCAGGCGCCGGGCGTGCGCTGGCACTCCTCGTCAGCCGCCTGCCACGCCGCGACAAGCTCCCGCCCGCGGCTGGGGTCCGAATCGAGGAACCGCAGGAAGGCGAGCACGCGGTGGGCGGCCTCGTTGCTGAGCAGGTGCTCCAGCTTGCAGGCGTCGATCTCCGCCTGCTCGGGCGCGACGCCGAGCACCTCCGCCAGCAGCCGCTGCATCAGATGCCGCTTGGTCTTGATCGCCGCCACCAGCGCCTGCCCGCCTTCCGAAAGCCGCAGGTGCCGGTTCTCATCCTGTAGGACCAGCCCCGCCTTTTTCAGCGGCTGGAGCGAGATGGAGACGCTGCCGCGGGTGATGTTGAGCTGGCGGGCCACGTCGGACACACGGGCGTAACCCAATCGGCCGATGAGATCGTCGATCGCCATCAGGTGGTGCGCGGCGCTGTGCGAGATGACGTTCTGGTCGAACTCTTTCCAGGTGTCGACCGGCGCGCGCGATTCGTTGGCAGGGTCCGCCATAGCACCGGATTATACGCCGCCGGAAGGACCGCGCTACGCCTCCGCCTTCAGCTTCTCGGCCTTTTCGGCGGCCATCTCGATGGGGCCGACGTACATGAACGCCTGCTCGGGCAGGTGGTCCCACTTGCCTTCGCACAGCTCCTTGAAGCTGCGCAGCGTGTCGGCAACCTTCGTGTAGTTGCCCGCAAAACCGGTGAATTGCTCGGCCACGAAGACGGGCTGCGAGAAGAACCGCTCGATCTTGCGGGCCAATCGATGACGGATAGAGGTCGCCCACATCGGGTCGCGCTGGGCGCGGTCACCTCCCGCGGCCCAATGCGCTATGCGGGCTCACAGTCGGACGCGATCACGTTGCCGATGGCCTTGATCACCGCCCGCATCGTCGGAGCGTCGAGTTCTCCGATCGGTCCCCGCTCCATGTCCAGATCAGAATGCGCTATCAGCGTCGTGTTTTCGGCCTGCGCGATTGAGTCCACGCGCAGGCCAAATGTACCCGCGAGCAATGGTACGCAGTTGGGCAGATTCCTGCGGACATCGAACTTCCGGGATGTGATCGGTACGATCGTAACGTATCCGCCGCCATTCAGGTCCTCACGCGAAACGACAACCACCGGTCGTTTTTCCGGCGAGTCCGCGAAAGCGCACCAGATTTCCCCCGGCGTCGGAGTCACTCCTCATCCATCCGCCTGAGAAGTGCACGCCGAGCGACCGCCGCCCATGCCGCTGCGTCCTCGCCGTGTACTAAGCCGGGAGCGGAATCATCGGCGGTGTCGTCGGATGGCGCGTAATCAGAGAACGACTCCTTCATTTGATCTCCGAAGTCCAATTGGGCTTCCCAAGACTCCTCCACCTGGGATTCCCACGCACTTGTATAGCCATGCGAGAATCGGCAGATTTCGCCCTCGCCAACGCCGGACACGTCGAAGGCATCGGAGATATCACACGGGAAGTCGAATCCCTCGAAACCGTGCAACAGCGCTAGCTCATTTTCGCCTCTCATTCGGGGCCTCCGCGCAGTATGTTGAGTAGCGTATCTTTATAATAACTATCCGCGTGATCGAGAACAATCTGGATCGCGTCGGACGTTAGCGGGGCGAGTTTCCGGTTCGATACCTCCAACACGACTTGAACACCGTATTCTATTTCGGGAGCTTCGCGTTGGTACTGCACTCCCCCGACGTTCTCCTGAACCACGACTTTTCGCTCTGCCGCGCTTAGAACAATCTTGCGGTCATACAGATCGTTCCCATCAGCCCACCGAACCCCAACCTCTTGTGCAGCCTCCGGAACGCCTAGGGCGAAACGCTTGTGGATGATCTGACTGCTGTGCTGCGATTGCGTGCTGAAAATCAGCTCTCGCCGTTTTTTCACTTGCAGGTACTTCCAGGTGGCGTGGCAGGCCTGAAGCGTCTCCAAACACCGAACGACATCGCAATTGAGTTTGTTATTGGACCACGGCACGTCGTCTTGCATGAATGGGAGGCGGTGTGGAAACAAGAGCACCGGCCCCTTCGGCGTTACGTGGAACGTGACAACTTCGACCCGCCCCTTTCTCGGGATGACGAGCTGTTTCTTGATCTCGAACGAGTTGGGCTGCTGAGCGAGGCTGTCGAATAAGCGCGGCTGGTCCTCGCTGACACGATTGTAGAACTCTTGGAGGTGAAGCCGATCGGCTTTAACGTCTATCGGCGGTTGCACGAGGACGTGCACCGATTCGACATGGTGGTCTATCTGCTGGTTCGTGAATTTGGGCTCCATGTCGTGCTCCTAGTTGACCCAACGAACGACGCTTCACGGCACTCCAGTTCGGACGTACGCCGCCTAGCATCGATCCTCTCGATGTCGCCTGCGGATAATAGTGTATCGAAGCAGCCCATGCCGCGCCAAACCCCGAACCTGGGCTACCCCTCCGCCTTCAGCTTCTCGGCCTTTTCGGCGGCCATCTCGATCGGGCCGACGTACATGAACGCCTGCTCGGGCAGGTGGTCCCACTTGCCTTCGCACAGCTCCTTGAAGCTGCGCAGCGTGTCGGCGACCTTCGTGTAGTTGCCCGCAAAACCCGTGAACTGCTCGGCGACGAAGAAGGGCTGCGAGAAGAACCGCTCGATCTTGCGCGCCCGCGCGACAATCAGCTTGTCCTCCTCGCTCAGCTCCTCGACGCCCAGAATCGCGATGATGTCCTGCAGGCTCTTGTAGCGCTGCAGGATTTCCTGCACGCGGCGGGCGATCGCGTAATGCTCCGCACCGACCACGGCGGGGTCGAGGGCGCGGCTACTGGAGCCGAGCGGGTCGATCGCCGGGTAGATGCCCTTCTCGGAAATGGAGCGCTCGAGCACGATGAACGCGTCGAGGTGCGTAAAGGTCGTCGCCGGGGCGGGATCGGTCAGGTCGTCGGCGGGCACGTAGATCGCCTGCACGGACGTGACCGCCCCCTTCCGCGTCGACGTGATCCGCTCCTGAAGCTCGCCCATCTCGGTACCGAGCGTGGGCTGGTAGCCGACGGCCGAGGGCATGCGGCCGAGCAGCGCCGACACCTCCGACCCGGCCTGCGAGAAGCGGAAGATGTTATCGACGAACAGCAGCGTGTCGGCCCCGCTCTCGTCGCGGAAATACTCGGCCATCGTCAGCGCGGACAGCGCCACCCGCAGACGCGCGCCTGGCGGCTCGTTCATCTGGCCGAACACCATCGCCGTCTGGTCGATGACCGACTTGCCGGTCGTGCCGATCTTCGCCTCCTGCATCTCCAGCCACAGATCGTTGCCCTCTCGGCTGCGTTCCCCGACGCCGGCGAAGACCGAGTACCCGCCGTGCTGGGTGGCGATGCGGGCGATGAGCTCCTGGATGACGACGGTCTTGCCCAGGCCGGCCCCGCCGAACAGGCCGATCTTGCCCCCGCGCACGAACGGCACGAGCAGATCGACGACCTTGATGCCGGTCTCGAACTGCTCGGTCTTGGGGGTCAGGTCGGCAAATTCGGGCGGCTCGCGATGGATCGGCATCCATTTCTCGGCTTTCACCGGCCCGCGACCGTCGATCGGCTCGCCGACCAGGTTGAACACGCGGCCCAGCGTGCATTCGCCGACCGGGACCGCGATGGACCGCCCCATGTCCTTGACGGGCATGCCGCGGACGAGGCCGTCGGTGGAGCCGAGCGCGACGGCACGGACCTTCCCG
Source organism: uncultured Planctomycetales bacterium (assembly GCA_964638325.1). GTDB lineage: Bacteria > Planctomycetota > Phycisphaerae > UBA1845 > Fen-1342 > JALHJL01. The sequence goes on from CAZWYT010000024.1 coordinate 27,455, forward strand.
CCGCCGAGGTGCTGGGCGACCTCGCACCACAGCGTGCGCTCGGTGACCGTGCCGGTCAGCGTGGTCTTCACCTGGATTTGGAGCCCGTTGTAGATCGTCGGCAGCTTGTCGGGCGGAAACTCCACGTCCAGGGTGGAGCCGATGATCTGGACGACCTTACCGACGTTACCGTTGTCTGTCATGCGTGCACCGAAGTCCGAATAGCGAATAGCGAGTAGCGAATTGCGGGCGGCCCGCTCTCCGCATTACTCTCGTTCGCGTGTTTTCTTTACGATCGTCACCAGGATCTTCAAGATCTCTTCCGATTCCTGTCCGATAGGATCGAGTCGCGGTCTCGGCACAGTGTTCGTGTCCATCAGCAGGCGTAGCCAGTACCAAGTCTCGCGCGCTTCGGTTCGGGCAATACCCATTCGCCGTGCGAACTCCTTCCGCGAGTGCGAACCTTGGGCCTCCTCCACATTTGATCTGACACTGGTCCCGCTACGTGCTAGCTGCCGCGCGATGACCTGCGTGGCCACATCCCGCGGCAGGGCCCGCACAAGCCGCACAATTCGTCGGGCGAATTCGTACGTTCGTTGCCGGATGTCGGCCGGCGGCGTCTGTCGTTCCGGTGCCACTTGCACGTCTTCCCGGTTCATTCGCTATTCGCTACTCGCTATTCATCACTCCGCTACTGCACGGCATTCGCCCCGCCCACGATGTCCGCCAACTCCGTCGTAATCTGCGTCTGTCGCGCGCGGTTGTACCGCCGGGTCAGGTACTTGATCATGTCGCCGGCCGCGTCCGTGGCGGCCTTCATGGCCACCATGCGGGCCACCTGCTCGCTCACGATGGCGTCGTTGAAACACTGAAACAAGCGAATCTTCACCGCTTCGGGGATCAGCCGGGTCAGGAGCTCCTCCGGCGGCGGGGAGAACTCGAATTGCACGCGGACGCGGCGCCGCGCCGCGCCGGCCGCGGGCGGCTCGATCGGCAGGAGCTGCACGACCGCCGGCCGCTGGACCCCGATGCTGTGGAACTGCATGTAGGCCACGTCGACACGGGCCACGGCGTTGCGGCCGTAGAGGTCCATGTAACGTTCGGCCAGCGCGGCGACGCGGCTGAACGCGATCTTGTCCTCGACGTCGGTGATCTTTGCGGCAACCGGGAGGTCAAGAAAACGCAGGTAATTCAGGCCTTTCTTGCCGACCACTTCCATGTCCGGGGTCAGCCCCGCGGCGTGCAACTCCTTGCGGGCCTCGAGCATGCGGCGCAGCACCGCGGCGTTGTACGCGCCGCACAGCCCGCGGTTCGCCGTGATGATCAGCAGGATGCTGCGCTCGTGATTGTCGTTCGGCTTCAGCAGGGGATGGGTGAAGGTCTCCGATCCGCCGAGGGTCCGGATCATCTCGGTGATCTTGCGCGTATACGGCTGCGACGCGACCGCGCGCTGCAGGCACTTCTGGAAGCGCGCGGTGGCGATGAGCTGCATCGTCTGCGTGATCTTGCGGATGTTCAGCACCGCTTTGCGGCGCTTGACGATCACGCGGGCCTTGGCCATAGGGACCTCGAAAGGGGAATTCAGAATGATGAATTAAGAACTAAGAAAGGCACGCGCCCAGCCGAGGCCGCTTCGCCACGCCGGGCCTGCATTGTTAATTCTTGATATCCCATTCTCAATTCTCACGCCTTGCTCTCTCCTGCCTGTGCCACAAACCGGTTCTTGAAGTTCCCGACCACCCCCTTCAACTTCGCGTCCAGGGCATCGGACAGCGTGCGCTCGTGCTGGAGCTGCTCGAGGAGCTCCGGGTGCTCATCGTGGTAATGCCGCAGCAGCTTCTCCTCGAACTCGTGCACGCGCTCGAGCGGCAGGTCGTCCAGAAAGCCGCGCACGCCCGCGTGGATCACCAGGACCTGGTCCCACACGTCCATCGGCGCGTACTGCGGCTGCTTCAGCAACTCCACCATGCGCCGGCCGCGGTCGAGCTGCCGCTGCGTAGCCGGGTCGAGCTCCGTGCCAAGCTGCGCGAACGCCTCCAGCTCGCGAAACGCGGCCAGGTCGAGACGGAGCGAGCCGGCGATCTTCTTCATCGCCGGCACCTGGGCGTTGCCGCCCACGCGGCTCACCGAGATGCCGACGTTGATCGCCGGTCGCACGCCGGCGAAGAACAGGTCCGGCTCCAGGTAAATCTGGCCATCGGTGATCGAGATCACGTTGGTCGGGATGTACGCGGACACCTCGCCTTCGAGCGTCTCAATCACCGGGAGCGCGGTCAGGCTGCCGCCAGAGCTCTTGAGCTTGCGGATTTCGCACTGGTCCTTGGCGGGCAGCGCGTCGAAGTCGTGCTGCAGTGCATGCTGGTCCTGAAGGCCTTTATAGACCTTGCCATTGACGCCGGTCTCGACTTCCTCCGGCGCCCCCTTCTTCACGATGACGCGCTGCTCGGCGAGCTTGCAGGAGCGCTCGAGCAGGCGACTGTGCAGGTAGAACACGTCGCCGGGATAAGCCTCCCGGCCCGGCGGCCGGCGGAGCAGCAGCGAGAGCTGCCGGTACGCCGCCGCCTGCTTGGAAAGGTCGTCGTAAATGCACAGCGTGTCGCGGCCGTACGCGTACATGAAATGCTCGGCCATGGCGCAGCCGGCGTACGGCGCGATGTACTGCAGCGGCGCCGGGTCGGCCGCGCTCGCCACCACCACGATCGTGTAGTCGAGGGCGCCGTGCTCGTTGAGCGTCCGGCAGATACTGGCGACCGTGGAATCCTTCTGCCCGATGGCGACGTAGACGCAGATCACGTCGCCGCCCTTCTGATTGATGATCGTGTCGATCGCGATGGCGGTCTTGCCGGTCTTGCGGTCGCCGATGATCAGCTCCCGCTGCCCCCGGCCGATCGGGATCATGCTGTCGATCGCCTTGATGCCGGTCTGAAGGGGGACCTTCACCGGCTGACGCTCGGCGATGCCCGGGGCGATGATTTCGAGCGGTCGGCGTTTGTCGGCCTGAATCGGCCCCTTGCCGTCCTTGGGCCGGCCCAGCGGGTCCACCACGCGGCCGATCAGCGCGTCGCCGACCGGCACGCTGAGCAGCCGGCCGGTCGCGCGTACCTCGTGCCCCTCCTTGACACCCAGGTAGTCGCCGAGCACGACGCAGCCGATGGAGTTCTCCTCCAGGTTGAACGCGACGCCGATGGCGCCGTTCTCAAACTCGAGCATCTCGCCGGCCATCGCACCCGCCAGGCCGAAAATGCGGGCCACGCCGTCGCCAACCTCCAGCACGCGGCCGACCTCGGCGACGTCGAGCTGCTTGTGAAAGCGGTCGATCTCTTTCTTGATGACGCTGACGATTTCGTCGGCTTTGAATTTCATAACAAGCTCTCAGCTTTCAGCCGGAAGACGGCGTGGCGTCAGCCCTCTGTGCCTGACGACCCGGCGGCCGCCGCGCCGCGGACGCTGCGCTCCAACAGCCGGTCCCGCGCCACGCGCAGGTGCCGCCGCAGCGAGTTGTCGTACCGGTGGTCGCCGATCTGGAGCACCAGCCCGCCGAGGACGCCTGGATCGACGACATGCGCGACCAGCGGCTTCATGCCGGACAACTGCTCCGCCAGGCGCGCCACCTCCGCCTTCTGCTGCGCGTCCAGCTCCACCGCGCTGGTCGCGACGACCTCGATCTGGCCGCGGGTGTCCTCCATCCGCAGGACGTAGGCCCGGTGGAGGGCGTGCAGCAGCTCCAACCGGCCATGGCGGTTCATTACCTGGAGCGTATCGAGCACCACGTCGCTGAGCCGGCCGCGGAACATGCGCTCCAGGCTTTCCGCCCGGTCGTCCGCGTCGACCGCGATCGACGACACGAACGCGGCAAAAGCCGGATTCTGCTCGCCCAACCGCACGAGCTCCGCCAGCTCTTCGCCGACCGCGTCCAGCCGGCCCGCCTCGGCCGCCAGCGCGCACAGGGCCGCGGCGTACACCTCGGCGACATCCATGCCTTTTTCAGAGTCCTGCGCCATGCCTACTTACCGCATCCGCGTGAGAAACCGCCAAGACATCCTCGGCGTTCTCGGCACCTCGGCGGTCCCACTCAGTTCGTTCCGGGCTTCCGCGCCGCTGCCATCTCCTGCAGCGACTCGGCCACCAGCGCGCGATGATCGGTCGGGGACAACTCCTTGCGGAGCACACGGGCGGCGACCATGACGGCGAGTTCCGCCGCCTGATCGTGCAGCTCCTTGCGCGCCGAGTCCGTCGCGAGCTGGATTTCCCGCCGGGCCCGCACCAGCGCTTCCTCCGCGTCCTTACGGGCCTGTTCCTGAACCCGCCGGGCGGCAACCTCAGCGTCCCGGCGACCTTCCGCCACGATGGCGCTGGCCTCGTCGCGCGCCTTGTCGAGGTGCGCCTTGTACTCGGCGAGCAGGCGCTCCGCCTGCTGGCGCTCCTGTCTAGCCGCCTCGATCGACTGGCGGATCGTTTCCTCGCGCTTGCTAAGCACGTTCAGCAACGGGCTCCAGGCGAACTTGCGCAGGACGTAGAGCACTACGCCGAAGATGATCAGCGTGAACAGGAAGTTCCCGATGTCGGCGTTGAAGATGTTGCTTTCGCCGCCGTGTTCGGCGGCACGGAGCGGCGCGCTTGCCGCGAGCAGCAGGCTGCCGGCGAAAGCGGCCAGGAACCATTGCCTGCGCACGGAGGTTCTCCTTCGGGTCAACCACGGCCGGGACCACATGTTCCGAGCCCGGTCGCTCCGGCCGGCGATCTCTACAGCAGGATAGCCAACATGCATACGACGACCGCGAACAGCGTGGCCCCTTCGATCATCGCCGCCGTGATGAGCATCGCGGTGTTGATCGCTCCTGCGGCCTCGGGTTGACGGGCCATGGACTCGACGGCGCTGCCGCCGATGCGGCTGATGCCCGCGGCCCCGCCCATCACCACCAGCCCCGCGCCGATGCCGGCCCCAAGCCCTTTCAGGCCCGGGTCACCGAGCACATTGTGGGCCTGGGCGGTCGGGCCGGGTTGGGCTTCGTGCTCCTGGGCCCACGCGGTGTCGACGCCGATCAGCGCGAACCCCACCAGGATCATCGTCAGTGCCAACAGCGAATGCAGCTTCTTCATGAGCCAGTCCTTTTTTCAGGCGTGCCGTCCGGAGGGGGCGAACGACGTGTTTTGTCGATTTCCGCCATCGCGTATTCCAGCCCGCCGCGGCGGGCGGCCCGTTACCCCACGTACCGGGCATGGCGCTCGACTGCTCCCTTAACGTACGGCCGTGGCCGCGTGCTCCGCAGCGTGTTCGTCCTCATGGGCCACGTGGATGTTGACGGCCTGCCCAATGAACATGGCGCTGAGGAACGTAAAGATAAACGCCTGGAGAAACGCCACGAACAACTCGAGAAAATTGATCGCCACGCTGCCCAGCACGACCGGCACCGCGATCGCCAGACCGCCGGCCGCACCTAGCGCGTTCCAGGAAGTCCCGATGAAGCCGAGCAGCACGGCCAGCAGCACGTGCCCCGCGACCATGTTGGCGAAGAGACGCATGGCCAGCGCGAAGGTCTTGGCCACCAACCCGACGAGCTCGAGGCCGGCGATGAAGACATTCAGCCCCGGCGGCCCCATGAAGAAGTGCTGGATGTACGCCAGACCGTGAATCCGCAGCCCGTTGATCACAATCATCCCCAGCGTGCAGATCGCCAGGGCCGCGGTCACCATCACGTTGCCCGTCGACGTACCGCCCAGCGCGTGCCCGGGCACGAACGGCAGCCACGTGCCCAGCGGGATCAGGCCGAGAATGTTGCAGGTCAGGACGAAGAAGAAGGCCGACCAGATGTACGGAATAAACTGGTCCGTGTACCGCCCGAGCGCCGGCCGCGCCACGTGCGTGCGGAGCGCCTCGCACAGCCCCTCAATCGCGTTCCCCAGCCCGCGCGGCACCAGACGGCCAATCTCGTCCGGCCCCGCCCGGCGGCGCACCGCCCGCGGCAGCACGAGCACCAGCAGGGCGGCGGCGATGAGCTGCATGATCGTTTGATTGCTCAGGAACGTGAAATGGTCGAACGGCCACGGCCCCGAAAGCTTGGTATAGATCAGCCGGTGCTGGACCACGTGGGTCAGCGGGTTGCTTTCCGCGAGCCACAGACCCGTCACGATGAAGCCCTCGCAGCACGCTTGTTTAGCCAGACCGCGCCAGCCGTGTCGACCGCTAACAAGACTATGTAGCCGATCCCCGCCCAAACGGCTAGGGCTACCTTGCTGAATACCCCGCTCAGCAGGCTGCCGAGCAGCAGCGCGAGCATGACCAGGAAGCGGATCGTCGCCCCGGCCAGCGTGCCCTTCAGGCGATGTCGCGGCTCCTCGCGCAACACGAGCAGCGGCGGCACCAGGCCGGCCAGACTGGACAGCAGGGCGATTCCCAGTCCCCAAGCCATAGCGGCGATCCCAGCGCTCCCCGCCAGCGTGTACGTGGGAAAGCCGCCGACGGCAAACGCGGCTGCGGCCGCAGCTCCTGACCACAGTGCCAGGCGCAGGAACGCCCCCGCCGGTCGGATGTCACCGCCCTCTTTCGTCACGCTCACCGCCTTCACGCGCGTCCTTGGAGCGTTTAGACGCCTGCTCCGCCGCGCTCAATCGCAGGGCCGCGCGGATGAAGTTGTACAGACCGCCGACGACACCCAGACCAGCCCCGACGAGTACACCCGTCGGTCCCGTCTGAAATCGGTGATCGATCCATAATCCTAACAACGTTAGCCCGAGGATCGAGGCGGCCAACTCGAAACCCATCCCACCGTAGCGCAGCAGGCGGGAGCGTTCTCGGTCCGACTCCGGCTCGTTCTGTTGTGGCTTGCTCACGCGGACACCCGCCTCCTGCTCAGGAGCCGACCAGGAAGCTCGAACGCTCCGAGCCGCAGCGCTGGCCCAGCCGCATGCGCGCGAAGTTCGGGCACTGAAGCGTACAGACGATCCCAGCCGACCGGCACACGTTTGTCCGACTGCTTATTCTCCTCATCGGGTTCGGGGCTTGATGGGTGCACGGGCAGCCGCGACGCGCAAATTACGCACGCTCGGAGGCGCAACCTTCAGCCGGCAGCACGCGGCGCTGGACACGCTGCCGCTCGGAACCGACACATGGTCGTCAGAGTGTAGACACGGTGGGGCGCCAGGACAACTGGGCGGAGGTGGCCCGGCTTACGGCCTGGGGACGACCATCTCCTGGACACCGTCGCCCGGCTCCACGGTGAACGTACGCAGGACCGGCGTGCCCGTACCGAAATCGGCCTCGAGCACGTATTCCCAAAACGGCAGGCGGAAAGCCGCCACCGGCGCAATGACGTTTGTGCCGTGACCGCCGACGATGTCGCCATACGGCAGCGCGGCGCCGTTCGGAAAGCGCAGCCGCCAGACGGCGCGCGCCGGTCGCTGCCCGTCGTAGGTGAGTCGGATCAGAACGTCGCGGCTGGGCGGGATTGTGAGGTCGAGCTCACGCACCAGCCCCTCGCGGACCTCGACGTCGGGGCCCCAGAAAACGGGAACTTCTGCCGGGGAAAAGCCCATCAGCCGCACCGCATAGGTCCCCGCCGGCAGGTCGGTCAAACGATACGTGCCGTTCGCTGGGTTGGCCGTGCCGTAGTGGCACGCGGCCAGGTCATAGCCTCGGTCGCCCTTGGGCACTGCGGCGACCATGAGCCCCGTGCTGTCCAAAGCTCCCACTGGTAGCGGCAGGTTTCGGAGCGCGCCGGCGATCCAGCCGGTATGTTCGGGAGCGCTGAGCTCCACTTCGACGTGCGCCGTCGGCCCCTCCAGTCGCGCAGTTCCGAGCCGCGGGCCGATCTGCCCCGGGATGGTCACGGACAGGATGTAGTCGCCGGGCGCCAGGTTCTTCACCGAGCAGTTGCCGGACGCGTCGAAGGCGAGCCAGGCAGACTCGAAAGTCATCGACGCCGTGTCGTCGCGCGGACGCACGCGGAGGTGCGGCGGGTTCTCGGCCTCGGCCGTCAATGCTGGCAAGTGGACCGTCACCTGTCCTTGTGGCAAATCCACATCGTAGCGCGTAGTGCCGGCCGTGACGGTTACCACGTAATAATGCGCCCCGGAGTGTGGCCCATACACGACCAGCGCGCACGGCCCCGGCGGCACGCCATCGATCGTGTACTGGCCGTCCTCGGCGACGGAACCTGTGAACTGCTCGAACCCGCCGCGGGAGCTGCCCGTGACCACATCGCACCTGACGCTCGCCTTGGCGGTCCCGGCGCCCCGTAGCGGCTCGCCGCCGACACGGAGCACGCCCTGAATGCTGCCCGCACCCTTCTCCATCACCACTTGCACGTTCTGGCCTTCGGCCAGCTCAACTTCCCGCCCCGGGTAGTTGTGCGTACCGATGCGGTAATGGCCCGCCGGTAAGCCCGCGAAGACAAGAGTGCCGTCCGCCCCGACCTCTCCCCTCCGAAACACCTGCTTGACGCTCTCGTCAACGCCGAACAGGTAAGCCGAACGCAGCTCTCCGGATGACTCGGTGGCGTCGCCGGCAAAACGAATCTCGACCTTGGCGGTGCCACCCGCTGCCCCCCTGGCGCGGGCGCGCTTCTCTTCGTCCATCACGCCGACCTTGACCATGGTCGGCTCCCGTGTCGCGCCCTCCCTCGCCCATGCCTGGATTTCGACGAACGGCAGGGTCTGCTCATCAGACTGGTAAATCGCGTACCAGTTGGATCGCCAGCCGGGATCATCGACCTGCGCAGTGACGGTTTGTACGGCCTGCCCTTCCGGCTCCAGGAAGCTGACGATGTGCTTAACCTCGAACTCGCCGGCCTTGTCCGTGACCAGCTCCCACTGCCCCATCGAGCGATGCGCCGCGTTTGGGGCACCTGCCTTCACGACCACCTTCGGCAGCGGCAAACCGTCCGCCACGACGCGGCCCCGGAGTGTCAGCCCTTTGCGAATAGTAACGCCTGCCTCGCCGGCCTCGACCGGCAGGACGTCCGATAGCGTGCGTGCAAAGTCAGCGTGGTCGAGCATGAGCATGATCTTGCCCGGCCGCAGGCGCTCGAGCCGAAATCGGCCGTCGCGATCGGTCGTCGTGGTCTGCAGGTCGAACGCCAGCCAGCCTTGAACCGGGTTCTGGCTCGCGGCCCCCGGCAGCCATTCGCGGACGAGCGTCACCTTGACGTCGGGGACCGGCGTGCCGGCCTCGTCCACCACGCTGCCGGCCAGCGACTGCGGCGGGTAGAGCCGCACGCGCAGCGGAAGATCGGGCCCGTCGACCGGGAGTGACAGGACTCGCTCCCGGTCCCATTCGCGCGCGAAGCGCGGATCGTCCACATAGAGGCGCCAGTAACCGTCGGGCTTCAAGTCCTTGAAGGTGAAGCCGCCATCGGCGTCGGTCCGCTGTGTCCGCCGCGGCGGGTTTTCCTCCTCGCTGTGCTCCACGGCGAAAACCGGCGCCTCGGCAACCGGCCGCCCGTCCCGGTCCGTGACGATGCCGGTGACGGTCGAAGTCGGGCCGGCGTTCGCCGGGATCGGCCGATATCCGGGCGTGTCCTGCACGGCCGCGGTCGCGGCGGGGACACCCGTCAGCCAGAGCGCCGATCCAACGCCGACCACCGCCACCAGGCTGATCACCCCGGCGACCCAGCCGCGCGAGAGCCGCGGCTGAGCGACCGGGACTCCCACGATTCGCCCGATGCGGCCGAGTAGCGTCCCGCCGGTGGCGGCGAGGGCGAGATCGGCGGCGTCGGCCCGCTGCTGTTCGAGCTCGGTCAGCGCACGGGCGTAGGTCAGCGCATTGCCGCACACCCGCACCGCCCAATCATCGCAGCACAGCTCGCGCTCGACGCGGATGCGACGGCTGACCCACCACACCGCGGGGTGATAGAAGAGCAACGTCTCGACCACGCTCTGCACGATGTTCACGAGGTAATCGTGGCGGCGAATGTGGGCGAGATCATGCGCCAGGACCGCTTCGAGCTGTGGTGGCGTGAGGCCCGTGATCACACTGGTCGGGAGCAGAATGACCGGACGCAGCCAGCCGATGACGATGGGCACCTGCGTCAGACCGGATTCGAGCAGGCGGACCGGGCGGCTGACACGCAACCGGCGGGCCAGCCGTGCGAGCCGGGGCTGCCAATCTTCGGCGGCCGGCCGCGTTGCCCGCCGCTTGAGGCGCTGCACGTGCCGCCACCCGCCGATCAGCGGTACGGAGAGCACGACCACCCCGGCCCCCCAACCCGTGACGCACCAGGGCAGCAGCGGCTCCAGGAGCGCTGCTGCGCGCTGCCGCCACGTCGGCTGCAACCAGACCGCGAGTGTCGCCGGCGCGGAGCGCGGCGCGTGCTCGACGCGCAGCGGCTCGCTGCCCGAGATTTGTGACGGCGTCAGCTCGGAGATTGGTAGGTGTGGCGGCACCGTATTCGCGGACAACCCGGCCATCTGCGCGCGGCGGGTGGAGTCCGTCGTGCTGCGACCACGCTCCAAAACGACACGTAGCGTGATGGGCGGCAGGGCGGTCATGGCCAGGAGCGCAATGCAAGCGGCGAGGTAGCGTGCGTTGACTGACCGGTTCCGCAGTGTCGCCAGTACGGCGGCCAAGAGGAGCGCCAGAGCCATCCCCTGCCAGACGAAGTGCACCAGCGTCCAGCCGAATGCGTGCACGGCGGGGTGGCTTACGAGGCCTTCGATTACGCTCATGGCTCACCTCCTTCGAGCTTGGCGAGCAGTCGCCGGACCTCGGCCAGCTCTGCCGGATCTGCTTTGCGGGCCGACAGGGCGTGCATGGCCAGTCTGGCGCCGGAACCGGAAAACGCGCGGTCGAGCAGGTCGCCGACGAGCTGTCGTTGCGTCTGCTCTTCGGTATATCGCGCCTGGTAGACGTGCGTGCGCTGCGTTTCGTCGCGCCGCACGAGTCCCTTGCGCACCATGATCTGGAGCAACTTGAGGACGGTCGTGTAACCGGTGTCACGTGTGCGACCGAGCAGGTCATGAACCTGACGAACCGTGCTCGGGCCAAGCTGCCACAGGGCCCGCAGCACGGCCAGTTCCGCGTTCGTCGGGTGTGGCAAGGAAGACTTGGGCATGGGCGGGCACCTCGCGCATAGGAACGTCGCAGGTCTCTACCAGGAATTATGTACGAAGGTCTTCGTAATGTCAACGAAGAGTTTCGTAGACTTGCGCGCCGACCGGCCAGGCCCCCCACCGGCCGCGGCCCGCTTGAAAAAACCCCCGCCGACGGTATACGAGAGGCTGTGACCCGCCGCGGCGGGCGGCGCGGACCACGGACGTAGGCAGAAACGCGATGGCGACTTCGCCCAATACCCCAGCCAGGCGGCGCGTCCTCCTCTTCATGGAGTCGGCCGCCGCCGCGGAGTGGCTGCCGCTGCTCGGTGAGCGGGCCGAAGTCCGCGTCGTGACCACGCTCGCTGAGGCGCAGGCCGCGCTGCGCGAGCAGCCCTTCGACGTGGTGCTGTGCCCGAGCGCAGAATTGCTCCCGCTGACCTCAGTGGCCGGCCGGGACCAGGCGCGAATGATCCTCGACGGGATTGCCCAGGGGGTTTGCGTCGTCGATCGCGCCGGCCAGCTCCTCTGGTCCAACGTCGCCCTGCAGGCCTATGCGCCAGAAGTGACCGAGGTTATCCGGGCCGCGTGCGTCGACCTGATGCCCGAGCTCGCCGCCGCTGCACCCCAGGCGACCCGGCAGCGGACGCTGCGGGTAGGTGCCGGCTGTTTCGAGCTCACGGCATCGGGGCTGCGGGAAGCCAGTGGTCAACTCGATCGCGTCGTGGGGCTCGTCCATGACACGACGACATTGACGCGGATGCGGGAGAAGTTGGACGCGATCGACGCGGCGGGGCGTGAGCTGGTGGCGCTGGACGTGGACGCGACGGCCCGGCTCGAGGTGCCGGAGCGGTTGCAGCTCCTGGAAGACAACCTGATTCGCTACTGCCGCGACTTGCTGAATTTCACGCATTTCTCCGTGCGGGTGCTGGACCCCAAGACCCATCGGCTGGATGTGGTGCTGGCCGGCGGCTTCTCGGAGGCGGCGAAGGCGGTCTCGATTTACGCCCGCACCGAGGGCAACGGCATCAGCGGGTATGTGGCCGCCACCGGGCAGTCGTATCTCTGTCCGGACATTACGAAAGACCCGCGCTATCTGCCGGGGATCGAGTGTGCGCGTTCGTCGTTGACCGTGCCCTTGCGACTGAATGAGCGGGTGGTCGGCGTGTTCAACGTGGAGTCGGACCAGCCGGCGGCGTTCAGCGAGGAAGATCGGCAGGTCGCGGAGATATTTGCGCGGTACATCGCCGTGGCGCTCCAGTTACTCAAGCTGCTGGTCGTCGAGCGGAGCGAGACCACCGGACAAATGGCCTCCGACGTTCGGGCGGAGCTGTCCCAGCCGCTCAACGAAATCGTCGCCGAAGCCACGCACGTCCTGCAGGGGCCGCCGGGGGCGGAAGATTTGCAGCGGCGGCTGCATGCGATCATCGACCACGTGGACCGCGTCAAAGAGACCTTGCAGGCGCTTACCGAAGCGCCGGCGATTCGTGGTCTGGCGCCGGAGGGCGAGACCAAGCCGGCGCTGCAGGGGAAGCGCGTGCTGGTCGCCGACGACGAGGAGATCATCCGCGAGACGATCGCCGACGTGCTGTCGAAGGTCGGCGCGCTGCCGGTGATGGCGTGCGACGGGGACGAGGCCATCGCGATGACCCGCGCCCAGCATTTCGATCTGGTGCTCTCGGACATCAAGATGCCGAACAAGAGTGGCTATGAGGTGTTCGCCGCCGCCAAGCAGGCCGACCCGCGCTGTCCCGTCATTCTGATCACCGGCTTCGGTTACGATCCCGAGCACTCCATCGTGCGGGCCAGCCGGGAAGGGCTCGCCGGGGTGCTGTTCAAGCCGTTCAAGGTCGACCAGTTGCTGGAGCTGATCGAGAAGGCCCTCGGCACAAGCACCGTGCCCGCCAGTTCCTCCTAGGCCCGCGCGCCGCCGAGTCGCGAACATGAACATCCATCTGCCCGAACGGATCTGTGCGCACGTCCCCACGGCCCTCGAGCGCGAATGGCTGGTGACCAATGGCCTCGGTGGGTTTGCGGCCGGCACGGTAGCCGGCGCGCTCACGCGCCGCTACCACGGGCTGCTGATCGCGGCGCTGCGCCCGCCGGTGGGACGCCGGCTGCTCGTCGCCAAGCTCGACGAGACCGCCCGCGTCGATGGGCAGCCGTTCGCCCTGTACACCAACATCTGGCAAGCGGGCGTGGAAGAGCCAGCCGGGTGCCGCTTCGTGCAGCGATTCGATCTGGAGGACGGCGTCCCGACTTGGACGTTTGCGCTGGAAGCGGCGCGGCTCGTCAAGCGGGTTTGGATGGAGCCGGGCCAGAACGTCACGTACGTGCGCTACGAGTTGGCGCCGGGTTCGCCGCCGGTGGCCCTTTCCTGCCGGCTGTTCGTCAACGACCGTGACTACCACCATCTCGTCGGTCGGGGCGAGCGCGTGTTCCAGGTCCAGGCCACGGACTCGGAACTGGTGATTCACCCGCCCGAGTGCGGCGTCCCGATTCACGTGCGCTGCCGGAGTGACCCCGGCGTACAGCTCGAATGGGCGGTGGACTATGCCTGGTGCCGCGGGTTTCACCTGCCGGTTGAGGCGGGCCGCGGGCAGGACCACGTCGAAGACCACTTGGCCATCGGCCGTTGTGACGTAACCCTCCCGCCCGGCCACGCCGTGACATTCAGCCTGGCCGCCGGCCTCGATGGCGGCCATGACGCGCGCCAGGCGCTGGAGCGGCGTCGACGGCATGCGCGGGCGCAGCACGAGACGTGGGCCGCACGCGGGCGCGCGCGTGTCGACACGGACTGCCTGCCGCTCGCGCAGCTCGTGCTCGCGGCGGACCAGTTCGTCGTAGCGCGTCCGGCGCGCGACGAACCGGACGGCCACACCGTCATCGCGGGTTATCCGTGGTTCACCGACTGGGGACGCGACACGATGATCTCGCTCCCCGGGCTCACGCTGGTGACCGGACGCTTCGCGGTCGCGCGGCAGATTCTGCGGACCTGGGCCCGGCACGTCGATCAAGGGCTGATCCCCAATCGCTTCCCCGACGAGGGCGACCGGCCCGACTACAACACGGCGGACGCCACGCTCTGGTATCTGTGGGCCATTGACCAGTACGTCCGCGCGACCGGCGACGTCGCGGCGCTCGCCGAGCTCTTCCCCGTGATGAAGAACATCGTCGCCCGGCACCGGCGCGGGACGCGTCACAACATCCGCGTCGGAGCGGACGGCCTGGTGCACGCGGGCGAGGCCGGCGTCAATCTCACCTGGATGGACGCCAAGATCGGCGACCGGGTGATCACGCCACGCATGGGGAAGCCGGTCGAGCTGAGCGCGCTGTGGTATGACGGGCTATGCAACATGGCGCGCCTGGCGGACCTGCTCGATGAGCCGGGCGAGGAGTACGTGCGGCTGGCGGACACGACACGGACCTCCTTCCAGCGCTTCTGGAATCCCGGCACCGGCTGCTGCTACGACTTGCTCGACGGCCCGGACGGGGATGATCCGCAGGTCCGGCCCAATCAGGTCTTTGCCGTCTCGCTGACCCACTCACCGCTGAAACGCGCGCAGCAGGCCGCGGTGGTCGAGACCTGCGAGCGCAAGCTGCTGACCTGGTATGGCTTGCGCAGTCTGGCGCCCGACGAGCGGGACTATCGCGGCCGATACCGCGGCCCCCTGGTGCAGCGGGACGAAGCCTACCACCAGGGCACGGTGTGGGGTTGGCTGCTCGGCCCCTTCGTGCTCGCGCACTTTCGCGTGCACCGCGATGCCCAGCGGGCGCGCGAGCTGCTTGAGCCGCTCCTGGGCCAACTCTGGACCAGCGGCGTCGGTACTCTGAGCGAGGTATTCGACGGCGACGAGCCGCATGGGCCAAGCGGCTGCTTTGCCCAGGCCTGGTCGGTGGCTGAAACGCTGCGGGCTTGGTGGGTGACACAGCACGCGCGGGAACCCGCGCGAACGCCCTGAGCGCGGTCCGCTCGGACGCCCCGCCGCGCCGGGGTCGGTGGGAGACTGCAGACCTACGCGCTTTCCGGCGGCTGGGGGTTGATCCCGAGTTTGCGCATCTTACGCCACAGCGTCGTACGACTCAGCCCGAGCTCTTCGCAGGCCGCCGACCGGTTCCAGTGGTGACGCCGCAACACTTCCTCGATCACCCGGCGCTGCGACGCCTCCAGGACGCGCATGCCCAACGGCATACGGAGTGAGAGGCCGCTCGCCGCCGCCTTGCTGGGCCCGCTGGCGGGCGTGCCGACCGCATCGACTGGCGGTAGCGCTCGGAAGGTCTCGATCCCGCCGACGATGCCGCCGGCGCCGTCATGTAAGGGGTAGACCGAAACGGAGAACGGCATTTCCTTGTCGTGGCGTGTGAGGACGCTGTACTGGCGGGTAAGCGAAGCGCTGCCGGTCGCGAGCAACTGGGTCATCGGACAATCACCCACAGGTCGGCAGACGGAACTACGTAGGACGTCATAACAGAACCGGCCGACCGCCTCGACCCGGTCAAAACCGGTGGCCTGTTCCGCCGCGCGGTTGAAGCTGGTAATGACGTAATCGCGGTTGATCGTGAAGACGGCGTCGGCTACGGAATCCAGTATGGCTTCGTATTGTTGGAGGGTAAGGGCTGCCCCAAACCGTGGCTCGCTCATGGCCCAGGTATTCTACCACTACAAAGGTCGGAACGCGAGCGGCGTCCTCCACGGGCGCGAGGGAGGCCGTCTTGAGCGGCGCCTACATTCGAGTAAGCTGTGTCCGCCGCGGCGGACCGGACACCGGATCGCCCGCAGACCCACCAAGGTAACAGCGCAATGCCTAAGAAGCCGGCCGTTAAGAACACAGCCCATCTATCCAAGGCGGCGTCCCCGAGCTCGCTGGCGGGTGCCTCGGCCGTAGCGTCCCCGACACCGTTAGTCTTAGGTGCGGTGTTCGTTGGGCTTAGCGCCCTGATGTCCCTCTTGCTGGTCGCCGAGCACCTCGGGGGGCTGGGACTGCCCGGCTGCGGGGCTGGCGGAGCTTGTGAGCAGGCGACCCGCAGCGCCTGGGGGAAGGTCCGGCTGGGCAGTTTCGAATGGCCCGTGTCCTACCTGGGACTCGCCTACTTCCTAGCCACGCTGGTCGCGTGGGTCGCCGCCCGCGGCGCCGTCCCGCGGAGCTTCCGCTACCTCGTGCGGCTGGGCGCCCTCGCTTCGCTGGGTTTCTGCGTGATCATCGTGATCGAGCGGCTGCTGTGCCCGTACTGCCTCGCGGCGCATGCGGGCAACTTCGCGTTCTGGGTCACGATAGAGTGCGCGCAGGCCCGGCCGCCGCGAACGCGCTTAGCCGCAAGTAGCGCCCTGGCGGTCTTCGTCCTCGTGAGCGCCGTGTTGGGCGGGCTCGACTGGCAGCACCGCGCGCGGGTGCGACAGAAGGGCGAGCGGGAACTGGCCGAGGCGACGCAGAGCATCATCGAGCGGTCGCATCGAGCGGCCGAACCAGCCACCAAACCGACGGCGACGCAACCCGTCGCGGAGGCGCAACCGGTGATCCCGCCACCTCCGACGACTGCGCCGGCGACTCCGGCAACGAAGCCGGCCACCAGCCCGCCAGCGACAAAGCCCGCACGCCCGCCGTTCACGGGCCGCTACCGTCACGGTCCCGAGGCGGCCCCCATCCGCATCGTCATGTTCACGGACTACCAATGCCAGGACTGCCTCAACATCGAGCAGCAGGTGACCAAGCTGCTCGAGCGCCGCGACGTCTCGATCTCGATCAAGCACTTCCCCTTCCAAAAGGAGTGCAACCCGTGCGTGGACCGCGACCTGCACCCCAACGCGTGCTGGGCCGCGCGGGCCGCCGAAGCGGCCGGCCTCCTGTGGGGCTGCGACGGCTTCTGGAAGATGCACGGGTGGCTGTTCGCGCGACGCGGCGTCTTTGAGACCGCCGC
The DNA here is from genome assembly GCA_964638325.1 of uncultured Planctomycetales bacterium. Taxonomy (GTDB): domain Bacteria; phylum Planctomycetota; class Phycisphaerae; order UBA1845; family Fen-1342; genus JALHJL01. The sequence continues at coordinate 44,375 of CAZWYT010000024.1, forward strand.
ACAGTTGGAAGCCGGCATTCGCGAGCTGGGCTACGATCCCCAGGGCTTTGTCGACGTCATGACCGGTCCGGAGACGCTGCGGCGCGTGCGCGAGGACGCCCTGGAGGCCAAGTCGCTCGGGCTGCACTTCACGCCGATGCTCTTTATCAACGGCGTCGAGCTGAAAGGCTGGTACATACCGAACGCGCTGCTGATGACGGTGCAGCGGATCGCGGCGACCAACCCGCCTCCGGGGACGGCGGCCGACGACCATCCGCCGACGGCGCTCGAGAAATACGTGGCGGACTGGCGGGATCAGCCGGTGCGGCAGTTGCCGCCCGACACGCACACCCGGGTACTTGGTCCGGCCGACGCTGACATCCAGATCGTCGTATGGGGCGACTACCAGGAGCCCTTCACCGCGGAGGCCGACACGACGATCCGGGCCTTCGTCACACAGCGCAGCGACGCCTGCTACACCTTCCGCCACTGTCCCTTCAACAGCGACTGCAACCCGCAGATCAAGGAGCAGCGGCATCCCCAAGCGTGTCGGGCATCGCAGGCGGCGGAGGCCGCCGGGCGAATCGGCGGCAACGACGCCTTCTGGAAGATGCACGCCTGGCTCATGGAGCACCAAGGGGAATTCGGCGACGAAACACTGCGGGCAGCGGCAACGCAGATCGGGCTCGACGCCGACGCCGTGCTGTCCACCATGTCTTCCGACGAGGTGCAAGCCGCGATCGCGGAGGATGTCCAGGCCGGCCAGCAGTTTCCCTCGCTGCGTTGGGGAATGCCGCCGGGGCTGCACAGCATCCCGAGCATCTTCATCAACGGTCGCTACGTGCCGCGCACGCGGCTCGAGGAGCACTCGGTTCTGGACGACATCCTCGCCGCAGCCGCGGAAGGCGAACCGCGTAAGTAGTACGCATCAGCACGCGCGGAACAGCCGGGAATTCACGCCGTCCCTGCCCACACGCACGCGGACCGAGCGGAGGCACTTCGGACAGCGCCCCTGATACACCATCCGGTCCGGCCGGCGATAAAGGCGGGCATAGATGCCGCAGCATTCGAACAGAATGCCGATGTACGGGCGTGACTCGGCGGCTGGCTGGTCAGGGGTGTCGAAACAGTCCAGCGGCACGGCGCGGCTCCAGGGCGGTGCGAGACCCCAAAGGCAATATCGGCCCGCGTGGGATCCCCCTTGAGTAGCGCACTCCGCGCGCCGCCGCCCCGCTAGTGCTGGGGTGCCTGCGCCCGCGCTTTGGCGTATCATCCCAGTGGCATGTACCTCGTCGTCATCGGCATTTTGGGGCTCGTGCTCACCCTGTCCCGGCCCATCTATCGCCTTGTGGACAATCCGTCGCTCGTCCTGGCCGCAACCACCGCCGCGACGTTACTGCCCGTGCTGGCAGCCTGGCTGGCAACCCGAAAAGTGCTCCGCACGCTCGACGATCGCCCGGAGCAACCGGGCCTGGGCCAGGCGGCCTTCGCACGCGGCCTGGTAATCCTCCAAGCCCTGCTGGCGATTTGCCACGGCAGCATCCTCGTGTGCACCGACTGGCTGCCGCTGTGCGAGCACACGCCCGTCGTGGGGACCTGGCCGCTCGTACCGGCCGTTCTGGCGGTAATGCCCTTCCTGGTGTCCGTCCTGCTGGCCTGGCTGGCCCTGTATCCGGCGGACCGCGCGGTGCGGCAGATTGCGCTGGAGGTGTACCTCTTTCGCGGCAAACCGGTGCGGCCGGTGTGGCCCCGGGTGAACTACCTCTTGTACAACCTGCGGCATCAGGTGCTGTTCGTCCTGATTCCGATGCTGCTCATCCTCGGTGCGCACGACGTCGTCATGCGCTACCAGCGGCCCATCGCGCGGGCCACCGGCCTGGCCTACGCGCCCGACCTGCTGGTTGGGCTGGCCGCGTTCGTCGTCGCCCTGATCACCCCCGAGATCCTGCGCTACGTGTGGGTCACCCAGCGACTGCCCGACGGGCCGCTGCGCGACCGGCTCATGCAACTGGCGGCAAAGCTGCGGCTGCGGTGCCGGGAGATCCTCGTGTGGCGCACCGGCGGAATGATCGTGAACGCGGCGGTGATGGGCGTGGTCGCGCCGCTCCGCTACGTGCTGATCACGGACGGGATGCTGGAGCAGATGGACGACACGAAGATCGAGGCGGTCTTCGGGCACGAAGCCGGCCACGTGAAGCGCCACCACATCCTGTTCTTCCTGCTGTTCGCGTTCATTAGCGGATGCGCGGTGACGATCTTCTCCTTGCGGACGCACCCCCTGGCGCGCCGCGACTACGCCCTCTATCAGGGGCTCGTGACGCTCTTCGGCCTGCTGTTGGCGATCAAGTGGGGGGTGCTGTTCGGGTGGATCTCGCGGCGGTTTGAGCGCCAGGCGGACGTATATGGTGTGCGCACGCTGGCGCTCAGCGGGTTGCCGTGCGTGCAACCCTGTGCGCTGCACGCCCCGGCCGGCAACCCCGGCAGCACGCCGGTCGCGGGCGCGCTATGCAGCACTGCGGCGCACCTCTTCTCGGACGCCTTGCACGAGGTGGCGCTTCTCAACGGGATTCGACCGGAGGCACGGAGTTGGCGCCATTCGTCGATCTCGCGGCGCTCGCGCTTCATCCAGGAGTTGGCGCTGTACCCGGCACGGGCTCGGCGATTCGAACATGCGGTGGGGGCGGTGAAGGTCGCGATCTTTGGCGTGGCGCTGGCCAGCGGCTTATGGGCCGCGTACGAGTTGCGGATTTGGGCGGCCCTCCTGCGCTGGTTCGGCGCATGAGCCGCCGGCAGGCTTCCTCACACGGCTGATCCGCCGCGGCGGACCGTGCCACTCGCGCGAGTCAATTCATGTTGTTGCCGTTAGGACGCATGGTACGCCAGTAGGTGCGAGCGATGGCGGCCAGCGTCCGCATCTGCTCGACCAACATCGTGGCGCGGGCGAAGGCATCCGGCTCGTCGAGCAGGCATTGCCGCACTTCGGCTTCGATCGGCACGCCGGCCGCGATCAGGTCGCTGAGGGCATCCAGCTCCACGTCCGCCCGCGCCAGGCGCAGCCAGTGCCGCCGCAGGTCCGCGTCCAGGCCCGGGTTGCCGCGAATGGCGGCGTAGAGCTCCCGGCGGAGCTGCGTGGCCTGGTCCTCGTCACGGCTGCAGAACGTCTCAACAGGCTCGACCCGCGCGACGCGATAGTCCTGATCGCGCGCCTCCTCGACGACGGTCGCCCGGGCCACGCCGCGCAGCAGCAGGTTGTAGTTGCCGTCCGCCAGTTGCTCGGATTCCACGATCCGCCCGACGCCGATCATCGCGTGAATCGGGGCCCGCCGCGTGTAATAGAGCGGCTCATATCCCGGCTTCAGCAGGGCCACGGCGACCGTACGGTCCCCGTCGAGGGCATCCGCAATCATCTTGCGATAGCGCGGCTCGAAGATGTGCAGCGGAAGGATGGTGCGCGGAAAGAGCACGACTTCCGGCAACGGGAAGAGGGGCACGTGCTGCGGGATGAACAGCGCTTCGTCGTCCATCAACGGTCTCGCGCAACGCCGGTATCTCTATTCAATGATATCCGTTGACCAAAAGCAAATGTAGCGGACGGCACCGTCACCAGGCCGCTCACGCTGCCGAATCCCCTTTCGCCAGGAGCGCGACCACCTGCGCGGCCGTCTTGAACCGGCGTCCCCCGACGTACGTCAGGTGATAATCGAACAGCTCAAACCAGACCCGCGGATTTCCCGTCGGCACCGAGACCCCGACAAGCTGCGCCGGGAGACGCCGCTTCTCGACGTGGTGCGCTTCGCAGTCGCGGCACACCAGGCCCCCGGCGCCAGCACTGAAGTAGACCGGGCCGCCACGCGCGGGCGGCCGGTGGCAACTCACGCAGTGCTCCAGGTCGGGGGCATACCCGATCGCCCGGAGCAACTCGCTCTGAAACGTGGGCAGCAGCGGAGCCGCCGGCGTGTCGCCCGCCAGGCCCCGCAGCGCACGCACCAGCGACTCGAACAGCTCCGGATGCGGATCGGCCTCTTCCGTCAGGAACGCAACCAGCTCCACCGCATACAACGCCCCATACAGCCGCAACAGCTCCCGCCGCACGCCGACAAACGCCTCCCGCTGCACCCAGTCGGTCAGCGTGCCGAGCTGCGCGTCCCCGTGCGGCGGCAGGAACCCCACCTCGCCGAGCTCCAGCAGGTCGAGGCCGGCGGCGAAGTGCTTCCGGGTGCTGCGGCGTGCCCCTTTGGCGATCAGCCGGAGCAGGCCATGCCGGGCCGAGAACAGCGTGACAATCTGCGACGTCTCCGCATACTCGGTCCGCCGGACGACGACAGCCTCATCTTTCAGTGGAGTCATATCCGCTGCAGGTCACGCCGGTGTGGCTCCGGCGACGTGCGCGCCATAGAATAACGCTTTTGCGGCGGATGGGAACGGCGCCGCAGTGGTTCTCAAAGATTGGCGGCCGGGCATGCAGGAAACCGGGTCCAACTTGCTGGAGCGCTTCGTCGGGCGGTGCGTCGTGCTCGACACGCAGGGGTCGCTCGTCTACATCGGGCGGCTTGAGGCATGCGACGAGCGCGGGTACTGGCTGACCCGGGCCGACGTCCACGACCGCAACGAGGGCCACAGCACCAAGGAGGAATACATCAACGACGCCTGCGTGCTCGAACGCGAGGGAGCGCGGACGGTCAATCGACGACGGGTGTTCGTGGAACGCGGGGCGGTCGTCAGCATCTCCGCCCTGGAAGACGTGCTCGTGAACGGCGAGAACGACGACTTGGACGGGAAATGAACATGAAGCTTACCTACCAGCGGCAGCGCCTGCGCCCCCGTCACCGCTTCGCCACCTCGCAGTGGGCCGTCGATGAGAAAGAGACCCTGATCGTGCAGCTCGAACAGGATGGGGTGGTCGGCTTCGGCGAGGTCGTCCCCTCGACGCTCTACGGGCAGACGCTGGAGTCGTCCAAAGCGGCGCTGGAGTCGATGGCGAAGCTGCTGGGCGACGACCCGTTTGCCATCGAGCCTACCGTACAAAGGCTCCTCGCCGCCCACGACGACCAGCGGGCCGCGCTCGACGGCGTCGACGCGGCGCTCCACGACTGGTGCGGCAAGAAGCTCGGCGCGCCCGTATGGAGAATGCTCGGCTTGGCGCGACCCGAAAAGCGGACCACCTTTACCATCGGCGTCGCCGAGCCCGACCTGATCCGCGTCAAGGTCGACGAGGCCCTGGCCGCCGGGTTTGACGCCCTGAAGGTCAAGGTCGGCGTCGAGGACGACGAGCACACGCTCTCGTATATCCGCACGCGGTTCGACGGGCCGCTCTTTCTGGACGCCAACCAGGCCTGGACGCCCGCCGAGGCCCCCGACCGCATCCGCGCCCTGGCGCGCTTTCGGCCTACGCTCATCGAGCAGCCGCTGCGGCGGGAAGACTGGCGGCACATGGCCGAGTTGCGTACGCTCGGGGTCGCCCCGATCTTCGCGGACGAAAGCTGCGAGCGGCCGGCCGACGTGCTCCGGCTGCACGGCTGCGTGGACGGGGTCAACATCAAGTTCACCAAGTGCGGCGGAATCCGCGAGGCGCTGCGGATGGTCACGCTTGCGCGGGCCCTGGGCATGCAGGTCATGCTGGGGTGCTTCGTGTGCAGCAGCCTGGCGATCGCGCCCGCCCTGACGATTGCCTCGCTGGCGGATTATGCCGACCTCGACGGCGCGCTGCTGCTGGCCGAAGACCCATTTGAGGGAATCACACGCGACGGCGGCGTCATCCGCCTGGCCGATCGTCCGGGGCTCGGCGTCTGGCCGGTCCGCAGCGACTGAAAGAGCTCCTTACCGTCGATTGGAAAGGGCCCACCACGGCATCCGCCTGGCAGAGTCGCGAACCCGCGCCCAAGAGCGCCGGCTCCGCGCCGACGGATCACCCGCGACGCTATGCCTTCGATCGCCGGCTGCGGGTCCTGAAACACGCGGACTTCGAGCGCATTCTCAACGCTGGCCGCCGGGTGACGGACCAGCGACTCACGCTCTGGGCACTGCCCAACGGGCTGACGCACCCACGGCTGGGGCTGGTCGTCGGGCGCAAGAACGGCGGTGCGGTGCGGCGCAATCGGATCAAACGTTTGCTGCGCGCGGCATTCCGACTGCAACAGCACGAATTGCCGCCGGGCTACGACCTGGTCTGTGCGCCGCGGGCGGGCGTCGCACTCACCCTGGCCGGTTGCCAGGAATCGTTGCTTCGGTTAGCAACACGCTTGGCGCAGCGAACAGGAGAAGGGTAGCACGCGGTAGGGAGTACGCGGGCGGCGGGCCATGAACAACCGGGACGTCATTCTGATCCTCGGTGCCTCGGCGGGGGCGGGTCACATGATCGCGGCCCGCGCCGTGGAACATGCGCTGCGGACCCAGGCCCCGCACGCCGACATCGAAGTCCTCGACGTCCTGGCGATCTCCAACATCCTGTTCCGCAAGCTCTACGCCAGCGGCTACCTCGGGCTCGTGCGACACGCCCCCGCGGCCATGGGCTGGCTCTACGAGGCCATGGATCGCCCCAACGGGCGCCTGCAGGATGCCGTGCGGACCGGGATTCAGAATCTCAACAAGCTGCCGACCGTGCGGTACCTGCTCCAGCGGCGCCCGCGGCTCATCGTGAACACGCACTACCTGCCGGCCGAGATCGTCGCCCAGATGCGGCGGGCCGGCCAGCTCAATTGCCCCCAGGTCACGATCACCACGGACTACGATACGCACCGCATCTGGGTCCAGGAGCCGACCGAGCGATACTACACCGCCACGTCGGACGGGAAGGTCTACCTGACCACCTGGGGCGCCGCACCGGACCGGGTCCTGGTCACCGGGATCCCGGTTCGCCCGGGCTTTGACACGCCACTGGACCAGCATGCGGCGCGACTGCGCTGTGGCCTGGACCCCGCGCGCCCCGTCGTGTTACTGCTGTGCGGCGGCTTCGGCGTGGGGCCGACCGCAGGCCTGATGCGCGAGCTGGTCTCGATGCCGGCCGATGCGCAGGTGATCGTCATCGTGGGCCGAAACGAGAAGCTGAAGGCCCGCCTTCAGCAGCAGGTCGCCGGTGCGGCGCGGCCTGTCCATGTGATCGGCTTCACCGAGACGATGCACGAGTGGATGCAGGCGGCCGACGTCGTCGTGACCAAACCGGGCGGACTGACCGTGGCCGAAGCACTGGCCTGCGGACTGCCGCTGGTCATCGTCAACCCGATCCCCGGACAGGAAACGCGCAACAGCGATTATCTGCTGGAGCACAGCGCCGCGCTGAAGGTGAACAACGTGCGTATGGTGGGGTACCGCGTTAGCACCCTGCTCGCCGACCCGGACCGCCTGCGGCAGTTGCGGACCGCCGCACGGGCCATCGCGCGGCCCCGTGCCGCCCGTGACATCGCCGCCGACGCCCTGCGACTCGTTTGACAATTGGCCAAGTGCGGCAAGAATCCTGTGCCAGCGGAGTGCGCTTGGTGCGCAACGTTGACCGGTGGCAGGAGCGTGGGCGATGAAGTGGCTGGTGGCCATCCCGGTCTACAACGAAGAGCAATACCTGCCGGGGGTCCTCGACGCCGTGCGGCGGCACGCGCGGGACATCCTCGTCATCGACGACGGGTCCACCGATGCAACCCCGGCGCTGCTGCAACTGCAACCCGGCGTTCGTACGCTCACGCACCTGGAGAACCGCGGCTACGGCCAGAGCCTGATCGACGCGTTCGCGTTTGCCGGCCGCCACGGATACGACTGGGTCATCACGCTGGACTGCGACGAGCAGCATGAGCCGGCCCGGATGCCGCAGTTCGTCGCGCAGGCCTGTGCCGGCGAGGCCGACATCATCAGCGGCTCGCGCTATCTCCGCTCGTTCCCCGATGATGACGAAGCGCCGCCCGACCGGCGCGCGATCAACCACACGATCAACGGTCTGCTGCACCAGGTGCTCGGCCTGGAGCTGACCGACTCGTTCTGCGGCTTCAAGGCCCACCGCGTGGCGGCTCTGCGGCGCCTCAGCCTCGACGAGCCCGGCTATGCCTTTCCGCTCCAATTCTGGGTACAGTGTGTCCGCGTCGGGTTGCGGATTCGGGAGCTACCGGTCCGACGGATTTACCGCGACAAGAGCCGCGAGTTCGGCGGAACCCTGGACGACCCGGCGGCACGATTGCGGCATTACCTGGCCGTCTTTGCCCGCGAACTCCGGCGCGCGCCGTCGATCCCGGCCAGCGAATGCACGCTGGCGGCAGGCCATTGTGCCCAGTTCGACCAATCCGATACGAGCGGCTGGTGACGCCGGCCGAGCACCTGGACGTGCTGGTTGAGCCCGCCACGCCGCAGCTTCACCGGCTGCTCCCGGACGAGCTCGACGTCCGCTTGGACGGCGTGCCTTTGCTGGACACCACGCTGGGAGCGCTGCGGCGGCAACTTCGAGCCCAGCTCCATCTCGCCGGCCCGCTCATTCTGACTGGCCATCAGGCCGAGTTCTTTCACGCGGGGGTCTTTGCCAAGACGATCGCCGCGCATGCGCTCGTCGCCCGCGTCGGCGGCCAAGCCGCATTTCTGCTCGTCGATTCGGATATTCCCAAGACCCGGCAACTCGCTGTACCGCAGGTGACGTCCCGCGGCGTGCGGCGGGTGGAGGTGCCGATTCCGGGCTGTGACCCGCAACGGCCGTTCGAGTCGCAGCCCCGCGTGTCGCGGGCCGATTGGCTGCAGTTCTTTGCGAGCATCACGTCGCTCTTCGAGCTGGGCGACCGGTCTCTGCTGCCGATCTTCGCGCGGGCCTGGCTGACCACGAAACAGCCCGACCCGCCGTATTGCGACGCGCTGGCCCGCGCCCAGGCCGCCGTCGAAGAGGCGCTTGGGTTGACCGACGTGCGCGAGCTGCGCATGTCGCAGCTCAGCCAGACGCCCGCGTTTCGGGCTTTCGCCGCCGCCATGCTGCTCGATGCGCACCGCTGTGCCGCACAATACAACGCGGCGCAGACGGCCTGCCGGCTACGCCACCGCATCCGCAGTCGCGGCCGGCCCGTACCCCCGCTGACCGTGACCGACCAGGCGGTCGAATTGCCCTTCTGGCTCGTACGCCACGGTGAGTCGCGGCACCGGCTCTTCGCGGCCACGCGCGGCGAGCAGATCGAGCTACTCGCCGACGACCGTCCGTGCGGCGAGCTGCGGCGCGACGAGCTTGCCCATGCGGCGGCGTCTGCCACTCCGTGGCCGCTGGAACGCGCGGGCTGGACGGTGCGCCCCCGAGCGCTGGCCTTGTCGGCGTTCGCCCGCCTGTTTCTGGCCGACCTCTTCATCCACGGAATCGGAGGGGCGAAGTACGACGAGATGATGGAGGAATTCGCCCGGGGCTTCTTCGGCGTCGCGCCGGCACCTGCATGCTGCGTGAGCGCCACACTGCGCCTGCCACTGCCGCACAGCCACCTCCGCCGCACCGACGTCGCCGCGGCGCGACACCAGAGCCGTGACCTGCGCTACAACCCGCAGCGGCACCTGCACGGCGTGCCGGCCAAGCTGCTCCAGCAGCGCGCCGCGCTGGTGGGACAAGGGCTGGACCTGCGGCTCCACCGTCCGCGCGAGCACGCGCGGCGCCGGCTGGTCTTCCGCGAGCTGCGCCGCGTCAACGAGCAGATGCTGGGAACCGATCCGTGGCGCGCGGCGCAGTACGAGCAGCGCGCCCAGACGCTCGAGGCCCAGTGGCGGCTCGATCAGATCGCGCTGGACCGCGAGTACTTCTATGCGCTGCACCCGCAAGCGACGGTGGCCCAACTGGTGAGCGCCGTTCGGCAGGCGCTCGCGGCAACCTGATCGGCCGGCCACGTCGGCCACGGGGGGCCGACGCTACGGTCTGCTGGCCCGCACGTGCGCGTACAAAGCCTGCAGCTCGCGCGCGTGGCGCGCCATCGAAAGCTGCTCGCGCAGGCGCGGCGCGTCCGCGCGGCAGGCGTCGCGCATGTCCGCTTGCAGCACGCGCGCCAGCGCCGCAGCCCAACCGGCCAGATCGTCGGGCTCGTCGACGATGACGCCGTGCCGCCCAGGCTCGATCACCTCGGCGGCCCCATTGTAGCGCGTCGTGACGACCGGCAGGCCGAGCGCCAACGCTTCGAGCACGACGCGGCTGCACGGATCATACCAGGTGGGATGAGCCAGCGCGTCGGCCGCAGCGTACCAGTCGCGGATCGGCGCGGACGTGCCCACGAAACGGATCTGCCCTTCCACGCCGAGACGGCGCGCCAGCCGCCGATAACGACCCGGCGCGCCGCGCCCGGCGACCGCCACCGTCCAGGGCGATCCGGCCCCCGCCTGCGCGGCGACCGCCGTGGCCTGTACCAGCTCGGCCAGCCCCTTCAGCCGGAAATTGTGCGCGACGAAGAGCAGCAGCGGTGCATCTGCGCTCAAGCCCAGGCCGGCGCGCAAGACGGATCGCCGACGCAACCTTTCGTCGTCGGTGAGCGGCGCAATATCGACGCCGTTGAACACGACCCGAATGCGGTCGCCGGGGAACCCAAAGCCGACCTCGACCTGGCGGCGCACGTACTCGGAGACTGCGGCGACGAAGATCCGGCGCTGGTGCTTGCACAGCAGGGTGCGCTCGAGGCGAGACAAGAACCGTTGGCGGATGTTGAAACGCCGCCCGACCGACTTCAGCGCCCGGAGCGTCGGCGCGCGCACCAGCGCCAGGCTGCGCGCAATGGTCTCTGGGTACGTGCCGCCGCGGGGTTGGTAGACATGGGCCGCCAGACAGGGGGTCACGGCGTGCACGATGTCAAATCGCTCGCGATAGCACAGAGCGCGGGCCCCTTGGACGAACCGGTAGGTCTGGGCAGCGCGTGAAATCCCTCTCGTCGCCACCGGGAGAAAGGTCACGTTCTGATCGACGAACGGCCGGTCGGTCGCGCCGCGGCAGACCACGGTGACATCGAGGCCGAGCGCGGCCAGGTGGCGTGCCATCTCCAGCGTCGAAGTCTCGGCCCCGCCCCGCTGCACATCGACGTGTTCCTGGACGACGGCGATTCTCATCGGGTGGGGCCCCGCGCTGCCGCTCGGGGTTCGGTTGGAGCGCTGCCGCTCTTCCGCGCGATACGACGCAAGATGTGGTCGCTCTTGCGCACGATGCGGCGCGCGTACCAGCGCACGCGCGGAGCACCGGCCTCCAGGCCCAGATACGCGAGCAGGAAGCGCCATCGGTCGCCACGCGTGGCCCCGATCTGCCGCGCCGACGCGTCCAACTGCGCGAGGTCCTTAATCAGCCACCGCGTCCGCCGCAGCCGCGGGCGATGCGTGCGGGCCAGGTCAATGAGTGTAAAGCGGGGGGGCTGCCCCGGCTCCGGACAGAGATCGGCGAAGATGTGGCAAAGGTACAAGTCCCGGTGGTACACCCCGGTCTGGTGAAAGGCCGACACGAAACGGGCGAGCCGCCGCGCCAGGTCGTGCCGTGCCCGGCCGTGCGTGAGCGGGGCCTGCTCCGCGCACAGGCGCGGCCAGACGCGGTCAAACGCATCGCCCGGCACCCGCTCGAACAGCACCGCACTGCGGACCTCGAAGGCCGCGCACATCTCCTCCACCACCCCGACGGCGCGGACGACGGGAACATACTGCCGGGACAGCTCCGCGGATTGCTGGAATTCCCACCAGGCCCGGCTGTGACCGACGGACTGCCGCCGCATCCGGTCCACTTGCTCGCCGAGGGACGCGCCCTGGTAGCGCTTGACGAAAAGCACCGCGTCGGTCGCGCTGTTGACCTCCCAACGCCAACGCTCGCGACCACGCAGGTCGGGCTTGGTGAGGGGCTGCCAGCGACCGCCGAGGGCCCCCGCCTCCAGGGGCCGTTCCAGCAGGATCGTAAGGTCGGACAGTCCGGCATCGGCCAGGCGCTCGCGCCAGTCGGGCACGACCAGCACACGGCGTGTCACGAGGCAGGCTCCGCGGTCAGCAATCCCGGCTCGTCGGCCGGCACCCGGCCCGACTCCGCGAGCAGTTGCCGATTCCACTCGTCGAACAGGTGCGTCATACGAACGCGACGCAGCTCGTGCCGCCGCCAGTTCTGCGCAAGACGCTCAATCTGACGGAGCTGGTCTTTGAGCTGCGGCGTGAGTGGACCAGCGCCAAGGTAATGGTGCATGAAGCGCAGCCGTTCGGTGCGCGTGGTGAACGGTAGGGCCGAGACGGTGACCTGGGCCAGGTCACGCAGCCACCAGTACCCATTTCGCCCGAGCCGCCGCCACGAGCGTAGCGGCTGTGCGTCGAGGAAGAAGAACTCTGGCCGGCCGTCCGGGCCGTGCCGCACGAGCAGATTCCGCCAGAACAAATTACCATGCGCGCAGCCGGCCGTGTGCAGCGCCGCAAGCTGCTCGGCCAGCGCGTCGAGCAGGGCGCGGCGTTGGTCCGGTGCGAGCGACTGCCGGCCGGCGACCACGTCCAGCGCGAACGCGGTCAGGTTCGGCGCCTCGGGCACTTCCTCGGTGATCAGAAAGCACGCGGACAGGAAATGGACCACGCGCCGCCCGCCATAGGCCACCGGTCGCACGGCCGGAATCCCGAGCGCCCGCAGCGCGTTGAGCGTGCGATACTCGGCCTGGCCGCGGTGCATGCCGAAGAAGGTGCCGCGCAGCGTGCCCCGCAGACGCTTGACCCAGTTGTGGAAGAAGTACCGCTTCAAGTAAAACCCCGGCGTGCCGTCGGGACTGGGGATGTGCAGGGTGTCCGTGGTCCGGCTCCAAGCGGCGACGCGGCCCTCCACCCGCGCGAGCACCTTCCCGACCGTGTCCAGGCCGCAGGCGCGGAGGCGCTCGTGGTACGCCGGGTCGACCCGCATGTACTCGGTGCACCGCATCGCTACAGTCTCACCGGTGCGCGTGGGCACATTCCCACGTTTCCACGCTCCCACGCCGGGGTTCGTCGGGCGAGCACGCCCGCCACAGCCCGCATCACCATATCCGTGGTCAGGCCGGTCATGCAACGCAGATCGAGCGGGCAGGTGCGGAGTTGGCACGGGCCGCACTCGACCGGTATCTGGAGCTTGATCTCGCCGGCGTAGTCGGTGTCGGTCCAGGCCTGGTGCGTTGGGCCGAAGATCGTCACCGTGGGGATGCCGAACGCGTTGCCATAATGCCGGGGGCCCGTGTCGTTGCAGACCAGCAAGGCCGCCCCGCGCGCGAGCACCTTGAGCGACCCGAGCGTCGTGCCCGGCGCGTCGCAGCAAACCACGCCGCCCCGCGAATGCGCCGCGATCGCGCGCATCAGCGGCACCTCGCCCGGGGCTCCGACGAGCACCACGCGAAAGCCGTATTCAGCCTGCAGCCGACCGCAGACCTCGGCAAACCGCTCCGGGAGCCAGCACTTGGCGGCCCCAAAGGCCGCTCCGGGGTTGATCAGCGCATACGGTCGCCCATCATCCAACCCGTAATGGCGCCGCAGCTCCAGGCCGGCGCGCTCCTGCTGCGGCGTCAGCTCCAGGCGCAGCCGCCGGTCGGTCACCGGACAGCCGACGTGCTCGGCGAGCTTGATGTAGGACGGGAGCACCGGGCTCGGCACGTACTCGCCGCGGCGCTTCAGCGGCCGCAACCGGTCCGTCAGCAGCCATCCCCGGCCATCCCGCGCGTACCCGACGCGCCGCGGAATGCCGGCGCGCCAGGCGACCAGCGCGGATCGGAAGGAATTCGTCAGGAGCAGCGCCAGGTCAAAGCGCTCGCCGCCCAGGCGGCGCGCCAGATGCAGCGTTCGTAGCTCGCGCGCCAGGCCGTGCCCGTCCGGCCAGAACGCGGCGGCATCGTGCCAGTTCCCGCCGTCCACGATTTCCGCGACGTAACGGCGCAGCAGGTACACGATCCGCGCCGCCCGGAAATGCTGCCGCAGGGCCGCGAGCACCGGCGTCGCCAGCACGACATCGCCAACCCAGTTCGGGATGACGACCAGGAGGCGACGCGTCCGGTCTGCGGGGTTGCCCATGCGGGGTAGTTTACCTTGTCGCGCCGCCTCGCGTCAGGCGCTCTGCGTCCCGAGTCGGACCGAGACCGTGACGATATCGGCGGGCGCACGCCGGCCGGCGGCAACGGTCGTCCGGGACGCCGCCGGGCATCGCGCGGCGAAAGCACCGGGTGATTACCGGCGGCTCCGAGTCGAGCCCTGCTCGCCTTCGCGGCTGCATCCACAGTTCTGTCCTGGGACCGAAAAAACTGCTCCGCAAACGGACAAAGATGGCCAACGAACCGACCGCACCAGCCGGCCAGGGCGGGTTGGGCGACCTTCTTGCCGAAAAGGCGGATTTTTTTTGAGCGCTCTTTGCGCAGATCGCGTTAATCCACTTGGACGCGGGCGGCGGAATCCGGGCGCGGCGATTGGCCGGAGAATGCGGACATCAACGCGGACGGAAGCGTGGACTTCGGAAATATCAACCCCTTCGTCGCGTTGCTGACCCGGGCCCCGTAGGCGTTTGCCTGGGGGCGGTGGCCGGTTTTTTCGGACGAATAGGAAAAAAGAGTTTGATGAGCGGATTTTGTGGTGCTATGTTAGGCCTTAGCAGGTGGAGCATATCTGCACCGCCACCGGTGCCGAGGAGGAGAAGTGCCATGAGTCGGGTAACGCTGGTCGCGGTGCTCCTCCTCCTGTTACTGGGCGACGCGACGGCGCTGGGGGAGCCCTACTGGTTCGCGTTCGAATTCAACGACCCCAACGACCTGCCCCAAGGCGACGGCTGGCTGCGCCGTTATCAGCCGCAGCCGTTCGGGGTGGTCGAGAACGGCGTCCTTACCTACGATTCCAATGACCCCCAGACTTACGACTTCTGGGAATACTCCCGGCCGGGCGCGCTGGATCCCGGACCGGGCGAGGTTTTCGTCGCCCAATGGCGACTCTGGACCGAATGGGTGTCGTACTGGGGCGACCCGGGCGTTTCGGTGAAAAGCGACGACGCCTGGGTCGTCACTTTCGTATTCGACGTCGACGCCGTCCACAGTTTCCATGAGTATGTCGATATCCCAATCCCCCCAGGAGCGTGGCACGCCTACACGCTGGTGTCCGCCGATATGCGCGCTTACGAACTATTTATTGATGGCGTGCTGGCGCGGCAGGGGTGGTTTGCGCACCGCTTCATTGCATCATTTCTGGAGTTCGGCGACTTGTGCTTGGGCACGGCCAGCGGGCACCATTGGGATTTCTTGAGATTCGGCACCGTGACCGTTCCCGAAAGCTTACCTGGCGACCTTAACTGCGACGGGACTGTTGACTTTCTGGACATAAACCCTTTCGTTCTGGCTTTGACCGACGTAGCCGGATATCAGGCACTTTACCCGGTTTGTCCGCTCGAAAACGGTGACATTAATGGTGACGCGAGCGTTGACTTTGCCGATATTAACCCCTTCGTGGAGTTGTTGACCGGAGGCCGGTAGCGATCAGCCATCAGCTTTCAGCCGCCAGTTGCGGCACGGCGGGACTGGCGCCGGGATGAGCAGAAGTGCCATGAGCCGGGTAACGTGGGTTGCGGTGCTCGCGGGGCTGGCGATAGCCGGAATCGGCAGGTCGGAGACCTACTGGATAGCCTGGGAGGGCAATGACCCGAATGACTGGCCGGAATACGCCGGCTGGACAAGGTGTTACAATCCGCCCGGCGCGAACCGCACGCTGGCGGACGGCGTGCTCACCTTCGATTCCAATGATCCGCAGATTTTCGACTATTACGTGCGCTACAGGACGGGAGCGTTGGACTGCGGGCCGAACGAGGTTTTCCTACTCGAATTCGGGTTGTGGGTGGAGCGCGTGGACTATTGGGCAGATCCAGCGATCGGTGTTCACAGCGACGACGGTTGGGCCGTTGCGTTCGATTTTGGCGAGGACTTCATAGACAGTGCCCATGAGTACGTGATAATCCCCTTCGTGCCGGGACTGGCCCACGCCTACACGCTGGTATCGTCCGACATGCATACCTACACGCTGTACATCGATGGCACGCTCACGCGCCAAGGTTGGTTCGCGCAGCGTTTTCTCGAGTCAAGCGTGGGCTGGGGCGACTGCGTACAAGGCGCCGCTAGCGCCCACCACTGGTTCTACTTCAGATTTGGCGTATTGCCGGCGCCTCAAACCGGGGATGTGAATTGCGACGGGACAGTGGACTTCGCCGATATTAATCCATTCGTCCAAGCACTGACGGATGGCGAGGGTTACCAGGAGACGTACTCCGGCTGCTGGCCGGAGAATGCGGATATTAATGGTGATGGGAGCGTCGGTTTTGGCGACATAAATCCATTTGTCGAGCTGTTGACGACGCACTAGCGCGGTTGTGTCTGGGGGGTAGGGTAGAACCCTGACCCCCGGCGCTCTCCCTAGGAGGGAGAGGTGGTAACCTGCTTGCAGGCGGGAGTAGTTCTCTAGCAGGGTGACGGGTGCCGGTGGTCGGCACCTGCACCGGGTATCTTGGATGCGCCCCGGGAGGACCGGGGACAGTCTGTCCCGGAGAGGACAGAAAGGAGAACCCATGTCGACAGTGAAAAGAGTCATTGCATGTGTTGTGGGTCTCATGTTCGCGAGCGTTGCGCTCGGCGAGAACAGAATCTACGAATGGAGCGGGCATGACCCCAATGACATTCAGATCGACCAGTACAACGCGCTGGTCAGTATCCTCGCACCGGGCACATATAAGTTCGAGGCCCTCGACGTCGATCCGAATGACCCGAACACGGTGTGGGGTCTCGGCGTCTTCCAGGAGATCGAGGTCGACCCCAACTGCCCGCAAGGAACGGTGAACCTATATATCGCCCGGGATCCGAACCAAGGCGGCGGCCCCGGGGCGACCGACGTGTACTACCTGGAACTGCTGAACGCCCAGAACGTTACCGTCAACATCGCCGAGATGCGCGTCGACGACAGCCTGCCCGACGTGGCGGCCACGGCCACCACCGGGCCGGTCGTGGCTTACAGCATCGACAGCATCACCTTGGACTACCTCGGCGGCGACGTCGACTGCACCAGCCTGGGCGACGTCACAGTGTCGGACGGCCTCACCGACGAACCGACGATCACCGTGGACGGCGGCTATGCCGCGACGATGACCTTCGTGGACCTCCCGGCGCTCGCGATTGCCGGCGATCTGGTGGGCGATGTCGCCGCCTCCGGCGACGCCCAATGGTCAGGCGTCGTTGCCGGCGACCTGGAGGGCTCCTTTGAAGTCGCCGGCGACTGCGACCCGGACATCACGCTCGAATTCGGCAGCATCAGCGGCACGCTCACGCTGGGGCAAACGGAAGGAAGCCCCTTCGCGGCGAGCGTCCTGGTCGACGCCAACGTCGCCGCCGACAGCGAGGTCAACCTGCCCGCGGGGCTGGACGCGGACGGCTTGATCGACGCCGACGGCACGTGGAGCGGCACGCTCACGTGCAGCGGCGATCTGGCCGGCGACCTGACGGGAGACGTCATCGGGTACGATTACATAGAACACGGGGTCGATTTATCAGGTTCCATCGCGGTGAAAGGCAGTGTGGGCAGTGCGACAGGTTGGATATACTTCGAGGGTAGACTGCATGGACCTGGCGGAATCGGTGAACCCAATGACCCGCCGATCCCGGCGGGCGGGGGTTCCATCGCTATCAATGGGGCGCTGCGCGCCGGCGCGCGGATCTGGTTCGAGGGCGGCATGGCCGGGACCGAGCCGTACGTCGCCGTGAATTACGACGGCTATGGGCTTGAAACGTGGGAGCCGGACGCGCGGATCATCCTCGGCGCCGACAACGACCCGAATAACGTGTACTATGGCAATACCCCAGGAAAACACCTTTGGGCGATTTCTGAATGTCGTTGTGACATGAACAACGATACATCCGTGGACTTTGCCGACATTAACCCGTTCATCGCCGCGCTCACCCACCCGGCCGACTACGCGCTCCAGTTCCCGGGGTTGGACGGCAGCCGGGTTTGGAAAGGCGACGCCAATTGCGACGGCAGCTTCAACGGCAGCGATAGCAACTCGTTCATCGCGCGGGTCATCAGCCATTGCTGCGATCCAGACTGCCCCGGCTGCGAAGGGCAGGACGGGGGCGGGCTGCCCCCTCCAGAAGAACTCGCCGCCGAGCTCGCAAACAGCGTCTGGCAAGAGCTTTATGACGAGTTGCTGGACCTTATCGCCGACCTGATCAACGCGCAGGACGACAATCAGGAGTATTGGCAAGCAGTCTACGCGGCGCTCACGGAGTAGCGCCAGAAAAAGCCGCGAAGGCAGAAAACGGGGACAGACAGGGCGTGGAACGTCTTACGCCCCGCTTCGCGCCTGGCCCACGCGGAGTTCGTCCCCGTTTTCCAGGCCGCCTCGCGCGGCGTCAGCCGCCAAGCAGCCATACGTATTCCACGTTCCCACCATGGCCGCGCAGCGGAACCTCGGTCTCACCTTGAATCTGCCAGCCAAGCCCTTGGACGTCCTGGCGACACAACTCGAGCACGGCTGCGAGTCGCTCCGCGGGCACGACGCCGCCATCCAACCATTCTGACTGCGCCTCGTACTGCGGCTTGATGAGCGCGAGGACGCGCCCACTGCCGGCCTTCAGGCAGCGTCGGGCCGCCGGCAGGATCAGCCGCTGGGGCGTCCAGCCCACGTCGATCGTCACCAGGTCGCAGGGCTCGGGACAGACATAGTGCAGGGCGTTGGTGCGCTCGCAGACCACCACGCGCGGGTCGCGACGCAAACGCCAGTCCAGAATGCCGTAGCCCGGATCGACCGCGTAGACCTTCACCGCCCCGTGCTGAAGCAGGCAATCCACGAAACCGCCGACGTGGCTCCCGAAATCGGCGCAGGTCCAGCCCACCACGTGCAGGCCGAACGTCTGGAGCGCGGCCGCCAGCTTCAGCCCCCCGCGCGACACGTAAGGACACGGCGGATCGGGCATGGCTAGGGCTTGCCGCGCTGGTCCGGCTTGGCCGGAACCCACTCGCCGTTCATGGCCCGCTCAAACTCGACCACCTTCGAGCTGGCCAGCCATTCGAGCCCCTGGCCGTCCAGTTGCAACGAAATGCTGCGCCGGCGGTCGAGCGGCACGCGGTCGCGATCGATGTGCAAGCGGCGAACGTTGTGGGTATCGATCACGAGACGGTTGCCCGCCTCGGCGTGCACTTCGACGCCCGCGCGTTGCTGCGCGTTGAAACGCGCGACGATGGTGACGTAGTCGGGAATCTCCGGTTCCTCCTCGACGCGCGGGTGGCCGCGGGAGGTGGTCGGAGTCGGCTGGGTCGTGGCCGGCGCGCTGGTCGGAGTGCGCTCCGTGGTCAGCGGTCGGGACGCCGTGGGCCGGGTTTGGGGCCGGCGCTCGGCGGTCGGCGGCGCCGTGTCGCAAGCCCCCGCAAGGCACAGCAGGGCGACGAAACCCACCAGCCGTGACAGGACCATTCGGGCTAGCTGGCTCAACATGCACGCCTCCTCCGGTGCCGTGCCGCAAACGCGGGAGCGCTTGCCCAGGGGCACGTCTATTTTACCCGCAATCACGTTATCGCGCTGCAGCGGGCATCCCGGTCCTTTACCCGCGCGGGCCGTCTGCGTACAGTTCCGGGCGTCTCTCCAACGCGGACACGGACGCACGGCACCGGTCCCTATGTCAACGCTTTCACGATCCGAGCCTCGGCTTCCCGACCTCCTGATTCGGAACCCGAATTTCGTGCTGCTCTGGGCGGCGTACGGCATCAGCGCGCTCGGCGATCACCTGAGCGAGATGGCGCTGGTCCGCGAGGTCGGCGGTCTGGAGCGCCCGGACGTCACGCGCGTCCAGGCCCTGATGACCTTCTGTTTTTTTCTGCCGTTCGCCGCGCTCGGCCCCGTGGCGGGCTGGTGGGCCGACCGCTTCAGCCGCAAGTGGACCATGATCGCCACCGACCTGATTCGGGCCACGATCATGGGCTCCCTGCCGTGGACCGTGCCGTACCTGCTGGGCCGCGGACTCGGCGATTACGCGGTGACCCTGCCGCTCGCGGTCGCCGGTGCGTTTGCGGCGTTCTTCTCGCCCTGCCGGCAAGCCATGGTGCCCACGCTGATCCGCGACGACCAGCTCGTGCGGGGCAACGCCATGATCAGCGCCCTCGGGACCATCGGGGCGATTCTCAGCGCGATCATCGGGGGCGTGCTGGTGGACCTCAGCACCGCGGGCCACCTGCACCTGAATTGGAACTACGGGCTGGACGCGCTGTCGTTCGTGCTCAGCGCCCTGCTCTTGTCGGGTATCGCGATGTCACGGTCGCGTGCGGTGCCCCACACGCTTCCCACCGGCGTGTGGACGCCGGTCCGTGAGGGTCTCCAGTACGTGCGCCAGCATCGGCGCATACTGCAAGTCATCCTGCTCGGCACGGTCTTCTGGGCCGCGGCGGGCGTGGTCGTCTCGGTCGTTCCCGCCGTCGTCCGCGACGTCTTCGGCGGCAAGTTCTCCGACGCGGGCATGTACCGCGGGCTGATTGCCGCCGGTCTGGCCGGTGGCGCGGCCTTGCTGACCCTCGTCGGACCGGGGCTGCCGCTGCCGCTGGCGGTCCTGGGCGCAGTGCTCGGCGGTGCGGTTTGGATTCTGGCGTTGGACGTGGCGTACGTATTCCGGCTGGGGCGCATCTTCACCGGGTTGTGCCTGTTCATGATGGGGGTGCACGGCGCCGGCATCCTCGTCACCGTCATGGTCGTGATCCAGCGCTTCGTGCCCGACGTCCGCCGGGGACGCGTCTTCGGCGTGGCAGACATGTGCACCATGGCCGCCATCGTCGCGAGCACCGCCTTCCTGGGACTGCCGCACATCCCCCGGCTTGACCGCTATATTCCCGGATTGCTCGGCGTCACCGCGGTGGGTCTCCTGACAACCACGATTCTGGCGTG